>CAZSAJ010000001.1:0-41948 GCA_964604835.1 uncultured Acetatifactor sp.
ATCTGGATGAGGACGAGTATCTGAACGTGGAGGCATGGTCTCTGGAGGATTTGATGCAGATGATCTTTGACGGAACACTGCAGGATTCCAAGACCATCTGCGGTATTTTGACCTATGCGGTAAAGTACGGGCAGGAGGACTGAGCGGGATTTAAAAGAAACCACGGAAAGTGATAAAGAAAATAGAGAAAAAAGGATAAAATCATGCGGATGTGACATATTAAACGGAGGAAAGCATGATCGTCCATCGCTTCGCATATATTGAAAGAGTTAAGGCAGGTGGAGCGATGCGTGACAGATTTCCTTTCGGATACATTTTTCTGGCGGGATTGGTGGCCGGAATATTTATGATGAATTTTGGAAAGAACATTTTGCTGGACAATACGGGGCTGTTGGACGAAAATACCTTGAGACAAGTATCCGCCTTGACATTGGACAGCGGTGTTCTTTTTGTTTTTATTCTGCGCAAGCGCATGACGGAGTTTGGCGTGCTGGCGCTGGCGGCCACCACCTATCTGGGGATTGTGGCCTGTGTGTGCGCGGCGGGATGGTACGGATTCTGTGTGGGGGCTTTCCTGACGGCAGGAGTGCTCCGATACGGAATCAAGGGAATACTGCTTGCGTTTGCCGCCACGCTGCCACAATACCTTCTCTATGGACCGGCTCTTTACGGATTGCTGTTGTGGTGCGCAAAGACCTGCCGCATGATATACGGGAGGGGACATTATCAGGAGGACGGAAAAATACCCGTCCTTTCGGGACGGGTATTATCTCTTTTGTTCCTGCTTGTCGTCACAATCGCGGGCTGTGCACTGGAAAGTTTTATCAATCCTGTAATTTTTAAGGCATTTGTGAGAATCCTATAGGAGATCACTCATACTCGGCCAGATCATAGATGAGTTTTTCCGTGGCTGCCCAGCCCAGACAAGGATCTGTGATGGATTTGCCATATACGCCGCCGCCGATTTTCTGACAGCCTTCCTCAATGTAGCTTTCGATCATGAGGCCTTTTACCAGCTTGTGGATATCGGGATTGAGTTTGCGGTTGTGCATGATCTCTTTGGCGATGCGGATCTGCTGTTCGTACTGTTTGTTGGAATTGGAGTGGTTGGTGTCGATGACACAGGCCGGATGTTTCAAATCCATGGCGTCATACATTCCCAGCAGGCGGTTCAGATCCTCATAGTGATAGTTGGGCGTATTCTGACCGTGCTTATTGGTGGCGCCCCGAAGAACCGTATGTGCCATATCGTTTCCGGTGGTGTTGACCTCCCAGCCGCGGTAGATGAATGAGTGCGGATGCTGCGCCGCATAAACCGCATTGAGCATGACGGAAAAATCTCCGCTGGTGGGATTCTTCATGCCGGCGGGCACGTCAAAACCGCTGACGGTGAGACGGTGCTGCTGATCTTCCACCGAGCGGGCGCCGATGGCCACATAGGAGAGGAGATCGGACAGATATCCCCAGTTTTCAGGGTAGAGCATTTCATCGGCAGAGGAGAGCCCCGTCTCCTCAAATGCCCGGATATGCATTTTGCGAATGGCGATCAGACCGGCCACGAAATCGGGTTTTTCCTGAGGATTGGGCTGGTGTACCATGCCTTTGTAGCCCTCGCCAGTGGTGCGGGGTTTGTTGGTGTAGATTCTGGGGATCAGAATCAGTTTCTCGCTTACTTTGTCATTGATTTTGGCGAGACGATTGACATAATCGCACACAGAGTCCTCGTTGTCCGCGGAGCAAGGGCCGATGATGACCAGAAATTTATCGCTCTTGCCGGTGATTACGTCGCGAATCTCGGCATCGCGCTGCTTCTTGAGCTCCTGAAGCTCCTGAGGGAGCGGGTATTCCTCCAGAATTTCCGCGGGGGTCGGAAGCCGTTTAATAAATTCAAAACTCATTTTATGCCTCATTTCTGCGCCGCTTTTTATGGGATTAGAATTGGAATAGGATTCGTGGGAATCGGTCCGTGCCCGGCAGCGCGCAGGCACACATCCTTTGTGTTGTCACCCCGAGGCCGAGGTCTCAGGATTCTTGTTGCCGTGAACTATTATAGTATAACTTGAAGGAATATGCAATTTTTAGTTTTTTTATATTTTTGTACTTTCCCCAAAAAGGAGAATATGCTATACTGGTAAATGTGTATTAGAGATATCATTCGTGCCAGCCGTGCGGTATAGCCAAAATGTGCAATTTAAAGGAGCAGGATGCTATGTTATCAAAAGGAGACGGGAGGGGGCTCTCGGACAATAAGCCGTCTGATAGCGATCTGCCGGACAGGCGGGATGATACGGCGAAAGATGAAGATACCCACAACAGAGATGACAGAAATGATGTCAGAAATAATGTTAGAAGTAAAGAAACGGACGGACATGCCAGACAGAGACGTGTCCAAAGATTCAAGCATCTGATCATTTATAACCTGCTCTTTCTGTTGGCACTGCCGACAATAGCCTGTTTGATTCTGATGATTCAGGTCGGAGGTCTGAGCCGGAAAATAGACGCACTGACGGAGCGCATGGCGGCTCTCGAACAGACGGACCGATTGCATCTCATGATGTCCGGTGCGGCGTCCGGGCCGGACAGACTGTATGCGGATGCGGCAGGAGGAGAGATCCCGCAGGCCGGCGCGCCTGCCGGTTGGGCATCCGATGCATGGGCAGGGCAGAGCTTGGCGGAGGAGACGGATTCAACACGCAAAGTGTATTTGACGTTTGATGACGGCCCCAGCATCTATACGGATGATATTCTGGAAATTCTGGAAGAATATGATATCAAGGCCACTTTTTTTGTGGTGGGCAAGGAGGACGAGCGTTCGCAAAACGCAATTCTCAAGATCGTGGAGAACGGACATACGCTGGGGATGCATTCCTACAGCCACAAATACTCCCAATTGTATGCCTCCTTGGAAAATTTTGAGGCGGATTTTGAGAAAGAGCGCAGTTTTCTGGAGGAACTGACGGGAGAAACCTGCAGATTTTACAGGTTTCCCGGAGGAAGTTCCAATACTGTGAGCAAAGAGGACATGCATTTGTTCATAGATTATCTGGATAGTCAGGATATGGTGTTCTATGACTGGAATGTCTCTTCGGGAGACGGAAGCAGCGGGCTTTTAAGTGTCGATAAGCTTGTGGCCAACAGCACTTCGGATTTGGATCAGTGGAATACGGCGGTAATTCTCCTGCATGATTCCGCCGATAAGCGGACGACCGTGGAAGCGCTGCCGCAGATCATCGAGAAAATTCTGGCCATGGAAAATACGGAGCTTCTGCCTATCACGGAGGAGACCACGCCAATACAGCATATACATTAAAGACGATCATATAACGGAGGTACAGATTAAATGGGATTTTTTTCGGATTTAAAGGAGGACTTGTCTCAGGCGGTCAACGAGTTGATGCCGCCGGTGGACATGCCCGAAAAGCCGCCGGCTAAAGCGGCAGATGAGAAGCCGCCGATTGAGCCGACAGTCGAGAAACCATCGGTTGACACGGCAGTCGAGGAGCCGATGGGAAGGCCGCAGCGTTCGGAAGACGTTTCGCTGGAAGAGATGTTGAAAAACATTGAAGACATTCAGGTTCCGGAGGATATGAGGCTGACCGATGAGGATATGCCCGAAACCGAGGCATCGGAGAGCGTGGAAATGACTGCGGTTCAGGAAACTGAAGCAGCTGAGGAAGCCGGGGAAACTGAGGCTGCCGATTCAGAGGATGCTTTTCTGGAGGACATGCTGGCAGCGGCGTTGGAGGCGATTTCGGATGATGAGGAGGACGAAACCTCTCAGATCTCAGAGGCTTTTGGAGAAAACGGAATGTTTGGGCCGCGGGAGAAGGCTGTTGATATCTCGGCGCTCCTAGCGGAAGATAAGGCTGACGCGGCGCAGCCCGAAGAAGAGCAGTCTGACGAAGAGGAGCTGCGAGGGCTGGCTGAGATGTTTGGCGCCGGCGGAATGTTCGAAGAATCGTCACAGCCTGAGGCAGATGAGGCAGTGCCTGAGACGGAAGCAATGTCCGTAACAGAAGCACAGCCCGAGCAAGAGACCGTAATACCTGATGCGCAGATCGTATTTGAATCGCAAATGCAGTCCGGTGAGGCACCGCTTGAGAATGAAGCTGTAATGATTGCGGCGGAAACGCAGCCTGAACAAGAGATTGTACCCCCCGAAGCGCAGATAGTATTTGAATCGCAAATGCAGTCCGGTGAGGCGCAGCTTGAGAATGAGCCTGCAACGATGGTAGCGGAAGCGCAGCCTGAGCAAGAGACCGTAATAGCCGAAGCGCAGATAACATTTGAATCGGAAATCCGGTCCGGTGAAGCACCGCTTGAGAATGAGCCCGTAATGATTGCGGCGGAAGTGCAGCCCGAACAGGAGATCGTAACACCTGAAGCGCAGCCTGAAGAAGAGAAGTCTGACGAAGAGGAACTGCAAGGGTTGGCGGAGCTGTTCGGAAGCGGCGAAATGTTTGGAGAATCGTCACAGCCCGAAATAGAAGCGGAAGTGCCCGAAGCAGCGGTGATGCCTGAAGTGGAAGCACAAATCGAGCAAGAGATTGTAACTCCCGAAGCGCAGCTCGAAGAAGAGAAGTCCGACGAAGAGGAACTGCAAGGGCTGGCGGAGCTATTCGGAAACGGCGGAATGTTTGGAGAATCGTCAGAGCCCGGGGCCGATGCGGCAGTGCCCGAAGCAGCGGTAACACCTGAAGCGGAAGCGCAGCCCGAACAAGAGCCTGCAACACCCGAAGCGGAAGCAATCATTGATGTGCCGAACCCGGAGAACAACACGGGAGAGACCGAGGGCACGCAGGATGTGCAGGATGTAGAGAATGCAGAAGTTGCGGAGCATGCGGCCGACGATATCGTTTCCCAAGCGGAGGCCTTGCAGGAGAACGGCGAAGCGCTTATGCAGGAACCAGAAGTGGAATTACCCGGTGCGGCACAGGATGTCATTCCGGAGATAAAAGAAGAGAGCAAAGGAGCAGAGGAAAAAATGGACAGTTATGTAAACAGACAGACTTCAGAGGAAGAGGTAGCCATCATCACGGCGGGAATGCGGATTATCGGAGACATCATATCGGAAGGTTCCATGGATGTCATAGGATCAGTGGAAGGCAATATTGATATTCTCGGCAAACTGAATATCACGGGACATATCAACGGCAATTCCAAGGCTGCCGAAATCTATGCGGAAGGCGCTAAGATTAACGGAGAGGTTGACAGCGAAGGTGCGGTACAGATCGGTGACAGTTCCGTAATTATCGGCAACATCACTGCAAAGAGCGCATCGATTGCCGGTGCGGTCAAGGGCGATATCGATGTGCAGGGTCCTGTCATTCTGGACGCTTCCGCCATTGTCATGGGTAATATTAAATCTAAGTCCGTGCAGATCAACAACGGTGCGGTAATCGAAGGTATGTGTTCACAGTGCTATGCGGATGTAAGCCCTACCAGCTTCTTCAACGATTACAAGCCCGAACCCAAATTCGGCAAAAAGAACAACAAAGACAACAAAGACGTAAAAGATAATAAAGATAACAAGGATAATAAGGACAACAAAGAGAACAAAGAAGACAAATAAGAGGAAGCTCATAACAGCCGGATAGGAAACGGGTCGGAATGAATGGGGGAAAGCCATGCGCAGAATTTTACTGAAACTCTCGGGAGAAGCGCTTGCGGGAGAGAAAAAGACCGGACTTGACGAGGAGACCGTGCGGCGGGTGGCGCTGCAGGTCAAGGAGCTTGTGGACGACGGAATCCAGATGGGAATCGTCATCGGCGGCGGCAATTTCTGGCGGGGAAGATCCAGCGAACATATTGACCGGACCAAGGCGGATCAGATCGGCATGCTGGCCACGGTGATGAACAGCATCTATGTGTCGGAAATTTTCCGTTCCGTCGGCATGAAGACCAATATCCTCACTCCGTTTGCATGCGGATCCTTCACCAAGATGTTTTCCAAAGACCGGGCAAATAAGTATTTCGCCCGCAACAATGTGATATTCTTTGCGGGGGGAACGGGGCATCCCTATTTTTCCACGGATACCGGCGTGGTGCTGCGAGCGGTGGAGGTGGATGCCGATGTGATCCTGCTGGCAAAGTCTATCGACGGTGTGTATGACGCGGATCCGGCCAAGTATCCCGATGCCCGGAAGTATTCGGAGGTGAGCATTGACGAGGTCATCGCCAAAAACCTTCAGGTGGTGGATATGACGGCTTCCATTCTGGCGCGGGACAACAAAATGCCCATGTGGGTGTTTGGACTGAACGAAGAGAACAGTATTATCAATGCCGCCAGAGGGCAGTTTAACGGCACGAGGGTGACGGTATAGGCGAAAACGCAGAGGCCTTTTGCCTGATAAGTAAGAGGAATACGATGAGTCCCGGGAGGGAGAACGGAGGCAGTATGGACGCTAGATTACAGCAGTATGACGATAAGATGAAAAAAGCATTGGATTTTCTGGAGCAGGACTATGCGGGCATCCGCGCGGGGCGCGCCAATCCCCATGTGCTGGACAAGATCCGGGTGGACTATTACGGAACGCCCACGCCGATCCAGCAGATCGGCAATGTCACGGTGCCCGAGGCCCGTATCATCCAGATCGCGCCTTGGGAGAAAAATATGATCCGTGAGATCGAGAAAGCGATCCAGACCTCGGATCTGGGCATCAATCCTTCCAATGACGGCAATGTGATCCGGCTGGTTTTCCCGGAGCTCACCGAGGAGCGCAGAAAAGATCTGGCAAAGGATGTGAAGAAGAAAGCGGAGGACGCCAAGGTTGCGGTGCGCAATATCCGCCGCGACGGCAATGACTCTTTCAAGAAGCTGGCCAAGACGGAGGTTTCCGAGGACGAGATCAAACAGTTGGAGGATCAGCTTCAGAAACTCACGGACAAGTATGTCAAGGACATTGATGCGGCGATGGAGAGCAAATCCAAGGAGATCATGACGGTATAGAGTCCGTCATGATTCAGGGATAAGCCTGCGAAGACAAATCTGCAATAGAGAACGGGGGCGGAGAGGGCTATGCTCATCCGCCCTGTATTGATAAGAGATACAGACAGAAAGGATAGGTTATTCCTATGGAAGAGAATCTGCGGATGCCGCGCCATGTGGCAATCATTTTAGACGGCAACGGCCGCTGGGCCAAAGCGAGAAAAATGCCCCGAAATTATGGACATGTGGAGGGAGCCAAGACGGTGGAGGTCATCTGCGAGGAAGCATATAAGATGGGGATTCAATATCTGACGGTATATGCTTTTTCCACGGAGAATTGGAACAGGCCGCAGGATGAGGTGGACGCTCTGATGAAGCTTTTGCGCAACTATATGAAGAATTGCTTAAAAACGGCGGAGAAGAATCGTATGTGTGTGCGGATCATCGGAGATGTCAGTCGGCTGGACGAGGATCTGCGTGTCAAAATTGCGGAGCTGGAGGAGGCCACCAAAGAGAATGACGGACTGCATTTTCAGGTTGCCATCAACTACGGTGGCAGGGATGAACTGACGCGGGCCGTCCGCAGAATCTCGGAGACGGTTGCCGCGGGAGGAATGAAACCTTGGGAGGTGACGGAGGAAACCATAGCGGCCAATCTGGATACGGCGGGGATTCCGGACCCGGATCTGATCATCCGCACCTGTAATGAACAGCGCATTTCCAATTTTTTGCTGTGGCAGCTTGCGTACACGGAATTTTATGTCACGCCTGTCGCATGGCCCGATTTTACAAAAGAAGAATTGCTCAAGGCTGTGGAGGCATATAATCATAGAGACAGAAAGTACGGAGGCCTGAAGGAGGAATAAATATGTTTTTGACCAGATTAGCCAGCGGAATTGTTCTACTGGTCATTGCGATTCTGGCTATGAGCCTTGGAGAATGGCCGCTGCTTCTGATTCTATATCTTTGCTCCATGGTGGCCTACAGAGAGCTGACCGGAGCGCTCGGATGCACTACGGGCGACAAAGCGTTAAACGCTTTGGAGGTTGTGGGATATCTGGGCATAACGGCCTATTATATCACAATCTACTGTTCGGAGGAGAAAGTGCTCCTTCTCATGTGCATCGTGGCGGTATTTATGGCGGAGATGCTCGTCTATGTGGTGACATTCCCCAAATATCATGCGGGGCAGGTGAGCGCGGCTGTTTTTTCTTTCCTGTACGCGCCCCTGATGCTTTCTTTTGTCTATCTGACCCGCATGTGTCCGCAGGGGATTTACATGGTGTGGATGATTCTCATCAGCTCCTGGGGGTGTGATACCTGTGCCTATGCCGTGGGAAAAGTGCTGGGCAGGCACAAGATTTTTCCGGCGCTCAGCCCGAAGAAAACCTTGGAGGGCTGTATCGGAGGCGTGCTGGGCACGGCGCTCATCGGAGGAATCTACGGTTATGTGGTGGTGGAGCAGGTGCTGCCCGACCAGCATGTGGCATGGGCTTTGGCTTTCATCTGCGCGATGGGGGCTGTGATGAGCATGGTGGGGGATCTGGCGGCTTCCGCCATCAAGAGGAACCACGATATCAAGGATTATGGTCATATCATTCCCGGACATGGCGGGATCATGGATCGCTTTGACAGCATGACGGTGACGGCGCCCATGGTCTATTTTCTGGCGCTGTTGATGATACTGTAGAGAATAGGAAAGCTTCCTCTGTTTGAAAAGTAAATGCCGCTTGCGCGGCGGAATGAAAAAAGAAATGAAGAGCAAAATGAAAAACAAATCGGAAAACAAAACGGAAAATAAAACGGAAAACAAGAAGAATATTGCCATATTGGGTTCCACCGGTTCCATCGGAACGCAGACGCTGGAAATCGTACGAGCCAATTCGGATCTGCGTGTGACGGCGCTGGCAGCAGGCTCCAACACGGAGCTTCTGGAGGCACAGATCAGGGAATTTGAGCCGGAGGTGGCCGGCATGTGGAGCGAGGAGGCGGCTGCGGATCTGCGTCTTCGGGTTGCGGACCTGCCGGTACGGATTGTGTCCGGGATGGAAGGACTTCTGGAGATCGCCGTATTGGAGAATGTGGAGGTATTGGTGACCGCAATCGTGGGAATGATCGGTATCAGACCTACCATTGCCTCCATTGAGGCGGGGAAGGATATCGCGCTTGCCAACAAGGAGACTCTGGTGTGCGCAGGACATATCATCATGCCGCTGGCACAAAAATGCGGCGTGTCGATTCTGCCGGTGGACAGCGAACACAGCGCGATCTTTCAGTCTCTGAACGGAGAACCCGCGGACAAAATAGAGAAAATACTGCTCACCGCCTCGGGGGGACCTTTCCGGGGGAGGAGCAGAGAGGAACTTGCCGCCGTGCGGGTGGAGGACGCCTTAAAGCATCCCAACTGGTCCATGGGCCGCAAGATTACCATAGATTCCTCCACGCTGGTGAACAAGGGGTTGGAAGTCATGGAGGCCAAATGGCTCTTCGGTGTGGATCTGGACCGCATTCAGGTGGTGGTGCATCCCCAGAGTATCATTCATTCGGCGGTACAGTTTGTGGACGGCGCCATCATGGCGCAGCTTGGCGTTCCGGATATGAAACTGCCCATACAGTATGCGCTGTTTTATCCCGACAGACGCCCCATGGACGCCAGACGGGTGGATTTGTTTGAACTGGGAAGCATGACTTTTGAAAAGCCTGACACGGATGTGTTCGTGGGGCTGGAACTGGCCTATGAGGCGGCACGAGCCGGCGGGAGCATGCCCACGATCTACAATGCGGCCAACGAGAAGGCGGTGGCCCTCTTTCTGGACGGGAAAATCTCCTATCCGGGAATCACGGATCTCATTGCGGATTGTATGCAGACGCATCGCCTGATCACGGATCCGTCGGTGGAGGATATTCTGGCCGCGGAGCGTGAGGCAGGGGAGCGGTGTCTGAGCATGGCGGGACTGTGACGCATTTGTGCCGGGTGAGTCCGTATGATTCAAAAAGCAGGAAATTCAGATAAAAGGACTGACATATGAGAATAGAGACAATCATTTTGTTTATTATTATTTTTGGAATTGTGGTCATTTCCCACGAGCTTGGGCATTTTCTGTTGGCCAAGGCGGGGGGAATCCATGTGGTGGAGTTTGCCGTGGGCATGGGTCCTACGCTTTTTTCCTTTCAGAAGGGAGACACCAAATATTCCTTAAAGCTTCTGCCCATCGGCGGCGCCTGTATGTTCGAGGGAGAGGATGGGCTGAATACCAAAGAGGGCGAGCCGAGTCCGGGCGCTTTTCCGAATGCCAATGTCTGGAAGCGTATTTCCACGGTGGCGGCGGGGCCGGTCTTTAATTTTATTCTGGGATTTGTCATCGCCCTTGCCATGGTGAACATGATCATTATCCGCGATCCGGTGGCGACGGAAGTGCTGACGGACGGGGCCGCCATGGAGGCGGGACTTATGGACGGCGACCGTATCATTTCTCTGGACGGCGAGAGAATCTATCTCTATGAGGAGATCCTGCTCTTTAACGCATTGTACCGGGGAGGCGATGTGGAGCTTGTGTATGAGCGGGACGGACAACGCTATACCACCGTCATCACACCTCGATATAGTGAGGAGAGCGGCAGGTATCTGCTGGGGTTCTCCAATGCGGACTTTGTGGAGCTGGAAGGGCTGGACGCCTTAAAATATGCATGGTATGAGATGCGCTACAATGTGAAAAGCACCTATAAGAGTCTGGGAATGCTGTTTACGGGCAAGGTGAGCCGCAAGGATGTGGCAGGGCCGGTGGGCATTGCCAACGTGGTGGGGCAGACCTATGAACAGGCCATAGAGTACGGCTGGCGGGACGTGTTGGTGAATATGATGAACATCACGCTGATGCTGACAGTGAATCTGGGAATTATCAATCTCCTGCCTCTGCCGGCGCTGGACGGCGGGAGACTGGTCTTTCTGCTTGTGGAGGTCATCCGGGGCAAAGCCGTGCCGCCGGAGAAGGAGGGCATGGTACATTTTATCGGTCTGATGTTCTTTATGCTCCTGATGGTGGTCATTTTCTTTAATGATCTGGCCAATCTGTTCGGTATCTGATTCGGAGGTGTGGATGGAGTTTCTGACGGGGTGTTTCGGGTCGGCGGAAAAGGGTGGCGTGCCGGTTTTGAAGAAGGCCGTCCTAAGAAAGGGAAAACGGCCTGTGGTGTTTGCCTGTGTGCTGGGACGTGGCGCCGCGTGGAGCGCGGAGTTCTGGAACCGATGGTTCGGGGAGGAAGCGCTGCCCTGCTGCACGGTTCAAAACGCGGGAAAATGTGTGGATAAAGTAAAAGACCGCTTTCTGCGAAGCTGGCGGAATCTTTGGAAAAGCCCGGCGAGGCCGGATGAGGAATGCCGGACTGCCTCCGCGGCGGTCTGGTTTGCCGTGGGAGGAGAGTGTTTCTACGCATGGCAAGGGGAAGTGGACATCCGTCTGTTCAATCTGTGTTTTGACAGGGTGCATATGAAGAGTCTCACCACCCATTCGGGGGAGCTTATCTGCAGGCGGGCGGCGCTGGAGCCGGGAATCGGAATCCTGTTTGGAGGAGCTTCCTTTTTTGAACACTTTTCGGGAGAGCTTCTGCGGGACTGTCTGGAAGTGCGGGGAATGCGGCGGGAGGAACAGGTGAGACGCCGTCTGGCGGAGGCTGCGGCGGAAGCAAAGCGCCGTGGAGCCGAGGACGTGACAGCGGTTCTGGCAGTGATCCGGCAGGAATGTTCCGAAGCGTTTCGGACGTTTCTTCAGGCAAACGGCTATCGGGACCCCGTGCCTGTGGGCCGGGGAGCTTTTGGAAAAGTGTATCGCGTGCGGGAGGAGAGCGGCAGGCGTTTTCTGGCATGCAAGACGGCGGAGGGAGCGGAAGGCAGAGCGCTTCTTCGGCGGGAAGCCGGAGTGCAGAGACGTCTTGCGCATCCGCTCTTTGCGGCCTACATAGATTGTTTGGAAGGTGAGGACGTCACGCTTTTATTGACGGAGTATGTAAAAGGCCGGGATCTGGACGAGCTTCTGGAAAGCGGGCCCTTTTCATTAAAACGGGCGGCGGCCATTGCGGCACAGCTCGCGGAGGGGCTTCACTATCTGCATGACAGGGAGGAGCCTTTGTTGTACAGGGACTTAAAACCGGCTAATATCCGCATTGACCGCAGGGGGCGGGTAAAGATTCTGGATCTGGGATGTGTCTGCGAGCTGCGGGATGCGAAAGCCGTCAAGGCGGGCAGCCGGGGATATGCCGCACCGGAGCAGCTATGCGGGGGAACGGCAGGCAGATACAGTGACGTCTACGCATGGGGCAGGGTGTTCGAGGAGATGGTGGCGGGAACGGAGCTGCCGCCATCGCTGGAGCGGCTGATCTCGGCGTGTACGCAGGAGGATCCCGGGAGACGCCCTCAGAATATGGATATTGTGTTGGAATCCTTGAAGAGTATTTTTTGATTTTTTTGGAATGAAAGGGTTAAATATTTACGAACGTAATCCGATAAATAATACGAGAGTGTAATATGCACTCGTATCAGGATACGTGGAAACGGAGGTTTCATGGGAGAGACAACACCCAGCGAAAACGAATGGCTGATTATGGAAATCATCTGGGAGGCGGGGAGAAAGATGACTGCCGCAGAGATGATAGAAGCGTTGAAGGGTCGTGTGAGCATCAGTGACAAGACGATCCGGGTCATGATCAACCGTCTGGTATCTAAGGGCGTACTGCGGTATACCATTGATGCGAAGGATGCGAGAGTCTATCACTATGAGGCGGCCCGCAGCAAAGAGGAGTGTCTGGCGGTCAAGAGTGACCGTTTCGTCAAGAATTTCTTCGGAGGGGATGCAGCTCTGGCCATCACCAGCTTTCTGCGCTCCGCAAAGGTATCCAAGGCGCAGTTGGAAGAACTGCGCGGTCTGGTGGAAGAGATGGAGCGCTCGGAGGAAGCTGAGTAACGGAGGAGCAATGCGGCGAAGACAGCTTTCCCGAGTCAGGATGAGAGGAGAGTGAGGACAGTGCAGGTATATCTGCCCCTTTTGGACTTTGCCGCCGTCTACGGCATGAACAAATGTCTCAAAACCATGCTTGCGGGTCTGCTCTGTATGTGCGTGATCCTGCCGTTTCGCCGAAGAAACGGGGGCAGGTCGAAACGGTCTTCGGAGAATGCGTGTGTGAATCTGTATGTGATGCTGCTTCTGATTCCCGCGGCATGTATGGGGATGAGCAAATTTTTTTATCTGCCCGGCGTCGTATGGATCACCGCCTCTTTACAAAACGTGATCAAGCCGATCCACGGAAAAATCTATTTTGCCGTCTGCGGCGCGCTGTTTGTGCGTTTCTGTCTATGGCGTCTGTGGATGCGCGGATATTTGAGAAAGCTTTCTGTTCCGGAGGAGAGAGATCTTTTGCAAGAGTGCATCGAATGTGTCACTGCGGGTGACCGCCTGATGCTGTCTGCGGGATATCTGGCGCGGGTCAGGATCTATATTACGGAGGAGTGCATCAGTCCCTTTTCGGGCGGTATTCTAAAGCCTTATGTGGTGATGCCCCAAAAAGTGTGGCGGGACTGGGACATAGAACGGAGAAAACTGGTGCTCTGTCATGAACTGATTCACATACGATGCGGCCATGTGCTTTGGCTGACTCTGTTTCAACTCTTAAGAATTTATTGGTGGGCCAATCCGCTGATTCATCGGTGCAATGCGTTTCTGCGGGAGGATATGGAACTTGTGTGCGACGAGCGGTGCGTGGCATACGGCGGTGGGTCTGCGTCAGGCTATGGCAGGACAATGCTCGCTATGCTGGGACTATTGCAGGAGAGAGAACCCAGAGAAAGTCTTGCTTTCCTGAGGCGGGACGATTTCCAAGATATGAAGCGTCGGATGGAACATCTGACACAGACGGCACGGGCGGAGCAGGTGATTCGCTTTCACAGAAGACAGGACATATGTTTTGCCATGGCGGCTGTGGCTGTGGCTGCAGCGGTGTTCTTTACCTCTTATCCATGGTACACCAGAATGAAGGAGCTTGTTCTCTATGATGAGCGCCTGCGGATGGTGGACTATGATTCCGAGGCTCTCCGCGAGGCCGTGCAGGTGCGGGACGGAAAACTTGTCATTGACGAAGAACGGTTCGGACGGCTGATTGAGGACGAGGAGATCGAGGGGGAATATGTCTATCTGTCCTATGATACGATCATGAAGGTGCCCGGCTGTGGAGGGGGCGGTAATGCGGGAATGATTTCGCTGACGGATTATGAGGATATCTGGTATCTGGCGGCAGACTGCCGGGAGAACCGGGTTATGGTATTTTGTCTGAAGTATTTATTGTAGATGCAATAGAAAGGAATGGCCGCAGGGGCGGCGGAAAGGATGGGAAATATGAGTGTAAGTGCGGTAAACGGAACACAGACGGTCTACGACAATTATGAGAAGGGAGGGGCTTCGGAGGCCTCCAAAGCGCAGGACAAACAGCATGAGACAAAGAAAACTTCCGCGGAGCAGGGCGCAGTCTATGAGAAAGGCAATTCCAAAGAAGATAAGAAAGCCCTTTACTCCGTGAATAAGATGAGCTCCGACGAGCGCGCTGCGCTGGTGAAGCGGATGAAGGCGGATCAGGAATCCAGACAGAAGCAGCTTGCGGACCTTGTCCACAATATGCTGAACGGTCAGGCCAAGACATATGCCAATGCGGGCGGCGATTCCATGTGGCGCATGCTGGCAGGCGGAAACTTCACGGTGGATGCGGCCACGCAGGCTCAGGCCAAGAGCGATATCGCCGAGGACGGCTACTGGGGCGTTAAACAGACCTCCCAGAGACTCTTCGATTTTGCCAGCGCTCTGGCAGGGGATGACGTGGAGAAGATGAAAGAGATGCAGGCGGCTATGGAAAAGGGCTTTAAGATGGCGACAAAGACCTGGGGAGGAAGTCTGCCGGGGATCTGTCAGGATACCATGACTGCCGCAAACAAACTTTTTGATGACTACTATGCTTCCAAGAAGAGCGTAGAATAAGAATATGGAATAAAAACGTGGAATCAGAGCTATATCGGCTAACAGTCTGAATCAGGGAGGATGAGGACATGAGTATGATGATCGGAATGGGCGGCAGGAATTCGGGATTGACACAGATCACCCTGAAGAGGGCGGACGGAACCGCCGTGGGAACTGCCACAGTCAGCAGATCCAAACAAAGCACCCAGAAACAGAAACAAAAAAAGAAAAAACTTGACTATTCTATTACGCAGGTCTCCGGGGAGATCCTGCGGACCAAGACGTCCAACAATGCGAGTCAGGTGCTTACGCGAAACAGAGGCAGAGTGGCTATCCTGCGCAGAAAATATGCGACGGGAGAGTATGACGAGCAGGAGATCGCCAGTGCGATCCTCCATGCGGAGGCCATGGTCCGGGCGGCCAGAAAACGCATGAAGCATCTGAGGGCGGAGGAGAGTGCGAAACGCAATATGGAGACCCCCGTGGAAGAGGCGCAGGAACGGGAGAGAACGCTCGACCTCACCGGAATACCCGATGCGGAGAGCGTGATGCAGGAGGAGACGGATAAGATCCGAGAGGAAATACAGACGGAACTCACCAGAGAGATGCAGCGCCTCATGGCGGAATTCGCCCGGGAGACGATGGAGAGACTGGCGCAGGAGACCATGAAAGCCGTGGAAGAGGCTATGGATATGGAGGAACTCTCCGACGATCTTGCGAACGCCGTGGACGCCATGAAACCGGAGGATCTGGAACAGCTCAAGAAGAAACACCGGGCGGATGAGCAGCGCGAGATCACGGAAGCGAACATGAAGTATCTGAAGGCGATGTTTGACAGACTGGTGAAAGAAAAGCAGGAGGGCCCCAGTCTACCCGGAAGCGGGGGAGATTACACGTCGAACAGCACGGCGAATACCGTGGGCGTGACGCTGCAGTTGGCGGGCGCGGACATTCCGGTGGCGGATGTGTCGGGCACCGTGGCGGAGATGACGGGAGGAAATGTGGATATCGCCATATAGGGATTGCTGTACCGGCATTGTTCTATAACGGAACGGTAATTTCGTTATAGATGGGAGCGGTAATTAGTGACGAATTGGGTCAATAGAGACAAATACGGGCGCCGGATGCGGTGGCAGGGCTGCCCGTATTTGTCTCTATTGACCCAATTCTGTTCTCGGAAAGACTATTTCCTATCGTTAATCTATATAGAGAGAAGAGAGGAACGGGGGATTGGGCTGGCGATATATGGAAATCTTAAGAAGGCGTAGGTACTTTCTGGAAAATTAATAGGCAAAAGGACGAAAAAAATAAACGCCAAAAGAATTGTTTTGAGTATAATGACAAAAAAGATTTTTTTGAATAAAATTGCTTGAAAACAAAAAATAAAAAGAATACAATGACCTAGGATATCACAAACCAATGAAGTATTAGGAGGAGAGAGAAATGAAAAAGTTGTTGAAAACATTAGCTGTCGTGCTGGCTTTTGTTTTGGCTGTTGATGCTCCCGTTGCGTCTACTGTTTCGGCGGCAGGTACGGTGGCATCGGGCACGGCACAAGTGTCTTCCGTTCCGGAGGTTTTAATGGGAACCGGGGACGATGATGGCACTGGTTCCGGTAAAAAGGATCCGGTCGGGACGACTATGGGAGGCGACACCACATGGGACGGCGCGGATCAGGTGCTGGCGGTTGCCATCAAAGGAGATAAGGTTCTCAATATTGAGGCGGGGGATACCGTTGATCTGGAGGCAAATGTCATCACGAACAACGAATGTACCTATGATGTGGAATGGACCGTAGAAGGTGATGCCGTTTTGATTTCCAAAGAGGCAGGCAATGCGTGCACATTGACTGCGTATGCAGGAGGCACCGCAAAGGTTACGGTTACGGCAACCGGCAGCCACGGCAGCAAGAGCGACAGCGTGACGGTCAATGTAAAAGAGTATGTCACGGAGATGCACTTTGCGGCAGATAAGTACGATGGTGCGGAGGACAATCGCTTCTGCGTGAAGCATAAAGTGGATATGTCCGGAGAGCTGGTGAAGAATCCTGCAACGGCAACCGATACTATCACTTATTCCGTGGACAACAACAAGATTGCTACTGTTGACGCCAAGGGTGTTGTGACCTTCAAGAAAAAGGGAGATGTGGTGCTCACCGCAGTTTCCGAGAAGGGGGCCATGGCACGGACTAACATTACCGTGGCAGAGGGCAATCCGATTAAGACGATCAAGATTCAGCAGGTTGTAAACGGAACTCCGACAGATATTGCAAAGAATAAGCTGACACTGGCTGATTACGAGACTAAGACAACACTGGTAGTGTCTGTACAAGGAAAAGACAGCACCAAGCCGGTTACCGACGAGCTGACATGGACCTCCGCTAAGCCTGCATTCGTTGAGCTGGTGGACGGAGTCTCAAACGGAAAGACCCAGACGCTGGTGACAGACTGGGATGAGTCGGCAGAGATTCAGGCATGCGGCGTGGGATCTTCCAAGATCACCGTGAAGGCTTCCGGCGGAAAGAGCACAAGCATTACCGTGACCGCACAGGCTTCGACCAAGAGTCTGATGTTCGTGGACGAGGACGGCGAGGAAGTGACCGAGGGAGAGACCTATCCTCTGAAGAAACTCACTCTGCAGCTTGCCAGAGATCCTGAGGTGAGCAAGGATAAGATCGAGTGGACTTCCAGCAACAAGAGTGTGGTAGCCGTATCAGGCAAGAAGAATGATACCGCTCTTGCAACCGTTAAGATCAAGACGGTTGACCCCACTAAGACAGAGAAAGTTACCATTACGGCGAAGGCGAAGAACAGTGATGTGAAGGCTACCTACGATTTGACAATCAAGCCTTCCGAGATTACCGGGCTTAAGGCTGCGGATAATATGAAGCTTGCCCTGTCCGTAGGAGAGCAGACGAGATATTCCGTAAAGATTGAAGGAACCGGATCGAAGGATGAGATTACATGGTCTTCTTCCAATTCTAAGGTTCTGAGCATTGATAAAGATGGATGCGCTACCGCATTGAAGGCCGGCAAGGCAACCGTAAAAGCCGTTGCCACCGATGCCAAAGGAAAAGCGGGCAAGGCAACTACAGTGACCTACAAAGTTACCGTGACACAGCCCACAACGTCGCTTTCTATGAAGAAGCCGTTTGTTACGGTAGTGGCAGGAAAGCAGAAAACGGTTTCCTTCACGGCTGTGCAGGCACCTAAGGGCGCAAAGAAGGAGACGATCAGCTACAGCATTGTGGAGGATGCCACCAACGTGTCAGGCGCTACGATCAATAAGAACAAAGTGACGGTTCCCTCGACCGCAACCGCAGGTCAGGTGATAAAGGTACGCGCAGCAGTGGGCGATGTTGCCACAGAGGGTACGATTCTGGTAATCGCTAAGAACAAATCCCAAGTGGTGTTCAAGAGCTCTGCAATTGTAAATAAGAAGCTGACGATCAAGACCGGAGAGAATGTTGATTTACAGCCGGTGCTGGAGCCGACTAACGAGTATGATGACATTACCTATATCGTGAGCAAGAAGGGAATCGTAGCAGTGGATGCAGATGGCGTGTTGTATGCTCTGCAGCCCGGCAGCGTTACCGTGACGGCAAAGACCACCAGCGGCGCTAAGACGACTCTGAAGGTGACGGTTCAGAATCCCGATGTTCCGGGAGCCGACACCGGTGACACAGGTAGTGGTGATAAAAAATAAACGGTACAGACGAAGTGAGATGTACCGATTATAAAGCAGTATGAGGGGGAGACCGGAATATTCCGGTCTCTCCTTTTCTAAGGCGGCCGATCTGAAACGGTTAAAGAGGATGATTATAGTAAAAATGGAGAAAAAAACCGCTGAAAACCCTTTGGAATTGCATGACAGGTAATAGACAATTTATCAGCAATGTGGTAATATTGATGTGTATTGTGTCGAAAGGTGAGGCAGAGATGAACGCAGTGATACAGAAGGTTTCGGTAATATGTAAAAAGACATGTGGAAAGGCGGGAGCGCGTCTGAAAAAACCGGATTGGATTTTGCCGTCGGTTTTGTCAGTGATTTTATTTGCTCTGGCTACTCGGGGAATCGAATATTTTAATCAGCTTCTTTTGTATGATGACGAATTCGGATATTGGACGGCAAGCGCCTATCTGACCGGAACGGATTGGAAGTCGGTGACCAGCGGAATTCCCTATTATTCTTATGGGTACGGATTCCTGATTCTGACACCGATCCGTCTGCTGTTTTCTTCCACGGAGACGATGTATCAGGCGGCTATCGTGGCAAATGCCCTGCTTCTTGTGTGGAGTTTTTGGATTGCCCGAGGCGTGGCATGGAAACTCTTTGGGGAGATGAACCGGGCGGCGCTGGATGTGATCTGTTTTGTTGTGATGATTTATCCCAGCAATCTTGTATTTTCTCATATTGCATGGGCAGAATGTTTATTGGTGTTCTTGTTCTGGGTCTTTGTGTGGCTGAGTGTGCGCGTCATTGAGCGGCCGAGCATTTGGAATCATTTGGGACTGGCCGTGGCAGTCTGGGGATTGTATGTGGCTCACCAGAGAACGATTGCGGTGATCATTGCCACGGTGATGGTGATGGTGTGGTGCTTTGTGATCGACAAGAGCCGGAGGAAGCATATAGTTGTGTTTGGGGCAGTGTTGGCTGTCTTGTTTGTGGTGCATAGGTTTATTAAGCAAGATCTGATTGATGAGTTTTACTTTAATAATTTGAGAGTGGCAATAAACAATCTGGAGGGGCAGACAGGAAAATTAACTATGCTTTTTACCGGAGAGGGCTTTCTGGTTCTCATCAAGAGCATGATGGGCAAGTGGTTTTATTTGTTTGTGGCAACATTAATGATGGCGTGGTGGGGCGCGGAAGCGTTGTTTAAGCATGCAAAGGAGTATTGGAAGAATAGTTGGGTGGCTGTGAAAAGTCATAAAGCGACCGACCTTTCGAAAGATATGCAGCTCTGGTATACATGGATTTTGCTGGCGTTTGCAGGGAACTTTATGGTGACAGCCATCTATATGGGGTATGGCGGGAGAAATGATACGTTGTTATATGGACGATATAATGAGTATATGATAGGACTTTATTTTGTGATAGGAGTGATTACCTTTCTAAAAGATGAAAGGTGGACTTCTAGAATGATGGTTTATATACCGATTACTTTTGTTTGTGCTTGGTTTTGTCAACAGATATTAAATGCGGATAATACAACCGCTTATCAAGCGTACCATAGTGTATGTACTTCGTTGTTTCTCGAAAAAGATCATTCAGCGCAGGGAGCTGTCTTGGCGTATGCGGTAGGAGGATTTGGCTTTAGTGTTATCATGATGCTGATTCTAAAGGCAAAGTCGTGGAAACGGTTGGACTGGGTACGAAACGGAGTGGTTGTATTAGCGGTAGCAATGTTGTATAACTGTATTGCCTATCGTATGGTATCGGGAGTAATGACGGATAAACAATGTCTGAGGATCGTCAATATCAGAAATCTTGTCAGTTGGATTGAAGCGATTGACGAGGATGCGGAACAAAAGGTTTATTACTGCAAGGATACGGAATCCCGATATTGGTCGGAGAGTTTTCAGTTTCTTCTGAAAGAGAGACCGCTCACAGTGATAACATCGGATGAGATTGAGGCGGAGGAAGATGCTTTCTATATTGTAGGTTTGGATTTTCTGGCCACATATGATTTTGATGAAGAATACTATTGTATTAAGAGAAGTAATCAATTTGCGCTGGTGGTTCACACGGATCAGGAACTGGCGGAGAAAGCCAGAGAGGTGTCAGACGGACAAAATTGATTCCATGATTTGTATGCCGTTTGCGCGGCAGAATGAGAGGAAAAATGAAGTTAATTATTCAGATACCATGCTATAATGAAGCAGAGACATTGGAAATCACGTTGAACGATCTGCCTAAGCATATAGACGGAATTGATACCATCGAGTATCTGATTATCAACGATGGCAGTCAAGACAATACGGTGGAGGTTGCTAAGAATTGGGGCGTTCATCATGTGGTGAACTTTAACCGGAACAAGGGGCTGGCGAAAGGCTTTATTGCCGGACTGGATGCCTGCTGTAAATTGGGGGCGGATATCATTGTCAACACGGATGCGGACAACCAGTATTCGGGAGCGGATATCAAGACGATTGTGCGTCCTATTTTGGAAGGGTGGGCAGATATTGTCATCGGTGAGCGTCCCATCGATGAGATAGAGCATTTTTCACCTTTGAAGAAAAAACTTCAGCATCTGGGAAGCTGGGTGGTGCAGAAGGCATCACATACCACGATTCCTGATGCGCCTAGCGGATTCCGCGCCTACAGCAGGGAAGCCGCCATGCGGATGAATGTTATCAACGAGTATACCTATACATTGGAGACAATTGTGCAGGCGGGCAGGAACCGGATGGCCATTATGTCAGTGCCCATTCACACTAATCCGGAGCTTAGAAAATCCAGATTGTTCAGCAGCATGTTCGGTTATGTGAAGAAGTCTATGTTGACAATTATTCGGGCATTTATGATGTATCGCCCCATGAAGTTCTTTATGACAATAGGGATTTTGTTTATGTTAGCCGGAACTGCTATCGGAGCCAGGTTTCTGTATTTTTATTTCAGCGGTGCCAGTGCCGGACATATACAGTCGCTAATTTTAGCAAGTATGATGATTATTATTGGGGTACAGACTGCCATTGTGGGGCTGCAGGGAGATATCATCGCTGCGAACAGAAAGCTCTTGGAGGATATTCAGTACCGTGTGAAGAATATCGAGATGTCAGAGGTGACGAGCGAAGGGAAAACGCAGGAAGCAGAAAAAGATACAAAATAAGAGGTGGATATGGTTATTTTATAGAGCATGGAGGAAAGGTGCTCTCTATCACATTTGATAAATATTGTTATGTGAATGAAAACCCTAATCCCCCAGCTATGCTGGGGAGAATAGAGTAAGCAGGAACCATAAGGACAACAATAAAATGCCTCCTATGATACAATGAGAAAGGTGTTGCAAGCCAAACTCAAAGAATAGGAGGCGTCCACATGGACAAAAACAGTTTATCACATACTACATGGAGATGCCAATACCATATCATTCAGACATTATGCAGGTATAAGGGAGTTGAGATTATTAAAGGGGCAATGTGCTTAGATCATGTACCCCTTTGTGTAAGTATATCGCCGAAAATGAGCGTCTTGACTTTCATGGGGTATCTAAAGGGAAAAGTACCTTGATGATATATGACAGGTATCCGAACTTGCAGAATAAGCGGAATAAAGCGTTTTGGGCAAGGGGCTACTATGTCGCAACAGTAGGCAATCTGACTGAAGAAGCAATAAAGAAGTATGGAGCAGAGCAGTCAGGACAATTACGCAAGGAAGATAGTGAAGGAACCGCTTTTTAGCGGTAGCCGGTAACGGGTTTGCAGCACTCGTCGTTCACGTGTGCAAATAGTATAGGTCCCTTGGAGGGCCAATTCACCCCCACTTGAAGTGGTGGTTGGTGACTTGAAGATTTATGAAAAAGAATTATGGCAGCTCGGAGGACAGAGAAGAGATGAAACGTATATTGTGGATTTCTCCATATGCTCCGTATGATAAGGTGGCGCATGCTGGAGGTCAGAATCATAATTTTTATTTAAAGTTTTTTCATAAGCATACGGAAAGCGAGATTACGCTTCTTACAATATTTAACAGTGATGAAAGGCAATTACTGGATTTGGATGATTATGGAATAGCAAACAGGCTGCGGGAGTATAACAAAAAGAAGCTGACTTCCATTTTCTATAATTGTGTGGGAAAGGTTGCGATATGGCGTGACGGAGGTGTTCTGAATAATGTAAGATATCATTTGTTGAAGGATTTAATTCGTGAATATGCTGCTTCAGGGGAGCAGCCAGATCTTATCATTACACAGTGGACGGAGGTCACGCTGTTAGGCGATTATCTGCGTAAGTTCTTTCCTAGGTGTAAATATGTAGGAATTGAAGAAGATGTGACATTTTTAGGATATGAACGCAAATATTTGAAAGCACATGGTATCTACAAAATATATAAAAAGATGAAGTACCAAATACTAAAACGAAGAGAGCTGGAAGCACTTCGCAAGAGTGATTTGGCGGTTGTCTTGAACAAAAAAGATGAAAAATTGCTGGTTGACAATGGAATTGAGCCAGGGAAAATCTTTTGTTCTTGTGTGTACCACGGATTCTATAATGATGCGGTATATTCGCCTTCTGAGAATGATTTATTATATTATGGTGCAATGAGCCGGCCTGAAAATTATAAGAGTGCGATTTGGCTGATAGAGAATGTATTACCTCAATTGGATCAGGAGTACAGACTTATTATTGTTGGATCCAATCCTGTGGAGAGTTTGCTTGCCTATCAGAGTGACAGAGTGATAATCAAGGGTTTTGTTGAAGATGTGAAACCTTATTTTGAAAAGTGCTTATGCCTTGTGGCACCATTACTTCTAGGGGCGGGAATTAAAGTCAAGATTTTGGAAGCGATGTCTGCGGGGATGCCTGTTGTAACAAACGAGATTGGTGCGGAAGGCATAGGATTGACAGATGGCGTTAATTATTTGCATTGTAGTCGGGCGCAGGACTATGTGGATGCAATTGTACGTTTAAATAAGGATGCCATATTGCGCGACAGTATCAGCAAAAATGCTAAACAACATATTTTGGATAATTTTGATGCGGAAGAAGCCTTAAAAAAATTAAATGAAAGAATTGAGATGATGTGTGCTTCCGATGGGGAATAGGTCAATTTGATATTATATAATATGCCTGATTTAGCAGACGCTATTGGAGGAAACTAGAGACGTTCTTAAACGTTGAGTTAAGGAGAAATTGTTGTGAAAAAGAATACTCAAAACAAGGGATTTGGAAAAGAATATAATGCCCTAAAAAAAGATTATATTTTATTAGGTATTGGTGTTTTTGTTGTGTTTCTTATTTCAATATGGCATCTTCAGGATAATTATTCATTGAAAATTTGGGGGGACGAATTCGGATATTGGCAGGGTGCGGCATATTTCACAGGAAAGGACTGGTCAAGTGTTGCGTCTACTAATTCGTATTATGGGTATGGATATGGCATAGTATTAGCTCCTATTATGTTGTTGTTTGGACATGATGCAACATTAATGTTGCGGATGGCCTTGTTGTTGGAATCGGTAATGCTCACTACATGTGTTATTGCTGCCTATTTATGCATCGGATATTTTAATACTCAGATTAAGGGGATTACTCGTGTTTTGATGGCAATGCTTCCAGTTTTATATCCGAGTAATGTTTTGTTTGTGAATTTGACCTTAGCTGAGATCCTATTGATTACTCTGACTTGGTGGTACTCTTATTTGGGACTTAGATTCATAAGTGAGAAAAAAGTGGGATATGCAATTTCCCTTATGCTTATATCAATATATATGTACTCTGTGCATCCTAGAACAATTGTTATGATATTGGTAAGCCTTATATTGATTGTTTGGGTTTACAAGCAGAGGATTATTAATCTTAAAACGCTTGCTGTTGTGATGATATTTGTGGCAGGGCTGTTTCTGGCAAGCATATTTAAAGATATTTATGTAAGAGATATGTATTCACAGGCACAGGAGACTTTCTATCAAACGAATACTGTGGAGGGAGAAACCTCAAAAGTTATTTATATTCTGACAACATTTGACGGTTTTTATAATTTTATCTTGTCCCTAATTGGTAAATTCTATTATGTTTCTGTAGGAACATTTATGCTGCTTCCGTTTGGTATCGTGAAATGTGTGCAGGCTCTTTCTAAATACATAAAGAAAGAAATGGATTGCGATCAGATGACGGGAATGCTATTCTTGTGTTTGAACTTTATGGCGGCATATATGGTAGATGCTATTTCTATGTCATATGGGTTTGATTCAAGAACAGATATTCTTATATATGGCCGCTATATGGAACATGCAATGGGACCGATGATAATGTTGGGAATTTTATGTTTATATGAGTTTAGTAATATTAAGATGTTATTGACCACGACGGGGCTGACATCCTTGGCGACTGTCATTGCGGAAAGAAGTATAGGATACAGGACAAGCAATTCCCACCTTTTTTTTAGCTGCGCGGCAATAGCGGATTTGTTCGAATCTGGATATAATTTAAGTGGAGAACCTTTGTACCAAGCACTATTTAGAGGATGTGTTATTGTTGTAATATTATATTTGGCATTATATTTTAAGAGTGTTGAAAAAATTATATTAAATATTGGAATCATTTGTATTTGTATCTTTTGGGTTAGTATCGGTTATTCTGTCAGGGAGGATCAATCAGATTGGACATATCGCTTATATGAAGAGCAGAGGAGTGTATTAACACATATAGACGAGGATGAATTCGGAGTATATGATTCCTATGTGGGAGGGTTTTTCCAGTTTTGTCGGGTAGATGCGAAAGTCAATTACTATAATACATTACAAGAGACACTTGACGCTCCAGAATCTTCTTATATTATCACATATGTGGAGTCAGACGATATTGACGAGATTAGGGCTAAGTATGATATTATTTATGAAAATCAAAGATATGTGTTATGGAGAACCCCTGGTAAAAAAGATGGGGGAAAAATAGGATAAATGCATTATTATATAAAATGTCATACAGATATATGGGGAGATTAGCATGATATATACGCCAATAATTATACCAACTTTGAATAGGGATGTTCATCTAAAAAGATGTATTATGTCTTTGCAAAGAAACAAATGGGCATATATGACAGAATTGTATGTTTCCCTTGATTATCCTCCAACGGAGAAATACATGGAAGGATACCAAAAGGTGAGAGAATTCCTGGAGGCTGGTATTACAGGGTTTCAGAAGGTTCATATCTATTTTCAGGAGAAAAATTTGGGTGTGAGGGGAAATACGGATTTTCTTGTTGATAGGATTGTTGAGGCGGGATATCATCAATATATTTATTCGGAAGATGATAATGAGTTTTCTGCTAATTTTATTGAATACATGGATAAGAATTTATGCTATTTTGAAAAGGATGACCGCGTATTGGGGATTTGTGCCGCACAGGATAATGCTGCCTGGCATGCCAATGGCGGGAATATTATTTTACAGTCTATTTGTCCGGCATATGGATTAGGGGTATGGATTGAAAAGGATGAGAAAATAATAAGGAAATTGAATAGCGGTTTTATTGATGAAATAGGTAAAGAGCCCCAAATTATGCGAAAAATAAGAAAAAGAAGCGATATCTGTTTTCGTCTCTATATGAGTAATATAGTTTTTGACAGAGAAAATATTTTCTGGAATGGTGACGAGATCGCATATTGTGATACAATACGGACTATGTATGCGACGGCAACAGATTCCTTTTTTGTGGCGCCATTGATAAGTAAGTCAAGAAACTGGGGATATGATGGCTCAGGGGTAAATATGGGACAGGAATCATGGAATCCGGAGGAAAGGTATAAGTTGGATGACGCGCAGGATTATGAAATTCAATTGCCTGAACCATTACAGGTGGATGAGAGAAATACAAAGATTCATAACCGTATATTACATGTAGGGATGAAAAAATATATAATAGCAAGCATTATGTATTTGTTATATTTGTTTTATGGACGGGATTACAAGAAATGTATTGCTTTTAAAAAGAAGTTGCTTAGAAATATAGTGTGATGGAGAGGTCAATAGTGCAGAATAGGACTAAAAATGCTGTTCGGGGAATTGGTGTCGGGGTAATCAATAACATACTATCGGTATTGTTACCCTTTCTAACCCGGACAGTCATAATATATACACTGGGAATACAATATGCAGGATTGAATTCTCTGTTCAATTCTGTTATCAATGTTTTAAATATTTCGGAGCTAGGGATTGGCGGTGCTATTTCTTTTAGTATGTATCGCCCCATTCAGGAGGGTGATGATGCAAAAGTGTGTGCACTTTTGGCTTTTTATCGTAAGTGCTATCGTGTGATCGGTATAGTCACATTAATTGTGGGAATCTGCATATTGCCATTTTTGGATAAGCTGGTTACGGGAGAGCGTCCTGCAGATATTAACTTGTATGTTTTGTATTTGGTGTACCTGATTAATAATGTCTTAGGGTATTTTCTTTTTGCGTACAAAAAAGTCATTTTGAGCGCAAACCAAAGATATGATGTAGAAGTCAGCATTTCTTCCGTTTGTATCATTTTACAAAACATATTTCAAATAGGGCTTATTGTATTGGTTCAAAATTATTATGTGTACGTGGTAATCATTCCGCTGTTTACTTTAATTGGAAATATAGTCAGTTCCGTAGCGGCGGATAGGATGTTTCCACAATATTTTTGTAAAGGGAGTATAGACAAGGAGCAATTGCATGAAATTAAGCGGGGTGTAGGAGGGGTTTTTTGCGCCAAGATTGGCAGCGCAGTGTTTTTAAATGTTGATAATATTATCATTTCGGCATTTCTTGGATTGACAATTTTGGGGAGGTATGGGAACTATTATTATGTGATAGCATGCTTGATAGGAATTTTTGCGGTGATTCATAATTCTATCAGGCCAGTGATAGGTAATTGTCTTATTACCGATACAAAAGAAAAGCTGTTTGAGGGATTTTGCACATATCAATTTATGTACATATGGCTTGCCGCTTGGTCTGCTATTTGTTTGGCTTGTATGTATCAAAATTTTGAATTCTTATGGGCGAAGGCAGATAACTGTCTGCCACTCAGTGTGGCTCTTTTTTTGGCGCTTTATTTTTATGTTGGGAGATTAGGGGAACTGCAGGAAGTCTATTTGGAGGCTGCCGGTATTTATTGGGAACGACGATATATACCATTGATTGCTGCGATTCTAAATCTTACGCTCAATATTATTTTGGTTCAAAGTATTGGATTATACGGGATTATTTTGTCTACATTGGTGAGTTATATATGCGTAACTATTCCCGGTGACTTGTACATGGTGAAAAAGTACTGTTTCCAAGATCTGCTTTCCATATCAAAGTTTTACATTACATTAGTTGTGCAGATTTTGGTATTCATTTTTAGTGGAATTATTACGTTTTGGGTTTGTAGTTCATTGGGGGAAACAAGTAGACTGCATCTTGTTGAGAGAGGTTTAGTCTGTGTCTTTCTTCCCAATATTATATATGCGCTTTGTTATGTGCAGAGCAAACATATGAAAAAAGTCTTGACACTAATTACAAGTATTTTAAAAAAGTAGGGAAAAAACCCAACTGGTTTGGGAGCGTGTTTACACGCGAGATATTTTCAATACGGCTAAGGAATAGGATATAGGGGGAAGTATAATGGCAGAAAATATTTTAGTTACACGTTCATCAATGCCTCCTTTTGAGGAATATATAGATGAAATCAGAGAGCTCTGGGAATCGCACTGGCTGACCAATATGGGTGTCAAACATCAACAATTACAGGACGAGTTAAAAGATTATTTAGGTGTGAGTCAGATTGACTTATTCACCAATGGGCACATGGCTATTGAGTTAGCACTGCAAGCTCTAAACTTACAGGGAGAGGTGATTACCACCCCTTTTACTTTTGCGTCTACAACGCATGCTATTGTGAGAAATGGATTAGAGCCTGTATTTTGTGATATTAATCCTAGCGATTTCACGATAGACGTAACAAAGCTGGAAAGGTTGATTACAGATAAGACGACTGCCATCCTGCCTGTTCATGTTTATGGGAATATTTGTAATGTGCAGGAAATTCAGCGAATTGCAGATAAATATGGATTGAAAGTAATATATGACGCAGCCCATGCTTTTGGTGAGCGATATAAAGGGCAGGGGGTAGGTTCCTTTGGTGATGTGTCTTGCTTTAGCTTTCATGCAACAAAAGTATTTAATACGATAGAAGGCGGCGCGGCATGCTTTAAAGATGAGGAGTTTGGTCTTGAACTCTATCGTTTGAAGAATTTTGGCATTCGTGGACCTGAAATCGTGGATGGGGTTGGAGCTAACGCTAAGATGAATGAGTTTTGCGCTGCAATGGGACTCTGCAATTTGCGCCATGTGAAAGAGGAGATACAGAAACGGAAGGTGGTAGTGGAACGGTATAAAGAGCATCTGGACGGGGTTGATGGGATCCAATTAAATCCCCATCAAGATGAAGTTGAGACAAACTACGCTTATTTTCCAGTGGTTTTTGATGAAAAGACATTTGGGGCAAGCAGAAATGAAGTTTTTGAGAAATTGGCCCAAAATGGAATAAACGCTAGAAAGTATTTTTATCCATTAACAAATACATTTGATTGTTTTCATGGAAAATATGATGTGAACCAGACTCCAGTTGCCCTGCATATTAGCAAGCGTGTGTTGACGCTGCCATTATATGCTGATTTGGCGCTAGAAGATGTGGATCGCATATGTAGAATAATTCTAGAGTGTAAAGATTGAGTGGGAAGGCTGAATGGGAAAAGAAAGATCTTCTAATATAGAACTTTTGAGAATTGTTTTGATGAATATTATTATTGCGCATCATTATGTGGTCAATTCAGAAATAATAAACATAATTAACAATCATAATACGCATGATGTGAAAGACATATTCTATATGATTTTTGGAAGTGGCGGAAAGATGGCAATTAATATCTTTGTATTAATTACGGGGTACTATATGTGTCGGTCCCAGATTACTATGAAGAAGTTTCTTAAGCTTTTCTTGGAAGTTGAATTCTACAAATGTGTTATTTTTTTCGCTTTTATTGTTAGTGGTTATGAGGAAATTACCGTGCGGGGGGTGATTGATGCAATTAATCCTTTTCACAATTTAGTCACTGGATTTGTAGGCTGCTATTTGATATTTTATCTTTTAATCCCGTTCATAAATAAATTGATACAAGGTTTGAATCAGAAGGAACATGCAATTTTATTGGGAATTTGCTTTTCGGTAGCAACGGTGTATGGTACATTTTTGAATAGGATTCAGGTTAATTATATTACATGGTTTATCATTATCTATTTATTAGGGGCTTATGTGCGATTGTATTCCAGGAGTTGGTGGAATAATGGGAAACGGGCAGGGATTATGTTATTGATACTTGCGCCCGTGGTTCTATTTAGTATCCCAGAATTGAATTTTATGTTGGTGGAGGATGTAAATCGCATATTTGCAGTGATAGTTGCCTTATTGATTTTTCTCTTTTTCAAGAATATAGATATTGGATATCATAAATGGATTAATACCATGGCATCTACAACTTTTGGAGTTTTGTTGATTCATGCTAATAGTGATACTATGAGAGCTTGGCTTTGGCGGGACGTTCTTCGGAATGCGGAATGTTTTGAATCGAAACATTTTGTAATGTATGCTTTAGGGGGGGGTAGCGTTTGTATATTGCCTGTGTGTTTTAATTGATTTATGTCGGATATATTTTATTGAATCTTTAATTTTTAGAAAGATTGAAGCTTGTAATTGTAAGGGGATGCTGAATATAATGAGGAAAATTCATAAACGAGGAAAAGAGAATGGAAAATAGTAAGAAACGGCTTTTGGTTACAGCATCTACGTTTCCGAGATGGAAAGGTGATACGGAACCAAGATTTGTCTTGGATTTGTCAAAACATATGACAGATGAATATGATGTAACAGTGCTTGTTCCCAGTGCGCCTGGTGCGGCGGACGAGGAGATTCTTGAGGGGGTAAGGATAGTCAGATATCATTATTTTCCTGTCCATAAATGGGAGACCCTCTGTTATCCGGGAGCGATAGTGCCTCGGATCAAGGAAAAGAAAATCAGAATATTGCTTGTTCCTTGTTTGTTTATCGGCTTGTGGAGTAAGCTTAGAAAAATGCTTCCTGAATTTGACCTTGTTCATGCCCATTGGTTGATTCCTCAAGGGATTGTACAGGCATTTTTAAAGAAACCATATATAGTTACCGGGCATGGGGGGGATATAACCTCATTGAACAAGGGAATATTGAGGAGTTTAAAGATTAAAGCCTTAAGAAATGCACAAAATATAACAGTGGTATCGGAATTTTTAAAAGCCGAAGTACAAAAGCTTGTGCCAGAATGCGTCCCTGAAGTAATATCTATGGGGGTTGACACAGAGCAGTTTGGCAAGCAGTTTTATCAGGAAGGTTATTTTAAGCAAGGAGAAAGAAAAGTTGTTCTTTTTGTGGGGAGATTAGTAGAGGTCAAGGGTGTGACATATTTAATCGAGGCAATGAAAAATGTAGACGCATTACTGATAATTGCCGGGGATGGTCCATTAAGGGAAGAGCTTATGCAGCAAGCAGAGGAACAAAAGGAGAAAATACAATTTATCGGCGCGAAAACTCATGATGAGCTAAGGGTAATCTATGCGTCGGCGGATGTTTTGGTGGCGCCTTCCGTATTGGCAAGTGATGGGGGAAAAGAGGGATTTGGCTTGGTGATGATTGAGGCGATGGCATCTGGAATACCGATAGTTGCAAGTAATTCAGGTGGAATCGCACAGTTAATACAAGATGGTTATAATGGCTTATTGTGCGAGGAGAAAAACACGGTGCAATTGGCTGATAACATACAAAAGGTGCTTGAAAATGAGCAAATTAGAAATCAATTATTACAAGGTGCAAAAGAAACTGCTGCAAGATATGATTATCACAATATTGCCACAAAGTATAAACAGATACTGAAAAGGGCAGAGAAATCACGGAATGCAAGCTAATTAGAAAAATAGGGGGCTACCGTGACTAGGGAGAGTATACAATGGAAGGATATCATATGCCACTGGTTAGCGTGGTTATACCTGTGTATAATGTCATTGATTATTTGGACAGGTGCGTGCGATCTGTTTTGTTGCAGTCGTATATTAATCTGGAAATACTGCTGGTGGATGATGGATCGACAGATGGCTCTGGCTCCAAATGCGATGAATATCTTGAGCTGGATAAGCGTATAAGAGTTCTTCATAAAGAGAACGGCGGGTTATCAGACGCCAGAAATGCCGGGATTGAAGCTTCAAAAGGGCAGTATATTTGTTTTATTGATTCTGATGATTATGTTCACACGGATTACATTATGATATTGTATGACTGCATTATCAATAATGCGGCGGATATTGCCATATGTGGTTATCTTAAGGGGAAGTTGAACTCCTTTCCAGAAGAGCATGGGACAAGTAAGGATTGTGTGGTGTTTCAAGCGGAAAGAATGTTGGAACAGTGGCATTCAAAATATAAACATGTAGAGACAATGGCATGGAATAAGCTTTATTTGAGAGAATTGTTTATAGGGGCAGGAATCCGATATCCCAAGGGGTATAATAATGAGGATGTACAGACGACGCATTTATTAGTGGCAGAAAGTAAAAAAGTTGCAATTATAGAACAAAAACTATATTATTATTTTCAACGGGATAACAGTATTACCAACATAAGGGTTTCAGAGAAGGGCATAACAGATAATATTGTCTCGCAAAATGAAAGGTTAAAGTTTTTTGAGCAGAATGGATATACAAACGCATATGAGAGAATGAAGATAAAGCTAGAGAAGTATTATATGCTTATGTACTGCACAATTCCGAAAAGTAATTTTGGAATTCAACAAAAAGAATTGTTAGATGCGTTTAAGAGGGAATATTCTTTTGTTATAGGATGTTCCCAGATAAATATGTTGGACAAGTGTCTATTCTTTCTATTTAGGCATTGTTATGGTGTTGTTGATTTTGTATATAGAATAATAAATTAACTAAAATTTTTTAAGGAAGTATATATATCAATGTTGAATCAAAAAGATAAAGTCAGTGTTATCATACCTGTTTACAACGGGGCAAAGTTTATAGAGCAAACGATTCAATTGATTCAAAGGTCTTCATACAGTAATCTTGAAGTTCTTTTGGTCAACGATGGTTCGACGGATAATAGCGCATCAATCATAGAGAAACTTGCACAAACGGATGAGAGGATAATACTCTTTACAAAAGAAAATGGAGGGGTGGTTTCAGCTAGAAATTACGGAGTTGAGAAAGCGACAGGGGAGTTTATTTGTTTTTGTGATCAGGATGATATTGTGATGGAGGATATGTACCTTCGACTTTGTGAAAAAATGCAACTGGATGAAAGCGATATAGGAATCTGTTCTTCTGGTAGGAGTATAGATGGTAAGCGTTCCCTTCTTGATATTTCGGAGGATGCGGTTTATGCAGGGGAGGATATCAATGAGAGCATGATTTTTCCGCTTGTATTTAACGGATTCAATGTGCCGGTCAATATGAAAAATACCAGTCGTTACCCGCATATTTGGCATTGTATGTTTCGCGCAGACTTTTGGAGAAAGCATAATCTGAAGTTTAGGGCATATGTGAACTATGAAGATGATTTGCTGTTAAAGGTTGAGGCACTTTGCAAAGCTGAGCGGGTAAGCACGATATCCTATGTCGGATATTACTGGAGAGTTAATCTCAGGTCAGAGACATATGCGCATAAATATGTGAAGAACATAGGGAAAAAGCAGCAGCAAATGCTTTTGGATATTATTGATTCAGTGAGTTATAAGATTGAAGATCAGGAGATTCTGAAACTTTTGAGAAAGGTAATTTTGTGTAAACAGTTTTTAGATGCAATACACAATCTTACGAGTCCATACAAGAAAAAGAATATATTGTTTATACGAAACTATTATAAAGAAAATATATACAGTCGTAATTTCAAAGAGGCAATGGAAGTGCGTGGAATGATTAAAAAGGGGTGGATTAAACCAAGTGTGTTGTTGCCAATTTTGGCACATAGATGGACAATATTTAGTTATGTCATGGAGCTGGCGCTTGACAGAGTGCTCCTTATTACCCTGCGGTCGCAGACATTGACAAAGTTGGAGAGAAGGATAAAGAAGAGAGATTAATAAAATGCTTTAGAGAGGAATAAAAATGGACAAACTGATTTATTTGATAGGGGGTGATAAGACGTGAGCGGGAATGAAGATAGGTCGTTCTCGCATTTTGATGCACGTGATAACGGACGGAAGCATATTGAGATTGGTGGCGGCAAAAACTTACATTTAGGGCTTGATAATAGGGAAAGCGGGATTGAAGATGGATACTAAGGCAAGACATGTGGATGTGGACATAGTAAAAGGAATTGCAATTATATTAATGGTACTAGGACATAGCGGGGTATCTGAAGAACTCATACGATTTATCTATCTGTTTCACATGGCTGTATTTGTAATTGCGGCAGGGTACTGTTATAACGAGAAGTACTCACAGGGGGGATGGGGGATATTTCTTAAAAAGAGAGTAAAATCGTTGTATATACCTTTTGTATGTTGGATGTTTGTGTTGACTATTATGCATAATAGCTGTATCTTTTTGAATATATATACAGATTCTGCAGAATTTTTAAGTGGTAGTTTAGGTAATGAGTATGGGACGGTATCTTTTTATTCCGCCAAGGATATTGCGATAGAGATAGCAAAAGCGGCAATACTGTGTGGAAGAGAGCAGTTGTTTGGAGCCTCTTGGTTTATACGGGTTATGTTCTATATGTCTATTACATGGTGTGCCGTTGACAATATTCTTGTGAAGGTTTGCCGTATGCGTTTAAATACATGGAGAATTTTGATTTCTTTGATTTTGCTGTTTGTGGGGAATATAATGATCCAATATGATATATTGAATTATAGTCATCTACGAAATATTTTTACTTCATATATCCTGTTTACGATAGGCGTCAGTATGCGTAAATTGTGGGAGCGGTATGGAGAGAATATTTCATATAAGACTATAGCAGGTGGACTGGTAGGTGGGTTATGTATATTATTGGGAGTATACTTCTCGCATGTGCATATTAATATGGTGTCATTTGATAATGCGGGGGGGTATGTGATGGCTTCTTGGGCGGGATGGATTTTTCTCCATGCGGTGTCATTGTTAATAGAACGAACAAATGGAGTATTCACAGTGATATTGGGCTATGTTGGAAGAAATACGCTTCCAATCGTGTTATTTCATTTTCTTTGTTTTAAGGTGGTCACATGTGTGGAAATTTTAGTGTATCATTTACCGTGGTTTAGATTGGCAAGCTTTCCAACATATAGGGTTCATCCAATATGGTGGATTTTGTATACTTTGTCGGGTGTCATGATTCCGCTGGCTATCGCAGAAATTTTTCATAAAGCAAAAAACAGAGCCTCAAAAGCTGTTGGAAAGGATAGAAAAGACGCATGAAAATCAAAAGTTTTTCCCAATAGACGCAGATGATATGGTGTATTGGATTTAAAATCGTTACATCGAAATTGATTTCTTGAGGATAATTACTTGACATTATAGTCAGACTATAATGGATTAATGAACGGAGTTTATCATGTTATTTAATTCAGTAGCTTTTATTCTATTTTTTATATGTATTACGATTTTGTATTATACATTAATTCCTAAAAGATATCAGTATGTATTATTAGTTGTTGCAAGTTATTATTTTTACATGTGTTGGAATGCCCAATATGCGTTGCTGATGGCGGCTTCAACGGTGATTACATATCTCAGCGGACTGGGAATAGAATATTTCTCCTGTAAATACGCAGAAAATGCCCGCAGGCAGTCGCGTTGCAAAAAGTTTGTAGTGTTTGGAAGCTTTGCAATCAATTTAGGCATTTTGGCTTTTTTTAAATATGGCAGTTTTATCTTGGAAAATATTAATTTTATTGCGCAGCAGGATTTAAAGATGCCCTTTGATATTCTTCTGCCGGTAGGAATTTCTTTTTATACCTTTCAGGCCCTGAGCTATACGGTGGATGTCTATAGGGGGGGTATCAAGCCAGAGAAAAATATCCTCTATTACGCATTGTTTGTATCATTTTTTCCGCAGCTGGTGGCTGGACCTATTGAGCGCAGCGGTAATTTGCTGAAGCAGATCCGCGAGAAACACTATTTTGATGTGGAGGAATTTTTGCGCGGATTTTGGTTAATGCTGCTGGGATTTTTTGAGAAGATCGTGATTGCGGACAGGGTGGCAATTTATGTTGATAAGATTTTTGCAGATTATACTGCAGTAGGCGGTATTCAGGTGTTGTTTGCAATACTGGGTTTTACTTTACAGATATATTGCGACTTTTCAGGATATAGCCATATTGCAATTGGCACGGCAAGAATATTGGGTGTGCGTTTGATGGATAACTTTGAGCAGCCGTATTTTGCAGTGAGCATCAAAGATTTTTGGCGAAGATGGCATATAAGCCTTTCGTCATGGTTCCGGGATTATCTCTATATCCCGCTAGGCGGAAATAGGCGTGGGAAGGTGCGAAAATATTTTAATTTGCTGCTTACATTTCTTGCAAGCGGCTTATGGCATGGAGCCTCATGGCATTTTGTTGTGTGGGGGGGGTATTCACGGCTGTTATCAAATCATTGGAGATATGCTTCAGCCGGTACGCTCAAAGCTATTGTCGGTTTTACATATTGATACCACTACAGCGAGCCACAGGGTGTTTCGAAGTTTTGTCACATTTTGTCTTGTATCGTTGGCATGGTTATTTTTCAGGGCAGATTCAGTGGAGAATGCTGTATGGATGCTCAAGTATATATGGACGGACTGGCGGTATGTGAGCGGCGCGGATGTTGGGTTGAACACTGCTAATATTATACTTCTTCTGGTGGCGGTAGCAGGATTGTTTGTGGTGTCTTGTTTTCATGAGAGGAAAATACAATTGTCGGACAAATTGATGGTGCGGAATGCAGGGTTTAAAGTGCTGATTACTTATATTGTGACATTCTTAATACTGCTGTTTGGGATATGGGGCGGTTCCTATGAAGCGTCTTCGTTCATTTATTTTCAGTTTTAACGGGAGCGGTTATGAGAGAAAAGCTTAAAAGAATTGTAAAGTGTACTGTTTGTACCGGTATGTTTTTATTTTTATTGATTGGCAGTATGCGGCTTGTTTCAAACAGGCTGGAATTGAAATCGAGTCATATCAAATATGATGATTTCCTCGAAGGTGAAAATGGGGAGGATGTTCTGTTTTTTGGTTCAAGCCATATGATCAATGCGGTATTTCCTGATCAGCTGTATGAGGAGTATGGTATTACTTCGTATAATTTGGCTAACCACGGGGAATTATTACCCACATCCTACGAAGTTTTTCGAAATGCGTTGGACTATTCCTCACCCAAGGTAGTGGTTGTGGATTTGTTTACTATTGCGTTGAATGATACTTATTACAACAAAGCGTTTTCACATGTATCACTGGATGCGTTTCCGCTCACTTGGACAAAGTTCAATTCTGTTAATGTACTTTTTGATGATGCTGATACAAAATGCGAATTTATAACGAATTTTGCTTTATATCATACCAGGTGGGACGAATGGCTGGAGTCATCGCCTGAATACACCCCTTCTGTGATGAAAGGGGCGGAGATGCGGATTAATGTGGAAACCTCAGTAGGGGAGTTGAGCGCGACGGATGCATATGATGAGACTATGACGGACGGAATAGAGGCATTGATGTCGTTTAAGGAGTTGTGTGATAAAAGAGGTATACAGTTACTCTGCGTGAATATTCCGTATAGCGGTTTTAACGATAGAGATGCGGCCATAAATTATGCGGAGACGCTTTTAGAAGAGGCCGGAGTAAGCTGTTTGGATTTTCGGCAAGAGTCTAATAGGTTAAGATTAAATTCCATAACGGATTTTTATGATACACAGCATTTGAATCCGCTAGGCGGAAGGAAAGTGACGGAATATATAGGCGAATATCTTATATCGAATTGCGGCGTAGAGGATAAAAGGGGAAGTATATATGCGGACAAGTGGAACAGAGCAGTTGCATTAAGTTTAGATGAGAGAATACGTCGGCTGAAAGCAGAGGCTGATAATGGAAATATGTTAAATACATTAATGATGCTGAAAGCTAATAAGGCAAGAGGTATTATTATAATTACGCCATGGGCGGCTTCCCAGAATGGAGATACTGCAAAACTATTATTAGAACAAATGGGATTTGACATTTCCGGCATAGATAATTTGGGAACGAATTGCGCATGGGTAGGCACATATGATGAGGAAAGAAATATTGCGTCCAGCCAATTGGTAAACAGTGAAAATGATTTTAATATAACGGGCTATATAAGCGGAGATGATACATTTTATTTAAAATATATGGAGGATAATCATTTTGGGTGCTCTTATGATGGAGAAAATGAAGTGTATCTTCACAATCAAATGTTGATGCTGTATGTGTTTGATGATGCGGGTAATTTGGTGGTTGAGAGAGGTTTTGGGTACTGATTTATACTTGTCCACTTTATTTTGGCAGCGGTGCTTTTTAATATGTTTCTTTAAGTGAATATAAGCCATTTAAGTCATCATAGACATGGCGAAGCACTGATAACCGGGCTGAGACCGTTTCAAGTTGGACCTGTTGACAAACTAAAGAATTATGACCTTCCACATGGTATAATTATTATATCAATTACAGGAGGCCATTTTATGATGGGTAAACGGAATAGCCAAATTCAGATAGTGATATTGGATATAGACTTGATAATCCCACAAGACCATCTTCTGAGACATAAAAAGAACTTGTTGAACAATGCTTGATATGATTAGAATCAGGTTTATTGAAAGATGGTTTATGCGTTATTATGATCGGTGTTTGCAGCAAAAGATAGAAGGGTTATTTAGAGAGAGAGGAGAATTATGAATAGTTTTTATTCTGAGACGGAGTTGAGAAGTATTGGTTTTAAGCAGATAGGAGAAAATGTTTCTATCAGCAGAAAGACAAGCATCTATGGGGCTGAAAATATGATTATTGGCAGCAATGTGAGGATAGACGATTTTTGCATTTTATCAGGATGCATTATAATTGGAAACTATGTTCATGTCGCTGCGTATTGTGCTATGTTCGGGGGAGATCAGGGGATAGAAATGAAAGATTTTACAGGATTATCTTCCAGAAGCGCCATATATGCGGTAAGTGATGATTATTCGGGACAAAACTTGACAAATCCTACGGTTGAGGAACAGTTTCGAGGGGTCTATGGAGGAAAAGTTACACTTGAGAAGCATGTAGTTATCGGAACCGGCAGTACGATTTTGCCTGGAGTTTCTATTGGTGAAGGGAGTGCGGTTGGAAGCATGTCACTGGTTAATAAGAGCCTTGATGCATGGGGAATTTATATGGGTATACCCTGCCAATATAGGAAGGCGAGGAAGAAGGATCTATTGAAGCTGGAAAAGGAATTTTTGAGCCAGATTTAGAATTAGAAACATAACAGAAAACAATGTGCTTAAATTATTCGTGACTCCACAGAATCGACCCAAATCACACCTCAACTGTTTTAAAGTGGGAAAACTCAAAATAGCTGGGAAAACTCAGAAATCAGTGCCATACAGACAGGGAGAGGCGGTTACCCTGACTCCCGACTATTATGATATGCAGACGAAGGAATACTATGCGGTGGATGCGGCCGGAGTCCTCAAGCCGGAAGCTGAGAAGAACCGTGACAATCTCTTTACGGTAAAATTAGGAAACAAGTATCTGATCTATGGAGAGGACTACACTGTGACCTATACGGGGAATAGCGCCGCCGGAAATGCCACCATGACGATTGAAGGGATTCAGGAGAAGGGATACTGCGGATCGAAAAGTGTTATTTTCCGTATCATAGGAACTTCCTTGACGGCAAAGAACATCAGTGTGGATAGCACAACATTCCATACAAAGCTGCCTTATACCGGAAAATCCCTGACACAGGATCAGGTGCTCTTAAAGGATATGACGGCAGACGGGAAAATGCTTGTCTGCGGGACGGATTACACAATCAGTTATCGGAACAATTGTAAAAGAGGAACTGCTGCCATGATCTTTACAGCGGAGCCGGCATCCGGTTATACCGGTAGTTTTACCAAGACATTTCAGATTACGAAAGCGTCATTAGAGGCGGATATGGTCACTGTGACAGATTCTTCAAAGGATCGCATTGTGGCGGAAAACGGAAGTATCACGCTAACGGGAGAAGTGGCCTATGCAAAAGGAGGATCAAGACCCTCCGAACGCATTCAGTTGGTCAATCAGGAAGGTGAGGTTCTTCGGGAAGGGACAGACTATACAATCAGCTACATGGATAACAAGGTCGTGACAACAAGCGATACGGTCAAGCCTCCCTGTATGGTCATCAATGGAAAGGGGAATTACTCCGGGATTCTGAAAGTATTTTTTGAAATTACTGCGGTGTCAATGGAAGATAATGGGAATCTGACCTTTACTGTGGCTCAGATGGCTTATAATCCGAAGCGGGAGGATTCCGGTTATCAATATCGGCCGAAAGTCCGCATAACGGACGGAAAACAGGTGTTGAGCGCCACGAAGGATTATCAGATATCCTATGGGAATTGCAGACAGGATGAGGTGAAAAGGTATCTTGATACCCTAAAATCGGGAAATGCCACAGAGGAGGAATTGGCTGCAAAGAGGCCATATGCACTGATTATGGCTAGAGACGGAAGCGGATATACCACCGAGCGTGGTGTTGTGATTCCTCTGACTGTTTATGAGACGAGACTGACGGGACAAAATATTTATGTTGTCATATCGGAGGACCCCAAGCAGACTACCTATACCGGAAGCCAGTTAAGACCGGAGATATCGGTTTATTATGGGGATGCGGCCGGCATTCGGGCGGCAAAAAAGGCGAAAGAAACCGATGCGGCGGTATTGACGGATGAGAAGGGGAAATATAAGCTTCGCAGGCTTCAGCGGAGGGAAGAGAATGAGATAGGCGGCGCGTTTGATTCAATGGTGGGAGATTATACGCTTACTTATGGGACGAATGTGACGGCGGGGAGGAATAAGGGGAGTGTTACGGTTATAGGTGAGGGAAGGTATGGAGGGAGTGTGAAAGTGAGGTTTAGTATTGGGAGTAAAAGTATTTATTCTGGGAAGGGATGAGAGGGGATAGTGGTTAGGGTATAGGATGCGGTGCGTTAAGATCCATTTGTAGGTGGCAGTGCGATATTTGATATGAAATTAATTATAAGGAATTCCTCTTTTTTGACTGTGGATTGGGTTTGGATGTTTAAGTCTATGGGAAAAAGGGGGATTCCTTCTTTATTAGAAAGGTTTTATTCACAATAGCGAAAAGAAAGATGTTAGAGGAGAGAAAAATAAATACGTATTTACAAATACATAGTAATAATATATTATAATACTATACACACATAAATCAAAAAGGCAACATGTTTGTGGTCTATTTTATTGATCATTGTATGAAAACTGAGACTTGCAGTTCTATATGTATCATATAGTAATAGGCACATTACATGTATTTATATGTGCAGTACAGCATGATTTGAATTGTCAGATAAGTGGCGGATGCGGACTTTATTTCAAGAAAACATATGCGCCAAAGAAGAATTGAAAATTGTTTGTGTATAGAGATAATTTTTATTCTTGGAGATAAAAGGAATTGTGTGGTGGAAAATAATAATACAAAGGTTTTTTATAGCTATAGATGAACCTAATGGTGCAGATAAGTCTACATTTATAGATATTATAAAAGATAAAATAGAATGTGAAGATTGTGATAGATATATAACAAAAGAGCTAACACAAACAGAATTAGGTAGTTTTTTAAGACGGTTTGAGGAGGAAAATACAGGGATACGCTTAGCTTGTATGATTGTGGCAGATAGATATGAACTTATAAGAAATGAAATGTTTCCTGAGTTAATTAAGGTAGAATTGTTATTACGGACAGATAAAGTAAGTTTTATGGTTGGTATATCATAAGAGAAATTGCAGAGAGGAAACGAAAGATGAAAAAAGAACGGCTCTGGCAGATCATAGCAATGAGTGGAGGTATAATTGCGGTTGTCTTCATGGTGGCATTTCCTGTTTGGAAGGAAGCTGTCTCTGTTATAGGAGATTGGGCATATAGTGCGGGCGAAATTGCTGGTAGTTTGTTAGGACGGGATATAGAAGATGTAAAAAGTACAAGCGTTAAGGAAGTTCAGGAGCCATTGCCGGAAGAGGAAGTTCAGGAGCCATTGCCGGAAGAGGAAGTTCAGGAGCCATTGCCGGAAGA
>CAZSAJ010000001.1:42048-118391 GCA_964604835.1 uncultured Acetatifactor sp.
GGAAGTTCAAGAGCTGCTGACGCGACAAGAGGCAGTTATATATTATATATTCATTTCTGTTATAGTGGTTACAATTACTATAACCGTTTTGCGTGGCATTTATATGTATTTTGCAAATGCTTCCAACGGGGGTGCGGGTAACAAGGATCAAGAGGCGCTCATTGAGCAGTATTTGCCTTCTATGTCTGTGTTGTTAGTATCTGCAGCCGCATTGTTTATTGTGTCTGGCGGTCGGCTCTTTGACCTTGGAAATATTTCAAGGGCCTGGGAGGCTCTGCTCATCATCATTCTCTTTTTTCTGGTGGTATTGACTGCATTTGAGGTTGTACGGATTGCATTGGAGCAGTGCTTTAACGCACGTTCAATCTTAAAAAATTTGATTCGTCTTCTGTTTCTGGCTATTTTGAATTTTCTCTCAAGTATTCTGTTGGGAATAATCAGTAATATGCACATTCAGTCCATTATCTCTTCTTTACTGTTTTTGGTATTTGCGGAGGACGGAGATAGTTTGTCCGTTCCCATAACCAGAGTGTTAAAGAGGATGTTTGTGAAGGAAATATCTGAGATAAAGGGAGATGTGGGAAGAAAAGAAGTAAAATTTGAGAAATTTGGTAGAAGAAATATCTGGAGGAAGAAACATGAGAAATAGTGGGAAGCAGGAGAATGGGATTTTGGTTTTACTTCGGGTTTGTACCTTTCTTTTGGCAGCGGTGTCCTTTTGGACAACTGCAAGCGGAATGGCGGATTATGTTTTCCCTAAGGGGTGGCAGCCATATGCCGCTTCCCTTGGTATACAGGGATTGCTTCTGGGTTTAAATTTCTCCCTTCCCCAATTTATGCAAAAAAGCAAAGGCTTGAAGCAAAAGACTGTTCTTATGATTCTGACAGTGGTGGTATTGTTTTGTTCATCTTGGTTCAGTTATCTGTTCATTGCAGAGAAAGCTTATGAAAGCTCATGGGATAGAAAGCGGCAGCTGGAGGCACAGGCCATTTACCGTGAGCAGTTGTTTAATGCCGAAGCATATGTAGAGCAATATAGCGAAGAGCTGAGCGAAGCTTTGACCAAGCAGCTGCTTGAATTGTACGGACAGGCGGTTTCAATGGATGAGAAAAAAGTTGATGTCATTGAAAATCTGAATTGGGAAGAAGAACGGGACAATTATGCGGCACCAGACTCTGCCGCCAGAGACCATATGCAGACGGTTATCAATGCCATGGAGCAGGCGGCTGCCTACGGCGCTACTCCGACTGTGAGAGCGCAGACAGCAGAAGTGCTTTCCCGCATACAGGACAATATACAAGATACAATGAATGCTTTTGAGGCACAAAGCGATAGGCTGGAGGCGCGTCTAGCGGCGGCGGGTGTGACTGTGGAGAACGCAAGAAACAATCTAAATAGTGCGTCGGAAGATACTGACAGAGAACCATTGCAGCGGGCATATCAACGAGCCATTGAAAATTATGAGGCTAGGATAAATGAGCTCAATGATTTGGAGAAGGAACGGAGCGATTACCAGAACGCAGACAGACGTATATCATATTATAAGGAGATATTGGGCATAGAAGAGGAAGGAGTGTCCACGTACTTTGTAGGTGCAAATTTGCGGGAGATTCAGGTAGAGCTGTATGCGTCCTCGCCGGACGTGGATAAGATGCAGCAGCTGGCATTGGAAATATTTGAAAGACTCCAAAACGGGAGTGACTTGGAAACCGAACAACAAGGGAATATGAGTTATCAAGATTTCTTAACCAAGATGAATAGCTTTGTGAGCAATCTGGAAAACTATCGGTCGCTAAAAGTGGCGAGAAAGAACTTGCAGACAAGGGCTGACAGATTGACTGCCGGGATAAATGAGGACAAGAAAGAGAATTGGCCGGAGCAATATGAATATGAATATGAGGGATTGAAGGCTCAGATCAGCGGTTTGCCGGTATATACACTGAGCGGCGAAGATACCGGAAGCAGCGCCGCAGGAAATTTTGACCGGGGGAAATCTGTTAGGAAGCTAGATGAGGCAATCCAGCGATATTTGACAGTGCATAATAATGCGGAGAAGGGCATGATTTATTTATTCAGTCCATATAGGGCGCTTGCACTTTTTTCCCTTGCGTTAGCGTTTATGTTGGATATTGCAGCATTTGTTACCGGCGTTATCATCCATCGGGTTGAAAGCTCTAAGGGGAAATCTGAGGAGGAAGAGGCAGTGGATTGGCTGTATATGGAAAACGAGAATGTGCAGGGCAGTATACCGGGCTTAAACGAATATCTGTTTTTGACGGGAGACTATATGAATGTTGATGGGGTGGTAACCTATAAAGTCATAAAGAATGGAGAGATAACGGAATTGATTTATTCCCAAGCAGGATGTGCGTCTGGATTTTATCGGTGGAAAGAGCAGACGCTGTGGACACTTGGTGAGAGCAAACTATTATATAAGGGAGAAAAGGGCGGACCGCAGGATGGCATTTATGCGGACAGCGTATTGGACTATTATAATGGAGCACTGACTATAAAGAAAAAAGGCGAAACAGAGGGGGAATTTGTAGGAAATGTCAGTCCATATATCCCGGTTTATGCTGTGGAAAATGATAGCTATGATGTTTTCCCGGCTCATAAAATCAGTGCTGCTAAAGGTAAAGAAATCGTAATTGCCTTAGATACAGAGGGAACACAGATTGTTGCAATTTATGTTATTTCGTGAGATAGGAGGAACGATGAATGGGTAATTTCAAAGAAGTGTTTTTAGGGCAGGCCGATTCAGAAAAGGAAGCGGAAAGAAATCCAAAGATGTTTGTGGATTCATTCTTTGATCCTGACAATAATATAGATAAGCTGTTAAACGGAGACCAGTATATTGTAAGTGGGAGAAAAGGGGACGGTAAGACGGCATACAGCGCGAGAATCAGTTTGCTGGAAGGAAAACAGGATATTTATACGGCGAAGAAGACATTAAATAATTTTAATAACATTACGTTCAATCAATTAAGCACTTATCAGACGCTGGGAGGCAATCCGTACATATCGTTTTGGAAGTGTATTCTCATGATTGAAACAGTAAAGCTAATAAATGAAAAGCAGAATTCTGTTTCAAACGAAATCTTTAATGCTCTGGTGGAGGCATTACGTGTAAATGGTTTGCTGGAGACAGATGATATTGCAAGAACCGTAACAAAACTGGTTGAGACAAATACCTGTTTTAATTTAAAAAATTTTTTTGGAAGGGATAGTAAAAAAGCGCAGGAAACGGTATTGCAGGGAACGGAGGAAATTTATCTGGCAATCAGAAAATGTGTCAAAAATTTGTATTTTGGAAAATCGAAGCACTATCTTCTTGTAGATGGATTGGACGATATTTTGAGTGTGGACAATTTTGAGCCCAAGGTACTCACCGGTTTGATTCGGGCGTGTGACGAGATTAATTCTTTTTTCAGAAAGGGAACATTCTTTTTAAAGATTATTGTATTTATTCGAACGGATATTCTTTCTATTTGCAGGGATCCCAATATTACCAAAATTTTGCGGGACTCGAAAATTGAGCTTGATTGGAGGATAGAGGATATCAGCGAGGCTGCATCTTCCAGATTAATCCAGCTTGTGAAAAAACGATTTGACAATGCATGGGGAGAAGAGGTTGATTTTATGAGCGTCTGGAATCAGACTTTTCAGCCGATTGTTGATTCCAAGTCCTCGTTGGAGTATGTATTGGATAACATTATCTATCGTCCGAGAGACATTTTGCAATTAATGCTGGAGGCTCAGAAAGTATATAACAGCGGTTTCAGAATCAGTGAGAATATGTTACAAACGATTTTATATAACTATTCCAATGATTATTTTGTGAGTGCAATGCAGGATGAACTGACAGGATTTTTCCCTGATGCGGTTGTGACAATATTACCGACCGTATTGTCCCGAATAGGGCAGCAGTATTTTGACGTGGAAACCTTTAAGGAGGAGTGTGATAAACACAAAGAATTTATTGGTGTGGATTGCACAGAACTGTTAAAGAAAATGTTCAATGATGGGTACATTGGACAACATCGTCCGAAAGAACTAAAGGATTACACGGTATTTAAGTACAGAAATCCTCGAGAGACTTTTATCGAGGATCATGAATGCATTGTTCATAGGGGACTGATGCGCTCTTTAACGATTGCGTAGAGCGCTTATGTTATCCTTAATGGTAAAACCAGTTGACGAGTTTCACCAAGTCCGGTATAATTTTTAGTGTATTTTAAGTTACTCGTCATAATTTATTATACCATGAATGGCAGACTCTTTGGAGTCTGCTTTTCTGTTTTTGGACACAAAAATGGAGCCATTGCTCCAGTGGATTATTTATCCACTTTTGCAACGGCCCCTGCTATGCCATATCCTTGGAAGTTCTTTCGTCCGACTTCATATGAAATCTGTATTTTCCTCTACATATCAAAACGCATAGAGTAAGGAAGGCTGGATGGAAGAGCTACCGGATATGTTCCGATAGTGTGTCAATTCATGCTTCCAATCATGTCATCCATGGCGGTATGGACAAATATATCATATGATTCTGACAATTTTCGAGATGGTATAAGAAGCCTATTTGAAATATTTTTCTTGCCAATCCCATACAGTCCTGCTATACTTTCTTTAAAAGCATATATTCTTTTGATTCATCCATGGCCGTGACATGCCATGTCTCTGGGAGTTCTCCCGTCTGACTTCAAACGAAATCTGTGCTTTTACCCACACATCAAAATGCACGGGGGTCAAGGGAAGCCGGGGCGGGAACGCCGGGTTTTTCTGATATTTCTTATAGAAATATTGCCCCCACAAAGGAGGGACTTATGAAGAGAAAACACAGGAAAACCCGCCCTGCGGCGGAGGCTGCACGCCCGAATCGCCGTTATAAGGACACCGTATTTCGGATGCTTTTCCGGGATCGGATGAGGCTGCTTGGACTTTACAATGCCGTCACGGGAAACGATTATCAGGATCCGGCGGCGCTGGAGATTGTCACGTTGGAGAGTGCCGTGTACCTTGGAGTCAAGAATGACATCGCCCTGCTGATCGACTTTAATCTCTATCTGTTCGAGCATCAGTCCACCGTGAATCCTAACATGCCGCTGCGGTTTCTACAGTATGTGGCCGCGGAGTACGGGAGACTCACGGCGGAGGAAAATCTCTATGGTGGCAGGCAGGTGCCTGTCCCGGCGCCCCATTTCATGGTGTTCTACAATGGGACGGCACCTTGTCCGGAGCGGATGTTATTGCGGCTTTCGGATGCTTATGCAGGTCATGGGAGGGCAGCAGAGAGCGACATGGGGTTGGATTCTGTAAGGGAAGCAAGGTTCAATCAGATACAAGAACCGGAACTGGAGCTTATCGTACAGGTACTCAACATTAATGCCGGATGCAATGAAGAGCTGAAATCTCAGTGTCAGACTCTGGGGGAATATATGCAGTATGTGGACAAGGTCAGATCATACGCCGGGTCACTGCCCATTGGCGAGGCGGTAGACCGGGCCGTGGACGAGTGCATTGATCAGGGGATACTGAGGGAATTTCTTCTGGTCAACAAGGCGGAGGTTAGATACATGAGCATATTTGAGTATGACGAGGAGGAGACCAGACGCGCCATGCGCAAGACCGAGTACGAGCGGGGAGTGGCGGATGGCAAGGCAGAGGGAAAAGCCGAGGGAAAAGCCGAGGGAAAAGCGGAATCGGTTCTACTTCTTCTGGAAGAACTTGGCACAGTCCCGGAGACGCTTCGGAAACGAATTCTGGACCAGTATGATCCGGCCGTTTTGAGGCAGTGGCTGAAGGCTGCCGCCGGAGCCGAGAGCATTGCTTCTTTTACACGGCAGGCAGGGCTGTGATTCCATAAATAAAATTTTTTTCTTTGCGTACCCGATTAAAGTGTATTTTATGCAAACCATATGTTACAATGAAGAAGACATGTATTATATGATCGGCATATTGGATTCCGGTACAGATGAGAAAACAGGGAGATAACGCTATGAATGTCGGGGAATTGTTGGCGGCTCTTCAGACTGCGGCAAGCGGGTTGACTGGAGAGGATGTCAGGGGCATAGGCGCCGCAAAGTTGGTGGAGGAGGCCATATCCGAATTGGATTGTGTCAAACCTCCTTTTTTCGTTCATGATAGCCAGCTCTGGTACGACACGGAAGACTTTGGGGAAATCGCGTTTGTCAAGTTTACTCCACAGTATGGCGAGGACAAGAGAACCTGTGACGGGCTTAGTTATCAGCTTAAGAAGGTGGAAGCGGAACTCACCAAGGCGCTTTCTCCGGATATGGAACTTGCGGGCTTGAACAGGGCGCTGCAATATGCCGCCGCATGGGAGCGGAGGCAGGAAGCCCGGATGAACATTGAACGTTTGGAACGGCAGCTTGCGGAAGAACGGGAAGTGGTTAAGCGGATGCAGGGGATTTTAGGGGAAGAATAGGGCAAGAGCTTGTAAATATTTTGCAATTCATGCTTTCAATCATGCCGTCCACGGCGGTATGGACAAACAATTCCTAATATTCCGGCGGGTCACTCCCGCCTAAGGCGGTGTACATCATTGGATAAACATATCATATTAAAACAATATTTCGGATACGATACCTTCCGTCACGGGCAGGAACTTCTGACGGACTGCATTTTGGCGGGCAGGGACGTGCTGGGCATCATGCCAACCGGCGCAGGGAAGTCCATCTGTTATCAGGTGCCGGCGCTGATGCTGCCCGGCATTACGCTGGTCATCTCTCCGCTGATCTCCCTGATGAAGGATCAGGTGCAGGCGCTGAATCATGCGGGGGTTCATGCGGCCTATATCAACAGTTCCCTCACGGAGGGGCAGATTGCAAAGGCGCTGCGGCTGGCTGCCGAAGGGCGGTACAAGATCGTCTATGTGGCGCCGGAGCGCTTGGAGACGACTGCGTTTCTCCACTTTGCCCGGCATGTGGAGATCAGCATGGTGGCCGTGGATGAGGCGCACTGTATCTCCCAGTGGGGGCAGGACTTCCGGCCCAGTTATCTGAAAATCGTCCGTTTTGTGGAAGCGCTGCCCAAGCGTCCCGTTCTGAGCGCCTTTACGGCCACGGCCACGGAGGCGGTGAAGGAGGACATTATCTGTGTGCTGGGGCTTAGGGATCCGGAAGTGCTTGTCACGGGATTTGACAGGAAAAATCTCTATTTCGGGGTGGAGACGCCGAAGCGCAAGGATGATTTTGTGGTGGATTTTGTGAGGGAGCATGCCGGAGAGAGCGGCATCGTTTACTGTGCCACCCGCAAGAATGTGGAGCAGGTGCATGATCTGCTGTGTCGTGCCGGGCTGCCTGCGGCCAGATATCACGCGGGTCTGACCGCGGAGGAGCGCAGGGGTGGTCAGGATGATTTTATCTATGATGTGAAGCCCATTATGGTGGCCACCAACGCCTTCGGCATGGGCATCGACAAATCCAATGTTCGCTATGTGATTCATTACAATATGCCGCAGAGCATGGAGAACTATTATCAGGAGGCTGGGCGCGCCGGGAGAGACGGGGAGCCTGCAGAGTGTATTCTGCTGTATTCGCCGCAGGATGTGATGGTGAATCGTTTTCTGATCGAGAATAAGGAGCAGAATACGGAGGAGGAACTGCAGGCGATCAGGGAGCGGGACGAAGAGCGGCTGCGGGTCATGAATACATACTGTGTCACAACGGATTGTCTGCGGAATTATTTCCTGAAGTATTTCGGGGAAAGTGTGGATGGTGACTGCGGTAACTGTTCCAATTGTGAGCGGGAATACACGCAGGAGGATCTGTCCCGGGAAGCAGCGGCGGTGGTCGCTTGTGTGAGGGAACAGGGAGGCCGGTATGGTCTGAATGTGGTGATCGGGACATTGCTCGGCAAAGATACTGCCAAGCTGAGGGAGTATGATGTAAAGGAGCTTGCCTCTTTCGGGGCTTTGCGCGCCATGCGGGAGGAAGAACTTCGAAGGCTCATCCGGAAGCTTTTGCAGGAGGGTGTACTGCGGCAGACCATGGATAAATATGCGCTGTTAAAGCTGACGCCTCTTGCGGCGGAGGTGTCAAACGGACAGAGACAGATTCTGGTAAAAACACCATCCCGTCCCGAGCCGGCCGCATCAGGACAAGGGCGGTCAGGAGCCGATCTGATAAAGACTTATGGGGACTCCGGCAGGGGAAAGCGAAGCCGCCGATCCGATATTTTGAATTCCAAGGGGCTTGACTGTTTTGAAGCGCTGCGTGCGTTGAGAAAAGAAATTGCCGGAGAGGAGCATGTGCCGCCCTACATTGTCTTCTCGGACAAAACGCTGGTGGATATGTGCGTCAGACTTCCTTTTAATAAGGAGGAGATGCTTCAGGTATCCGGCGTGGGACAGCACAAGTATGAGAAATACGGGGTGCGTTTTGTGGAGCGGATCAGGGATTTCACCGGAGGGGTCAAGGAGAAATACTATTTTGGCTGATATCGTGATAGTGTGATATCGGACAGTGCCCGTGCGGTCGAATATAGAGTAAAGTTTTGCGGCGTCCATGCAGCCGAAAAAAGTGTTGACAAGCTTAAGATTTAGGTCTATACTTCTTATAGCATAATGATAGACGATAAGAGTGGACATGCGCCACTCTTTCTTCTTTGTCTGGCGAGGTCCGGCGAATCTGTCCGGATGTGGCCGGCACAGCCTGACCAAGGGAGGAGTGCAATGTCAAAGCGAGAACAGTATGAGAGCCGCACGGAGGAGCTGCTCGTCCCCATAGCCGTCGCAAACGGTGTGGAGATTTACGATGTGGAGTATGTGAAAGAGGGCAGTGATTATTATCTGCGTGCGTATATTGATAAACCGGGCGGAGTGAACATCCTTGACTGCGAGCAGGTAAGTCGCGCATTGTCGGATGTGTTGGATCGGGAGGATTTCATACCGGATTCCTATATTCTGGAGGTGTCGAGTCCGGGGCTTGGCAGGACGCTGCGCAAGGATAAGCATCTTGCGAGGAGCATCGGAGAGAATGTGGAGGTCAAGCTGTTTAAACCTCTCGACAAGCGCAAGGAATTTGCGGGGGTCTTGGAGCGGTTTGACGGGGAGACGCTGACGATCCGTGAGGAAAACGCCGAGCGCACTTTCCAGCGGACGGATATCGCACTGATCCGTCTGGCTTTCGAGCCGTGAGAACATCCGAAGAGGGAACGCTCTTGCCGCATATTCGAAGGGATACGGAGAGTGACAGCAAGGGATCGATTTAAAAAGAGAAAATTAAGAGAGAAATTAAAGAGAGACAGAGGCATAAAGAACAAGGCGTAAGCCGGAAACGGAGGAAATGATGAACAAGGAATTGATGGAGGCACTGGATATTCTGGAGAAGGAGAAGGAGATCAGCAAAGAGACGCTGTTTGAAGCCATCGAGAATTCGCTGCTCACGGCCTGCAAGAATCACTTTGGCAAGGCGGACAATGTGAAAGTGGAGATCGATCGTGAGACCTGTGATTTTCTGGTGTATGCGGAGAAGGAGGTCGTGGAGTCCGCGGAGGATGTGACGGACGACTGTCTGCAGATCGCTCTGGAGGATGCGCAGGCGCTTTCGGCTAAGGCGCAGGTGGGCGACATGCTGCATGTGGAGATCAAGTCCAAGGAGTTCGGACGTATCGCCACCCAGAATGCCAAGAACGTGATCCTGCAGAAGATTCGCGAGGAAGAGCGGAGTGTGATCTACAATCAATATTATGAAAAGGAAAAAGATGTGGTCACCGGTGTAGTGCAGCGCAACATCGGCAGAAATATCAGCATCAATCTGGGCAAGGCGGACGCCATGCTCACCGAGAGCGAGCAGGTAAAGGGCGAAGTGTTTAGGCCTACCGAGCGTATCAAGGTCTATATTCTGGAAGTGAAGAACACTTCCAAAGGTCCCCGCATCAATGTGAGCCGCACACATCCGGAGCTGGTAAAGCGGCTGTTCGAGTCCGAGGTGACCGAGATCAAGGACGGCACCGTCGAGATTATGAGCATTGCCCGCGAGGCGGGCAGCCGTACCAAGATTGCGGTCTGGAGCCACAACCCCAACGTGGATGCGGTGGGTGCCTGCGTGGGCATGAACGGCGCCAGAGTAAACGCCATTGTGGAGGAGCTGCGGGGAGAGAAAATCGACATTGTTCCCTGGGACGAGAACCCGGGTAATTTCATTCAGAACGCTCTGGCTCCTGCGAAGGTCGTGGCGGTGTTTGCAGACCCCGACGAAAAGACGGCGAAAGTAGTGGTTCCCGATTATCAGCTCTCCCTCGCCATCGGCAAGGAGGGACAGAACGCAAGACTGGCCGCGAGACTGACCGGATACAAGATCGATATCAAGTCCGAGACGCAGGCCAAGGACGCACCGGGCTTCCGCTATGAAGATTACATGGACGACGAGTATGACGAGGAGTATGAGGAAGACTACGGCGAGGAATATGATGACGGTTACGCCGAAGGCGAGTACGCGGAGGACGGATACGGAGAAGGCACGGAGGAATAATCGGTTCTATGGCGAAGAAAATCCCTTTGAGACAGTGTGTCGGCTGTGGCGAGATGCGGAGCAAAAAGGAAATGCTGCGGGTGCTTAAGACGGCCGAGGACGATAGAATCTGTCTGGACATGACAGGCAAGAAGAACGGAAGAGGCGCATATGTTTGTAAGAGTAGAGAATGTCTGCAAAAAGCCAGAAAGAACAAGGGTCTGGAGCGCTCCTTCAAAATGAGTATTCCCAATGAAGTGTACGACACTTTGGAAAAGGAGTTTGATGAGCTTGAAGCAGAATAAGGTCTTGGCGTTACTTGGACTTGCAATGAGAGGGCGAAATCTGGTGAGCGGTGAATTCCAGACGTTGGAAGCAGTGAAGAACGGTTCCGCCATGCTGGTGATCATTGCGGAGGACGCATCAGCGAACACCAGAAAGCTGTTTACGAATAAATGTAAGTTTTATGAAGTCCCGATTCGTGAGTTTGGCACGAAGGATGAGTTGGGCAGAGCGATCGGAAAGGATCTGCGCTCCTCTCTGGGCGTGTGTGACGCAGGACTGGCAGAAGAGATTGTCAAACGGTTAGAAACCTGATTTTAAAGATCTGATTTGTGGCCGCGGCTTGGGCGGCGACAGGAAATGGAGGAAAGCATGGCGAAAATCAAGGTACATGAGCTCGCAAAGGAAGTAGATAAGCAAAGTAAGGATATATTGAGTTTCCTGCAGGAGAAGGGGATAGAGGCTAAGGTTGCCCAGAGCTCCGTGGACGAGGAGGCTGCCGACATGGTGCGGAAAGCTTTCGGCAAAGCGGATAAGAACGAATCGGCACAGAGCGAAGGCAAAGAGGCGAAAGAGGCCCCCGGCGGAAGTGCCGCAAAATCTGCGAAAGCCGCTGCGGAGAGCCGTAAGAGCGATACGGCTAAAGCAGAGGAGACGGGAGACGCGCAAAGAGAGGCTGCGAAAAACGATGTAGCCAAAGCAGAGCCCGACAGGCAGACGGAGCCCAAGGCGGGTCAGAAGGGGGAGCAGCCCAAGAAGAAAAAGAGCAATATTATCTTTGTCAGCAACCCGCAGAATTCCAAGATGTCCGGCGGTCGTCCGGGAAGCGGTCAGCGTCCGGGCGGAAACGGAAGCGGCCAGCGCGCTCCGGGCGGTCAGGGCAGAAATCAGGGCGGTTACGGAAACGGCAGGGCGCAGGCGCCCGTGCGTCCTATCAAACCGCTGACGCCGCCTTCCCCGACGCCTTCCGTGCAGATGGTGAGCAGCAAGCCGCAGCCTGCAAAGCGTGCGGAGGAGAGTACAAGGAGACCGGCTCAGGAACCCGTTCAGGAGCATGTGGCTCAGAGCGGTATGCCGCAGGGCAATGCTTCCGCGGGAAACATCCCTCAGAGAGACCGCTTTCAGGGAGAGCGTACTCAAGGAGACCGTTCTCAAGGAGAACGTTCTCAGGGAGAACGTATGCAGGGAGACAGAGGCGCACATGACGGCAGAAGGCCCGGCCAAGGCACAGGAGGCCAGAGACAGGGCGGACAGTATCAGAGTCGCGGAGGTGCTCAGAATGGCAGACCGGGTGGAGCAGACAGACAGAGCGGATTTAATCGTCAGGGGCGTCCGGGCGGCGAGGGTGATCGCCGCAGCGCTGGGAACGGTGCAGGTCCTGGCCGCGGTTTTAACGGTGGCGGCCGCGATAATCGAGCAAACGCGGGGCAGGGAGCTCACAGAGGATTTGCGGGAGAGGCTCCGGCCAAGGATATGGAGAAAAAGCGCGATGACGATAAGAGACGCATGGGGCGCGAGAAGGACAACAAGCGCTCCCGCAAGGATCTTATCTATGAGGAGGAAGAAGCGCTGAAGAATAAGCCCGGCAGATTTATCAAGCCGGAGAAGAAGGAAGTGGTGGAGGAAGTCATCAAGGTGATCGTTCTCCCCGAAACCGTCACCATAAAGGAATTGGCGGAGAAGATGAAAATCCAGCCCGCCGCCATCGTCAAAAAGCTCTTTTTGGAGGGCAAGGTGGTGACGGTCAATCAGGAGATTTCCTATGAAGATGCGGAGAATATTGCTATGGAGTACGATATTCTCTGTGAGCGGGAAGTCAAGGTGGATGTGATTGAGGAACTCCTGCGGGAGGAGGAAGAAGATGCAGATACTCTGGTGGAGAGACCGCCTGTGATCTGTGTTATGGGACACGTGGATCACGGTAAAACCTCCCTTCTGGACGCTATCCGCAAGACCAATGTGACGGACAAGGAAGCAGGTGGTATCACACAGCACATCGGTGCGTATACGGTATCTTTGGGAGAACGCAAGATTACGTTTCTGGATACGCCCGGACATGAGGCATTTACCGCGATGCGTATGCGCGGAGCCAATTCCACGGATATCGCCATTTTGGTGGTGGCCGCGGATGACGGCGTGATGCCGCAGACTATTGAGGCTATCAGCCATGCCAAGGCGGCCGGGATCGAGATTATTGTCGCCGTCAATAAGGTTGACAAACCCTCCGCAAACGTGGAGCGTGTAAAACAGGAGCTGACGGAATATGAACTGATCGCCACGGATTGGGGCGGCAATACCGAGTTTGTGCCGGTGTCGGCCAAATCCGGGCAGGGTATTGAGGACTTGTTGGAGACCATTCTGCTCACGGCGGATATTCTGGAGCTGAAGGCCAATCCCAACAGACAGGCCAGAGGACTTGTCATCGAGGCGGAGCTGGACAAGGGCCGGGGTCCCGTGGCTACCGTGCTTGTGCAGAAGGGTACGCTTCATGTGGGAGATTTCATCTCCGCAGGGGCAAGTCACGGCAAAGTGCGTGCCATGGTGGATGACAAGGGCAGAAGAGTCAAAGAGGCGGGACCTTCCACACCTGTGGAGATTCTGGGACTGTCCGATGTGCCCAGCGCGGGCGAGGTGTTCATTGCCCATGAGAATGATAAGACGGCCAGATCCTTTGCAGAGACCTATCTGGCACAGAACAAAGAGAAGATGCTGGAGGACACCAAGACCGGGATGTCTCTGGACGATCTGTTCTCCCAGATTCAGGAGGGCAATTTGAAGGAGCTGAACCTGATCGTCAAGGCGGATGTACAGGGAAGCGTGGAGGCGGTGAAGCAGTCTCTGTTAAAGCTCTCCAACGAAGAAGTTGTGGTGAAATGTATCCACGGCGGCGTGGGTGCCATCAACGAGTCCGATGTGGTGCTGGCCAGCGCGTCCAATGCTATTATTATCGGCTTTAACGTGAGACCGGACGCCACGGCCAAGGCCACCGCGGAGCAGGAGGGCGTTGACGTACGTCTCTATAAAGTAATCTATCAGGCTATCGAGGATATTGAGGCCGCCATGAAGGGAATGCTTGATCCTGTCTATGAGGAGAAGGTGATTGGTCATGCGGAAGTGCGTCAGTTGTTCAAGGCTTCCCAGATCGGCAATATTGCGGGTTCCTATGTGTTGGACGGCGAGTTCCGCAGAGGATGTAAGATTCGTATTACCCGTGAGGGCGATCAGATTTTCGAGGGCAATCTGGCTTCCCTGAAGCGGTTTAAGGATGACGTGAAGGAGGTCAAAGCCGGATTCGAATGCGGTCTGGTGTTCGAGGGATTTGACCAGATGAAGGAACTGGATATCGTGGAGGCTTATGTGATGGTGGAGGTACCACGATAAGGACGATGAGGAGTTACACTAAGACAGCAGAATACGCTGTCTTAGTGTAACTAGACTTCATCGGGAAGAATGCCGGAGGCATTCTTCCGTGCGGCGGCAGGTGCGATGGGATGTTGTTTTAGTATAACCGGACATTATTCGGGGAATGTGTGGGCATTTTTCGATGAGGCGGCAGATGCTATGGAAGGCTGTTTCAGAGTGACCGGACTTCATCTGGGAGTTTTTGAAAAGGAAATGAGAGAATGAGAAAAAATAGTGTGAAAAATACCCGGGTAAACGGCGAGGTGCAGCGTGTGCTGGCCGAGATCATCCGGGGGGAGATCAAGGATCCCCGCATCAGTCCGCTTTGCAGTGTGGTGGCTGTGGAAGTTGCGCCGGATTTAAAGAGCTGTAAGGCGTGGATCAGCGTTCTCGGTGATGACGAGGCGCGGGCGGCGACGCTTGCGGGACTGCGGAGCGCGGAAGGCTTTATCAAGAGGCAGCTCGCCCGGACCATCAATCTGCGCAATACCCCGGATATCACATTCGTCATGGATCAGTCCATCGAGTATGGGGTGAATATGTCCCACAGAATTGACGAGGTTGTGGGAAATATGGCGGATCGGCCGGCAGACGGGGAGGACGAGCCTGTTTTAGACGGGGAAGAGTGAGGAAACTATGAATTTATTACAGGAAGTGGGCGGCGCGAAGCGCATTGGCATCAGCGGACATGTAAGGCCGGACGGAGACTGTGTGGGCGCCTGCCTGTCATTGTGGCAGTATCTTAAGAAAAAACTTCCGCAGGCACAAGTGAAGGTGTTTTTGCAGAAGCCGCCGAAGGTTTTTGCAAATCTCACAGGATGCGGCGAGATCGTGAGCGATTATCCCGAGGAGGAGGCCTTTGACGTTTTCTTTGCCTTGGATTGTAACGAGGAGCGGCTGGGAGATGCCGTGTCCTATTTTCAGAAGGCGGGGAAACGGATCAATATCGATCATCATGTGAGCAATCCCGGATGCGGGGATGTGAATTATGTGTGTCCGCAGATCGGTTCCACCTGTGAGGTGCTCTATGATCTGATCGGGGAGGAAGAGCTGGACAAAAATCTGGCGGAGACGCTCTATGTGGGCATGATCCACGATACGGGGGTGTTTCAATATGCCAATACGACCCCCGAGACGATGCGCAAGGGTGCGAAGCTCATCAGTTACGGTTTTGATTTTTCCAAACTGATCGAGGAGAGTTTTTATCAGAGAAGCTATATTCAGGCGCAGATCATGGGCAGGGCGCTGATGGAGAGCATCCGTTTTCTGGACGGGAGATGCGTGGTGAGCGCGCTGAGCCGCAAGGTGCTGGATTTTTATCATGCGGGGCCGGAGGATTTGGACGGTATCGTGAACCAGCTTAGGAATATCCGGGGTATCCATTGTGCGATTTTCATGTATGAGTCGGATGTGTTGGAATACAAGGTCAGTATGCGGTCCGACGAGCTGGTGGATGTGGCTAAGGTGGCGCTCTTTTTCGGAGGCGGCGGACATGTGCGCGCGGCGGGTTGTACCATGAAAGGGACGTTCCATGACTGCGTGAACAATCTGTCCCTGCATATCGAGAGGCAGTTGGAGGCTGCAGGCGATACCTAAGACAGGCGGAGGTAAGAATGTATAACGGAATCATAAACATCCATAAGGAGGCGGGATATACCTCCCACGATGTGGTGGCCAAAATGCGGGGCATTCTGGGACAGAAGAAAATAGGGCACACCGGTACTCTGGATCCTCAGGCGACCGGTGTGCTTCCGGTTTGTCTGGGGAGCGGAACGAAGCTGTGCGATCTGCTGACGGACAGGGACAAGGAATATGTGGCGGAGCTTCTGCTGGGGATTTCGACGGATACGCAGGATGTCACCGGTACGGTTTTGTGGGAGCATCCCGTGGAATGTTCCGAGGAGCAGGTGCGCGATGCGATCCTTGGGTTTGTCGGGCCTTATGAGCAGATTCCGCCCATGTACTCGGCGGTGAAGGTGGACGGCAGGAGGCTTTATGAGCTGGCCCGCGCGGGCAAAGAGGTGGAGCGCAAGGCGCGGCCTGTGACGATCAGGGAACTGGAGATTCTGGAGATGGCTCTGCCGGTGGTGAAGATGCGTGTCGTCTGCTCCAAGGGAACCTATATTCGTACGCTCTGCGCCGATATCGGGGAGAAACTGGGCTGCGGGGGCGCCATGAAAAGTCTGGTGCGCACCCGGGTGGGACGCTTTGCCCTGAGCGAGGCGGTGACGCTTGCGAAGCTGGAAGTTCTGCGGGACGAAGGGCATGTCGCAGAGGTGCTGACGGCGGTGGACGAGATCTTTGCGGACTGTCCCGCGCTGCATGTGCGGGAGGAGTTTGAGCGCCTTCTGGCGAATGGCAACGCTCTCTATCCGGATCAGACTGACGAAGGGAAAGTGTATGAGCCCGATACGCAGGTGCGGATGTATTTTGCCGAGGGGGCCTTTGCGGGACTCTACAGCTATGATGAGGCACGCGGGCGTTATCAGCCGGTGAAAATGTTTTTGTCATAATTCAGAATGATAATTTTTTAATAAGGAAGAAAGACTTAAATTGTTTGTGCCGCCACAGCGGCGGATAGAGAGGGAACATGGAAGTCATTCAGGGAACAACGGATTTTCAACTGCATGATAAGACCGCGGTGGCGCTGGGGAAGTTTGACGGCGTCCACATCGGCCACCGCAGGCTGTTTAAAGAAGTGCTTGGGCAGCGCAGCAAGGGACTGCGCTCTTGTGTCTTTACCTTTCACCCTTCGCCGGCGGTGTTGTTCGGACGCTCCGACGGGAGGGTGTTGTCCACCGCGGCGGAGAAGAGACAAATCTTTGAGCGCATGGGCGTGGAGATTCTGATAGAATTTCCCCTGACCGTAGAGACCGCGGATATTGCGCCGGAGGACTTTGTGCGGGATTTCCTGTATGAGAGGATGCGGGCGCGCTATATTGCGGCGGGGGAGGATGTGTCCTTCGGCAGAAAAGGGGCGGGCAATGCCAGTATGCTGAAGCGGCTGGGACAGGAACTGGATCTGGAGGTGAACTTGATCGAAAAGGTCTGCGCGGAGGGGGACGAGGTGAGTTCCAGCCGTATCCGGGCATGTGTGGAAGCGGGGGAGTTAGAGCGTGCGGGCAGGCTTTTGGGAGAGCCTTATACGATGGCCGGCAGAGTGGTGACGGGCAATCGGATCGGAAGGACGCTTGGGTTTCCCACGGTAAATCTCCTGCCGGATCCGAACAAGATTCTGCCGCCGTCCGGAGTCTATTATTCCCGGGTGCGCTGTGGGAGCGAGTGTTTTCGGGCGATCAGCAATGTGGGCTGCAAACCCACTGTCTCGGCGGAGCGGATCATGGGAGTGGAGTCTTATCTGTATGATTTTGACCGGGAGATCTACGGCGAGGAGATCGAGGTGGCGCTGTGTTCTTTCAGGAGAGCGGAGCAAAAGTTTCAGGATGTGGAAGCCCTGCGGGAACAGCTTCGGGCCGACATTGAGGCGGGAAGACTGTATCATCTGCAAAATATTGGTAAAAATGTGTAAAGATAGCAGAGAAGGTTCTGCGATAATTTGTAAAGTTTTCCATTGTAACTTTCCTGTTTTTCCCGTAAAATAAAATCGGAGTAATTTTGGAAGACATAGAATGATCTAAAAAGACAGGGAAGCGATAACAAAAGAGCGGTTTGCGCAATATGCTTGCTCGTTATGGAAGGCAGTATCGCAGGCGATGCGATATGCGAGGGAATGCAGATGAATGCAGAGAAACTGATGAGTATGATTTTGTCGATGGCGGGCGGTCTGGGGCTTTTTCTATTCGGTATGAGCCTCATGAGCGAATCCATCGAGAAGGTGGCAGGCGCAAAGCTTCGCCGCATTTTAGAGATTTTTACCACCAATCGCTTTATGGGAATGTTTATCGGTATTGTTTTTACCGGAATTATCCAGTCATCTTCGGCTTGTACCGCCATGGTGGTCAGCTTCGTAAACGCGGGGCTGATGAACCTGTATCAGGCGGCGGGCGTCATCTTTGGTGCCAACATCGGTACCACAATCACCTCACAACTGGTATCTTTCAATCTCTCCGAGGTAGCTCCGGTGATTTTGCTGCTTGGGGTGTTGACGGCCATGTTCTGCGGCAGGCAGAATGTGAAGCAGGCGGCGGGGATCGTCATCGGCTTCGGCATCCTGTTTCTGGGGCTGAATTCGATGTCGGGAGCCATGGCGGACATGAGAAATGTGCCGGAGGTGGTGGCGTTTCTGGGATCGCTCACAAGCCCCCTTCTGGCGACGCTCACAGGCGTGGTGCTCACCTCTGTGATTCAGAGTTCTTCGGTCACGGTCAGCATTGTGCTGTTGATGGCCAATCAGGATCTGCTCTCGCTGCCCATCTGTCTCTATATTATATTGGGCTGTAATATCGGCGCCTGTACCACGGCCCTTCTGGCGTCCCTCTCCGGCAAAAAAGATGCAAAGCGCGCGGCTTTGATTCATTTCTGGTTCAATGTGATCGGAACGGTGTTGATCTATGTGATTCTGGCGGTGGCAATGGATCCTGTCATCGACATGATTCGGATCATTTCTCCCGACAATGGCCGGTTTGTGGCAAATGCCCATACGATTATCAAGATCTTTCAGGTGATTGTGCTCTTCCCGTTCTCGGGTCTGATCGTCCGTCTGGCCAGCCGTTGTGTGCCCGGGGAGGACAAAAAGGTCAATTACCGCGAGAGTTATCAGCTCAAATATATCGGCAACAAGGTGGTGTTCAATCCGGCTACCGCCGTGGTGGGCGTCATCCGGGAGCTGGAGCGCATGGCGGATCTGGCCAACGAGAACTTAAACCGCGCCATGAATGCGCTGATTACTTTGGATCAAGAGGATATTGAGGAAGTGTATGAGGTGGAGAAGAATATCAATTTCCTGAACCACGCCATCACGGACTATCTGGTTAAGATCAATCAGACGACTTTGCCCATCGAGGACTTGAAGAGTCTGGGCGCTCTGTTCCATGTGGTGAACGATATCGAGCGCATCGGCGATCATGCGGAGAATGTGGCCGATGCGGCGAGACAGCGGCAGGAGACCGGCGTGAGTATCAGCAAGGAGGCCCAGCGGGAGCTGGGGGAGATGCTGGACATGGTCAACAAGATCATCCAGTATTCCATCGCCATGTTTGCTCACAGTGACGACAGCAAGATGTCGGAGGTCATTGAGCTGGAGGACAGAGTGGACGAGAAGGAGCGGGAGCTGCAGAGAAAGCATGTGGAGCGTCTGACGCGCGGAGAGTGTACGCCGGAGGCGGGGATGATCTTCTCCGATATCGTGTCCGGTCTGGAGCGCGTGTCCGACCATGCCACGAATATTGCCTTTGCCATTATTGCGGCAGAGAAAGAAGAGGAAATGGCGGTGGAATAAATCATGTCGGAGATATTTTCCAGAACCCGGCTGTTGATCGGAGAGGAGGCTCTAAAACGTCTGCGGGAATCCACGGTGGCCATATTCGGTGTGGGCGGCGTGGGCGGCTATGTGGCGGAAGCTCTGGTCAGAAGCGGTGTGGGCGGTTTTGATCTGATAGACAATGATACGGTCAGCGTGAGCAATCTCAACAGACAGATTATCGCCACCGGTCAGACCGTCGGCCGGTACAAGACGGATGTGATGCGGGAGCGCATTCTCTCCATTAATCCCGAGGCGCGGGTGGAGGTGCATAAATGTTTTTATCTGCCGGAGACTTCTGCGGCGTTTGATTTTTCACGATACTCCTATGTGGTGGACGCGGTGGATACCGTCACCGCGAAGATCGACATTGTGCTGCGGGCGCAGGCCGCGGGGGTGCCGGTCATCAGCTCCATGGGAGCGGGGAACAAGCTGGACCCCACCCGGTTTCAGGTGGCGGATCTCTACGAGACCAGCGTCTGCCCGCTGGCGAAGGTGATGCGCCGTGAGCTGAAGAAACGGGGTGTGGAGCGGCTCAAGGTGGTGTATTCCACGGAGGAGCCCATCCGGCCTAAGGGGCAGGATTCCGCGGAGCGCGTACCCGGAAGTATCGCCTTTGTGCCGTCTGTGGCGGGGCTGATCGCGGCGGGGGAGGTGATAAAGGATCTGGCGGGAATCCGAGGGGAGTCACGGACGTAATTTTGTTCAAAATGGGAAGATGTTAAATGATAAACGGGAAATTCTTAAGAAATCATAAGAATTTCCTCTTTTTTTTACTATATATTTAAGAATTTATGTGAAAAATAGTTGACAGTAGGGTAGGCCCTTTGTATAATTGAATCGAAACGTAATAAATTTGTAACAAAACCGTAAAAATATGGAGAAGAATTTGATGACAAAAGAAAATAGAAAAATAAAGAGAGGAATGAGATTGGCGGCAGCAGGCCTGGCATGCTGTATGCTGTTGGATCCGCTGCAGGTGTCTGCCGCGGAGACCAACGGGAAGCTGCTTGCGGCGGGTGTGGGCTCCGTGTTTGAGACAAGCTTGACCGCAGAGGATTATCTGAGAATCGCCGAGGAGGCCAAAGGGGCGTCTTGGGGATATACGAATATCGGCATTGCGGATGTGGAGAGCGGCAATCTGAACGTGCGCGCGATTCCCTCCATGGACGGGAAACTTGTGGGCAAGATGCCCAAGGATGCCGCTTGTGAGGTGTTGGAGATGCTGGACGGCTGGGCACATATCCAGTCCGGTGAGGTGGAGGGATATGTGAGTACGGATTATCTGCTTACAGGACCCGATGCCAAATACAGGGCGGCGGAGCTTGTGAAAACCGTTGTAGTCGCACAGGTGGACGGATTGAATGTGAGAGACGATGCGGACACGGACAGTGCCGTGATGACGCAGGTCTTAAAGGGAGAGGAACTGGATTTTGTGGAGGATCTGGGTGACTGGATTCAGGTTTCCCTCGACGGCGAAGATGCCTATGTGGCAGCGGAGTTCGTGGAAGTGGAGGAGAAGCTGGGAACCGCAATCACCATGACAGAGCTTCTCTACGGTCAGGGCGTGTCCGACGTCCGGGTGGATCTGGTGGAGTACGCGAAGCAGTTTCTGGGGAATCCCTATGTGTGGGGCGGTACCAGCCTGACCAAGGGCGCGGATTGTTCCGGTTTCGTGCTCAGCGTATACAAGAAATATGGTGTGAAACTCAGCCATTCTTCCAGAGCGCAGGCGAATGAAGGCACCAAGATCAGCGCATCCGAGCTTCTGCCCGGCGATCTGGTGTTCTACGCTAACAGCGGCGGCACCATCAATCACGTGGCAATCTATATCGGCGGCGGACAGGTGATTCATGCCAGCAACCCGACGAGCGGTATTAAGATCAACAAATACAATTACCGTACCCCTAAGAAATGTGTGCGGGTGCTGTATGACTGAAAAAATCACACGGAAGACTTTACATTTTCAGGTTGATGTGATATATTAATCTAGTGTGATCAGCCGATACTCGGATGCGGGAGACTCCGACCCTGTCTTGGTATCCGGCGTTTATAGAGAGAAGGAGGAGGAAACAATGATTTCCAAAGAGAAGAAAACAGCAATCATGAACGAGTATGCGAGAACACCCGGCGACACCGGTTCACCTGAGGTTCAGGTGGCGGTTCTGACCGCGAGAATTCAGGAGCTCACAGAGCATCTGAAAGAGAATCCCAAAGATCATCATTCCCGCAGAGGTATGTTGAAAATGGTTGGTCAGAGACGTGGTCTTCTGGACTATCTGAAGAAGAAAGACATCAACAGATACCGTGCTCTGATTGAGAAGCTTGGCTTAAGAAAATAATGCAGACGCAGGGGCGGAGTTGGTCCGAGAGGGCACTCCGCTTCCTTTTGTGTCCGTCAGTGGGTAATTCCGGGACAGAGACATTATCCGAGATTGCTGAAAAGCGTATGTGAAAGAGGACATGCTCTTTTCAGTGGTTTCGGGATTCTCTGTTCCGTCGAAATACAAATCAACATATAAAACGCAAGGACGAAAAAGCCTTGACAAGGCAGAATGGAGGAAACTATGTATCAGAGTTATGAGATGGATCTTGGCGGCCGTAGACTCGTGGTCGATGTGAACCGCGTGGGTAAGCAGGCAAACGGCTGTGCGTTTATGCACTATGGTGACACCACCGTTCTCTGCACCGCGACGGCATCCGAGAAACCCAGAGAAGGTATCGACTTTTTCCCGCTCAGTGTGGAGTATGAGGAGAAGATGTACGCTGCCGGGAAGATTCCCGGAGGCTTTAACAAACGTGAGGGAAAGGCCAGCGAGAATGCCGTTCTCACCAGCCGTGTGATCGACAGACCCATGCGCCCGCTGTTCCCCAAGGATTACAGAAACGATGTCACGCTGAACAATCTGGTGATGAGTGTGGACCCGGAGTGCCGGCCTGAGATCGTGGCCATGATCGGCGCCGCTATCGCCACCTGTATTTCCGACATTCCCTTTGACGGCCCCTGCGCCATGACGCAGATGGGGCTTGTGGACGGAGAATTGATCGTGAACCCCTCCCAGAAGCAGTGGAAAGAGGGAGATCTGAACCTGACCGTCGCATCCACCAGAGAGAAGGTCATCATGATCGAGGCAGGCGCCAACGAGATTCCCGAGGCGAAGATGATCGAGGCGATCTACAAGGCGCATGAGATCAATCAGACGATCATCGCATTTATCGATAAGATTGTGGCCGAGGTGGGGAAACCCAAGCACGCCTATACAAGTTGTGCGATCCCCGAGGAGATGTTCGAGGCGATCAGAAATATCGTGTCGCCCGCCGAGATGGAGGAGGCCGTATTTACCGATGAGAAGCAGGTGAGAGAGGAGAATATCCGTCAGATCACCGCCAAGCTGGAGGAGGCTTTCGCGGACAATGAGGAATGGCTTGCCATTTTGGGTGAAGCGGTATACCAGTATCAGAAGAAGACCGTGCGCAAGATGATCTTAAAGGATCACAAGCGTCCCGACGGCCGTGAGATCATGCAGATTCGTCCGCTGGCCGCAGAGGTGGATATCATTCCCAGAGTACACGGTTCCGCCATGTTTACCCGCGGACAGACCCAGATCTGTAATGTATGTACTTTGGCGCCCCTCTCCGAGGCACAGAGAATCGACGGACTTGACGAGAACGAAGTGAACAAGCGCTACATGCATCACTATAATTTCCCTTCCTACTCCGTGGGTGAGACCAAGCCTTCCCGCGGTCCCGGAAGACGTGAGATCGGTCATGGCGCGCTGGCTGAGAGAGCATTGATTCCCGTGCTTCCCTCCGAGGAGGAGTTCCCCTATGCGATCCGTACCGTGTCCGAGACTTTCGAGTCCAACGGTTCCACCTCCATGGCATCCACCTGTGCCTCCTGTATGTCTCTGATGGCGGCAGGTGTGCCCATCAAGAAGATGGTGGCAGGAATCTCCTGCGGTCTGGTGACCGGAGATACTGATGACGATTTCGTATTGCTCACCGATATTCAGGGGCTGGAGGATTTCTTCGGCGATATGGACTTTAAGGTGACGGGCACCACTGAGGGTATCACCGCCATCCAGATGGATATCAAGATTCACGGTCTCACCAGACCTATCGTGGAGGGCGCCATTGCCCGCTGCCGTGAGGCGAGACTCTTTATTATGGATACTTGCATGAAGCCCGCTATTGCGGCTCCCAGACCCGAGGTCGGCCCTTATGCGCCCAAGATTATTTCCATTCAGATCGATCCCGAGAAGATCGGCGACGTGGTGGGTCAGCGCGGCAAGACCATCAATGAGATCATCGCCCGCACCGGCGTGAAGATTGACATCACCGACGACGGCATGGTTTCGATCTGCGGCACCGACAAGGAGATGATGGAGAAGGCCGTGGAGATGGTGCAGATGATTGTCACCGATTTCGAGGAAGGACAGATCTTCAAGGGCAAGGTGGTCAGCATCAAAGAGTTCGGCGCATTCATCGAGTTCGCACCCGGCAAGGAGGGGATGGTACATATCTCCAAGATTGCAAAACAGCGGATCAACCGCGTGGAGGATGTGCTGACTTTGGGCGACGAGGTCACCGTTGTATGTCTCGGCAAGGACAAAATGGGCAGAATCAGCTTCTCTATGAAGGACGTGGCTCAGCAGTAAATACAGTAGCTAGGAAGAACTTTAAAAACGCCGGTACTTGGGCTGTGTATTTTACAGCTCTGGTATCGGCGTTTTTCGTGTAGATTCGGATATTTTCTGTTGACGTGTCACGGCGGGATTTTGTATAATAGAAATAGTGATAAGGCGGAAAGCCTGTGCAACCAGTTTGGCTGGAATCGGACAAAGAAAGGCGGATATTATGGAGCACAGAAATCCTTTGTTGGCAGAGAATGCGGACGTGAAATTTTTGGCGGTGGGCGAGATCATGCTGCGCCTGACACCACCTAATTACGAGAAGATCCGAATGACCAATACTTTTGAGGCAAGCTATGGGGGAAGCGAGGCAAATATTGCTCTGGCGCTGGCCAATCTGGGGGTGGACAGCACTTTCTTTTCCGTGGTGCCTAACAACAGTCTGGGCAAGAGCGCGATCCGTATGCTGCGCAGCAACGACGTGCATTGTACGCCCGTGATCCTGAGCACTCCCGAGGAGACGCCCACCCATCGTCTGGGAACCTATTATCTGGAGACCGGATACGGCATCCGTGCCAGCAAGGTTACATATGACAGGAAGAACAGCGCTTTCTCCGAGTATGATTTCTCCAAGGTGAATCTGGATGCTCTGCTGGAGGAGTTTGACTGGATTCATTTGAGCGGCATCACACCTGCGCTGAGCAAAAGCTGCGCACAGTTGATTCTGGACTGTCTGGCGAAGGCCAAGGAGAAGGGGCTCACGGTGAGCTTTGACGGAAATTTCCGCAGTTCTCTCTGGACTTGGGAGGAGGCCAGAGACTTCTGTACCAGATGTCTGCCCTATGTGGATGTGCTGATGGGAATCGAGCCGTATCACTTGTGGCGGGATGAGAATGACCACAGCAAGGGAGACTGGAAGGACAATGTGCCTCTGCAGCCTACCTATGAGCAGCAGGATGAGATCTTCAAGGCGTTTGTGGACCGTTACCCCAATTTGAAATGCATCGCGAGACATGTGCGTTACGCCCACAGTGGCAGCGAGAACAGTCTGAAGGCATATATGTGGTATGACGGGCATACGTTCGAGAGTAAGCTGTTTACCTTTAATATTCTGGACCGCGTGGGCGGCGGCGATGCGTTTGCTTCCGGCTTGATCTACGCGATCATGCATCATTACAAAGCCATGGATATGATCAATTTCGCGGTGGCGAGCAGCGCCATCAAGCACACGATCCACGGCGATGCGAACATTACGGACGACGATAAGGCGATCCGCAATCTGATGAATATGAACTATGATATCAAACGCTGAGAGACAGGTATTGTATTGAGCATGAAGAGATATAGGGTATTGACGCTCATCCCTCTGGCGGTCTGCATTTTGTTTATCTGGGGCAATTCGATGCAGGATGCGGATCGCTCGGGAGAGCGCAGCGTTAAAGTCACGGAGCTGGTAAATGAATTCCTGCAGCCGAAGAACCCTGTTCTGGAACAGGTCATCCGGAAGGAGGCACACCTTGCGGAGTTCGCGCTGGAGGGGATGTGTGTGGCGCTGGTGTTCTGGGCATATGGCAGACTGAGGCGGTCCGATATCGGCAACGGGATTTTGATAGGGGTGTTTACCGCGCTGGCAGATGAGTCGATTCAGGCAGGCTCTCCGGGGCGGTTTTCTTCGGTGGGGGACGTATGGATTGATCTGGCGGGATTTATCGCGGGTGCCGGTGTTTTGGCCGCGGTGATCTGCGTCGTGGGGAGATTGAGAAGGAAAGCTGGTAAAAACATATGAAAAGAACTGTGAAAAAATGGCTCTCAGGTGTTTTGGCCGCGGTGCTTCTGGCGGGATCCGTGCCGGAGATACAGGCGGCAGCCGGGGAAATCGACATGCCGGAGGTAATAAGTGCGGAGGATGCCGGGTCGGGTGACGGTGCGGATCGTGGGGTTGTGGACCCGGAGAAGCCGACGTCCACGATCGTTTTCAGTGATTCCGGAAAGACTAAGTCTGTCGGAGAGGCGGGACTTCGCCTGAAAAGTCTGACCAGCAGCGCACAGGGCTACAGTGAGATCGTCCTGAATTTCACAGCGGTGCCGAATGCAAGCGACGGCACGGAAGACGAGGCCGTGTATTATGAGGTCAGAGTGATGCCCATGCCGGAGGAGGGGGAAACGCTTCCCGCAGGTTCCGGCACCGGGCCGAGATACTTTTATATTCCGAAAGCGGAGAACCGCAATACCCAGAGCAAGGCGCTTCGGGTGAACGACGGAGATCTGTCCACATTCACCGCCTGCCACTATGAGTTTGCGGTCCGCATGGTACAGATTGACAGGAGTCTGGAGGTTCCCGACGAGGACACATCCGTGGAGGAACCCTTGGAGGCCGCGCTTTCGGGTAATACGGTGATTAAGACCTTCGCTACGAAGAATCTGTATTATGAGGATAAGCTGGGATTTACCAAGAAGAAGACAACGATCTACAGCGGACAGGAGAATGTGTTCGCAGGGCTTGTCAAATACAGCAAAAAAGCCAGCTATATCCATGATCTGACGGCTGTTGCCTATGACAGCAGAGGCGGAGTCTGTACCGGTTTGACCTGTACTTTTCAAAATGATAATGACGAGCTCTACATTTCCGCCGAGGAAGATGTGGCGCCCGGCAAGTATACTGTGGTGGTCTACGCCGGGATCGGAGAGGAGGCCACAGCGGGATCGCCTCAGGGCGGCACCATGTATCAGGCGAATACTTCCTTTACGCTGACCGTCTATGCCGGTATCCGGCATATCGACACCTCCAATATCACCGAGCAGGCGGCGGTCAACAGCAAAAATATCACTTTCAGCGCCGTTCCCACCGGATACGGTTATTACGACGGCCAGAAAGCCAAGACACAGAAGTTTACTTATGAGGTGTACTCGGCGGTGCCCGACCGCTCCGAAGAAGGATATGCGGTGGTGGAGCCCACGGATAATGTCCGGAAGAATATCACCGTCAATAAGAGCGGCAAGGTCACCGTCAAAAAGGGATATTATGTGGATCCCAATACCGACAACAACCACATTGCCATCGTGATCACTGCGGCGGATTTTGCGGGAAACGAGACCACGGCCACAGCCTATGTGGAGATTGTGTCCACCACGCTGATCCCCACCAAGATGCGTTTGGTGAAAGACGGCAAGACGATCAGTCAGGTGGATGCGAAAGGCAAGACCTACGGGACGAAGATCACCGCGGATCAGGCGGAAGGCGCGCGGGTGGTGGTGTTTGACCAAAATGACAATATCATCAATCAGTATGTCACTGTCACACCTGTGGACAATGCCAAAAACACATCCAATATCTATGTCACCCAGTCCGCAAGTGACGGGATGCACTATCTGCATGTGAGAAAGTGTGCCACCGTCACCTTAAAAGCCGTCACAAAAGACGGCGGGAAGAAATCAAAGACGCTGAAACTGAAGATCTCGCTTCCCGAGGTCACGAATATCACGTATCAGCTCTCCGAGATCACCAGCGACGGATTTGAGATAGACGGGAACGGTCAGAGTCAGGTGAAAAACGGAGAAGCGCAGCTCACCTACAATGTCCCCAGAGGCTCCGTGCTAAAGTTGAAAATGGGATTTAAGACAGCCGGGGGAGAGCGCTATTATAACGAGTGGTTTGATCTGGACTACACGGCAAAGGGCGGAAAGGTTAAGGCAGACGGAGAATACTGTCTGGTCACGCCTACCGCCAAGACCATGGAGCTGACGATCAAGATCAAGTCGGACTCTTCGGTGTCGGGTACCTTGAAGCTGATCAATACCGGATGGGAGGATCAGGTCTATGAGGCGGCTCCTTCGTTGAAACTGAAAGACGGTAAGCTCTACAGCAACAAATACACGCATCCGGCGGATGTGGAGGATGGAGAAGACGGACCGGAAGTTCCGCTGCAGCAGTTGACTTATCAGTACAGTTACGGCAGTTTCGATGAGATACAGCTCGCGAAAATCTCCAAGTCGGGGCCGGAATTGTTTATCAGCGATTTTGATCCGGCGAACAGAACTTTCAAACTCAACGCGGAGGCGGGAAACGATCTCAAGGCGGGAAGTTATCAATACAAGATAGCGTTTTACAGGGGCGGTGCACTGATGTGTAAGCCGGCTTCTGTCACCGTGAAGGTGAACAAGGCGTCTCCGGTGAAGATTACAGCCACCTATACGCTGGATCTCTCAAAAGGAGATTTCGTGGAGCTCAAATGCACGCCCAGAGAGTTTCTGCCGGATTTTGACACCCGGCTGCTCAACGCCAATGTGAACGGGAAGTCCAATGATTTTAACACTTATTTTGAACTGTGTTATCTCGAGGACGAGAACACCGGGGAGACAAAAGTGGTGCTGCGGTTGAAGGATTCCGTAACCGAGGAAGAGCGGAAGGAGCTCCGGAAAAAGAGTTTCACGGGATATGTGAAATACAGTTATTATTTTGGACACAGTTTTGTGGAAAATACTACGTCCAAAGTGACGGTCAAGATCAAATAGGCGCGGGCATACTCGGCGGTTCGATGCATATAATATACCAAGTTATTCCGTTGTGGAGTCTGCTATGAAGAAAACGATGACAGCAATCCTGATCTTCGATTTGGTGATAGGATTGCTGTTTTTGTGCATCTATAAGGGCGGGCTGCATGAGATGAGGAATACGGCGGGGAAAGTGTGGGGGAATGTGCAGGACGGACTTTCCGGGAACGGATTGTCGGAAGATACGGAGGAGAAGAAAATCGCGCTCACATTTGACGACGGTCCCCATCCCTACTACACGGAGCAGCTTCTGGACGGCCTGAAGCAGCGCGGGGTGGTGGCAACTTTCTTTGTCACCGGAGAGCACGCAAAGCTTCATCCGGATGTCATCAAGAGGATGCAGGAGGAAGGGCATCTCATCGGGAACCACACCTACAGCCATATTCAGTTGACCAAGAATAACCGGGAAAAATATAAGGAAGAGCTGATCGCCACCAATGAAGTGCTGAAGGAGATCACCGGGGAGGAGACAGTGTATGTGCGCCCGCCCTATGGATCTTGGGACAAATCCTTCGAGAAGGAGCTGAATATGTTCCCGGTGCTGTGGAACGTGGATCCTCTGGACTGGAGCTCCGGGAACGTGTCACGTATTGTGGAGAAGATCGTGAGCAAGGTGGGGGAGAATGATATTATTTTGATGCACGACTATTATGACACCTCCGTGACGGCGGCCTTGCAGGCGGTGGATGAACTGTTGGAGGAGGGGTATACCTTTGTGACGGTGGAGGAGATTTTGTTTGATTGACATGGGTTGAGGTGCGAGGGGTGAGGGGGACATCATTCTTGATAAGCGATAGCTGCTATGGTACAATAAGTCCATATTCAAGGCAGAGAAAGGCTTAAGATGATGAAAAGAATCCTTGCATTTTTCAAACAAGAGACCGTATTGTGTGTTTCGCTCATACTGGCGGCGGGGTCCATGTTGATTGTGCCGCCGGATAGGAATTATTGGGGATACATAGACTTCAGAACCCTTGCGATTCTGTTCTGCCTGATGAGCGTTATGGCGGGATTCCAAAAAGCCGGGGTGTTTGGCCGGATCGCAGAAAAGCTTTTGGGACATGTGAGAAGCGGGTGCGGTCTGATCCTTACTTTGGTTCTGCTGTGCTTTTTTGCCGGTATGTTCATTACGAATGATGTGGCACTCATCACCTTTGTCCCGTTTACCTTTATCATTCTGAGCATGCTCGGGGAGGAACAGAAGGACAAGCTGGCGCTGCCGATTGTGGTGATGCAGACGATTGCGGCGAATCTTGGCAGTATGCTGACACCGGTGGGTAATCCACAGAACTTATATCTATACGGGAAGGCGGGACTCTCTATAGGGGAGTTTCTTTTGCTGATGCTGCCTTATACACTTTTGTCACTGGTGATGCTGGTGATCTGGAGTCTGATACAGGGCAGGGCGTGTCCGCAGACTTCCGTGGCAGGCGGAGGGGCTATGCAGGACGATCTGCCCCATGATTTGTCGCAGGAAAAAGGAGCCGCTTATCGAATTGCAGTTTATCTTGTGCTGTTTTTGCTGTGCCTGCTCACAGTCGCACATGTCCTGCCATGGCAGGCAGTCTTTTTTGTGGTGATCCTCATGATCTTTGTAACGGACAGACAGGTATTTGCGGAAGTGGATTATTCCCTGCTCCTTACATTTGCGGGATTTTTCGTTTTTGTGGGGAATGTAGGGAGGATTCCTGCTTTTCGGGATTTCCTGCAGGATATGATTGCCGGCAGGGAGATTTATATGGCTGTCATTGTGAGCCAGATCATCAGCAACGTACCGGCAGCGCTGCTTTTATCCGGTTTTACGGAAGATTTTGCAGGGCTTATCGTGGGTACGAATCTGGGAGGGCTGGGGACGCTGATCGCGTCCATGGCGAGTCTCATCTCTTACAAGTATGTGGCAAAAGAGACGAAAGGCTGTAAAGGAAAATATATTTTGCTTTTTACGGTGGGGAATATTTTCTTTTTGGCGGCTCTTATTTTACTGAATGTTGTGATGGGAAAATAGGGCAGCAGCCGGATCGCAGAGGTTGAATTTGTGACTGAATTGGTAGCGGAGGAGATATTGTTTGACGAAAGCCGAGATATTGTTTATAATAAGACGTCGAAAATCACACTGGAGGTGAGAGCGAATGGGTGAAAGGCGGTTTCGGCAAAAGAAAATAGAACAATATGGGGATTGGAGGAAGGAATATGGTATACAAAATAGCGTTGTGCGATGATGAGCCGGTATGGATCGAAATTATGCGGGGCATTGTACAGGATTTCTTTGACGGCAGATCAATGGAAGTTCAAATAGATACTTTTGACAATGCACAGATGCTTTTGGACACGATGATTGAAAAGAAGGAGGCTGTCGATATTCTGATTCTCGACATAGACATGCCGAACATAAACGGTTTTGAGACTGCCGAGCAACTTAAAGAGCTGTATCCCGATATCATTCTTATGTTCTATACCATGCACGAGCAATATGTGTTTGATGCGTTTAAGTTTCAGCCCTTCAGATATATCCGCAAGGAATATGCGGCCCGGGAGTTGACTCCCGCGTTGAGTGCGGCATTAGAGGTCATGGAAAACCATACGGAGAAATTCATTCTGTTAAAATCCTTGGATGGGATTCGGAACATCGCAATTTCTGAAATTATGTATTTTGAGACGAACAGGCGCAGATGCGACGTGTATTTAAAGGACGGAAGCATCATTAACGTGCGGAAAACGATTAAAGAGCTTTATGCGGAAACAGGCAGCGAAAATTTTGTTTTGCTCCACCGAGGAGCCGCTGTGAATGTCAGATACATAAAAATCTGTTCGGCTTGTGATGTGACGCTGGAAAATGACACCAAATTGATTGTCAGCCGCAGTCGTATCAAAGATGTGAAAGCTGCGTTTTCCAAGTATTGGGGGAACAGAGTATAACAATTTCTTTCGCGAAGTTTTAAAAATTTGGTATGAGCAAATATTTTCCATTCCTAACATAGCTATTTTTCTGATTGATGGCGTAATATACTTCTCAAATCGCGTCAGTCCAAAATTCTTGGGATTTTTTTCCACTTTTCAACAAATTACGCAAATTTTCACACCAATTACGCAAAATCGTCCCGCGCCCATTTTTTTTGTGCTATCATGATGTGCAGGGTTAAAATCGGAACGGAACTTCAAGCCAGAGGGCTTGTCAAATCCGATAAACAAAACTTTATGAACAGGAGAAAAAGATGAATAGGAAAAAGATGAATAGGGAAAAGAATAAATGTGTCCTTGCCGCGATTCTGGCTGCAAGCATTGTTTTCACGGGATGCGGACTGCCCTTTGAGATTAGAATGAAAGACAGCGGCGAGTCGTCAGCGGCCGAATCCACGAACTCTATCGAGTTCAGGAACTCTGTCGAGCAGACAAATCCCTCCGAATCCTCGGGTGCGGCGTCCGCAGAGTCTGATGCTCCTTCTAAGGCAAGCACAGGTGAGGCAAGTTACGAGCCGGTCACGATTGATTGTTCCGAAATATATAGCAGCGGTGATACACGCTATTTTGACCTTACTTATCAGTATGGCGATGCTTGCACCATAATGCAGAGATACATTTACAAGAACGAGAGCTACGACAGCGGGTCACTCAAGATTCTGCCCGGCACCGAGACCGATTTGGCGACGATCATCAATAACGTGAGTGTGCTTGAGGGCGGCAGTCCTTCTGATTTTGCCGAGGTGATTGACGGTTGGACAATGACCCATGAGGCGACGGAAGAAGAAAAAGCGGTTATGAATATGGACAGTATCGAGAATATGCGCACATTCATCTGGGCTATGACGCTGATGTCTCAGGGATATTCGCAGGAAGAAGCGGAGGCGATTGCCGGTGCGTCGAGCGGTCCCACGATGCCGTATGTTGTAGATGATCCTTCAAGTTCGACGCAGAGCGGGATTACCCTTGACGATGTGTCATATACGCTTTTCGGTGCGGATGGCACGACGATTTTGTTCCAAGCAAGCTATGCCGGTGAATTCATTATAGAGGAGAAGCTTGTGTTCGATTCGAACGGCAGCTTCAAAAGTCTCGAAACCACACTTACCACCGGCAGCGTTTCGGACACGGATGAGATCTTCGCAACGCTGGAATCGCTGTACGATGATTTTGATCCCGATAATTATACGCTGTCCAAGCAGTCGGCGACAAAGTACACGATGTGTGACAGTGTCTCCACGCGCTCTTTCTTCCTCGGAAGCGACCTTGCAAGCATGAGCGGAGCCACATACAGCGTGGTCTACTCGGTTCTGAGCGACGCACTTTGATCAGAAATTTTTGTTGGAATTTTGATAGTATGTAATATTGTAGAGAAAGGTCATGATACAGGTGTTGTATTGTGGCCTTTTTTGGATATTCCAGAATCAGAAATTTGCAAGTTGGATTTAAGGTGATAGAAAGTTATCTAATTTGTTACAAGAGAATCTGGACAAGTGATAATATATCTATTATAATGGGGATAGAATTACAAATCAAAACCATACTTTGTTATGATATAAATGGAGTTGACGAGAGCGGCAAAAGGAGTTGAGTTATCATTGAGTCCTCGCAGAAAGCCGCTTATCAGGCAGTTAATACTACTCTTGTCCGAAGGAACTGGCTTCTTGGATATCGAATTGCCAGCGAAGAAATGCAAGGTGAAGAACGGGCTAAGTATGGAGCAGAAATCATTAAAAAGCTCTCTAAAGAACTGTCAGCAGAATATGGAAAAGGATTTACAAAATCTAATCTATATAGTTTTTATTCATTCTACAAGACTTATCCTGAAATTTTCCAGACGTTGTCTGGAAAATCTCAAAGATTGTTATCGTGGTCGCATTATGTAGTGCTATTACAGGTAAATGATGAAAAAGCTCGTGGATGGTATGAATGGAACTCGGTAAAGTCTATGCTTTTGTGGCAAGACAACAACATATTCATACGGAAAAGCAGGATTATTTTATTGACCTTGGGTATTGTGCTTTGTGCTGACACAGATGAAGATATTGCAAAGTATTCTGTTCTTCACGGTAATGAGCAGTTATTTGCTTCCAAGTATAAACTTTATCTGCCGACAGAAGAACTGAGAGCGGAAATTGAAACACAGAAGGCAATGTTTTATTTGCAGCAAAATGAGAAAAAGGATAGACATATTTGTAGCAATCAGTTGTTCATTTATGAGTAAAACGGAAAAATAAATTCAAGCTTGTAAATAATTCGATAGCTCGGTGTTTGGAGGTGACGCTTTGTGTTTCGCACTTTTTCTTCCCAAGAGGAACGTTGTAAATTTGGCGGCTCTTATTTTATAGAGTTGCAGTATTGCAAATTAAAACAGGGTACTGAAATAAAAAAAATAATTTCCGTTGATGCAATTGAACATTGGAAAAATGATTCACTATATATCCATGGCGATGATGATAATAAATTCTTATCTCATTATGGGAAAATCTTTACGGGTGGAATTTATAACAACGGAAAGAGTGGTATGGTAGATATGTATGGAATCAATTATTATTCTGATGAACAAACAAAATTGATTTTGGAGCGGGTGAAGGAAATGAAACCGTTAAATTACCAGATGTTGTTGAGCTGGTTAGAAAAGGCAAAAGAGAATAATGGTTTTTATATTTTAGGACTATGACAGCTTCAAGTTTGTGAAGTAGCTAATTAGGAACATTTTTCTGAAAAGGGAGAAATAGATTACTGGATAGAAGAAGCGTTTGCTATTCTTATATCCAGTAGTGTATGGATTGAGATTCTAAAATCTTTCTCTGAAACTAACAATGTAGAGATCTAAAAATATAATAGATATGATAAATAAAACTGATTTGATTTATTAGGATAAGATTTAATATATAGAGAGTATGTGGGGCTATCGCTTTAACGATTGAAAAATCGCATAATGCGACAGCCCCTTTCTTTATCGAACCCCAAAATCCTAATAGTAAGACAGAATAACACATTTATCCATAACTCCAAAGCATGTTGTAGCATTTGATATAGGTATTTGTTATTTTATGAGAAATACAATATACTGAAGTCAAGAGATTAATAGGAGGAGACTTCAAATGAAATCTGGAAAAAAGTTAAGGAAGAGATTAGCTAATTTGGTAATCATAGTACTGTTAGCGGTAGTATGGCTCAAAACCAATGTCTATGCGGCGGATCCGGATGATAATGTTTTCTATATCAGTGCCGACGGAAAACAAATAAAAGTAAAAATGGTTGATAACGCGGCAACACAAAAGCTGAACGAAATGCTTGCCGAAGGTGATTTAACAATCAATATGACCAGAAACGGGTTTGAACAATATGGAGACCTAGGAACATCACTTCCATCAGATGATACGACCATAACGGCTCAGGCAGGGGATGTTCTGTTATATAATTCCGACACGCTTTGCGTGTTTTATGGCTCCAATCGTTATAGCTATACAAGAATCGGTAAGGTACAAAATATGAATAATGATGAGCTTAAAACGTTATTATCCGGTAAAAGCTTGACATTCACTTTATCAAAGAATTCATTTGGAACAGTTCCTAATACCGGCGTAGAGAGCAGGGTATTTCGATTCAGAATGATGATTTTTTCCGGATGTATAGCAGTCATGATGGGGATCATTGCAAAATATTTGAGGGGCGAGACATTTGCGAAAAATTAGAAAATATAGAAAAAACAACAGTACATATATTTTCGAAGCCATAGCAATACTTGCTTCTATGGTGACAATTCTGTTCATTCCGGATACGATTCACTATTTTATGGACGAAAAGAAATCCACGGAAATATCGGATTCAAGTGATCTATCAAGGATCAATGAAGATTATTATTGCGATTTATTTATTCCGAATTCTGATATCGCATTTCCGGTTGTACGTGGAACCGATAATTTGAAATATTTACATACGGCAGTTACAGGGGAAGAAAGTCAACTGGGTGCAATATTTATGGATTATAGATGCGATGCTTCGACATTACCGCATACCATCATCTACGGACATGATGCACAGAATTTAAACGGTAATCCTTTGCTGTTTGGTCAGTTACGATATTTTTTAGAAGAGGATTTTATACAGGATCATACGGAAATCTGCCTTTATAAAGATGATAAAGTAAAACATTATAATATTTTTGCAATTAAGGTAACCGATATAAATGATGAGGCATATAATTTGGATTTTACAGACGAATCAGAGTTCAAAGAATTTGCAAACCGGATGGGAGCGCCCGAAAACACGGAGGAAATACTGACGCTTTCAACCTGCTTGGGCGAAGAAAATAATAGGAGGCTTCTCGTACAGGGGGCACTCTCAAACTGATGGAAAAAGGGCAATGTTAATTTGCGTTGCTTGTGGCAACGGGTAGTTCTGCCTATAATAGTGCTAACAACAGAAAGAAAGGAGACTATCCCTAATGCTCAGCGAAAATATCAAAGCAATTCGAAAATCAAAAGGACTTTCACAACAAGAGCTTGCTGTCAAGCTGAATGTGGTGCGACAAACCGTTTCTAAGTGGGAGCAAGGATTGTCAGTTCCCGATTCCGATATGTTGATCGTCATATCGGAAGTGCTTGAAACACCCGTGAGTACGTTGCTTGGAGAAACCGTCATTGAGTCAGAAGCCTCTGACTTAAAGGCGATTTCCGCAAAACTGGAGGTGATAAACTTGCAGCTTGCACAGAGAAAAACCACAAGAAAAAGAATTCTATACTGGTTTCTTATCTTATTGTGCGCAGCCATTGTAGCAATTTTTGCTATCTTATTGGCATCAGAAAGTCCTTACTTGGGGTGGGATTATAGTGATCCTGAAACCGCTGTTCTCGGAGTAGCAGTACATTCATTTGAATGGCTGTTTGTCAGAGTAGCGCCGATTATCCTAATTGGTGCAATCATTGGAATTTTCTTGACATGGAAGAAAGAATAAAATCACTCTGCTTTAGTGCTCCATTCAAAAAACATAATAAAGTGAAATTTGGCTTATTTTGTGATAACAAGTTCTATATACGATCTTGGGGATGGTATTGTAACAAGCATAAGCAAATGATAAGCTTCAAATCGGAAGGTGGTCTATAGACATGAGCAAAATAAGACGGATGCAGGAGACTTCTGCGGAGGAGTGATATGAACCCGCGGAAGTCTCCCTGCTGGACTATGACTCCTTTCAGCGTAGAATGACCGAGGAAGAGTGGGAGGGATTTGCACTCTATTTATGCATAAGTTTTATGGAATTATAGAAAAGATATTGCGTGACAATATATAGTTGCAAAATCCGCAGATTGACTCTATAATGGAACATAAGTGCAGTTTAAAGAACCGTTGTTTGACAGAAACGATTTCGGTCAAAACAGCAGATCGGAGAAATGAGGAAAATATGAGCAAAGAAAAGACAATCCCTTACAAAATCTATCTGGAAGAGCACGAGATGCCGGATAGCTGGTATAATGTGCGTGCGGATATGAAAAACAAACCGGCGCCCCTGTTAAATCCCGGCACTCTTCAGCCTTTGACGTTCGAGGAGATGAGCGGCATCTTCTGCGAGGAGCTGTGCAGGCAGGAGCTTGATGACACGACAGCGTATTTCAAGATTCCGGAGGAGATCAGGAAGTTTTATAAGATGTACCGTCCCTCTCCCTTGGTTCGGGCCTATTGTCTGGAGGAGAAACTGCAGACGTCCGCCAAAATATATTATAAGTTTGAGGGAAACAACACAAGCGGCAGCCATAAACTCAATTCGGCCATCGCACAGGCATATTATGCCAAGAATCAGGGGCTGAAAGGGGTGACCACGGAGACCGGAGCAGGTCAGTGGGGAACGGCGCTTTCCATGGCCTGCGCTTATCTGGGACTGGACTGTCAGGTATATATGGTAAAATGCTCCTACGAGCAGAAACCTTTCCGCAGAGAGGTAATGCGGACTTATGGGGCGAATGTGACGCCCTCTCCTTCCGACACCACCAAGGTGGGACGGAAGATTCTGGAGGAGTTCCCGGGAACCACCGGAAGTCTGGGATGCGCTATTTCGGAGGCGGTGGAGGCGGCCACCTCACAGGAGGGATACCGCTATGTGCTGGGGTCCGTGCTGACTCAGGTGCTTCTCCATCAATCCGTGATTGGTCTGGAGACCAAGACCGCCATGGATAAGTACGGCATTAAGCCCGATGTGATCATCGGATGTGCCGGCGGCGGTTCCAATCTGGGCGGTCTGATTTCCCCGTTTATGGGCGAAAAATTGAGAGGCGAGGCGGACTATCGCTTCATTGCGGTGGAGCCGGCTTCCTGTCCCAGTTTGACCAGAGGAAAATATGTCTATGATTTCTGTGACACGGGTAAAGTGTGTCCTCTTGCGAAAATGTATACTCTGGGCAGCGGATTTATTCCCGCGGCAAATCATGCGGGCGGACTGCGCTATCACGGCATGAGTTCGGTGCTGTCTCAGTTGTACGCGGACGGCTATATGGAAGCGGTCAGCGTGGAGCAGACTTCCGTGTTCAAGGCGGCGGAGGAATTTGCCAGAGTGGAGGGAATCCTGCCTGCACCGGAGAGTTCCCATGCCATCAAAGTGGCCATCGACGAGGCGTTGAAATGCAAGGAGACGGGAGAGGAGAAGACCATTCTCTTCGGACTCACCGGAACCGGCTATTTTGACATGGTGGCTTATGAGCGCTATAACAATGGGGAAATGAGCGATTATATTCCCACCGATGAAGATCTGGCCAAAGGATTGGCCGGAGTTCCTAAGTTCCCCGGCAATGAGTGATGATTTTGTTGCGGGAAAAATGGGAACGCTTTTTCAAACAGACACAGTGGCGCCGATGGAAACATCGGCGCTTTGTCATATGGCTATAACATAGAAATTTGTAATTTTATTTCGAAATATATTCATTTTATTTACATTTAATTTCAATAAATGATTGATTTTGACTGCCGGAAGGAGTATATTAACAATAGGGAGATTTTTGTTTAGGATTCTCATGTGAGGTAGCAGTATGACGGGGCTGATAAATTTAATGGAAGAAACGGTATTGGAGAAGATCGATCAGTTATGGCCGAGCACGAACTATTGTAAATGTGACAAATGCCGAATGGATATCGCAACATATGCTTTGAACCGTCTTCCGGCACAATATGTGCAGTCGATGAAGGGAAAAGTGTTGTATCGGTTTGAAGCGAATCAGGTTCAGCGGGATATTGAGGTTACGGTGGCGGTGAGCAAAGGGATCGAGATTGTGGGGAATTCGCCGCACAAAAATGCCAATCCCAATGCGAACACAAACATGAATGCGATGTAAAACAAGAGAAGACGAACCCTGACAGAGCATATAGAAATCGTTCTATATGCTCTGTTTTAGCGGGAGGAAAAAGAGCAGGCCGCTTGGAGAGAAGGAGAGAACATATTATGACAAAAGTATATTTTGTGCGTCATGCCCAGCCCGAGCATAATTGGGAGGATGACAGAACCAGACCCTTGACTGTAGAGGGAAAGGTCGATGCCAAGATTGTGCTGGATTTTTTGAAGGACAAGAAAGTGGATGCTTTTTACAGCAGCCCCTATCAGAGAAGTCTCGACACCATTTCGGATGCGGCTGCTTTCTTCGGATTGGAGATTGCGACGGACGAGAGACTCCGGGAGCGGGTGAAGGGGATCGGCGGCAATCGGCATGGGATGTTCGAGAAGCGCTGGAACGATCATGACTATCACGAGGAAAACGGTGAGTCCATCAATCAGGTGCAGAGAAGAAACATAGACGCGCTTTCGGAGATTCTGGCGGATCACAGGGATGAGACGATAGTGATCGGAACCCACGGGACTGCGCTTAGCGCAATCTTAAATTATTATGATCCCGAGTTTGGATGTGAGGATTTTCTGCGGATTATAGATTGGATGCCTTATATCCTCGAGCTGGATTTTGAGGGAGACAGGCTGTTGGCCAAACATGAACATTGCCATATAGAAAAAGAATTTAAGGGAAAAGAGAGAGCGGATAAAAATGGATCTGTTTGAATATATGCGGAATACCAATATGGAGAAGGAGTCCCCTCTGGCGGCGAGAATGCGGCCCCGCACTTTGGAGGAAGTGGTAGGGCAGGAACATATCATCGGCAGGGACAAGCTTTTGTACCGCGCCATCAAAGCGGATAAAATCAGTTCCGTGATCTTCTACGGACCGCCCGGGACGGGTAAAACCACGTTGGCCAAGGTGATCGCAGGCACCACCAGCGCGGAGTTTACCCAGATCAACGCGACGGTGGCGGGTAAGAAGGACATGGAAGAGGTGGTGGCGAAGGCGAAGGATCTGCAGGGGATGTATGGAAAGCGGACGATTTTGTTCATTGATGAGATCCATCGCTTTAATAAGAGCCAGCAGGATTATCTGCTCCCCTTTGTGGAGGACGGCACCGTGATTCTGATCGGGGCCACTACGGAGAATCCCTATTTTGAGGTGAACGGTGCGTTGATTTCCCGTTCCATTATTTTTGAGCTGAAGCCCATTCCGAAAGACGCGGTGAAAGAGCTGCTGAAAAAGGCGGTCTATGACGAAGAGCGGGGCATGGGGAGCTATCAGGCAACGATCGATGAGGACGCGCTGGATTTTCTGGCGGATATCTCGGGCGGGGATGCCAGACATGCGCTGAACGCCATTGAATTGGGCGTGATGACCACCGAGCGGAGCGGGGACGGCAGAATCCATATCACTTTGGATGTGGCGCAGGAGTGTATTCAGAAGCGGGCGGTGCGCTATGACAAAAACGGCGACAACCATTATGATACCATATCCGCTTTTATCAAGAGTATGAGAGGTTCCGACCCGGATGCGGCGGTGTATTATCTGGCGCGGATGCTCTATGCGGGGGAGAGCGTGACCTTTGTGGCCAGACGCATCATGATCTGCGCTGCGGAGGATGTGGGAAATGCGGATCCGCAGGCATTGACTGTTGCGGTCAGCGCATCGCTTGCGGCGGAGCGCATCGGCATGCCGGAGGCTCAGATCATTCTGGCGCAGGCGGCGTCCTATGTGGCCTCCGCGCCCAAGTCCAACGCCAGTGTGGAAGCCATCTCTCAGGCCATGGCGGAGGTGAGAAGCAGCGGAAATCTGCCGATTCCGACGCATCTGCAGGACGCCCATTACAAGGGGGCGGCCAAACTGGGCCATGGTATCGGCTACAAATACGCCCACGATTACCCCAACAATTATGTGGAGCAGCAATATCTGCCCTATGAGTTGAGCGGCAGGGAATTTTACAAGCCTTCGGGAAACGGATATGAGGTGAAGATCAGAGAACATATGAAGCGGATCCGCGAGGAGGCGAAGTCAGGCGGGAAGGAAGAAAAGCCGGAATAAAGCGAATCGCTCGGAAACACTCAAAACAATTCCTGTATCAGATATTGATAGATGCTCTCGTTTTTGCTGCGCCAGTTGTCGCAGATGGCCGATGCCACTTCCTGCGAGGGGACGGAGAGTGTGATGTCCACCAGAGAGATGCCCCTGTCCTTGGCCACCAGATGAGCCTCATACTCGCCGGAGGTGGATTTGTAATAATTGCTCTGCACGGAGACTTCATTGCGCAGAGTCAGTTCATGTTCCCGGAAATAGGCGTCGATATCCTCCTTGATGGGAGCGCCGATGCGGCTGTCAAAATAGTACAGTGTCTGGGTGCCCTCCTCGGTGATGGCCAGATGGGTGCGGTTGCCGATGGTCTGGGGGGAGATCATCCCGGCGTCCGTCAGCTCGCCGATAGCTTGCTGAAGCGTCAGGAAATTCGTGTATTCCCGCTCCAGAATAAAGTCCGTGATCTGTGCCTTGGTCAGGGGAAAGGTGACTTTGTTCAGCATATAGAGAACGATTAATTTGTAGAGTGTCAACGGATCCTGTAACATAGCGTTCCTCTTATATGAATCGATAGATGGTCAGGTTTCGGAGAGCGCGTCTCCCTGCATGGCGCCAAGCGCTTTCATGCGGCGATGCAGACTGTTCAGCACGTCCTTTTTATTGAGGCTCCAAGTGGGCGCAATCAGGATTCGGCGGGGGCCGTCTCCGGTCAGCCGATGGATGACGATCTCCGGGGAGAGATGGCGGATGCAGTCGATCAGCAGCGCAAGGTACTCGTCTTTCTCCAATGCACGCACTTGTGCGTGCATTTGTGTACGTACTTGTGTGTGCAGTTCTATTGTATCGTTCGCTGTCCGATTGGATTCCAGATACAGCTCTCCCAGATCCGTACCTTTCAGGTAATGGAGGAGCTGTAGTTTCACGCCGAAGGGCAGCAGGCGGTTCAGATACTGCACGCTTTCCAGCGTCATCTCCCGCGTCTCGCCGGGCAGTCCCAGAATCAGATGGACGATCACAGGAATCTCCACGGCCCGTAGTTCATAGAAGGCTTTCTCAAAACAAGGCAGCTCGTAGCCGCGGCGGAGAAATGCCGCTGTCCGCTCATGAATGGTCTGCAGCCCCAGCTCTATCCAGATGAATTTGTCGGGATAGGCTTTTTTTAATTCCGCGAGAAGCCGCAGAACCTCCTGCGGCAGGCAGTCCGGTCTGGTGGCGACGGAGATCCCGCAGACGGCCGGAGAGGAGAGAGCCTCCTCATAGATCCGTCGAAGGTATGCCACCGGCGCGTAGGTGTTGGTATACGCCTGAAAATAGGCGATGAGGCAGGCCTCCCGTGCGGAGTGGGAATGCACGTCCGGGAAATGTGTTTCCGGAGTGAATTTGTCCCGAAGGCGCTCCAATCCCTCCGCAAGCTGTGTCTCTATGCTTTTGCCCGCCGTATCCACAGCGAAATCACCGCTTCCTCCTGCGCTGCAGAAGATGCAGCCCCGATTGTCCAGTGTCCCGTCCCGGTTGGGACAAGTCATGTGGGCGTCCAGTGCGATCCGGTAACACTTGTGGGACAGGGTGTTTTTACACCATGCATCCAGAGAATAATAGGGTTTTTGATGCCATTCGTCCCGCCGCATCACAATTTATCTCACGATATGGGACTTGACGGCCTCGGCCACAAGCTCGGCCACTCTAGGGTCGAAAGCCTCGGGCATGATATTGTCCTCGCTCAGTTCCTCGTCGGATACAAGCCCGGCGATGGCATTGGCGGCGGCAAGTTTCATCTCCTCGGTGATCTGTGTGGCGCGTCCCTCGAGGGCTCCCTTGAAGATGCCGGGGAATGCCACCACATTGTTGACCTGATTGGGGAAATCGCTGCGTCCGGTTCCCACCACGCGGGCTCCGGCGGCTTTGGCGACGTCCGGCATGATTTCCGGCACGGGATTGGCCATGGCAAAGAGGATGGCGTCCCGATTCATGGAGGCCACCATTTCAGGGCTCACAATGTTGGGAGCAGATACGCCCACGAAGATGTCGGCGCCCTTCATGGCGTCGGCGAGGGTGCCGGTCTCGTTGTTCGGGTTCGTCACTTCCGTCATTTTCTGCTGCATCCAGTTCAAGCCTTGCGTATCCTTGGATACGATGCCCACTTTGTCGCACATGATGACCGTGGGGAAACCGTAGGTGAGGAGAAGCTTGGTGATGGCCACGCCCGCGCTGCCCGCGCCGTTTACCACCACGCGGCAGTCCTCTTTTTTCTTGCCCACCACTTTCAAGGCATTGATGATGCCTGCGAGAACCACGATGGCGGTGCCGTGTTGGTCGTCGTGGAATACGGGGATGTCCAGCGTCGCTTTGAGCCGCTCCTCGATCTCAAAGCAGCGGGGAGCGCTGATGTCCTCCAAATTGATGCCGCCGAATCCCGGAGCCAGCCATGTCACCGCCTTGATGATCTCCTCGGTGTCCTGCGTGTCCAGACAGATGGGCACGGCGTTGACCCCGCCGAACTCCTTGAAGAGAACGGCCTTGCCCTCCATGACGGGCATGGCGGCATGAGGACCGATATTGCCCAGACCCAGAACCGCGCTGCCGTCGGAGATGACGGCCACGGTGTTGGCTTTCATGGTATATTTGTATGCGGCCTCCCGATCTTCGGCGATGACCTTGCAGGGCTCCGCCACGCCGGGGGTGTAGCAGAGGGACAGATCTTCTCTGGATTTGACGGGAGTCTTGGAGACGGTCTCTAACTTGCCGTTCCATTGTTCGTGCAGAAGCAGTGCTTTTTCGTTGGTTGTCATGGTAGTACCTCTCTTTTTGTTATGGTTATGCACTTTTATGTGATTGATGACGGAGACCGCGGCACGTGTTGCAATCTTCCGGTTCATGGCCGTGAGGGCCCACGGGCTGCCGTATGGTTCTCATTATAGCCCAGCGTCTGTTTGATTGCAAATATTTTCTTTGCTTTCGGAAGATTGTATGCTATAATTTATATCAAAACTTTGTATTCCACAGGAGGAGAAAAAATGTATTCATTGGATGACGTGAAGCTCGTTGACCCCGAGATCGCGCAGGCGATTGTGGACGAGCAGGCCAGACAGAACAGTCATATTGAACTGATCGCTTCCGAGAACTGGGTGAGCAAGGCGGTGATGGCGGCCATGGGAAGCCCCCTCACCAACAAATATGCGGAAGGATATCCCGGAAAGAGATATTACGGCGGCTGTGACTGCGTGGATGTGGTGGAGAATCTGGCCATTGACAGGGCCAAGAAGCTCTTTGGCTGCGACTATGCGAATGTGCAGCCTCATTCCGGCGCGCAGGCCAATATGGCCGTGCAGTTTGCGGTGTGCAAGCCCGGCGACACCATCATGGGTATGAATCTGGATCACGGCGGTCATCTGACACACGGAAGCCCTGTGAATATGTCCGGTAAATATTTCAATATCGTACCTTACGGTGTCAATGACGATGGATTTATCGACTACGATAAGCTGCGTGAGATCGCGCTGGAGGCAAAGCCCAAGATGATCATTGCGGGTGCATCCGCCTATGCACGCACCATTGATTTCAAGAAATTCCGCGAGGTTGCCGACGAGGTGGGCGCGGTGCTCATGGTGGATATGGCGCATATCGCGGGTCTGGTGGCCGCAGGGCTGCATCCCAGCCCCATCCCCTATGCGGATGTGGTGACCACCACCACGCACAAGACGCTGCGCGGTCCCAGAGGCGGCCTGATTCTGTGCAATCAGGAGGCGGCAGATAAGTATAACTTCAACAAAGCAATCTTCCCCGGCATTCAGGGCGGCCCGCTGATGCATGTGATCGCGGCCAAGGCAGTCTGCTTCAAGGAGGCTTTGAGCGACGAGTTCAAGACGTATCAGAAAGGCATCGTTGACAATGCGCAGGCACTCTGCAAGGGGCTGACGGACAGAGGAATCAAGATCGTTTCCGGCGGTACGGACAATCATCTGATGCTGGTTGACCTGACCAACTTCGGCCTTACGGGCAAGGCGGTGGAGAAGCTGCTCGATGCGGCGCACATCACCTGTAACAAGAACACCATCCCCAACGATCCTCAGTCTCCGTTTGTGACAAGCGGAGTGCGTCTGGGTACGCCCGCGGTGACTTCCAGAGGCATGAACACGGCGGATATGGATCGGATCGCAGAGGCCATCGCCATGGTCATCAAAGACGGCGAGGCGAAGATTCCCGAGGCTCGGGCAATCGTGCAGACCTTGACCGACAAGTATCCTCTGGTATAAGTTTCAAATTAAGTAAGTGCCAAATAAAGTGTCAAAACGAAAAGAATTTTTAAAAACAGGGTTGTCGCAAACGGACAGCCCTGTTTTTTGGATATTATTCGATCAATCTCTCTTTCGTTTTCGCTTGCTTGTGGACCGCCTGTGGCGGAGCGCTCTCTCACGGGCGGGTGACTACGCCCGTAAACAGCGGCAGATCTCCGGCTCCGGTGATGACAAAGACGAAGGGGCGGTCCGCCACGAAGTCCACCTCTTCCGGGAGCGGCATGACGGCCCCGCAGCGCATCATTGTGGTGAAGGCCGCGGCCTCACAGCCCTCTTCATCAATTTTTACTCTTGCGGCATGCGTAATCTCTGAGATCGGTGCGTCCACATCCGGGTCCATAATGGCTGAGAAATCGGCCGTTTTGGCGGTGAAGATATCCGTGATGCCCAGTTCTCTCAACAAGTCTGACAGATCCAGTTCCGATGACACATCGAATTTGGGGACGGACAGATTGACGATAGCATATTGGGTGTCTTCCCAGTCGGAAGGATGGGTGACCAAATCGGTCAATCCACTTTCTTCCTGCATTAGATCTTCCAAGGAGGAGTCTTCATCCGGCAGCAGGAGCCACATCCTGCTGCCGCCCATGAAATCGAGGGCAACGGCCGTAAAATGCTCTCCCCGATAAAAATTCATGGGCCGCGACTGATGCATAAAGTCACAGAGGATATCTTCCGCCTTCGCGTGGAAGGTCTCCCGGGCGGTTTTTGAGCCGGAGAATTCTTCCGTCCAACGGCACTTGAAGTAGAGCGTGGAGGCCAGAGAAAGCAAGGTATCATCGGAAAAATGCTGTTCGGAGACCTGCTGCTCCAAAAGTCCGCCGGTTCCGTCATTCAGCCATTGTTGAAATTCCCGATTGAAGCCGGCGGATCCCATTTTGCCCTGATGGGTGGTGGCGTGATAGGCTTCCGACAAGGTTTTTACGGTGTCGCTTTGAAGGGAAAGACCTTTGTCGGTCCAGAGGGAAGCGGCGAGCAGAATACTGGAAATCTCATCGTCCCGGCAGTTGCCGTCCCAGAGTTCGGAGACGTACGCCCGCAGAGTTTCTACATCCTCCGTGCCCAAGAGCGTCAGAAGCTGTTCCCGGCTCTCTCCGTCCGTGATCTCGGCCAGCATGGCCAGAGCGATATAGACGTTGGCAGGAGAGTAGATACGGTTTTGGCCGTCCGCATTCCCGAGGAACGTGGAAATGGTGGCGGCGTAGAACTCCTCCGGAGACTTTGCGTCGATGACCTTCGGAGAGACCATGTCTGCAGACGTGGAGGGCTGCTGTGACCGTTCTTCGGAGGCGGATGCGTCGGACAGCAGGGCAGGCGTCTCGCCGGATGCCGTGAAAGGTTGTTCGCCCGATCCCACGGCGGGAGAGAGCCCCCGGGCATTCGGGCTGTCGCAGCCGGCGAGGGGCGAGGCCGTCAGGGAGAGAAACAGAAGCGCGGCCACGGCTTTTCTTGTGAGTTTTCCAATCTTAGTAAACTCGTTATTTGCAAACTTGTTATTTGCAAACTTACTATGTCCAAATTTACTATGTACAAAAAACGTGGAAAATTTTATAGTATTCATAGCGAACCTCCTTGGGACAGTCTGTTGTCCGGTGATTTTGTGTTCTTATCCTATAGGACGACAAACAGGAAGGAGAGTTTCGGGCGGGAAGGAGAAAAACGATGAGAGCGGATTCTTTCAGAAAACAGTTGACGGAGGGCATCATTCCTTTTTGGAATGGTTGTGTGGATGAGAAAAACGGCGGATTCTGCGGGTATGTGGATGAGCACCTTGACAAGGATTGGGAGAGCGACAAGGGAGTGATCCTGCACAGCCGCATCCTGTGGTTTTATTCCACGGCGTATCTGCTCTTAAAGGACGCCGCGCTTTTGAAGGCGGCGGACCACGCCTACGAATTTATCAGGGAACACTGTCTGGATCACGAGCTGGGCGGCGTCTACTGGTCGGTAACCTTTGACGGCAAGCCTGTGGACGATACCAAACACACTTATAATCAGGCGTTTGCGATCTATGCCTTGTCCGCATATTATGAGGCAAGCAATCGGGAGGAGGCGCTGGAGACGGCCTATGGGCTGTATGAGGTGATAGAGGGAAAATGCAGGGACGTGCAGGGATATCTGGAGGCATTTGACCGGAATTTCGTGCCGGTCTCCAATGAGAAGCTTTCGGAGAATGGCGTTCTGGCGGAGCGTACCATGAACACGCTGCTCCATGTGATGGAGAGCTACACGGAGCTTTGCCGCGTGGACGGGAATGAGAAAGTGCGGGAGCGTCTGCGGGAGGTCGTGGACCGTTTTATTGAGAGAATTTATGATCCCGAGACGAGGAGCTGCGAAGTCTTTTTTGACAAGGAGTATCATTCGCTGATCGATCTTGAGTCCTACGGGCACAATATCGAGGCGGCGTGGCTGCTTTCGCGGGCCGGCGAGGTGATCCGCGATGAGAAGTACACAAGGCGCATTGCCGATGTGAGTTCGGGACTGGCTGCCGCGGCCTATGAACACGCCTATGACAGGGCCCAGCATGGGATGAACAATGAGCGGGAGGGCGCGCAGGTGGACGCGCAGAAGATCTGGTGGGTGCAGGCGGAATCCGTGGTGGGATTTTACAATGCCTATCAGGCGGAGCCGGAGGAGCGGAGGTATCTTGAGGCGGCCGAGGATATCTGGGGATTTATTCAGACCTGTGTGGTGGACGGACGGAGCGGAGAACGGTTTGAGTCGGTGCGGGCGGACGGATCCATAGACGCCGGGCGGGGGATGGCCCACGGATGGAAGGGACCCTATCACAACGGCCGGATGTGTATAGAGATGATCCGGCGGCTGCAGGCGGAAGATACGCCCTGCGATCCCCACGCTGCAAAGGAAGCGGGAGAGCTGCTCGCCCTGCTTCACCGCACCGCGGGGGAAGGGATCATCACGGGACAGCACACCCAGACCAATGAGACGGAGGAGATCGATCACATCCGCTCCGTCACGGGGAAAGCGCCTTTGCTGCAGGGGTTTGAGCTTCTCGCCTATTCGCCTAATATTAATTATGAAGACGCCTCCCCCGAATGTCTGGAGGAGGTCGAGAGAAATCGGGGGACCATGGAAACCGCGTTGAGATGGGGGCGGGAGAGCGGCGGCATCGTGACGCTGACTTTTCACTGGTTCTCGCCCATAGGCGGCAGGGATAAGAGCTTCTACGCCCGGAATACGGATTTTGACGCGGAGGCGGTGCTGCGGGAGGGCACGCCGGAACAGGCGGCTTTTTATCGGGATCTGGATGTGATCGCCGGGCAGCTTACGCGGTTTGCACAGGAGGGGATCCCCGTCCTGTGGCGGCCTTTTCATGAGGCGGACGGCGACTGGTTCTGGTGGGGCGCGAAGGGACCCCGCACGGCGAGGCAGCTATACCGCATGATGTACGATTATTATATGGAAAAAGAGCTTCACAATCTGCTCTGGGTGTGGAGCTGCAGTGTGGCGGAAGGATATCCCGGGGACGCCAGAGTGGACGTGGTGGCGGCGGATCTCTATCTTTCCGCGTATGCGGCCACGGATTACGGCGAGGAGTATCAAAAGCTGATTCATGCCACCAGCTTCCGGAAGGTGGCGGCGCTTGGCGAGGTGGGATATCTGCCGGACGTTCGGCTTCTGCAGCAGTCCCGCGTTCCGTGGGCCTATTATATGACGTGGTCCAAGGAATTCTGTATCGGGGAGCAGTACAACAGCAAAGAGAGTCTGCGGGAAATGTATGAGAGCGGCTATGCGCGTTCCCTTTCGTCCTGAGAGGGGCCGCAGAGGCGGTGTGACGGATTTTGAGGAAAATGTTTGAATTGTTCAGGCAAAAGTTCAAATTTCCTCTTGTGCCCGGCGGATTTATGTGCTAGAATATCTCTCGGTGACAGACAAGTGTCCGCTTGACGAACACAGGAAGGAAAGAATATGGGAGAGACGGCCAAGTATTTCGTGGTACGCCGCAAGGCGGTTCCCGAGGTGCTGCTCAAGGTGGTTGAAGCGAAGCGGCTTTTGGAGTCGGAGAAGGTTCTGACGGTTCAGGAAGCGGTGGACGCGGTGGGGATCAGCCGCAGTTCTTTTTATAAGTACAAAGACGATATTTTTCAGTTTCATGACAATTCTCAGGGGACAACCGTGACGCTGACTTTTCAGATGGAGGATGAGCCGGGGCTTTTGTCGGACGTATTGAAGATCATCGCGGAATATCAGGCCAATATTCTGACGATCCATCAGAGTATTCCCATCAACGGGATCGCTTCCTTGAGTCTGAGCGTACAGGTGCTTAAGACGACGGGGGATATCTCTAAGATGATAGAGCGGATGGAGGAGCAGAAAGGGGTCCGCCATGTAAAGATACTGGCCAGAGAGTGAGGACCTCAGGAAGAGAAAGTTTTAATAAAGAAGATAAGGGAGAAAACAAAGTATGGTCAACGTAGCTGTGTTAGGGTATGGCACCGTGGGAAGCGGTGTGGTGGAAGTGATCGAGAAGAATAAAGATATGGTGAACAAGAAGTCCGGACAGGAACTTCATGTGAAGTATATTCTGGATCTGCGGGATTTCCCGGGAGATCCCTATGCGGACAGAGTGGTGCATGATTTTGAGCAGATCGTGTCGGACGACGAGGTTTCCATTGTCTGTGAGACCATGGGCGGCGTGGGGGCCGCGTATCAGTTTACCAAGGCTGCCTTGGAGCGTGGGAAAAGCGTGTGTACCTCCAACAAGGAGCTGGTGGCAAAACATGGTCCGGAGCTTCTTCGGACAGCCCATGCGCACAACTGCAATTACCTCTTTGAGGCCAGTGTGGGCGGCGGTATCCCCATTATCCGTCCTCTGAACTATTCGCTGACCGCGGAGCGCATCGAGGGGATCACCGGTATCTTAAACGGCACCACCAACTATATCCTTACCAAGATGGAGCGGGAGGGCGCGGATTTTGCCGAGGTACTGAAAGAGGCGCAGGAGAAGGGCTATGCGGAGCGCAATCCCGAGGCGGACGTGGAGGGACATGACGCCTGCCGCAAGATCGCGATTCTGTCCTCTCTGATGATGGGCATGAATGTGGACAGCGAGAAAATTCACACCGAGGGAATCACCAAGGTGAGCCCGGCCGATTTTGCCTATGCCAAGGCGGCGGGCAAGACGATCAAGCTTCTGGCCAAGAGCACGGCCTTGGGCGAGGATGAGGTGATGGCTATGGTGGCGCCCTTTATGCTGGATAGGGATCACCCCCTCGGCATGGTGAACGATGTGTTCAACGCGGTGTTCGTCACAGGCAATATGCTGGGAGATTCCATGTATTACGGACGCGGTGCGGGCAAACTGCCCACGGCCAGCGCGGTGGTATCCGATGTGGTGGACTGTGCGAGACATTTGGGCAAGATTATTATGTGTTTCTGGGAGGAAGAGGATGCGAAGATCGCGGACGTCTCCGGACTGGAGAACCGGTATTTTGTGCGGGTGAAAGCTTCCGCGCGTGCTGCGGCGGAGGCGGCTTTTGCGGGCGGCGAGGTACTCACCATACCCGGGCGGGAGGAAGATTTTGCGATTTTCACCCCTTCTATCAAAGAAAGAGATTTTGCGGCAAAATGTGAGTCGCTTGGCAGTGACATGGAAAGCGCTATTCGCCTATATTAATAAAGAGGAAAATCTAGGTAATAATGTGTGGCTGCAAATGACGGATTTGTGTAAGGATATCCATAAAATGATTTCTATTAATAATTTCTATTAAAAAGAGAAAGGTTTCGAGGAGTAAATATTATGTCTAAAGTGGTAAAGTTTGGCGGGAGTTCTCTGGCCAGTGCAGAGCAGTTTAAGAAGGTGGGAGATATCATCCATGCGGACAAGGAGAGAAGATATGTGGTCCCTTCCGCACCGGGAAAACGCTTTTCGGATGACACCAAGGTGACGGATATGCTGTATGAATGCTATGCTCTGGCAGAGGCGGGCAAGGAGTTTGGCAAGGAGTTAAAGGCGATCAAGGCGCGCTATGAGGAGATTATCAAAGGACTCAAGCTGGAGCTGAGTCTGGCGGAGGAATTCAAGACCATCGAGAAGAATTTTAAAGAGAAGGCCGGTTCCAATTACGCGGCCTCCAGAGGAGAGTATTTGAACGGTATCGTCATGGCCAATTATCTGGGCTATGAGTTTGTGGACGCCGCAGAGGTCATCTTTTTTGACGAAAAGGGCGATTTTGACGCGGATAAGACCAATCAGGTGCTATCCGCCAGATTGGATCAATGCAGTCAGGCGGTGGTTCCCGGTTTCTATGGGGCAATGCCCGACGGCAGGGTGAAGACTTTCTCCAGAGGCGGCTCCGACGTCACCGGTTCCATCGTGGCCAAGGCGGTCAAGGCGGACGTGTACGAGAACTGGACCGATGTGTCGGGCTTTCTGACGGCGGATCCCAGAATCATCGACAATCCCGAGCGGATCGACGTCATCACCTACAAGGAGCTGCGGGAGCTCTCCTACATGGGAGCCAGCGTGCTGCATGAGGACGCTATCTTTCCCGTGCGTCAGCAGGGAATTCCCATCAACATCCGCAATACCAACGCCCCCGAAGACAAGGGCACATGGATCGTGGGAAGCACCTGCCAGAAGTCCAAGTATGTCATCACCGGCATCGCCGGCAAGAAAGGCTTCTGTTCCATCAATATCGAGAAGGACATGATGAACGCGGAGATCGGCTTTGGCAGAAAAGTGCTGCAGGCTTTTGAGGAGAACGGTATTTCCTTCGAGCATGTTCCCTCCGGCATCGATACCATGACCGTGTTCGTCCATCAGGACGAGTTCATGCATAAAGAACAGCAGGTAGTGGCAGGAATCCACAGGCTGACCAATCCGGACGCCATTGAGATCGAGTCCGACATCGCGCTGATTGCCGTGGTGGGGCGCGGCATGAAGTCCATGCGCGGTACGGCAGGCAGAATTTTCGCGGCGCTGGCACACAATCATATCAATGTGAAGATGATCGATCAGGGATCTTCCGAACAGAATATCATCATCGGTGTGTCCGACGAGGACTTTGAGACCGCCATCAAGGCGATCTACGATATCTTTGTGGTGACGAGGATTTAGAGATGGAGTATTGTTTTTACGGATGGGAACAGGCGCTTGTTCCGTCGATCACGCAGGAATACGAAGGGATACGCACGCCGAGAGATCTGTACGACGCGCTCTCCGAGATCTGGTGCGAAGATACCTGCGCGCCGAGGATGCGAGAGGACTGGAGCAGAGAAAACCGAACGCTGGGGCAGTGTTCCATCACGGCGTTTCTGGCGCAGGATATTTTCGGAGGGAAGGTTTACGGAATCCTGAGACCGGGTGGTAACTACCATTGCTATAATGTGGTGGGAGACTGCGTGTTTGACCTGACCAGCGAGCAGTTTGGCGAGGAAGTGTTAAGCTACGAAGAGAATCCGGAGCAGTTTCGGGAGATTCATTTCGCCAAAGAGGAGAAGCGAAAACGGTACGAGTATCTTCGCGGCGAACTGAAGAAATTATGTGACGGGAGATAATCCTTCGACGAAGCAAAACCCCGAATATCTTCGGAGAATGCCCCAATAAGGAAGGCAAAAGAGGACCGGAGGACGGTCAAAACACGGATGATGTATGTCGGATATGTAAAAGAGGAAACGGTATCATGGGATGTGACAATTCGGAAGTTGAATCGGAATATCAAAGACAGCGCCGGATGACGAAGAGAGCGGCGGTTATGGCAGGGGTGGCAATCCTTTCGGAGATTGCCGCTTTTGCTGTTTTGTTCTGGGCGGCGGACATGCAGGAGCGCGGCGTCTCCGGGAGAATCCATGTACCGGTGGCGCTGATCGGTTTCTTCGGGTTTTCTATTCTGGCTATCGTTCTGTTGATGATCTCGGCGCCTCAGCTCATAATAGCGGAGCATCTGAAAGCGGATCGAAGTTATAATCGGGACGGCCTGACGACGCTGCGGAACATGAGCCGCGGGCGTGTGGAAGAGCGGCTGCTGGCACGGAAGTTTCAACGCAGCGGGGATGGATATTACCATAAGAAAGAATATTCGTTCTTGATCGATTTTGTCAGTTATGATGTGCGGCTGATCGATGATACAGCGGAAAATAGCATAACGGAATCCCGTGAAACAAAAACGGTTGAGGCGGTAATCGGAGGGATACAAACCGACGACGTGGAAAACGCAAATGACATGGAGAGTGTGATTCTCCGGGAGATGCGGCGTTTTGACCAAAGCAGGAATCAAGGCGTATACCACAATGATAAAAAGAAGAGCTGCCTGCTTCTGCTCATCTATGACGAGGTGGGCGAATATGAGAAAGAGATTGTCAAATCTTTTGGTAAAAACAGGATTCTCGCGGAGACGGTTGACAGAAGCTGGGTGGCGGAAGACTCATCTGGCAATCCGCAGGAGACGTTGTCCGTCGTCGTTCTCGCAATAGACCGGAACAGCGGCGAGGGGTATTTTGCGGATATCAAAGGGAGCCCGTTGACAGTATATGCCCACGGCTGCAAGATGTTGAAGCGGCTCTCCCAGTCGTGAAGTGATCTTGGCGTGTCAGGCTGCCGATACAGATCGGACGATTTGCTTAAAATGGTAAAATTTACTGATAATTTGCGGATAGCAAAAGAAAAAAGAAAAAAATAAAATTTTTTTTGTAAAAATGTGTTGACAAATGTCAAAACAACTGTTATAGTTAATTTAACAACAGAGAAGAGAAAACATAAGAGAGAAAAACAAAGGAGAAGACACAAAGAGAACAAAAGAAAGGAGGTACGGTCCACCTAACCAGATAATTTAAAAACAGAACATCTTCCATTGAAGTACCAACGAATTGAGTTACAAGGTCATTTCACCTTAGAGAAAGATTCATATAGATCAATCGAGTACACAGAAGAAAAAGTAGCGAATCACCAAAGAGATTATAAAATACATTGGGACGTTACAGTATCCGATACAAAAGAGAAGTGGAAAGAGTACAAAGGAGAAAATGGAAGATAAAGAAAAGTGAATAAGGTTTAACGGCTGGGTCATAGAGTTATGACATAAGAAAATAGCCGAAATGACAAAACTTGAAAGTGAGGTATTGGTCCATTGGATAGCATAGTCTAAGAGAGCGTATTGATTAGGAATAGTCGATACGCTCTCGTTCGTATGCGGCCAAGGATTGATTTTATGATATGTAAAAGCGAAAAAAGCACAACGACGCCTGCTCAAATTTGTTCTTCTAAAATTCCGGCAATCACATCCATATTAAGGTTCTTTCTGAGCTCTATCGCAAGAAGGTCATATTGACTTTGTAAAAACACCGCGGCATCCATTGCCTGCGGCAGCTCTTCAGAAGAAATCCCTTTTCGCTCCAGCAGGAGTTTTTCGAGAACTGCGGCGGCTTCGCGGTCAAACAGACCGTGGATATAGGTGCCGGCGACATTCTGGAAAACCGCGCCGTCCTCACTGCCGTCGGACAGGGTGCAAAAGGCCCTCGTACCCGGTTTTCTCTCCGAAGCGCCCATGTGAATTTGATACCCTGTGAAATGTGTACCCGAAAGTGCGCAAAAAACATCGTTTATGGAATTGATAACACCCTCCGACTGAAGCCGTGTCTTTGCGGTCTCAAACACTGTGGTTACCGGTAAAAGGTTCATTCCTGCCATTTGCCCGCCTCGTTCAACTTTATCCGGGTCGGAAATCACATTGCCCAGCATTTGATAACCGCCACATATCCCAAGAATCGGTGTTCCTGTCGATGCGGCTTTTTTTATAAGAGCCTCCAGACCATTTTGCCGCATCCATTCTAAATCGGCCATAGTACTTTTGGTTCCGGGCAGAATCACCATATCCGGATTGCCAAACTCGGATGTTCGGCGGACATAATTCACATGTACCGCTTGGAGCCGTGCCAGCGGATTGAAATCTGTTGCATTTGAGATGTGGGGAAATTGAATCACCGCGATCTCTATCGGCTTGCATACAGTGTTTTCTCTCTGAATGACACTGTCTTCATCGTCGATATCGAGATAGAGATAGGGAACAACACCCAGCACGGGAACACCGGTCAGATCCTCAATTATTTTCAGCCCGGGCTTCAGGATTTCGATATCGCCGCGGAATTTGTTGATGATTACGCCTCGAATACGCCGGCGCTGCTCTGGCGGAAGCAACATGATTGTTCCGTAAATCTGGGCAAATACGCCGCCGCGGTCGATATCGGCCACCAACAGCACCGGCGCGTCGAACATCTCCGCAATACCCATATTTACCAGATCGTCTTGGTTTAGGTTGATTTCCGCCGGACTGCCGGCACCCTCAATTACGATAAGGTCGTAGCGTTCACACAGCTTGTCGTAAGCCGACCGGACGGCACTGCGCAGCCGAGGGCGAAAAGTGTAGTATTCTGCGGCGTGCATGGTGCCGACCACCTCTCCGTGGACGATTACCTGACTACCCATATCAGAGCACGGCTTCAAAAGAATCGGATTCATCATCACGGACGGCTCCGTGCAGGCGGCCTGAGCCTGCACCACCTGTGCCCGCCCCATTTCAAGCCCCTCGCTTGTGATATAGCTGTTCAGTGCCATGTTTTGGCTTTTGAAGGGGGCGACACGGATGCCGTCCTGATAGAAAATGCGGCAAAGTCCCGCCGTTATCAGGCTTTTTCCGGCGCTGGACATGGTTCCTTGTACCATAATACGTTTTGTCATACTATCTATTGTCCTTTCACTTCTTGGATTGCGGCGATCAGTCTGTCATTCTCGGCGGGCATACGAATGGCAATCCGATAATATCCTTCGGAAAGCCCCTGATAGTTACTACAGTCCCGAATCAGCAGGCCCTTTTTCGCAAGCAGTTCTCCGAATGCAGGTATGTCTGTGCGGAAAAACAGATAATTTGCTTCTCCGCCGATTACTTCAAAGGAAAATGTCTCAAGCATTTCCTTTATCCGCAGCCTTTCTATCCGGAGCAGCGAAAGAGAATGCTCCAGATACGTCTCATCTCTCAAAGCCGCAATACCGGCCTCTTCCGCAATTACGGAGACCGGCCAGCTCTGGCAGGATGCCCAAAGCCGTTCCCGAAGTTCCCGATTGGCACAGAGTGCAAAACCCAACCGGAGTCCCGCCATAGCATAGAGCTTGGTCAGCGCGCCAATGATGACGAGGTTGTCATTCTGATTCAGCTGATTCCGGAGAGAATGATGTCCGGAATTGTCCAAAAAGCCATTGAAGCACTCATCCGCACATAGCAGAACGCCGCATTCCCTGCAGCGTTCCGAAATTTTCAACAAAAGCTCCCGATTCACGGTTTTACCTGTGGGATTATTGGGATTACAGAGAAAGAAAACATCCAAATCAGGCGTGATATTCGGGAGAATATCCTCGGTCAGCGCAAAACCATTCTCATGGAGGAGGACATGGCGGCGTATTTTCCATCCAAAAGCGGACAGTGCGCTCTCATATTCCGAAAAAGTAGGTGCGGTAAGCAGTGCCCGCCCTCCGCTTTTCATGGCGGCGATTCTCCAGATCAGATCGGCGGCTCCGTTTCCGGGTATTACAAATTCAGGCGGAACACTGTAATGTCCGCTTATCGCCTTACATAGTCGTCTGTAACGCGCGTCAGGGTATTCCGCTCCCCGCGCTAACGCTTGTGCGGCGGCTTCTTTTGCTTTTGGGCACATCCCCAGCGGATTCACGTTGACAGAGAAATCAAGGGGTTCCCGTCCGTATTTTTCTACAAACCCCACACGGTCTCCTCCGTGTTTCAGCATACCAGTATCACAGCTCCTTTCACAAGCACGCAGAGGACAAAGCACAGCGTGCCGGCCGTATAAAGTAATCTATTCGCCCGACGGATGTCCTCCGCCTCCGCCGGACGGTCGTCATTTCCGATAGAAGGTTTTTCCACCGGCTTTCCGAAATAGTTGGACGTTCCCCCCAGCCGAATGTGCAGCGCACCGGCCCACACTGCTTCCGTTTGCGCGGAATTCGGGCTGGAATGATTGAGACGGTCTCTTCGGAAAATATGGAATGCGTTCCGACCGTCCAACCCTGCAAAGTCAGCCGAAACGGCCGCCAAAATCGCGGCGATTCTCGATGGAATCAAATTGGCCGCGTCGTCAAGCTTGGCTGCGGCTCGGCCAAAATAGAGATACCGTTCGTTTTTATAGCCCAACATACTGTCCATGGTGTTAATTGCCTTGTACAGCACTCCCAGCGGAGCGGCGCCCAGTGCCAAATACAGCATGGGCGCAATCACCCCGTCGGAGCTGTTTTCGGCCACAGTCTCCACACAGGCGCGGAAAACGCCGGGGAAGTCCAATGCATCGGTGTCGCGGCCCACGATCCGCCCGACGGCAATTCTGGCTTTGGCGAGGTTGTCCCTGCTTTCATAGACTCTCATGCTCTCGGTTTTAAGACTGTGCATGGCAAGGCACTGCCAGGTCAGGAAGCTTTCTGCCGCCAGTCCTAGGGCAGTATGAACACGATATAACAGACCCAGTGCCGCTCCGGTCAACAGATAAGAAGATATGCAGATCAAAGCCACAAGAACGATGCCGCCCCAAAACTCACCCCGTCTAGTTTTGGGGAAGACTCGCCGGAGCGCCTTTTCCAGCAGAGAAATCTCTTTGCCAATCCATACAACAAAGTGGAAATTTCCCAGCGGATCGCCAAACAGCAGGTCTACAAAGAATCCAATGCAAAATGCAATCAAATGAAGCATCATAGCGTTATTCATCATAGCGTTATTCATCATAATGTTACCATGTCCGTTCTCGTCACATCAGTCAACACGAAAGAAAGCGTGTTGTCCTCTGTGGGGGACACGGTGCAGAGAAAACCGCCGCAGTTTTTCACATAACCGTCATAGAAGCTCATGGCAGGGCGGGCATATTTTTCCAGCACCGCCATGATCGTACCGCCGTGGACAACAAAGGCGGCGGTTTCAGCCGACGGCGAATGATTGGACATCGTTTTTTCAAAAGCTGTCAGCACCCGGCGCTTGAACGCCTCTGTAGATTCTCCGTTCGGGCACTGCCCCAGACAGTATCCGTCCACCCATTCCCGGTAGGCCTGATCGTTGTCCATTTCGTCAGCGCTCAGACCCTCAAAATCGCCGAAATCCATTTCTCTCAAATCATCCACAATGATTTGCTTTGCATTGGGAAAAAGGATTGCGGCAGTTTGCCGGGTGCGCAGCAGGGGTGTCACATAAACGAAATCTACGGCGGTATTGCCGCAGATAGCCTGTGCCGCTTCAAACCCCTGTGGGCTCAAGGGTTCATCAGTCCTTCCGATATATCGGCGGAGCGCGTTGCCGGCCGTCATCCCGTGGCGGATCAATAACACTTTCATGGGAGTTCACCCTTGATGATAGTAGGAATCCCACACACCACACGCACCACCGCATCAGCCTTCCCCGCCAGCAGAGCGCACAGTCTGCCCGTGGCTTCCCTGCCCAGACGTTCGGTGCGGTTCATTGGGATCACGCCGCTGCCCACCTCGTTGCAAATAATGATCTCTTTTTTTAGAAGCTCTTCATACAGCTTGTCCATTCCTTCCATGTCGCCGAACACCAGCCTTTCCGTGTGAAAAACCACCGGGCGTTCATCGAGACAAGCGTCTGCCATGTCCGTTTCCCGATACCCGAGAGACTGCGCAAAAGTCCGCTTTCCGGCGCCCTCGCCGCCAACAACTAATATCATAAAGCCACCGCCTTTTCCGTCATGATGTAGGACAGGAGCATCAAAAGCTCCGACAATGTAATTATATAGCCGGCAAGATCACCGGACATCCCGCCGAATTCCCTTTTCGACATCCTAAACAGATAAATGAGGCACAGGAGAAACACCGCAATGCACACAATCCCGCCGACAAGGGAAAAAATGCACAGTACCGCCGAACACAGCACTGCCCACAAGGCCAGAAACAGGGTAACCGTTCCGGACGCGGCCTCGCGGAAGGTATGCTGCAGGCCGTTTCCCGACGCGGATGGGAACGCTGCACTGCCAATCCCTCCCAACGTTCGTGCAAACACTTGGTGTACGGCCACGGTAAGCACGGCGATATGCGTGCGGGGAAGTTCCGCGCACAGAGCAAAAAACAGGATGAGATACGCCGATGCATAAATTACAGCGAAAGCCCCGGCGCCTGAGTCCTTCAAAATCTCACGCTTGCGTTCCGGCTCCAAATGACTCGCCAGAGCATCCGCCGTATCGCAAAAGCCATCCATGTGGATGCCTCCGCTGATTAAGATCGGCAGAAGCGTCAGCCCCGCGGCAAAAAGCAGGTTCCCGAGGGAAAGTAGATTGCAGAGCAACAGCCAGAGCCATTGCAAAAGTCCGGCGGCCACACCTACAAGAGGAAGCCACGCCAGCATATACCGCATATTCTTTTTTTCCCATTGGATCGGCGGCATCGGGACGATGGAAAACATCAAAAATGCCATCACCAGCGAACGAAAAATGTCTGTCATTCTAAAAGCGCTCCTTTTATTACAATCGGAATACCACATACGAGTTCGTATACTGCGTCCGCCCGTCTTGCGAGCTCGGCGTTTATCCTCCCGAGGGCGGCGATGTAGGCCATAGTGCCGGAATCGTAGATCTGTCCGTCACTGCCTACATCGTTGGTCACGATAATCAGATTTACGCACTGTCGGCGCAGAGCCTCCACGCCTTCAATGACCCTGTCACAGGGATCCGAGAAACCGTATTTGTTATCAAACATCTCATTTGCCGTCAGATTGCAGATACATTCCAGAAGCGCCGTTCCTCGGCGGGGGAGCAGTAAAGAAGACAAGTCGGTGTACCGTTCCACGGTCTCAAAGCCTTTGTCTTTCCGCATCTTTCTATGTCGGGAGATCTTCCGCCGGCTTTCCTCTCCGAACGGACGCATGGCGGCGATATAATATCGAGGTTTTGGCAGTTTGACACATAGGGATTCCGCATAGGAGCTTTTTCCGCAGCCTGAACCGCCGGTCAGCAAAATCATCATGGTTTTTCTTCTCCTTGGGGGACATATTGCACAATGCCCGTATCTGAAAAGGTTGCGGCATTATGATATACGGAAAGGGCTAGGTCGATGAGAGGCATCAGGCATATCGCTCCGGTTCCCTCGCCTAGTTTTAATCCCGCATGGAGCAGCGGCTTCAGACCAAGTCTGTCAAAAATTTTTCCGGCTGCGGGCTCAGCCGAACAGTGGCTGGCAATCATAGCGCAGACACTGCCCGGGCAGAGCATCGAGGCAGCCAATGCGGCCGTGGCGCTGATGACTCCGTCGATGATGATCGGTATACGGTACAGCGCGCCGCCAAGGAACAGTCCTGTCATGCCCGCAATGTCAAAGCCGCCCAGCTTATAAAGCACATCAAGGGCATCCTGTGAATCCGGGCGGTTCACCTCGATGGCTCGACGAATAACATCCTGCTTACGCAGAAGCCCTTCGTCACTAAGGCCCGCCCCACGCCCCGCTGTCTTATCTGCCGGAAGCTCCAGCAGCACAGACGACACCGCGGCGGAGGAGGTGGTGTTGCCAATTCCCATCTCGCCGGTGGCCAGCAGTTCGTATCCCTGCTCTTTGTACTCTCGAACCAGCGACATACCCGTTTCAATGCATTTTATGGCCTCATCCCGTGTCATGGCAGGACCAACGGCGATATTGGCCGTCCCATTTGCAATATGAAGATCTCTGACACCGGGTACGCGGTGGAGCATACCGATATCGATGGGGAATACATCTGTCCCGGTAGAGGCAGACATAACGCAGACACTGGATCGCCTCTGCGCTATCATTTTCGCCATGGTGGCTGTGACGGAAGCGTCTGTCTGGGTAACGCCCTCGGCGACCACACCGTTATCGGCACAGAAAATTACAACCCCGCGTTTATGAATACACACATTTTCGCTGCCGGTCAGGCCCGCAATCCGACCACAGATTCTTTCCATTTCTCCGAGTCCTTCTAACGGCTTCGCAATCGTATCCCAGTGCGCCTTGCACTGCTTCATCACACGTTTGTCCGGAGGCAGTATTCTGCGGTTGAGATCGTTAAAGTTCATACCATCTTCCTCCTTTGTCACTCCCATTGGGAGAGCATTTTATGCATCCATGTGCGGACATCCATCTGATAAACCTTGTCAAGATTCTCCGAAGTCAGGACTTCGGACATATTCCCTTGTGACACTGCGTGTCCCTGATCCATGAGCAGCGCTTTCGTTCCGTAAGCCTTCGCCAGACTGAGGTCATGGACGACGGAAATCACAGCCCGTCCCGGTGTTTTCAGCCAGTCGGAGATCATGCCGAACACTTGCTTCTGATAGATCAGATCGAGGTGGTTCGTCGGCTCATCCAGCAGGAGGAGCTTTGGGTTCTGGGCGAACACCTGCGCAAGAAACGTGCGCTGCAGCTCTCCGCCGGAAAGGGTGAGGACAGATTGCTTCCGCTGTGTCTCCATCCCGGTGAGTTTCAGCGCAGCCTCAACGGCCTCCCCGTCGCCGCGCCCGTGGGAGAGAAAGCCGGACGAATAGGAATACCGTCCCAGTGCCACGACTTCCTCTACGGAAAAGGGATATGCCGAAAAATGGGACTGCGTCAGCATCCCCATTGACCGCGCAAGGATGCCGGGTCCCATTTTTTGGACGGATATTCCGTCAAACAAAATCTCGCCGGAGTATGGTACGCCTTGTGTGACTGCATTCAAAGCAGTGGATTTTCCTGCTCCGTTGGGACCGACGATCATCAGCCACTGTCCTTCCTTCACGGAAAAACTGAGTCTGTTCACAACCGTCAGGCTACCGTACCGAACCGTCAGGTCTTTTACTCGCAGCATAGTCATTTCCCCTTTCTTGAGCGGTAGAATATGATGATAAACACCACTGCCCCTACAAGGCTCGTGACGACGCCGATGGGAAGTTCCACAGGATTCAGCAAAATACGGGCGATAAGGTCCGCCAGCATCAGGAACACTGCGCCGCCGAAGGCAGATGCGGGGAGCAGGCGGCGGTGATTTGGTCCCGCCAGCATACGCACCATGTGCGGCGTGACAAGTCCCACAAAGCCGATTGTGCCGCCGACGGATACGCAGATGCCGATCAAGCCCGAGACCACAATTAACAGCGTAAGCCGAACCCGCCGCACGTTCACGCCGATGTGGCGGGCGTTATCTTCGCCCACTGCGAAGGCGTTCAGTTCCCGTGCATGTAGAAAGATGATCCCGCTAAATACGAGAAGCGAGGCGCCAAGAATCAGTACATCGGCATAGTTTTTTCCCTGCAGGCTTCCCAAGGTCCAGAAGGTGATATGCTGGATGCGGTCGGCGGCAAAAGCGATAATGATATTCATCAGGCTGGATACAAACATGGAAAAGATGACGCCAATCAAAATGATCGTATTGGTCGAAAGGGAATAATCCAGCTTGTATGCAAGTCCCAGAATGAGAAACAGCGAAAGGAACGCAAACAGGATCGCCATGACCATGGTGCCGGCAAAAGGCAGGAGCGGGAACCGGATGCCAAAGGCAATGGCAATCACAGCTCCCAGTGCCGCGCCGGACGACACACCGAGCGTTGAGCCGTCGGCCAGCGGATTTTTCAAAAGTCCCTGCATAGCCGCACCGGCCAGCGCCAGCGCAGCGCCGGTCATGGCTACACACAGTACTCGGGGAACCCTGACGGACAGGATGATTGCGGCAGTGAGTCCTGTGGGCTGCGGATCACCCCGCAGCAAAGCGCCAATTGCCTGCCCGATGACTTCCAGCGTATCAGGCAGTGGAATATTGACACTTCCCAGACAAACACAGATGCACAGCACGGCAAAGGTTACGGAGGAAAAGATAAGATATTCTAAAACAGAAAAATGATCTGTCCGTGTTTTCATGATTATACCCCAATTTCGTGCGCTTCAGCGCACATGGAATCAATAGTTGAAAGTGATTTCCTTTCAACATTTACCTCCGGAAAAGCAGAAGGGAAAGGCGGCTTGTTCCCTTCTGCAAAAAACGTTATGATGCGTTGCCATACACGAAATCAAAAAGCATCTGAGCTCCGTCTACAAGCCGGGGAGCCGGACGAGAGAGCTCGTTGTTCTGGAGGTTCAGTATGGCCTCATTTTGGACAGCGGTGATGTTCTCCCAACCCGGTCTGTTCAAAATTTCTTCTTCGGGCTTAGGACCTTCCCCATAATACATGGTGATCGTCATGATGTAGTCCGGGTTGCGCTCAAGCACTTGCTCTTCCGAAATTTCGGCCCAGCCCTCCACGTCGGTAAAGCAGTTGGTGAGTCCGAGCATATTTGCAACCTCATCCATAAAAGTGTTTGAACCCGCAGTCCAGAGACCATATTCCAAGGGGGAAACCTCAAAATAGATGGTCTCGGTGCCGTCTCCGACGGCTTTCTCCTGAATATCGGCAAAAGAGGTCTTCATGCTATTTACGACAGAGGCCGCCTCGTCATTCTTGCCCATCAGTGCGCCGATGAGTTCAATGGCTGTGTAGACGCCCTCGATATCCTGAGCATCACTAACCACTACATGGATTCCGGCAGCTTCCAACTGTTCCACCTGTTCCTCGGTCTGTGCCATGGTACTCATAATCAGAACCTGAGGATTCAGGGCAAGGATCTGCTCAATGTTGGTATCGGAACCGGACTGCACGGGGGGAATATCGAGGACTTCGGCAGGATAGTCGCAGTATTTGCCGCGGCCGACCAGCGTGTCGCCCGCACCGATGGCATAAAGGATCTCACAATCGGAAGGTGTAAGAGCAACGACACGTGTAGCAGGCTCATCCAGTGTAACTTCCCGCCCTGTCATGTCTGTGACAGTGATGGAGGGAGCTCCCGCGGACGAGTTACCGGGAACGTTTTGATTGCTGCAGGCACATAAACCCAACAGCATTATGGCAGCGAGAAAGACTGCCGAAATCTTTGTGTGTTTCATTTGCTTCATTTGATAAAGCTCCTTTCGAATTTTAATAGACTGAATAGTGAAGGAGCGAATACCCGCGGACATTCCGGCCCACGGAGTTCTTTATCTCTGCCGCCATGAAATAAAAATTGCTCCCCCGATTGGAGAGCAACACAAATAATGCAGGCATACAACGTACCTACAAAGTTCCACCCAATCCCAGAAGTGATTCATACGCGGACAGGTCTCCCGGCTTGGCTTCACCCTACTTGGACGCCTTCCCGCCTTGCGGCAGTGACTTGATTGTCCTTTCGTCAGCTTCACGGTTACTGGGATAGCCCGACAGTTGCAGTCGTGTTCCCTCATCGCAAAACAGAATGTTTTGACGATGGCGCCTCCCGGCGCAAAAGCGTATGATATTCAGTTTAAACCGTAAGATAGCACGTTTTTCTTCGTTTTGCAAGTATTTTTTACTTTTTAAGTAGTTTTTAAGTAGTTTAATTTTTCATAAACAATGGAGAAAGAAAGATTTAACAGTAGAAAAATGTCGAAAAGTAATGTATGATAAAAATGAATAACCGTTAGGTTTCGGAAATAGATTAAGGAGCGACAGACAGTATGGAGCAGAATACACAGGAGCAGCAGGAGAGACGGGAAGCCAGAAGAAAGCGGCGGGTGCGCAATCAGGCGCTGGCCTATGCCACGGTGGCTGTGCTGATCATCGCTTTTGCGGCAGGGATTGTGTTGGGGGTACGATATCTGACCGGACAGAGCAAGAGACAGGAGCAGGAAAAACAGAATCAGGTGGGCGACCTTCTGGGGGATGAGGGAAGTATAGAGACGCCGGAGCCGTCGTCCGAATCGGAAGAGACCGTGGAGGAGTTCACGCCGGAGCAGAAATTGGACGGGATCGTCAATGCGGGCATCGAAGTGATGCCGCTGGAGGATAAGGTGGCGGGTCTCTTTATCGTGACGCCCGAGTCCATCACGGGGGTAACTACGGCCGTGAGAGCGGGAGACGGCACCAAGGATGCGCTGACCAAGTATTCCGTGGGAGGAATCGTCTATCAAACCAAAAATATACAAAATGAATCGCAGTTTAAAGAAATGATAGACAATACGAAACTGTATGCCAACTATCCGCTGTTCATAGCTATCGAGGACGAGGGCGGCGCCGTCAGTCCTCTGGAGCAGAAGGGACTTGTGGCCAAACAGGACAATGCTAAGAAGCAGGCGGAGAGCGGCGAGGCGGACAAAGCCTATGAGGCGGGAAGCGCCATCGGCGCCTATCTGGCGGATTATGGTTTTAATCTCAATTTTGCGCCGGTGGCCGATTTAAACAGTGTGGAACATTCCGTCATGGCGGAGCGTTCCTACGGATCCGATGCGGCGGTTGTGAGTCCCTATGTGACGTCCATGGTGCAGGGGATGAAAGATCAAAAGATTGGAAGCTGCCTGAAGCATTTCCCGGGCATGGGCAGCACCGCCCAGAATACGGACGAAGGGCTTGCTTCCACTGACCGGAGCGCGGAGGAGTTCCGGGCAGGTGAATTTGAGGTATTCCGTGCGGGAATTGAGGCAGGTGCGGACATGGTGATGGTGAGCCATATGGCGGCGCCTTCTCTTGCGGGGGACAATACGCCCTGCTCCATGTCACAGACGGTGGTGACCGATATTCTGCGCAAGGAACTTGGATTTGACGGTGTGATTATCACGGATTCCATGAGCATTGCGGCGGTCTCCGATTATTATGACGCGGGAGATGCGGCAGTGCAGGCATTGAAGGCGGGGTGTGATATGATTCTGATGCCGGAGGATTTTGAGAAAGCTTATAACGGCGTGTTGGAGGCCGTGAAGAGCGGTGTGATCTCGGAGGAGCGCATCAATGACTCTCTGCGGAGGGTGTACCGGATCAAGTATGCGGACCGGGTGGAAAAATAAAGAAAAGAAAAATGTTATCCCGCTGGATCGTTTAGCAGGATAACATTTTTTTGAGAGCGCGAGACGGGGATCGAACCCGCGACCCCCTCCTTGGCAAGGAGGTGCTCCACCGCTGAGCCACTCGCGCATGCTATGTGATAAATACTCACGAACAAATATTACTATACTATACGAAGCGCAAAATGTCAACTATTTTTGTAATTCATTATTGGAGACAAAAGTTTCAAAAAAGTTTTAAAAAAGTTTCTAAATTAAGAAAGGAAGGATACTCATGATATTCAGAAGCAGAGAAACAAGCAGGATCATCGCCGCCCTTCTTGCGGCAGTGCTGTTGGCCGCTTCCATGCCGCAGGAAGCATTGAGGACAGCCGCGGCAGGGGATGAGGACAGCCGCTTGGGGCAGACCTCGGCGGTATCGGCTTCGGAGGAAGCCGCGCCGGGCACAGGCACCATAGACGGATCGGCTTCGGAGGAACCACCCGTGACCTATACTGTCACGTTTCGGCTGATGGGACATGGGGAGGACCTTGTCAGGACGGATATCAAGGCGGGCAGTCTGTTGGAACAGACGGAGGATTTGCGGCCTGCGGATGAGGGATTTCATTTTGAGAACTGGTATACGGACGATACGTTTTCACAGGCGTGGAATTTTGCCAGAGATACGGTGGAGAGCGATCTGACGCTGTATGCAAAGTGGGTAAGTCTGGAGCCGGGGACAATCGTTGTCACTTTTGATTTGGGCGGCCACGGCGTGAACTGGTACCAATATCTCGTGCCAGGCATTTCCTTGTATATGCCGGCGTCTCCCCATGATCCCGGCTATCTGTTTCTCGGATGGTATAAGGATACGGATTACACTTATAAATGGAATTTTGCTCAGGATGAAGTGACGGAGGATATCACGCTGTATGGAAAGTGGGAGGAAACTACCTACGAGGTCAGATTTTATTTTTGGAACAACCTGCCTACGATTGTCAGAACAGGCCTGAAGGTAGGCAGTTTATTGGAGGAGACGGAAGACCTGCGGCCCACGGTTCCCGATTATATTTTTGAAGGCTGGTATAAAGACCCCCTTTTTAAAGACCCATGGGACTTTGAAAAAGATACGGTACAAGGGGATTTGTTGCTTTATGCAAAGTTGACGCGGCTTCACACCGTGACTTTTAACTTGTCGGGACACGGCGACGATATCGTCAAGACCGATATCAAAGAGGGCAGTCTGCTGGAACTGACGCCGGATCTGGTTCCGACGGATGCCGGATATGATTTTGACGGCTGGTATTCGGATCCTTCCTGCAAAAATCCGTGGGACTTTGACAATGATAAGGTGAAATGGAGTATCACGCTCTATGCCAAGTGGACGCCAATCTATACGGTTTCTTTTGATTTGGCAGGGCATGGGGACAATATCGTCAAGACGAATATCAGAAAGGGCAGTCTGTTGGAGCGGACGGAGGATCTGCAGCCTGTGGACGAGGGATTCCATTTTGAGAACTGGTATAAGGATAACGAGTTTATCCAAATGTGGGATTTCAGACGGGATACGGTGGAGAGCGATATCACGCTGTATGCCAAATGGGAAGCGGTTGCGGTGGGAGAAGCGGCCGTCACCTTTGATCTGTGCGGGCATGGCGAGGCTTTTTCCCGATATGTCCCGAAGGGCAGTGAGATCGGAGAAGTGGCGGAGCCGGAAGATACGGGATACTATTTTGTGGGCTGGTATCGGGATCGTGGATATACCGACGCATGGGATCTGGACAAGGATAAGGTGACGGAGAATATTACGCTGTATGCGAGGTGGCAGGATGCACCGCTCCTGCGCGTGGAGCGGATACAGCCCCAGCGCTATACGGGAAAAGAGATCAAACCGGAAGTCTATGTATATACCGGCAGTGAGAAGATACCGATCTTGTTGAAAGAGGGAAAAGATTATACGATCCGCTACAAAAATAATGTGGATACCAATGCGTTCCTGCTGGAACAGGAGAAAGCCAAAGCGGACGGAACGTGGCAGAAGGGGGATACGGAGGAAGGCGGCAGCAATGCGTCGGGGATGAAAGTCAGAGGAGGTTTCAATCCCGTACTGCCCCATGTGGTGATTGAAGGAAAGGGCGACTATAACGGCAAGGTTTATATGAATTTTACGATTGCCCAGATTGCGCTGGGAGACGAAAATCATAATGTTGCCAAGGGCATTACGTTAAGCTGTATGGACCAATTCGAGACGGGAACCTATAAGAAAGATCAGGAGACCTTAAAATCCGTCAAATATCTGAAGACTTTAAAAGCCGGGCAGGACTATACGGTGTCGATCACCGATGAGAAGGGAACCAGAGAAGGGTCCGTCTTGTCCAAAGATGACCCCATATTCCGGGAGGAGTCAGGCGGCGGAGAACGAACCTTGACGATCACAGGAATGGGTAATTATACGGGGACGATCGTCCGGACAATCTATGTCCGAAATAAGGGAATTTTGTTGAAGTCGGCCAAGATTTCCCTCGGGAGCCAATGCAAGTCCAAAGCATTTGTAGAGGATGAGGAAATTACGCTGATTCCCGCATGGTATGAGACAAGGGACGTAGAGTTTGAGGATGCCAAAGGCAATATTAAGACGAAAAAGGTGACCACATATTATCAATATATTGCCGGAGATTGGACGACAGACTGGGTAGAGTATGATGACTATTATGAGGTGCCGGTCCTGTATAAGCTGAACCGCAAGAATGCCTTTACCGTCAAATATGGGTCAAAATGGCTTAAGTATGGGGAGGATTATGAGATCGAGTACAGGAACAATGCCGCGGTGGGCACCGCCACCATGACGATCAAGGGCATCGGCAGTTACTGCGGCTCAAAGAGCGTGAATTTTAAGATTACCGGCAAGGCCTTTAATGCCAAGACCGTCTCCGCAAAGAATCGATATGCGGGGCGCTGGCAGGCAAAGATACCCTACGATGGATATCCGCAGACACAGGATGTGACGCTGGTCAGCCAAAAGAGTCATCGCATTTCACCGTGGGATACGGAGAGAGAGCCGGATTATGTTTTTAGAGAAGGCAACGATTACACGGTCCGCTATCTGAACAATGTGAATAAGGGAACGGCCACGGTGATCTATACCGCCAAACCGGAGTCGGGTTATGTGGGAAGTTTTCGGCAGACGTTTCAGATCACGGCGGCCAATCTGGCGGAGAGCGTGGTCTTCTCTGCGGGAGAGGAGACGCTGAAACCCATCATCATAGAGGACGATGTCTATCTGGGAGAGGATGCGCATGGCAATTCGAAATACAAGTATGTGAGAAAAGTGGAGTCCACCAGATTCTTGAAGAGTACCCTGCCTTATGCCAAGTCGGGGGCGAAGCTGGATTTTCAACTGTATTTGGATGGGACGCAGACGCCGCTTGTCTTGGACAGGGATTACACGGTGAAATATCAAAATAACAAGAGCATCACCCCCATGAAAAAGAAACAGGATAAATGGAGAGAGCAGGACGAAAACGGAAAGTGGCACTGGGTGTATGGCGAGGAAGAGATCGTGCCCGACGAGGGGAAGATGGGAACTTTGATCATTACCGGAAAGGGCAATTACACAGGAAAGATGATTATAAAATATCAGATCGTGCAGGGCTCTCTGGATATGGATAGTGTCAGAATCGAGGACGCACGCGCAGCGTATGACCCTAAGACCGAGGAGTATAAGCCCAAAGTGGTCGTGAGAACCGATTGGGACGGGATTCTGAGCGAAGGGCAGGACTATGTGCTCTCGTATGGCAACAACAAGCGGGAGGATGTGGAGAAGTACATGGCGGGCAGCGGAGCGGCTCCCACAGTGACCGTCACGTTCAAGCGATCGGACAATTACGGAAATCTGAGCGGCAGCGGTTTCGATGAGACTGCGATGACGAGAACGGTTCCCATAGAATTCTACACCAAGAGACTGACCGAGAAAAATCTCTACGTCATCATTGACAATGAGAATCCCAAAGAGCTTGTCTATAACGGCAGTCCTGTGACCAACGTCAAGATGAGAGTTTACTATGGGGACGAGGACAAGGTCAAGGAGGCGAAACGGGACAAAGAGACAGACAGCGTCCGGCTGGTGGATGCGGGAGCATACGGGCTCACGCTCCTGAACGAGTCTGCGGAAGGGAAAACAGGGGATTACAGGCTCGCTTACGGCGCTAACACCACAGTGGGCAAGAACAAGGGAAGCGTCACGGTGAACGGAATGGGCGAATATGGCGGAAGCGTCACGCAGAAGTTCACAATTTACAGAAATCCCATGTCCTACCAGATCGTATCACCCTAAAATCGGACCGGCATACCGGAAAGCAGTATCAATAAGCGCACAAAAGCGGCACAATCGCACAGGCAGCAGCCACCGGAGAAGTGGCTGCTGCCTGTCTGATTTTTCCAATACACTCTTGCGAACTTGCCGCAATCATAATACAATAGAAGAAAGAGTAGAGAGAAGAGGAAAACGGAAGCGGAGGAAGAAAAAGCTTGCAAAAAGAAGGCTTGGATTCGCAACAGTACAAAACGGGGGAGCTGCTGAAGCGGTTCGCCCCTTATTATAAAAAATACACGGGAACACTCTGCATGGATCTGTTCTGTGCGGCCCTGACCACTCTGTGTGAGCTGGTGCTGCCCCTGATCATGCGCTATATTACCAATGAGGGTATGCGGAATCTGGCGGCGCTGTCTGCGCAAACGATTGTCACGCTGGGACTTCTCTATCTGGCACTCCGCATTGTCGATGCCTTCGCCGCTTATTATATGGCGGACATGGGGCATGTGATGGGAGCGAAGATCGAGACGGACATGCGCCGGGATGCATACAGACATCTACAGAAGCTCTCCGACACCTATTACAACAATACCAAGGTGGGACAGATCATGGGGCGGATCACCAACGATCTGTTTGATGTGACGGAGTTTGCCCACCATTGTCCGGAGGAGTTTTTCATTGCCTTTATCAAGATTGTGATTGCGTTTCTGATATTGGGCGGCATCAATCTGCCGCTGACGCTGATCATTTTCCTGTGTGTTCCGCTCATGATCGCGGTGTGTATGCCCTTGAACCTTCGGATGCGGGGTGTGTTCCGCTCTCAGAGAGGACAGATCGGCGAGCTGAATGCCCGCATTGAGGACAGTCTTCTGGGACATAAAGTGGTGAAGGCTTTCGCCAATGAGGCCATCGAGAATGAAAAATTTGAGCGGGACAACAATATATTTTTAGACATCAAGAAGCTCTCCTACCGCTATATGGGATTGTTTCAGACCACGGTGCGGCTCTTTGACGGTCTGATGTATCTGACGGTGGTGGTGGCGGGCGGCATCTTTATGGTGAGAGGGCTGATCGCGCCGGGAGATCTGGTGGCGTATATGCTGTATGTGACCACTATGATCACCACGATCCGGCGCATCATAGAATTTGCGGAGCAGTTTCAGCGGGGAATGACCGGAATCGAGCGTTTTCTACAGATTCTGGATGCGGACATCGAGATCTTTGACGAGCCCGATGCGGTGCAGTTAGAGAATCCCAAGGGCGATATCGTTTTTGATCAGGTGAGTTTTGCCTATCCCGACGACCATAACCGGGTGTTCAAGGATCTGAATCTGCGGATCAGCGCGGGGGAGAAGGTGGCGATTGTGGGGCCTTCCGGAGGAGGCAAGACCACCTTGTGTAATCTGATTCCCAGATTTTATGACGTGTCCGCGGGGCATATCACGCTGGACGGGGAAGATATCAAGCATTTTACCTTGAAGAGTCTCCGGAGAAGTATCGGTATCGTGCAGCAGGACGTCTATCTGTTCTCCGGTACGATCTATGAGAATATCGTCTACGGGAGGCCGGAGGCATCCAAGGAGGAGGTCGTGGAGGCCGCAAAGCGGGCCGGGGCCCATGAGTTTATTCTGGGACTGAAGGACGGATATGACACCTATGTGGGAGAGCGGGGGGTGAAGCTCTCCGGGGGACAGAAGCAGCGTATCAGCATCGCGCGCGTCTTTTTGAAGAATCCGCCCATCATTATTCTGGACGAGGCTACCTCGGCGCTGGACAATGAGAGCGAGTTTGCGGTGGCGCAGTCCCTTGCGGAGCTCTCAAAGGGGCGCACCACGCTGACCATCGCCCACAGACTCTCCAGCATCCGCAATTCGGACCGGATTCTGGTGCTGACGGAGGAAGGGATCGTGGAGGAAGGAACGCATCAGGAGCTGTTGGACAGGAAGGGAATTTATTATCATTTTTATGAGACGGCAAATGCTTTGAAGTAGGGGAAGGTCAAATTTACAAAAGGAGGGTTTGCGCATGAAATTAATGTTTATCGGGGCGGCACATGAGGTGACCGGAAGCTGTCACTATCTGGAAGTGGGGGGCAAGCACATTCTGGTGGATTATGGGATGGAGCAGGGCGTGAATGTCTTTGAAAACGCCCCGCTGCCTGTGGACGACGCCATGATTGACTATGTGTTTCTCACCCATGCCCATGTGGATCATTCCGGTCTGCTGCCGCTTCTTTATTCCAGAGGATTCAGAGGGCAGGTCTACATGACGGACGCGTCCGCGGATCTGTGCAGCATCATGCTTCGTGACTGTGCCCACATTCAGATGATGGAGGCGGAGTGGAGAAACCGCAAGGCCAAGCGCAGCGAGAATGTGCAAGGGCATGATCCCCTCTATACCATGGAGGATGCGGAGGGGGTTATCAAGCGCATCGTGCCCTGCCGCTATAATCGGGAAGTACAGGTCTGCGAGGGGGTCAAGATCCGCTTCACGGATATCGGACATCTGCTGGGGAGCTCCAGCATAGAGGTGTGGCTGACGGAGGACGGCCGCACGAAGAAGATCGTCTTCTCGGGAGATATCGGGAACAAGGAACAGCCGATCCTCAGAAGTCCCATTCCCACGGCGCAGGCGGATTATGTGGTGATGGAATCCACCTATGGGGACAGACTGCACTCCACGGAAAAGATAGATTATGTGAAAGAGCTTGCGGCCATTCTGCAGGAGACTTTTGACCGAGGCGGCAATGTGGTGATTCCCTCTTTTGCGGTGGGCAGGACACAGGAGATCCTGTATTTTCTGCGTCAGGTCAAAGTGGGGCGCATGGTGAAAGGCCACGAGAATTTCCCGGTGTATGTGGACAGCCCTATGGCGGTGGAAGCTACGGAAATCTTCCACGAAAACCGCATGGACTGCTTCGACGGGGAGGCGCTGGCGTTGGTGCGCGAAGGTATCAATCCTATTTCCTTTGCGGGACTTAAGCTCTCCATCACCAGTGAGGAGTCCAAGGAGATCAACTTTAACGACACACCCAAGGTGATTATCTCCGCTTCCGGCATGTGCGAGGCGGGGCGTATCCGGCATCATTTGAAGCATAATCTGTGGCGGGAAGAATGTACGATTCTCTTCGTGGGCTATCAGGCCATGGGAACACTGGGCAGAAGCATTGTGGAGGGAGCCAAGGAAGTGAAGCTCTTCGGCGAGTCCATTCAGGTGCGGGCGCACATTAAGAAACTGGTGGGAATGAGCGGCCATGCGGACAAGAACGGGCTGTTGGAGTGGATCAATGCCTTTGAGGAGAAGCCCAAGAAGGTGTTCGTGGTACACGGCGAGGATAGTGTGTGCATGTCCTTTGTGGAATGCCTGAAGATCGAGCATGGTCAGCGGGCTTATGCGCCCTACAGCGGCACGGAGTTCGACCTTCTGGGCAACAGCTTTCTGTACGAGGCGGAGCCTGTGCCCGTCAAGAAGAAGGCCAGACCCGCAAGCGGCGTCTATGCGAGACTTCTGGCTGCCGGACAGCGCCTGATGGCATTGATCACGAAGAACGACGGCATGCCCAATAAGGATATGGCGAAATTTGCGGATCAGATCAATTCGCTCTGTGATAAATGGGAATAAGGGATGTGAGGGAAAATGAGTTACGCGGATACGTTGTTTATCAATATGTGCAAGGATATTCTGGAAAATGGGACGAGCACGGAGGGGGAGAAGGTGCGGCCGCACTGGCCGGACGGGACGCCCGCCTATACGATCAAGCGGTTTGGCGTGGTGAACCGCTACGATCTGCGGGCGGAGTTTCCCATCATGACGCTCAGACGCACGGCGTTAAAGTCCGCCACGGACGAGATCCTGTGGATCTGGCAGCAAAAGTCCAACAATATCCGTGATCTGCACAGCCATATCTGGGACGAATGGGCGGATGAGGACGGCAGTATCGGCAAGGCCTACGGGTATCAGCTTGGCGTGAAGCATTCCTATCGGGAGGGTATGATGGATCAGGTGGACCGGGTGATCTATGACTTGAAAAACAATCCCTTCAGCCGCCGGATTCTGACCAATCTCTATGTGCATCAGGATCTGCACGAGATGAATCTCTATCCCTGCGCCTACAGCATGACATTCAATGTGACGCAGCGGCCCGGGGAGGATCGGCTGACGCTGAACGCCATTTTGAACCAGCGTTCTCAGGATGTGCTGGCGGCGAACAACTGGAATGTGGTGCAGTATGCGGTGCTGATCCACATGCTGGCGCAGGTCTGCGACATGTATGTGGGAGAGTTTGTACATGTGATTGCGGACGCCCATATCTACGACAGACATGTGCCCATTATCAGAGAACTGATCAGCCGGGAGCCAAAGCCCGCGCCCACATTCTGGCTGAATCCGCAGATCCATGATTTTTATGAATTCACCAGAAATGATGTGCGGGTGGATCACTACGAGACGGGGGAGCAGATCAAGGATATCCCCATTGCCATCTGAGCGGACAAAAGGAGGTATTTTGTATGAACATCATCGCGGCGGTGGACAGCAATTGGGCAATCGGCAGCAAGAACGAACTGCTTATCCGCATTCCCAACGACCATAAGCATTTCAGGGAGGAGACCACCGGCAAGGTGGTGGTGCTCGGACGGAAAACGCTGGAGACTTTTCCGCAGGGACTTCCTCTGAAAAATCGAACCAATATCATTCTTTCCTCCAATGCCGGATATCAGGTGAAGGATGCCATCGTGGTGCACTCCATAGAGGAGCTTTTGGAGGAACTGAAGCGATATCGGGATGAGGATGTGTATATTATCGGCGGTGAGAGTGTTTATCGTCAGATGCTTCCCTATTGCAATGTGGCGCACATCACGAAGATCGACCATGCGTATGAGGCGGACGCCTATTTTCCCAATCTGGATCAGGACGAGGAGTGGGAGATCACCGCGGACAGCGAGGAGCAGACCTATTTTGATATCGCTTATCAATTTGTAAAATACGAACGGAAGAGATAGCAGGCGGCTACAGAACTCTATCTTGAAAGAAAGAGAACACTCCGAAAAATCATATTTTGACGAAAATAGGGTTGACATTGCAGAAAGATATTTTATAATAAAATAGTAACGATTACTGATTTTGAAAGAGAGGATTATCATGGCCCGCAAGCACAGCAGACAGCGAGATATGATTATGGCGTTTTTGATGGGGCGCAAGGATCATCCCACCGCCGATATAGTCTATATGAATGTGCGGAAAGAGCTGCCCAATATCAGTCTCGGCACCGTGTACCGCAATCTGACTCTCTTGGCCGATACCGGTGAGATCAGGCGTCTCAGGGTGGGGGACGGCGTAGATCATTTTGATGCCGACATCTCGCCGCACTATCATTTTGTCTGCACGGAATGTGGGAGTGTCATCGATCTGGAGATGGGGAATATCGACACTATTCAGGATATTGCCGGAGCGGGGTTTGACGGCAGAATCGCCGGACATGTGACTTATTTTTACGGGAGCTGCGGAAGCTGCACCCATGCGGCGGAGGAAATAGATCATTGCGCAGAGATTCGCAATTGACTATAAACTAAAAGAAAAGGAGATTTAAGCTATGAAATTTGTATGTCAGGTATGCGGTTATGTACATGAGGGAGACAATCCTCCCGAGAAGTGTCCTGTCTGCGGTGTGGGCCCTGAGAAATTCTCCGCTCAGAGCGGTGAGAAGACTTGGGCGGCAGAGCATGTGGTAGGCGTCGCACAGGGCGTCCGCGAGGATATCATCAAGGATCTGCGCGCGAACTTTGAGGGCGAGTGCTCCGAAGTTGGTATGTATCTGGCTATGGCAAGGGTTGCTTACAGAGAGGGC
>CAZSAJ010000002.1:0-114008 GCA_964604835.1 uncultured Acetatifactor sp.
CCATGAGGATATATATTACCTACAGTTAGTATACACAAAATTTTTTACAGTCTCGGCATAGAACCATAAATCCTAGTTTGTCTAACCAACCATAATCACAATAATAACTGAATAAATTCAGTAATGATTCCAACTATCCAACAGACCCCGGCTACATGCCGGGGTCAAAATATTGGTCCCTGTATACCACATATCCGTCCGTCTCCAGAAAAATCTCATACCCCGCATCCTGCAAACTTCCCTGAATGCGCTTCTCCTGCGGAAGAACGATATAGACGCAGGCTCTCTCTCTTGCCAACGCTCCCAGACGTGCGGCTTCCGCAGTCTCCGCTTCCATCACATCGCAGAGTTCATCCTGTATGGCCCATTCATTCCAGCTCTCCACCAAGACCTCCCGCCCATAAGGCATACACACCACCGGCGAGTACTGCCGCACATACTGCACCAGCTCCAGAGGAAAGACCGCCATGACCTCCCTGCCCGGAATCTCAATGGCATCGCAGATCTGCACCACGCTGTCCGGCACATGATAGAAGTTCTCCGCCCGGGTAAAAAAAGAATTGTTATAAATACAGCTCCCCGACACCACGGTAAAAACCAGCGCCGCGGCGGCAAATCCCTTCCTCTTTGCGCCGGAAAGCTTTCCGTATACGGACACGCAGGTATAGGCGATCACCACCGTCACCGGGAGCAGCCATAGGATTCTATAATAGATCTCGTCCCCCATATAGCCTCCGACCAACGCGGCGAACAACGGATTAAAGAACAAAAGTAGAAAAACAACGGGCACATAAACAAAAAGGATCCGGATCTGTTTTCTCTCCTCCCGCACAAAAAGCCAGACGAGACAGCACAAAAACCAGATTCCCACCAGTCCCGTCCCCATATATTCCCGAAACAGCACAACGGCATGACTCGCTCCCATACGCCCTCCTTCTCATTTTTCATCCGATTTGTATCGCCGCCATAGGCAGCACAACCGCCACAGGCGGCACAATCCGTAAACGCCGCAAGGCCTAATTCAACACATAGAGCAGCGCATAGCAGACACAGGGCAGACAGCACAGTGCGAGGGGCATCAGCACTTTCCACCTGCGGAAGCAGATCGCTCCGCACAGCCCTGTCACCGCGATAAACAGACACAGAAGAAAGGCGCCCATGGTACTGCACAGACAGCCTGCCAGCATAACGCTGCACAACAGCACCCAATATCCCATGCCACATTTCTGTTTCTCCTGCATCCGCTCCAACAGAAACAACAGCAAAAACAACAGCATGGGCAACACGATACTTCCCAGCGCAGCCTTGCCCTGCCTGCTTCTGGCCAGCATAAAACGCTCGGCCGTATAGAAGGAATAATCCCCGAAGATCACCAACAGCTCCGTGAGTATCAGAAACAACGGCAAAAATTTCCGCTTATTCGCAAACAGCCTTCCGCCCAGCAGATAAAAAATCCCGTAGGTCATGGGAATCAGTGCAAGCGGCACAGCCACATGCGCCACGGTGACAGCCCTGATCCCGCTCACTCTGGCCAGAAAGGCAATCCATATGGGAAAAGGCGCGAGACCGTGACGAATATCCACCTGTGTGGTGCCGCCGGTATAGGGAAGCTTGCGATACATGGTCTCCGCATTCTCCGTTATGGCGGAGACTGCCACATAGTAGGCGTCATCCCCGTCTCCGTAGGCCAGCCGCACCGCCTGCACCAATTGCAGCAGAAGAAGCAGTCCGAAGACCACCCACGGCAGATATCTAAGCTTCTGCGTCTTTTTTTTACCATCCGTGCCATCCGGGACAGACAGCAGTTGAACACTCTCCCTGAGCCTGCGTGCGCCATATCGAACAACGCCGCAGAGTGTCAGAACCACTCCCGTAATTCCGAAGAGATAGACCACATGGCAAAAATTCCCCTCAAACAGCACAAAGGGCACACAGATGACCTGAAAAATTCCCCATAAAAGCATCTGTCCGCTCACCCACGCAAGGACGGCTCTGCCTTCTCTGCCCCCATTGCCCGTCACATTGCCCAGACAGTTCCCCGCCGCAAACGGGACAGCAAACAACCAGAAGATCAATATGCAGATTTGAAGTGCCAGCGGCAGATTGTATCCCATTATATTCTCCATCTTCTATTTCACTTTTATTTTTATTCGATTCTATTTCTATTCTGTTTCTATTTCTATTACGCTTCTATCCTATTCCGCTTCTATTCCATTTTCCTTGACCGTTCCCTATCCCGGCTCCGCCCGTCTCACTGCCCTTCGACAGATCCGAACAGCCAGATGGTGTCTCCATAAGCTTCCCCCGACTCCAGAAGCGTCTCCTCACATTCCAGTCCGTACGCTTCCTCCAGAATCCCGCGAACTTTCTCCCGGTCCGTCCCCTGTTTGAGGAGTACCACCACCTGTCCCAGCGCATCTATGGACTCTTTGTCCCGCCTGTTCTGAAGCTGCTCCTCCGTCAGAAGAAGCGTCCTCTCATAGCGCGCAAATTCCAACAGATTCTCATAATATCCCACTCCCCTGTAAATGCAGATGCAGGCGCGATCCGCATAGGTGTCCGCGATCTCTCTCTGCTCTTTATATCCCGTGTACAGGTAAGAATCTTTGTATCGCAAAGGGTCCAGAAGCTGAGCGGCCACCGTCACCAGAATCAACACTATTCCCGACGCCCGGACGGCTCTCTTGCTCATCTGCCTCCCGCCGCACCATCCGGCCCAGACGCTGCAGACCGCCGCCACCGCGCCCAGTGTCAGAAAAGGAAACACCGGCATGATATAGCGGTCCACCAGATAGGGCGACATTCTCGCCGCCAGCAGGAAATATCCTACTGCCGGAACCCACAAAAGAGCCCATAGCGCTCTCCTCAGACCGTCGGCGCCACCCGCTTCTTTCCGCACCGTGTCTCCGACCGCCACAGAACACCCCGCTTTCGCATCCCGCCTCTTCCGCCAAGTAAGCACCGCAAGAACAGCCCACACCGTTCCAATCGCCGCCATGCAGCCAATCCCCAGACGCTCCAGCGCAATCCTTCCAAAGGCCGCCAGACGAACGCCGTACCCCGCAAAGCCTGACGAGAGATTGTCCAACGCCTCCACACCCCTGCCGCTGGAGAACACGTCCGCCACAGAAAAGGGAAACACCGCCACACCGATCACCGCCGCCGTCACCATGACACGGATGTAAGACACAAGCTCCCTCTTTCGTCTCCCTCGCCACAACACCACGGCCGTCACCGCCGCCAGTATCAGACAATAGAACAGGAAAAAATACTGTGTCCAAAACCCTGCCGCCGTCACCAGAATCAAGGTTTTATTGCCCCGGATGAAAGTTTTCCCCCTAAGTTGCACGCCGAAAATCTTGTCCAGATGGATCACAAACAACGCCACACAAAATAACGTCACCATGGCATACATGCGGATCAAAAGAGTGGTGGACAGCGCCGCCGCAGACAGCCCATACAATCCCGCCGCCCACAGCCCTGCAGATCTCCCGTATTCCTCATAACCCGCAAGCGTCATAAGCTCCCTGCCCAAGCGCATGAGAAGAATCATGACACCCAGCACACACACCAGATTAATGCCGCATCCCATAAGCGGCGAAATCTTCCCCCGAAAAACGGAAGAGACCGTGTGCAACACCATAAAATGCAGCGGCGGATGATTGTCATCCTTCACGTTAAAATACACCGAGAGATAGTTGAAAGCATCCCGCTCCCCCACCGTGACATAATCCCGAAAATCCTCTCCCGCTATCCAGACCGGCTCTTCGTACACATCCGCCCGATAGGATAAAAGTCTGCTGGCGCCGCGGTTCTTTAGCACATCCCGCACCGTGTCCGCCAGATTGGACCAAGTCTCGGACACCGTATCGCCCCGCAGTTCGTTCTCCACAAACTTTGCCAGCCTGCCCTGCGGCTGTGTGGGCACGATCCAAGGATTAAACTCCGCATTTGCAAGCTCAAAGCTCAGTAGCTCATCCATGTGATAGCCTTGCTTCCCATGGATTCCGTAGAGCAGCAGCAGGGCGGATAAAAGCAACACCAGAAGTTCCGGTACATATGCGGTGATTCTCCACGTCTTTGACGACTTGTCCATGCCGCTCTCCTTTCTTGGTCAGATGGTTTAAGATTTCGTCCCATAGCAGCCTTCTACACTCTATGCGGAAGGTATCCTCACCGCATACAGGAAAATGCGGTAATAGCTCTCCTCGGTCTCAAAGGGCTCCTCCCTGAGAAGCGTCAGTCCCAGCTCCTGCGCGTTGGCGATGTAGGCCGCCGAAAACAGATAGTCGCCTCCCATTCCCCGCAGCGCCTCTGTGTCCAGTTCCAGATGCGTAAAATAAAACCCGTTTTTCTCGATGGTGTAATATCCCGGACATTCCGAACCGAAGAGATAGCACCGGTTCCCCCACCGGTCATAATAATCGCGCAGATACTCGCTCTCCTCCAGCGCCGGGGCGATCACCTCCCGGAAGCGGTGTTTGTATTCCAGATCATAATTGTTGGAGTACCCGTCCAGACAATAGAATCCGTGATACAGCGCCGCCGCAGGATCGATCCCCAGACTGACCACACGGTATTGCGACTGCTCCAGTCCCGTATACTCTTCAAGGAAATCCTCCACCTGCTCCAGAACGCCTATGGCGTAATAATCCGCATAGCTCATAGCAGGATAATCGGCATTGCGCAGTTTCTGCACATTGGCCTTCACATCGCTGTTTTTCAAAATCTGCCAGCCGCCCGCACAGACTGCAGCCGCAAGAACCGTCACACAGACGCCCGTTCGGATCTTCCACAGACGTTCCCGTCCTCTCCCGATCTCGATGGCCAATGCTGCCGCACAGGCCAGAATCAGATACCACAGACAAGGGGCAAGCCACAGCAGCCGATCCATCTGAAACGCCCCTAAGGCTCCCAGCGTACTTCGAATCTCCATTCCCCCTTCGCTGTTCCAGAGGGCCGAGACCCCTGCCAGCCCCAAATTTACACACAGGGCAGAGAGGATGACCCGCACAAGCGGCTTCCGAATCTTCCCGCAGGATAAGACCACGACCACAACAGCCGCCGCCAAAATGCCCAGATGATAATCCTGACTGTGCTGTCCGCCGTACAAAAACCCCTGCAGTAAACTCTCCCCGAACCGCTCCGGCACCAGTGCATACTCGGTCTTGTGAGAAACCGTGGCCGCCCCCAGACCGAGCATCTGACCGATCAGGGCCAGATTGGTCACCAGATATCCCGCCGCCAGAACCGCCCACATGCCCCAGAGCCGCAGGAGACCGAACATCTCCCTCCGCCTCCGCTCCGCCTCCGACCGCTGTCCGCTCCACACCCTCAAGGTCTCACAGACTGCCGCCGCAGCCATGACCAGAAGCACCGCGAACCCGACCAAAGCCAGCGAAGAATTCAGGGCGAAAAACACCGTATACAAAAGAGGCCCTATGAGCCGTCTGCCCTCCCGAATCCGTATTGCGCACCACAGGAGCATGGGCAGCCCGTATTGCGAGAGTCCGTACACCGGAAGAAACGGCAACGCGGCATACATTCCCCCCGCCAGAACCGCGGGCAGCTCCCGTCCCGTCACACGCCGGGCCAGAAGGTACATCCCCGCATATCCCACAAGGCTTCCCACGATCCGCATCACCCAGAACGCTCCCAACGCATTACCGCTTAAGAATAACAGAACACAGGCCGGCGCCGGAGGAATCAGCGCCGTTTTCGCGGCTCCGCCCAGAAATTCCGGCAGGCCTCCCGAATCCCACAGGTGCTTCGCCTGCAGGAGATAAGCGATCATCTCCCCGTCCAGTTGATCGTGATAAGTGATGACGGCATTTTCCCCCAAAATCACCCCCGGCGCCGCAAGCAAAAGCACTGCCGCAAGTCCCGCCGCAAACAATAGTCTACCGCCCTTACTCATCCGGCCGCCCTCCTGTCTCCCATCCGCGCACCGCCGCGGACGCCATCCCAAGTAACCAGACGCACAGAAGGAAAGTGGTGTTTTTATAATCCATCTGTCCGGCCCCCCGCATCGTGTACCAGACACACATTCCGGTCCCCGCAAGGAGCGAAATGACTTGTTTTTTCAAGGGTCGAAGCCCCGCTCCCGCCGCAATCCACGCCCCCAGCGCACAGACCGCCGCCATTTGGAACCACCAAAATCCATAGTGGATATACAGTTTTCCCAGATGCGGCGTAGTCCGAATCATCTGAAAATAATTGATCCCCGAATAGGAGTCATAACCCCTTCCCCGAAGCTGCAGCGGCAGTATCACCGGCGCAAGGGCATACCCCGCCAGATCCCAGCCAATCTCTTTCAGGATCCTCCCTTTGCCGTATGTCCACGCCACCTTGGAAAGCACCACAAAAAGCCGTCTGGTCTCCTGCTCTCCCTTCGCTTCCACCAGAAAGGGCAGCAGATTCTTCTCGATCCCCGCCGCCTCAAAGCTGCTGTAGATCAGCTCGTCAGGATCGATCATCCATCTGTCTCTTTTGGGCAGTTCCCAATAGCTGTGATACAGACTGGTCCACGCCATCCGGCTTACGAGATGTGTGGTAATATGCGTCCGTTCCTGATAAAAACTGCCGATCCCCACGGCAATTCCCGCGGCCGCCGCAACGGACAAAAGCCGAAGGCGCATCCTGCGCTTCGCAGCCCTTGCCGTCTCGTCCCCGGGATTCGCCTTGAGCCTGCGCCCCGCCGCGAACAACTGATACACCGCTCCCGCCACGGCGGGAACCGCACCCAGATACAGATACTCTTCCCGAATCAACGCCGCCGCGACCCATGCCCCGAGACCCGCATAGAAAAACTTCCACTCCTCCGAGTCACCCACACTGCGCAGGACACAGCCTGTCTGCACCAAAAACAGCGCCGTCGTCAGCGTCCGCACGTCGGGAATCACAAGGCACTGCATCACCATGGGAAAGGTCTGCACGGCGCAGACAAGGAAGATTTTTTCCCGGATTTTTCCCCGGACTTTCCCCGCAAAGAACAGCACCGCGGCGGCCAACAGCACAATCTGCCCCACGCAGACAACGCCTTCGCCGAAAGACTGCGCTCCGGCCAAAGCACTGCACATCCAGAGGATGCCTAACACCGTCTGAACTCCAAAACCTACGAAAAGCACGCTGCCGCAAACGGCGGCGCAGACCTTCAGAAACTTTTGCATAAATACTCCTCAACAGCCGTAAAATGCCGCCACCCTGCCGCAGATATAGTCCACCTGCTCCTGCGTAAGCCCGTAATACATAGGCAATCTGACCAGCCGCTCGCTCTCCTTCGTGGTATATTGATCCTCCCCGCAGAAGCGCCCGAACTTTGTCCCCGCCGAAGCCGTATGCAGCGGCACATAGTGGAACACCGCATAGACATCATTCTTCTTAAGATCATCCAACAGAGCCGTGCGCTCCTCCAGATCCCCTGCCTTGATGTAAAACATATGCGCGTTGTGCACACAGCCCTTCGGCACCACCGGCAGCTCGATTCTGCCGGCCTCGGCCAAGGGCGTTAGATTCTCATAATAGCGGTTCCAGATACGGATTCTGGCCTCGTTGATCTCATCCGCAATCTCCAGTTGAGCATACAGATACGCCGCATTCATATCGCTGGGCAGATAGGAGGAGCCGTAATCAACCCATGTGTACTTGTCCACCTGCCCCCGGAAATACTTGCTCCGATTAGTCCCCTTCTCCCGGATAATCTCCGCCTGCTCCACATTCTTCCCGTCCCGGATGAGCAGTGCGCCGCCCTCTCCCATACTGTAATTCTTGGTCTCATGAAAACTGAAGCACCCGTAATCGCCGAAGGTTCCCAGCGCCTGTCCCTTATAGGTGGACATTATTCCCTGAGCCGCATCCTCCACCACCCAGAGATTGTGCCTTTTGGCAATATCCATGATCTTATCCATCTCACAGGCCACACCCGCATAATGCACCGGCACGATCCCCTTCGTCCGCTCGGTGATCGCCGCCTCGATTTTGTTCTCATCCAGATTCATGGTGTCGGGTCTGATATCCACAAACACCGGCGTCGCCCCCCTGAGCACAAAGGCGTTTGCCGTGGACACAAAAGTATAGGCCGGCATGATCACTTCGTCGCCCTCTCCCACGCCGGTCAGAAGCGCCGCCATCTCCAGCGCATGTGTGCAGGACGTGGTGAGCAGACATTTGGCCGTCCCCGTCCGCTCCTCGATCCAATGACTGCACTTTCCGGTATAGGCCCCGTCTCCGCAAATCTTCTGATTTTTCACGCATTCCTGTATATAGCCTGCCGCCGTCTCCACATAGGGCGGTACGTTAAAATTAATCATGGTATTCCTCCTTCTTCTGCTCACACATGCATTTTCTCAGCGCTTCCAAGTACCGGCGGCATTGCCGGCCACATTGTCCGTGATCTGACTGATAATGTATTTGGGCCGCCCTTTTACCTCCTCGTAGATTCTGGCGATATAATGACCGATCACCCCAAGGCTGAGCATGATAAACCCACCGATAATCAGAATCAGCAGAATGACCGTGGTAAAGCCCTCCACCGATGTCCCCATAAAATACCGCACCAGCGTCTGGACGAACAAAACCACACTGCCCAGAATGGACGCCACTCCCATCACCGTCACCAACTGCAGGGGCAGCGTGCTGAAGGATGTGGCATTGGAGATAGCATATCGCATCAGACTCCACAGCGACCACTTGCTCTCCCCAAACTGTCTCTCCTGTACCTCGTACTCCACGGTCTCCGTGCGAAATCCCGCCCAGAAAGTCAGCGCGCGGAAAAAGGTATTGCGCTCCGGCAGTTCCAGCAGCACATTCACCACCTTGCGGTCCAAGAGCTTAAAATCCGAGGACGCGTTCATGTCAATTTTGATCAGGGCGCTCATGATCTTGTAAAACAGTCCCGCGGAGAGTCGGTATCCCAGACTCTCTCTCCCTCTGTCTGACTTGATGCCCTCCACGATCTCCGCACCCGCTTTCCATTTCTCCCACATCCGCGGTATCGCCTCCGGCGGATGCTGCAGATCACAGTCCATGACCACCACCGCGTCCCCCGTAGACAGCTCAAGCCCTGCGAAAATCCCGGCCTCCTTGCCGAAGTTGCGGGAAAACTGTGCGCCCTTAACGCGAGGATTGTCCGCCGCCGCTTTCAGGATCTCCGCATAAGTGCCGTCCCGTGATCCGTCGCTGACAAAGACCAGCTCATAGTCTATCCCCTGCCGCTCCATAAACTCCGCCAGCACCTTGGCGGTATTGGCAATATTCTGTTCTTCGTTATAGGCCGGCAAAACGATCGATAAAAGTGCCATTCTTTAATCTCTCCCCACATTTTCTGTCTTGACATACATAATGCCATCCACGATCTTTACGGAAGACGGCGCCGGAAAACTCTCCATCTCGATATATTCCTGAGAGAAATAAATATCCCCCATCTCCCCAGGCGTCATGATATTCAGAGTGGCACCAAGATAATGCTGCATAAAGACCTGATAATTCTCTCCGGTATACAGAAGCGTATCCCCGTTGAGCCCGATCATATTGGAGGTCACGGGCAATGTGATATCCGTGACCGGATAGGGATTGTATCCCACCACCCCCACCATGGCGATGGGGATTCCCTGATAATATCCTTCCGTCTGCTCTATGCGGTCAAGAAGCCGCACACAGTAGGCGTATGTCTTTTCATAGCGCTTCTGCAGATTGGAATAACCGATATTGTCCGCCACCGCGTAATGGAAGACCAGCACAAACGCCGCCGTCGTCCCGATCCACCGCATGAGATTTCCCATCTTGTTCTGCCCCGCAAAGCGGCTCACAAACGCCGCGGGCAGAATCAGATACAGCACCCACTGATACCGCATCAGCAGATGATAGGTCACATCCGGAGAGATCAGCAGAATCACATTGGTTGCAAGCGGCAAAGCAGCCGCCGTCACAATCATTATAACGAAAAATCCCGGACGCTTCCACCATTTTCTCTGTCGGATCAGTCCGCCAAGCACCCACAACAGGGCGCCAAAGAGCACCGCGCAGGCGGCCGCAGAGATGAGACTGCCGCAGACCACATTGCCCTTTAGGCTGAAACTGACAAAATCCCGGTACATATGCAAAAAGGCATCCGCCCCGAATCTTGCGCCCGCCATGCCGTCGATTCCCTGATAGGAAGCCAGCTCCTTCTTCTGCAACCAGAGAAGGATTCGCAGCAGGACATAATAGAGTGCAACACCCAGCACTCCCATGTACAAATATCTCAGTGCGGCCGTACATTTTTCTTTTAACGTGCCCTTCTCCATACAGATCATGAGAACGCCGTACATGCACAGCAGAATCGCAAAGGGCAGATACGCCTGATAGATCCCCATACTGAGGGCCAGACACAAAGCCCCTGCCCAAAACCCGTTTTTTTTGCTTTTCGTCAGCCAGACCGCACAGACCGCCAGAAACACTCCCATCATATAACCGTCCAGCGTGAAGACATAGGCAAAGGTGGATGCCAGCGCCGGAAAACTCACTAAAAGCCCAGCGAGCAGCACGATGACCACCCTGTCCCTCAGTTCCAGAAACGCCGTGAGCGCCATAGCCGCACAGGACAGAAAGAACAACCCCAGAAGCCCTATCACCCACGGAATCGTATAATAGGAGGAGAATCCGCAGGCCACCGTCAGAAACCATCTGCCAGAGGTGATCATATTCTGGTCAAAATACATACTGCCCAGCCCGTCATGATTGGGAATATCGGACACCATGGCAGGCAGATGAATCAGAAGCCCTATGACAAAAGCGGCTGTAAACGCCGTCTTATATTCTTTTCCAATCCCGCGGGGCCATCGGCTCAGAGCCTGCGCGGGTGATTTCTCCGTCAATATCATTTGATTCTCCTCGCTTCGCCGGCAAAGGCGGACATCTGCGCAATTTTCTCCGCAATCCGCTCTCTGGCGGCTTCATTGGGATGCAGCCCGTCCTCCGAATATTTTTTCCAGTCCTGCCATTCCTCATGTGTGTAAAAATCGTGATATAAATCCAGAACTTCTATTCCGTACTCCTCGGCAATCGCAAGTTCCGCATTCACATAATCCTCCAAAAACGCCGAACCCGTCTCATATTCCTCACAGGTGAGCTTATTGGACAGATACCATGTATAAGTGGGTGTCACCAGCACAATCTCCAGATTCGGACAGCTCGCCCGCAGGGTGGTCAGCACGCTCCGCATCGCCCCGCAGTAGGTGGACTCATCCATGGGATCCTCCTCATTCTCCAACGAAATCCCCGCATGATAGTCATTAAGGCCAAATTCCAGAATCAGGATCTCAACCTTTTGAAAGTCCACCCGCGCCAGTTCATCCACCGTATCCTCAAAATGATCCGTGGCCTCTCTTCTGCTGCGGATCGTCTGCTGTACCCCGAAGTCATCCGCCTCGATGGCCTTGACCAGACACGCCATGCTGAGCAGCTCCATGTTGTAATTGGAGGTCAGCTCCTGCTCTTGAAACGCCATACAGGTTCCCCCAAACGCACCGTTAAATATGGGCTTCCCGATCTTCTCCGAAAGCCGCTCCGTCACGGAGGTCTCGTCCCTGCACAGCCCCATGATGCTGTCCCCCATGACCACCACAGGATACTCCATTCGCTGCGGCTTCCCGCGTCCTCCGAGCGCAACGCCGAAACCGTATCCTAAGCCATAATAACTTAAAAACAAGAGGAACGCAAACAGCACAATCCCCAAAAGCATAAACTTCTTCCCGCTCTTCACGATCTACCTCCGCACAACGCCTCCGCCAATCTGTCCGCCCCCCGGCCGTCTATCAGCCGCCGCTCCCTCTCGGAATACTGCTGCCGCAAAAGGAAGCTGTCACACAACTGTCCGAAAAGTATTCTCATCCGCTCCTTAGTTTCCGCCGCATCCCGATGCCATGCCCCCGCACAGCCCGCAGACCGGGTTTGTCCTATATACTCCACCAGAGCCTCCTGATTCTCCGCATAGGAAAAACAGATAAAGGGAACGCCCACCGCCGCCAGCTCATACAGTGTGCTGCCCCCGGCGCTCACCGCCAGATCACATTCACACATCAGTTTCGCCATATCCTGTACATCATAATGAATCCGCAGATTCTCCGTCACCGAAGCGCGCTCCCGCCAGTTCTCAAAATGGGGACTGAAACGCCCCACCAGCACATGATAGGTGATGTCCTGCCTGTAGATCACATCTAACACCGCCCCCGCCAGATTGTCCGCATCTCCGCCGCCGGTGGTAATCAGCACATCCCGCACCGCATCCTTCACCCGATACGGCACATTCTGAAACTGACTCCTCACAGGAACAAACTTTCCGCCTAAGAAAAACCGCACGTCCCGTCCCTCATACAGTCTGCGGTAAATCATCTCCTCCGCAAACAGATTGTAATTGACGATCCCGTCCACGGGATACGCATGCCGCTGCAGATCATCCATGAGAAACACTTCGCCATACTTTCGAAGCTCTGCCAGATAGTCATCCGTCACATAATAGCTGTCCACAAGAATGCGGTTTTGAATGCAGTTTTGAACGCCACTATGAATACGGTTTTCCATGTCCTGTATCCGCGCATCCCATAGGCCGATTTCCTCCTCCGGCCGCCGATAGTCCGTATGCAGCACGCTTGCACGAAAGCCGTGGCGCTTCGCAAACTCCGCAGACTCCTCATCCGCACAGAGGAACAAAATCTCCTCCGCATCCCGCACCGCCTGCCCCTGCAAAGCGCATTGTGCCGTCATCCTCCTTCGCAGGGCTTCTCCTATCGTCAGACACCTCATCAGATGACCCGCTCCGATTTTCGCATTTCCGTCCGCCCGAATAATGAACATACGCTACTCCCCGAACGCTACCAAATCCCAGCTCATGGGCGTGCCAAGTTTGGCATCCCGCGTGATCTTTTTCCCCAGAAGCTCCTCGTAATACATGGTGTGCAGACCGCAGGCGGGACGCACGGAGCGAAGATTCTCCGGTGTGAACACATCCCCGGCCTTCATGTCCTGCGCCACGAAGAGCGATCGGGAATGCTCCCTCTCTCTCTCCTGCTTCTCCGTCAGCTCATAAGTGACCGTGCCCAGCGCCTTCTCTATTTTCCGGATATTTTCCACCATGATACGAAACTCCTCCGGCTCCATGGAGAAAGCCGCGTCCGCACCGCCGTCCGCCCGGGACAGCGTCAGATGCTTTTCCACCACCTTCGCTCCCAGAGCCACCGCCGCATCCGCCACCGCATGTCCCATGCTGTGATCGGAGAGTCCCGTGATACAGTCAAAGGTCTGCGCCATGGAGGGAATGGTTCTCAGATTGATATCCTCATAGGGGGCCGGATAGGAAGATGTACATTTTAAGAGAATCACTTCCTCGTTTCCTTCCTCTTTGCAGGTTTCGAGCGCCAGCTCGATATCCGCAAGCCTCGCCACTCCCGTGGCAAAGATCATGGGCTTTCCCAGCCTCGCAATCTTCCGGATCAGAGGGATATCGTTGATCTCGAAGCTTGCGATCTTGTAGGCCGGCACCTCCATCTCCTCCAGAAAATCCACGGCCGAAAAATCAAAGGGAGAAGAGAAGAAGACTAACCCCATCTCCTCCGCCAGCTTCTTAAGCTTCGGCTGCCATTCCCACGGCGTGTATGCCGTCTCGTAGAGCTTGTGCAGCGTGGTGCCGTCCCAGATAGTGCCCTGTGTAATCTGAAAGCAGGGATCCTCGCAGTCTAAGGTGATGGTGTCCGCCGTGTAAGTCTGGATCTTTATAGCATCCGCCCCCGCCTCCTTGGCCGCCCGCATAACCGCCACCGCCCGGTCAAAGTCCATCAGGTGATTGGCGGACATCTCCGCAATGATAAAAGTGGGAGAACTGTCACTGATGATCTGACTACCGATTCTGATTTCTTTCTTCAAGGTTTTGTTCCTCCCTGTGTTTCGTCTTGATCTCTCGCGGGATCGGGGAACATAATCTTCTCATATCTCATCCCCTCCCGCGTCTCGATCCAGCGTTCTCTCGTCATGCGCAGATAAGTGACGTCATAGGAAATACCTTCCTTGAAAACCGCCTGTCTGCGCTCTTCCACCACTTCGCAGCCACACATCTTATGGAGCCTGATCACCCCGTCATTCAGCGTGAACACATCGCTGATCACGGCTTGTTTTCCCAGATCAAGCAGGGCGTAATCATACATACTTCTCTCCAGCGACAGCGCTGTGCGTATGCTTCTGAGACGCTTGACCCCCACATAGTAGGCCCAGCCCAGACTGCCGTCCGCTCTGTCAAGCCCCGTGAGATTGATGACCCCCGCGCTTTCCCCGTCCACCTCGATGAGCCAGTAGCGCACATCGGAATTTTGACGGATCCCGTCCAGCCACCTGTGCTGTCCCTCCAAGGTGAGTCTGGGATTGGTGTTCATATAGCGGGTGATTTCCTCGTCCATGCGCCAGTTCATAATATTTTCCAGATCATCCTCCCGGATGTCCCTCAGTGTCACGCTCATAGACAGCCCGCCTTCTCCAAGATTTCCCGCACACTCTCGAGCTCTATGGCATCTTCCAGCGGAATCTCCACACCCAGTCTCTCCTCCAGCTCGCCGATGATCGTCACATGAGCCAGAGAATCCCATTCCTCCACATCCTCCATCCGCGTGTCCCGTGTGACGGTTCCCGCAGGAAGCTTTAACAGCTCTTCAATGAGCGCAATGATCTTCTGTTCCATATCCTTATTCTCAGCCATCGTAACACCTCCCTACTCTCTTGATACAAAAACTTTTGTAAAACTCCCAATTTCGCAGCTATCTATTTCGACACAAGTTCTCCCACAAAGGCCCGGCTGGGAGGCTCCCGCAGGGAAAGCGCATACCATTCCGCCTCTGCCTCCTGTGCGCCGGACACTCCTGTCCGACCTTCCGGTATCCCCTCTATCCTGCCATATCCCATCCGTTCATACAATCCGGCCACAGGCTTGTTTTTCGCCGTGGGTGCATAGACTCCCAAGACCCTCTCAAATCCTTTCTCCCGCAGCCGCTCTTCCACATGGCGTAGGATCCCCTGCTCGACGGATTTCCCCATGATGCGACAGCTCATGACAAATTCTTCGATGACGGGACTCTCCCCCGACACGTCCGCAATCACCGCCGCCACCACGCCGTAATCTCCGAAACAGTCCGCCACGCGGTAGAGAAAGATCTCTTTATCCTCATCTTCCAGCATCTCCTGCATCTCACCCACCGCATGTCTTCTCGTCGTCAGATTAAACTGATTGGTCTTGTTGAGCAGATCCGTCAGACGATTGACATGCTCTGCGGCGGGCACCTCGGTGACAACGATCTGAAGCTGCCGCAGATAGTCCTCAAAACTCCCCGCACTCTGCTGCAGCCTGTCCCGTTTGACATTGTTCTCATACTGTGCGGTCTTGTCCAGATCCTCCGCAGTCAGCGCAGCCTTCTCAAAATAAGTATGATAGATCTGCGTCATGGCGGGAGCCAGTTCCTCCGGTTTCGTCGGGAAATCCGGCACCGTCACTTCCGGCAGCATTTGGCTGACTAACAGCCTCTCCTGTGGGTTGTCATCCCAGAACACAAAAGAATCCGTTCCCAGATTCAGCTCCGCCGCAATCTCCGACAGATTCTGATCCTTGGTATTCCAGTTGATGCGCTTCGCCGCAAAATGCTCCGGCCGAAGCACCATGTGGGGATGATTTTCCAGAATCTCCTCCGCATCCTCCGGATTGTTCTTAGAGACGATCACAAGAAGTACGCCCTGTCTCTGCATCTGCAGAATCACCCGCTGAAGATTCTTGTAGGCAAGCCCCGCGTGTTCCTCTGAGAGCGCCACGGGAGTCTTGTCCTGTTCTCCCGCCAGACCGCCCCAGAGCGTATTGTCCAGATCCAGCGCCAACACTTTTTTCGGCGTCCTGAATTCAATACGCACCTTCTCCAGTATCAGAGCCGCCAGACGCTTTCCCGCCTCTCCGCTCAGAAGAATCCGTCCCATATACCACATCTTCGGAGAGAAAGCATGCTCCTCCCCGATCTGCGCGATCAGGCGATGATAGGGCAGAACACGCACATTGCCATGCCGTCCGCACAGGATGCGCAGCCCCTCGTCCCAGAGCGCCTCCAGCTTTCCCCGGTCGATCAGCGCATCCGCCGTCTCAAGTTCCACGCCCCACAGATAAGCGTCGCTGATATAGTAAATACAATCCCGCGCCAGAGCGCTCTCCAATCCCGCAAACCAGTTTTCTATGGCGATTCCCGCCGCCTGCTCCCCCGTCTCATGCCCCAGAAGCTCCAAGATATCCATCACCAGAAAAGTGACCTCAGGAGCAAAGGTATGATAGGAAGAATCCGGATTCCTCAAAATCCCCAGCTCGTTTCCATAGCCCTCCGCCTCATACACCTGCGCATCCTGCTGCAGGATACGGATGAGGGCATTCATATTTACATTGGAGAGCAGTGCGATTCGCCTGCTTTTCCCATTCTCTTCCATGAAACTCTCCCTGTCTCTTCGATCACATTTCGCCGATCATCAGCCGGTATTTCATCTCGGCGATCTCCCAGTCCGTCTGATTGTCGATATCCTGTACTTCCATCTCGGATACCACTAACGGCAGGATATTGCCCACCATCAGCTTCCTGTTCACCTGAAACGCCGCCGTGCGGAACACATAAAACTGTCCCACATCATGGTAATGAGGCGTCAGATCCTGAGAGCGGCTGTCCAGATATTCGGGATATTCAAACACAAGCCGTCCCTCCTTCACGATCATGGCCCGCTGAGGCGGATAGGAGAACGCCGTCACGGGAATCAAGGTATCCGCATCGCTTTGTTCCAGCCTCTCCACCGCGGCTTTCAACTTCCCGGCCGTCACAAAGGGCGCTGTAGGATAAATACATACGCCCATGTCAAAATGCTGTCCCCGCTTCTCATACTCGGCGAGCACCTCAAGCAACACATCGTTGGTCGTGGCAAAATCGTTTGCCGTCTCCTCACTTCTGTAAAAAGGAACCTCCGCACCATACTTTCTCGCCACCTCCGCGATCTCCTCGTCGTCCGTGGACACCATCACCGTGTGAAAGATTCCCGCCTCTACGGCCGCCTGAACGGAATAGGCCAGAATCGGCTTCCCGCAGAACTCCTTGATATTCTTCCGGGGAATGCGCTTGCTGCCGCCCCGCGCCGTGATAATCGCAATTTTCTTCTCTTCCATTTTTCGCTCTTCCATGAGAACACCTCTTTTCTCAAAAAGATCTCTTGATTCTACGGACCCACAGCTTCATCCGGTAATACCAGTAAAATTTCAAATCCGACTCCGCCTGCATGGCGATCAGCCGCTGCTCCTCCTCGCCGGTAAACTGTCTGTAGTATTCGTTGGCGCGAAATCCCGGAAAACGCTCTCTCACGCCTCTTCGCAGCTCCTTCACAAAAGACAGCTTCGGCCGTTTTACGCCCGCCATATAGGAAAAGAGTGTGATCACATAATACAGCTCGCTGAAACGGTACTCGATCTCCGCATGGTAAGTCTGCAGAAATCCCCGCATTTTGCACTCGCCGTACAAAAGCTCCGCCGCCTTCATGCGATCCCGGCACTTCTCCTCCGTGATGTGGTGCACCGTGGAGACATCGTGCTGATAGTAATAATACAGGGGCTCCTCCACCCGCTCAAAATGGGTGAAGTACAAAGACCACAGAGGCCCCGCGCAATTGTCCTCATAGAAAATCCCCTCGGGAAATCCCAACCGATTCTCCCGGATCACCGCGTGCCTGTATATTTTCAACACCATGCTGCCGGGACGCATGAGAAGCTTCTTATGCTTCTCCTCGTCCAGCACGCCGGTCTGGTCTTCGGAATTGTTCCGCACCACCTGCCCCACCTCCATGGTGTGTTCCCGCACCAGACTGTAATCACAGCCCACCATGTCGGCTCCGGTCTCCTCCGCCCGCTTTAAGAGCTTCTCATAATAGTCCGGCGTCACCCAGTCATCGCTGTCGATAAAGCCGATCCACTCTCCCGAGGCGGCCTTTAATCCTTGATTTTTGGCGCCGCCCTGACGCCTGTTGCGGTCATAGTGTATCACTTTCACAAGCCCCGGATGCTTCCGCTCATAATCGCGCAAAATCTCCAGAGAGTTGTCCGTGGAAGCGTCGTCCACCGCAATAATCTCATAATCGGAATCCGGAAGCGTCTGCCCCGTCAGAGAGTCCATACAGAAATTCAGTTTTCCATCGGATGCCATGTTGTAGACAGGCACAATGACACTCAGACGCATCTTATAAGCTACCCCTTTCGATCACTGCTTTCCCGTTCTCCACGCGATACACCAGATCGCATTTCTCGATGGTCTGCAGCCTGTGTGCAATGATGATCAAAGTCTTTCTTCCGTGCAGTCTGTTGATGGACTCCATAATGGCAGCCTCCGTGTCGTTGTCAAGGGCCGAAGTGGCCTCGTCCAGAATCAATACCTCTGGATTGTTGTAAAGCGCTCTGGCGATACCGATGCGCTGCCGCTGTCCGCCGGAAAGTCGGATTCCCCGCTCGCCGATGCCCGTGTCAAGCCCCTCCGGCAGCGTCTTGATAAACTCGTCCAACTGTGCTTCCCGCAAGACCTCCCAGAGCCGCTCCTCATCGATTTTGTCCTCCGGCACGCCGAAGGCCACATTTTTGCGTATGGTATCATCCAACATGAAGATCATCTGGGGAATATAGCCCACATTCTTCAGCCACTTGCGGTACTGCGTCCGGGTGTCCACCCCGTCCGCAAGCACCACGCCGCTTCGCACCTGCAAAAGCCCCAGCAGAATATCCACCACCGTGCTCTTCCCTGCCCCGGAAGTTCCCACGATCCCCACGGAGGAACCCACCGGAACTGTGAGCTCGGCATGGTCAAAAATCAGTTTCTCCGTACCCGGATATGCGTAAGTGATATCCTTTAACTCGATGGCCTTCTGCACGGGAAGTTTCTCTTCCTCGTCCGTGGCAAACGTCATATCCACTTTCTCCCCGCTGATCTCGTCCTGCAGATTGTCGCTGACCCCCATGAAGAACGGCTCAAAATAAGCGATGGAATTCATCTGATTATTGATCCTGTTCACACAGGGCAGCAGAATAAACGCCGCAGCCGCCAGCGTGGAGAACACGGTGAGCATATTTTCCGTGGACACCCCTGTCACCACCAGATAGATCATATATCCCACCATGGTAGCCACACAGGCCGTCTCGATGAGAAGCTTCGGGATATTGTTGTATAAGCTGTATCGCTGCACGGCGTTCACATAACCCCGCCCGCACTTCTTGTATTCGTTTACAAAATACTGTTCCTTGGTGGTGATCTTCACTTCCTTGATGCCCTGCACCGTCTGGGAGATCCACTTGAACAGGCCGCTGTAATAATCCTGATTGTCCTTCCCCGCCTTGTACATGATCGGTTTTAACACCACCTTGACTCCGAACATCAGCGCCACCATCACCACGGCCAGAAGCACCGTCATGGTACCGTTGGTGACAAAGCAGTAAAGGATGATAAACAGAGACACCACGCCGTCCGACATCATCTGCAGAAGCGCCAGAATCAGCGCATACATATTATTTACGTCGGAAGTGATGCTCCGCTGCACCACGGCCGTGTCCGCATTCAGGTAGAACTCGTAATTCCTGCGCAGATAGTTGCACATCATGCGCTCGGAGGTGCGGAACTGATTGGTGTAGACGAAAGCAAAGGTCAATTTCTGCTGGACAAACAAAAACACATTCTTCACCACAAAAGTGGCAATCAAAAGCGCCATCACGGACACCGCGAAAGTCTCATAGTCGGGACTGCCAAAGATCTCATAGACCCATGACGCAATCCGGCTGTTCTGCACGGCCGCAGGATCGATAACGATATTGACCACCTGCACCAAAAGGCCTACTCCGGCCGTCTGGAGAAACGCCCCCACCACCATGAGCACCATCAGTCCCGCCATGGTACGCTTCTGTTTTTTATCCAGTAAAATCTGAAGCTTTTTGATAATCTGCAGCATTCTTATTCCTCACATATTGTGGTATCACACCACCCATTTCCCAAACTCTTATCGTCGTGTAATCCCCACCTGCTCGTTCTGTCTGTGGATCAGGGGATCCTCATAGGCATCCATAAAGTCCTCCCCCAGACGCACCACCTCGTCCGCAAACTGAATGGCCTTGATCTCCGTGAGCACGGCCACCACTTTCCGAAACCGCAGTCCCGGGAAGAAATTCAGCATCTCCATGGGCACCGTGGCATCAAACTGAGGATACTCGCCAAACAGCGTCTGATAATCCAGCTCATCTCTGGGATGGGGCTTTAAAAAGATCGTGCCCTCCGGCTCATACATCCTGATGATATCTCTGAAAATCCGCTCCCGCACGTCCAGCGTGCACAGAGGATCCGTCAAAATCAAAATTTTGTCGCCCACCGCGCCGCTCTCCCGGATCTGGCGCTCCAGTTTCTCCCGATCCCGGATAAAGGCCTGCAAAATGATCCGCTTGTCCTCTTTCGTCAACCGGTCCACCAGCGCCTGTCTGGGCTCCTCGATATAGCGGGGACAGGGATACTGAATGGCGGAGATATCGTTGACCTCCATGTCCAGACAATACTTCCCGTAACCGTTCTGCACAAAGATCAGATTGAGCCGTCTGGACAGAAACGCCTTCAGCCCAAAATGCCCCCTGTTGTCAAAACGAGCCGCGTCAAAGTTCTTCAGACAGTTCAGCCCGTCCTCCAGCGCATGATAGTGAATATGCTTCCGATTCAGATAATACCCGATGGGATCGGAATCACAATACACATAAACATCCCCATATTCTCTAAAATCCACCGGAATATAAGGCTCCTGCAGCTCGGCATAGCGCTTGGTAAAACGAATCCGCCGCAGAAGATTTCCCAGAAATCCCCCGGCAGACTTTCGCAGCTCGGCTAGCTCCGGGAAACAACTCTCATTCTTCTCGTCAAATTCCAGCACTTCGGCAAAGAGTCCCGTGCTCTCCACCCTGCTCCCCAGATTCTCAAAATTGCAGGACATTTTCGAGAGCACCAGCGTGGCTCCGCCCCGCTTCTCCACAGGGAGCTTTAACTCCTTCAAAAAAGTCACATACACATGATAATAAGTATGGCAGACATAAATTCTGTCTTTCTTTTTACTTTTGCCCATCTGTTCCGCCTGCTTTAATCCATATTTGCGACAGCCGCCGACAACCTTCTGCCGCTTGGCACAGCTTGGCGCCGCTTGGCACATCAACATTAAACTTTATTGTATCACATCTTTTCCGCTTAGTAAAACTTTCCACCCAATATTCAGGAAAATCCTGCATAAAAATTAAGAAAAGCGCAAGAATTTCCCACAATTAGGAAGATAGCGCATACAGCCAGATCCCCCAGTAAGAGTCCTCCGTCTCAAAATACCCCAGAAATTCCAGCCCCATACGCTCCGCATCCGCAATCTCACCCCCTGAAAAGAGGTATTCACAACCAAGCTCCGCCAGCGCTTCCATGTCAAAATCAAGGCCTTCATACACCACGCCGCTCCCCTTCTCCACCATCCAGTAATTGCCGGTCAGCGAATTGAAGAGATAACAGCGATTGCCCCATTTGTCAAAGTACACGGCAGTCTCCGGGCTTTTGTCAAGCTCCGCCGCAATCACGCGGCGAAAGGCATGTTTATATTCCAGCGGATAATTGTTGGAGTAACCGTCCACCGTGTAGAATCCATGCATCAAAGACGGCGCGGGGCTGACGCCCAGATGGACGATCCGATAGGATGACATCTCCCGTCCTATGGCTCTCTCCAACTCTGCCATCAGCTCCTCCGCATAATAGCTTTCCCATGAAATGTATCCTGTGATACCGGAACCGTTGTTTCTCTGATTCACGTTCCTATAAAAATCGGAATTGTGCAGCACCGTGTCCGCCGTGGGCCAAAGCACCAAGGCAATCACCGCACACTGTACCGGCAGGCTGCATACCGCCGCCCGAAGCGTAGTCTCCCCCGCCCTTTCCTTTCCCATGGTCCACCAAAAGGAGGCGGCCAGCGCAGTCTCCAGATACCAGCCTGCGGGATAGATCCAATAAATACGCTCCATCTGAAAATAGTGCAAAAATCCTGTCACACTGTTTTTCCACGCCGTCACGGGCGTCGATTTACAGACACCGTAAAATACCGCGACCAAAAACAGGAGCAGCAGCCCTCCCGCCGCAAGACCATACTGCTTTCTGGCCCGGCCGGTAAATTTTCTGTAGCAGACTCCCCCCGCCACAAGCGATATCACGATCGGAAGAATCAGTTTCTCATGATAGGTAAAGGCATGCTGCGCACTCTGCGTCAACACGGTTTTTACCGTTTTGAAAAAGGGCATGGCGCTGTTTACCATCTCTTCTCTGTGACTCACATAGGCAGCCCCTCCCCCCGGCGACTGCCCCATCAGGATTTCCACGATCAGATTCAGATTAGTCAGCAGATAGACTCCAAGCAAAAGCCCGAATCCTGTCGCACACCGGCGAAGCGCTCTCCGCCGCACTAACAGGACCAGCAGCCCCGACAGCCAGAATCCCAGCACCACATAACCCGTATAGACCAGATGGCTGGTGAGTCCAAACAACAGCACCAGTCCCAGAGACAACAGCGTATGTTTTCCCCGATACAGACACAGAAACGCATAGAGAATCAGCGGTATTCCCATCTGGGACAGCCCATAGACCGGATAGAGCGGCAGCATACAAAAGATCCCTGCGATACCCACCGCAAGAATGCTGCTGTCCGCAAGTTCGCGCACCGCCAGATACATCCCCAGAAATCCGCACAGGATCAATACTGCATAAGTAATAAGAAAGGCATAAAAGGGCGGAAGCAGACGATACAGCGGTACGAAGAGTACCGCCGAGGGCGTAAGACCCCCCGCATTGACGCCCCCCAGCATCTCCGGTATCACGCGCTCCCCCGGATGTCCGGCGGTGAGCACATAGTTCATCATGGACTCATCCAGTTGGTCATGTATGGTAAACACGCTGCCCTCTCCCAAGAGCAGATTGGGTGTGATGATCACACAGAACAACAAAATGCCGACCCACCAGAGAGGCAGGCCGTCAATCTTTTTCAGTATTCTGTTGATTTGCCCTATCCATCCGGCGATCTTTTCAGCCATATCCGCTCCTCCGACATGTCCGTCTTAAAAATGCACAATCAGATAATCCCCCATATCCACGATGGAGCCGTCCTTGGGAAAATGGGGCAGATCCAGCGCATACTGTTCCGCCTCCTCATAGTAGGAGCTGTCCGTGAGCGGCCTGACGGTATGGCCGTGGAACGCCATAAATCTGACCAGCTCCTCATCGGTGTCAAACGCATATTTTCCCCAGCTTACCACGGACAGAGAGGGCGTCTGCGCCACCCACACTCCATAGCCGCGATAAAATTTTTCCAGAAGATGTTCGTCCACCAAATCCGTGATGCGCTTCATCCGATAAAAAGTTTCGGAGCCGTATTTCACATAGGCATCCTCCACCAGACTCTCGGGATTCTCCCACTCTCCGGTGAAGATCACCGGCTTGGACAGATCGTAATGCCGCTCCAGCTCATGGGCGACCCGCGCCATATATTCCTTTGTGTACTCGTATTTTTGATAATCCACATAGAACCAATGATTCAGATCCGTACATTGATTCCAGACGATCACCGCAGCCGCCACAACGGAGAGCGCATGGATGATCTTCGCCGCCACGGCTCCAAACCGCTCCGTCCGCATCCGCCTGATTCCCTTGACCAAGCCCTGCACGGCACAGGCCGCCGTCAAAATCCCGTATCCGCAGATCAGCGGCAGGAACTGCGCCGAACGATACAGCGTCGCCTTCCCCTCCACCACTGCCAGCAGGAAAGCCGCCATAAAGCTGCCCAAAAGCAGCAGCACAATCCACACATCCCGCAGTCTGATACTGCGCCACAGCGCATAGATTCCGATCACCGCAGCCGCCAGCACAAAAATCCTGATCGGATAATAGGCGTAGGCAAACACACCGTACATCACAAAAAGTCTCTTCAACACCATGGCGAACTCCGCCCATGCCCCCGGCTCGAACATCCAGCCGAGAAGCTCCGTCACGGAGCGCAAGACGGCCTCATCACGTAGATAATCGAGACCGAACACGGCGATCACAACCTTCAGCACAATGCTTCTAAACACCATGGCGGCGAAAGCCGTGCCGGCGGCAAACGCCAGACCGGGCACCATCGCCCGTCGCACCCCCGTCAGACGCTCCGCCAAGAGAAGAAGCAATATCCCCACCAGCCACACGATCATGAAGGATTCATAGCATCCCAAAGCCACCACCAGAAAGAGCGCGGCCGCCCCAAAAAGCCGCACCTGCTGCCATCGTTTTCTCTCTCTCGGAGGATTCAGCCCTTCCCACATCATACAGAGACTCACTCCGCAGCTCAGATAACCAATGGCGATTCCGTTGTGAAGATAATAAGTAAACACCTCTCCGATCAGAGGACAGGTCAGAAAAACACAGGCAAAAAACCAGTAGGCGGCGCGGGGAATCCGATCTCCCAAAACGACATAAAACAACGTCCCCCACACCGTCACCGCTGCCATCAGAATCAGCACCGCGGCAAAATCCGTGATAAAGGGGACAAAATCCGCAATATGCACCAATTTATTCAACACAAACAAGACCCAGCGGCCCACTACCGCCGCCAGCCCCTCCTCGAAATAGGAAGCATATGGCGTATCGTCGATCCCCATGGCCGGATGTGCAATTTTAAACCCATAGCCACATGCCGCCGCCAGAGACAGAAGCAGCACATATGCCCGGCTTCCATAGATTCTGCGAAGATCCGCTCTCCACTTTTTCATGACATTCCTCCCGGCGGTTCCTGTCGCATCCCCGCAAAGTAAGGCAGCAGATAGATCAGCACCCATGTAATTGTTCCCTTCACGACCGCCATCTCCGTCTGGCCATAGAACAATACGGCGCCGAGAAAGGCCAGACAGATCAGATCCTGCATCGACTGTCTGCGGGCCGCATGACGCAGAAAATAGAACAGACAGTAGAGCATGTTCCCCAGAAACAAAAGACCTGCCACAATTCCATAAAAGTACGAGATCTGTAAAAACATGTTATGGGCATGTCCCATGGGTTTTCCGTTCGGAAACTTGAAACCCGGATTGTTGTTCCTGTGCCCCCACAGATTCAAAACCTGCAAATATGACTTATAGATCATTTTTCTGGCAGTGATCGAATCAATCGACATTGTCTCCTGTGTCTTTGTCTCCATCTGCCCATCGGCCTGTTTGTCATCCGTGCCAAGGGGGATGTGGAACAGATCCAGAATCCGTCCCACATCTCTCTCCATAGCCTTTTCCAAAGTCACATACCGCTCACTGTTCCACGGGTCAAAAGACCTCACGCTTCTGTCGTCATTATACTCTCCCTCAAACCATATGGGGTGATGCAGAATGGTGGGCAGATAGCGGATGCACCCGTATACCAGCGGAAATGTTACCACCACGCACACTCCGAACAGCAACACATGCCGCAGACATTGCAAAATCCGCTTCTGCCGGACAATATCATAGATCACATAGACGGATACTGTGGCCACGGCGGCTCCCACCAGCGACGAACGTCCCCCCGTAAAAATCAGAAAACTGATGCTGCCTGCCGCCATCACAAAATATCCCCAGACCCAGACCTTTCTCCGGCCCTTCTCTCTGGCCCAGATCCATTTGCACAGAAAGGCACAGTAAACAATCATATAGAAAATGCCGTTTTGCGTCTCTCCCACATATAAGCCGCGATAACGCACAAAATCGTAAGGCCGAAAACCAAACGCCACGGCCTGCTGTATGAAAAACCACAGAATGAACCCGTTTAACATCCCCTGAAAGAAATCTTCCCGATCCTCTTCCCTGATTCCTATCAGATAAAATCCGCCAAAAATCAACAGTTCCCACAAGGGTTGCAGGTTCCGGCTGGCAGACAGCGCCTCGATGAGAAACATGGCCGACATGCTCCAAAACAGCATCCTAGGTTTCCGACAAAGCCCCGGGCTCCTGCGCTCCAAAATGAAATAGAGAAGCAGATATCCCCACACAAACAGATTGAGCACTGCGGTGATCCATTGTCCTTTGCCGTTCCAATTTTGCCATCCCCAGACGATTGCGGCCCCTCCCGCAAGCAATCCGGTTATCGTCCAGACAAGATATTGCCATCTTCGGAATCTGGTTTTGTCCAGAGAAGGAAGAACCATTGCGGCCAACACGAAACCCGTACAATTGGCTGCGGTCATCTGCACCCCGCCCATGGCACTGTTGCGTCTCTGATCGATGATGCCCAGCGCAAAGAAGCACAGCATGTACCATATTCGTCTTCTATTTTTCCAAATCCGTTCCCGCATTCCGCTCTCCGTCCTTTGGCTGTCTGGCCTTTTTGTGCCATAAATATGATATATTTTACCATATGTTGTGGGAAATATCCATAACAAATAACGGTGGGCAAAGCGCAACTGTCTGGGCTTCTTTACGGCGGATGGGTTTTCACTCCAGCCCTTGACAGTCTGCATATGCTTTTATATAATGAATATGAACCACTGAAACCGCAGATGCGACGTAGGTGGTGTTTCCACTTATTATGGATAAATTACTAAACCATAGTGATTTGATTCATTTGCTTTTAAGTTGAGGCGACCGGATGTTTTCAATGTTGCCATAACCCTTTTCACAAAATTATCATCAATCACATTGACAATCTTTAAATCTATTTCTGCTATGACAAGTGTAAAATCTTTCATAATTTCCTGTTTTACTTCTTTTAACCACTTATAATTGCGATATGGATTTTTATTTGTGAGAAATGTTTTGTATGCATTTCTTCCGTTACATGGAAACCATACTTATCGCATAGTTCTTTTCTCAAACCGCGCATAAAATTATGCTGCCGACTTTCCGCAGGCATATACAAACTGGTCAAAATAGAATATTGCACTTTGATAATTTAATAAGGCTTTACACCTTGTCAAAAAATCCTTATAATATAAGTATCATGTATATCTTATATAAAGGATGGTGAAAGAAAGTGAGTGATGAGTATATGCCCACAACAGACATACAATTCAAACATGAGCTCAGAAAGCAACTAACCGAACTTGAAAGAAAGCTTGAACTGCTTGAGAATAAAGAGTATGACAAGTTAAAAAGAGAATATCTGAAAGAAATTGAAAATATCCAAGCAAGTTTACAAGATTAACTAAATAGTAACCAATAATACAGGGTGTAAAGTCTTATTAAATTATTAAGGCTTTACACCTTTAAAATATGCAATATACGTGGTCAAAGGGTTTTACATTTGGAAACTGCTGTGATAGAATAGCGTCATGTGGCACACAATGGAATTGATATTTTAATTTCGAAAATTTTAATTCGGAAATTATTTGGAAACGGAGTTTATTTAGAATGAAGAAAATCATCCATCTGCTGTTTGTTTTGGTATTGGCCGCCCTGATTGGAACGGGGGTCTACTTTTATCTGGATTATCAAAAATATGCCCCCATGCGGGAGGACTATGAGCGGATCGCGAATGAGAACTATTCCGCGGTCTTCTTCTCCACCTTTCCCATAGACAATTACATGGAAGATGACTTTATCTATTATTGGGATATCTATCCTCTGAAAGCCGCCTACTGTATTCCGGACATGGAGACACTGAACGAGTATTTTGCCCGGGTCTCCGAGAGCTGGAATGAGGTGTCCACCGTATATCTGGGAGTGCGACCGGATCTTATCAGCGCACAGGATCTTCTGGCTCTGACGGACAACTGTCACGACAAGCGGTTTGAGATTCTGATCGCCTATCCGTCTCTGGATTACTGGAACAAACTCGATGAGGAAGAATGTGCCACGCGGCTGGCGGACTATAAGAATTTTATTGATACGATTATGACTCGCAGCGAGGAGGACAACTGGCTTCGGAACAATCTTGCCCTGTACTTCTATGGCGATACCCAGTGGCTTGTGGGTAATTCCGCCAACTATGAGAGCAATTTTAACGTGAATGCGGGGATCTCCCATCTTCTATCCTTGTACTTGGACAGTGAACACGGGTATCTGCTGACGCAGGAGAATGTGGAAGAAAGAATAGAGGACTTTGAAACCTTGATAAATGAGAGCCGAAACAGCGACTCTCCGTATCCCGATCTCTCCAAGTGGGATGTGGTCTTCTTCGGAGACAGTATCATCGCCTTCACCGAGACTTCCTCCATCCCCGGCGCCCTCAAAGGCTTGACCGGCGCACACACCTACAACTGCGGGCTGGGCGGCAGCAGCGCGACTCTGGAGGAGGATCCGGCTTACAGTGTCATCGGCGCCGTTGACGCCTTCCTAAATCAGGATACGAGTCTCTATGAAGAAAATACCCGGATTGCCGCCGGACTGAACGATTACTTCGAGCACGCCAAAAAGAAGCGTCGGAAATGTTTTGTCTTAAATTACGGTATGAACGATTTCTTCACGGGATATCCCGTGCGGCCCGAGGATCCCTCCGACACGCAGGACACCGGCTCCTATATGGGAGCGCTCAGAACTGCCGTTGACAGACTGCAGGAGGCTTACCCCGATGCGGTCATTGTCCTGATGGCCCCCAACTACACCTCCTACTTCGGAAACGGTCTGGAACCCCAGTCCGATGTGGGCGGTATGCTGCCCGACTATGTGGCGGCCGTTCTCTCCCTGTGCGACGAGAAAGGACTCCTCTGCTATAACAGCTACAATGAGCTGCCCATCGACAGCACCAATTACACCGAATATCTTCTGGACGGATGTCACCCCAACGATGCCACGCGCTACCGCATGGCGCAGGGAGTGGCCAAACTGCTGGGATCCGTGGCGGAGCAGTCAAAGTAAATTCGTCTCTCAATACCGGGCGTACAGTACGATATCCTCATCTTCCGACAACAAGGTATATCCGGCCGTCTCGCAGCGGCGCGCGGTCTCCGCGCCCGCCGCAGCCACAAGATAGCGACTGTTTAATTCCTCAAAATGTTCCAGCACAAACTCTTTCTGGCAGCAGCTGATGCCAAAGCCTTCCGGCAGCGCATACAGCAGCTGCCATTTCATGGTTTCTCCCGCAGTACTCTGTTCGTTGAACACCCAGATCACCACATTTTCATAACAAGGTACCTTTTCTTCGGTCAGCTCCATTGCCTCCTCAAAACGGAACCGCCAGTCTTCCACCTGTGCCTGCCTGTCCGCCTCCACATAAGGTATCTGATAATCGTAGGGGTCCACCGCCCTATAAGAATACAAAAAGACAAACGCCGCCCCCACAATCACGGCCTTCTTATAAAATCTTGTCTCCATGAGACTGATCACAAAAATGGCCACGGCCATGAAAGTCAAAAGATGCTTGCTGCCCTCCGTCAGCTTATACATCAATAACAATGCAAAGAACATTCCCACGAAAGAGAATGCCAGATGCCCCTCCGTCACCGACAGCATTCGCAGTCTTGCCTGTAATCCGTCCTGTACCGCCGCACTTGCAGCCTTCTGTGCCGTCCTTTGTCCCTTCTCCTGTCCGATTGCTTCCGCACCTTCTTCCGTAGCCTTCCCCCGCTCCCTGCGGTCGAGGCTGCGCAGTCTGATTCTGTCCGCGGCGGTCTGCCAGATCAACACCGCCATCGTCACCAGATATCCCGCAAAGAAGGCTCCCGACGCCAGTCCTGTACGCAGCCCCTGCACGGTATGCGCATAGAAATCTCTGCCCTTCCAATAGAGAGTACTGAAAAAGTTGTGTATTCCCGCACCGATTCCATCCGTGAAAAAGATCGTAATCCAATCCGTAAAAAACAGCGGATGAAAGTATTCCGCTCCGAAATAATGCTTGATCATCGCATAACAGAGTAAAATCCCTCCCGAGATAACGCCGGATCCCACAATTCCCAGCCAGAACTTTCCCTGTCTCTTCGCCCCGCGAATCAGAAAATACACCGGCAGCAGCAAAAACAATAGCATATAGGGACGCATCAGCGTCAGCAGTCCCGCTATGACAAACAGCCCCGCCAGTTTGCCTGCCCGCTCCGCCCTCTGATAGTTCACCGCCAGTCCATAGAACAGGATCAGATGACTGATACAGATGATCTCCGGCATCCCCGACAGCATATAGCGCACAAAGGGCGTATACAGACAAAACAAAAGAGTCAACACGCCCATCTGCTTCCACGTGGGTCTGACCAGCCAGCCGAACAAAAACACTGCCAATGTCATCAGCACGATATTACAGACGACCGGCGAGAGCAGATTCCAGCCGAACAAAAGCCCCCAGACAATCCAAGGCAGCACCAGCACCGGACTCCACGCCGCAAAGGAAAGTTTTAGCCCATGGCTCTCATTAAATCCATAGTACCCCTGCGGATAACCAAACTCCACGATACTCTCCACCTGCTTGTAATAAAAAAGCTCATCATTCCACTCAGAACCGGGCAGATAGACCTCCCCGATCCCGCGTCCCTGCGCAGCGCTTGTCACAAGACAGCACAAAACGGGCAAAAGCGCCAGAAGCAGCGCTTTGCACAAGACCATATAGCGTTTATCCTGTTTCCACCAGTCCAGAAATTTTTCCATTCTTCCTCTCATTCCTCCGCTCAGGCCGCCGTTTCATCCGTAGAACTCTGAAATACACATTGTCACAAATTATTCTCACAGTTGATCCGCTCTCTAATCACATACTGGGGCGAATTGTTCATACTGATATAGATTCTTCCAATGTACTCTCCGATCAGCCCCAACATAATCATAATCATACCGCCGAAAAATACCAGCGCCGCCATCAACGCGCTGAATCCCATGGGAACCGCCGGATTCACCAGACGCTTAATGATGGTATAGATGCCATAAAGAAAACCCACGCAGGCGCTGAAAGTACCGATGGCCGTGGCAATGCGCAGGGGTTTTACGGAAAACGCAGTGAAACCGTTAAACCAAAGATTCATCAGTTTCTTCAAGGTATAGCCGGAACTTCCCTCCTCCCGATCCCTGTGATTCACGATGACATTCGTGATATTTTTGGTGGTGCGCAGCACCAGACCGATCACATAGGGATAGGAATTCTCATAGCGGATCATATCTTCCACCACAAAACGCCGCACCGCAAAATAGCTGGACACATACAGATCCTTTGGCTTCTCCAGCATCACTCTGGTCATCAGCTCATTGACCTTGCTGCCCAGATTTCGGAATGCGGAATGTCGCTTGTGCTCATACTTGGCATAGACGGCATCATATCCCTCCTCAAGCTTTGTCAGAAGCTTGTCCGCCTCATTCGCCGGCGTCTGCCCGTCATCGTCCAGACAGATCACATAATCGCCCTCGGACTGCCTGAGCCCTGCCATCAGTGCGGAGTGCTGGCCAAAATTCCGAGCGAAACTGATGCCTTTTACATTTTCATGATGCTCGCATAGTCTGCGGATCACCGCCAGCGTTCCGTCGGGAGAACAGTCATTTACCAGTATGATCTCGTAACAATAACCGTTCAGCTCCTTCATCTTTTCATCGATCTCCGCCACCACATGCTCCAGTGTTTTCTCGGAGCGGTAGCAGGGAATCACAAAACTCACTTTTTTCATTCCGGTAACCTTTCCGGCGGCTGCCCGGCAATCGCCGCCATCCATATAATATCTCGATATTCTCCGTCAATGCGGACATCGTCCCGCAGATATCCCTCCCGCACAAATCCGGCCTTCTCATAGCTTCGCACGGCTTGTTCGTTACCTGCAAGAGCGCGCAGATAGATTCTGTGGAGCCCTTCCTCCTCGAAACAATAACGCAGCATCAGCTTCGCCGCCGCAGTTCCGATCCCCCTGCCTCTTGCGTCCGCCTCTCCGATGAAGATACCGTACTCGGCCTTCTGGTGCTGTCTGTCGATATCCCGAATATACACGCTGCCCAATGGTCTATCCGTGGCTGTTTCACAGATGATGGTCTGCACCACATGTCCTGTCTCGATCTGTGTGCGGATCCAGTTCTCGTGGCCCTCTCGGGTAAAGAGTTCCTGATAGATGAAATTTTTGCGCACGGCATCGGAATTTCTCCATGCCACGATCAGATCCGTGTCATCGGGGGTCATCAGACGCAGATAGATGCCTGCGCGCTCGTCGCTGTATCGTTGTGTCATAAAAACCTCGTTTCTTATTTGTGTAATCTCGCCTCCGCTTACATGCCGTAGCTATTGCACAGCGAGATTACGCGGGCGATCTCGTCTTCCCGCATCTCGGGGAACAGGGGCAGGGTGACGCAGTGTCTCGCCAAATACTCCGCGTTGGGACAGTCTCCCTCCTGATACCCCAGATTCGCATAAGCCCTCTGCAGATGGCAGGGTACCGGATAGTGCAGATTACACTCCACATCCGCAGCATCCATGTATCTCACAAATCCGGCCTGATCCGGCACCTCGATGACAAAGAGGTGGAACACCGACTCCGTGTTGTCCGGGTGTGCCTGCATGGTGATCAGGGGATTTTGGATCTCGGACAGATAGCGTCTTCCGATCTCCTGTCTGCGGGCCGTCCATTGGGGCAGATATTGCAGACTCACGGAGAGTACCGCGCCCTGCAATCCCTCCAGCCTGTAATTATAACCGATCTCCTCATGATAATATCTCACGTCACATCCCTGATTTTTCAGTCTGGTGATACGATGGTAATATTGCTCGCTGTCGCAGGTCACACTGCCGCCCTCACCGAACGCATAGAGATTCTTGCCGGGATAAAAGCTAAAGCATCCAAGTTCTCCCAGTGTCCCCACATTCCGGCCCTCGAATTTGGCCCCGTGGGCCTGCGCGCAGTCCTCCACCACAAACAGTCCGTGCCGATCTGCAATATTCCGCACACCCGCGAAATCAAAGGGCTGTCCATAGAGATGCACACCGATGATCCCTTTGGTGCGGGAGGTAATTTTATCCTCCAAAGCCGCCGGATCAATCTCCCATGTATCCTCCGTGCAGTCCACAAACACAGGCGTTGCGCCGGTATAGCTGACTCCCCATGCCGTGGCAATATAAGTGTTCGCCGGCACGATCACCTCGTCTCCCGGCCCCACCCCTAACGCCAGCATGGCACAGTGCAGCGCGGAAGTTCCGTTATTGACGCCGCAGGCATACCTGCTGCCCACATACGCCGCAAACTCCCGGTCAAACTCATCCGCATATTTTCCGCCAGAGAACGCATTCTCTCTGCACACCCTCTCGATGGCGTTCCGATACTCCTCCTCATGCCGCGCATAATCTCTGGTAAGATCAATCCTCTTGATATGTCCGCTCATACTCATTCCCTCTTTTATTATCTGTATAGATTTTTTCCCGGTCATTCTCATATGTCCGATCTTGACTTATTTTTTAAGCAGTGCGTACATCTTCATGTCGATCACTTTGCCGTTCTTTACAGCGTTACTTCTCAAAGTTCCTTCGTATTGAAAGCCAGCTTTTTCAAGCACTCGGCAAGATGCGTCATTGTACGCAAACGGCTCCGCATAAATACGGATCATGTCGCTCTTGTCAAAAACGTACTCGCAAATTTGTCTGACGGCTTCGGTCATAATTCCTCTGCCCCAATATTCTTCTGCGATGTAATATCCCAATTCCGCAGTCTGTCTATGTATATTCTCCTGTCGGAAAACGCCAATGCTTCCAACCACTTTGTTGTCTACCGTAATGGCAAAAGCAAACGTATCATTCTCATTTGCGGAAAGCATAGCACAGATAAAATCCATTCCGTCCTGCTCGGTGTATGGGTACGGTAATCCGTCCCGAAGATTGTCTTGTACTTTCTTATTGGAAAGCGCCGACGCCAAATCTGCTGCGTCTGATAACTCCCATTTTCGTATTTTACAAATCATTTCCCCTTCCCCTCTTGACCAGACCCAAGAACACAAACGCCACCCTTTTCATATCACACCTCTACCAATCACTCCAACCTGCTCGTTTCAGCCGTGGGATGACTCTCATTCCACGGCGTGACCCGCAGCAACTTGCCGTAATTCGCCCTCATACATTCTTTTTGACATAAAACTCCCAAAACAGCCTCCCGATCTGCACCAGATAATTGCACACCGTCTTGAACACCTTCACCGTGGTATTATAGTCTTCCTGCCATTCCACAGGGTAATCCAGAATCCTCACTCCCCGCTTCTCCGCCCGCAGCAGGAACTCGATCATATAAAACCATCCGTTGTCCTGACTACAGCCCTCCACCAATGACAGCGCGGTCTTCCGCCGCACAAAAGTAAAGCCGCAGATGGCATCCGTGGACTTCATGCCCAGCAGCACTTTCAACAGAATCAGAAGCCCCTGTGAAGTGATCTTGCGATACCACTTTCTCCCTCTGGTATCAGATTCTCTGGCAAAACGGCTGCCGTTGATATACTCCACTTCCTCCACCGTCCGGAAGATATGTATGGCCTCTCCCAGATGCTTGATATTGGTGGACAGATCAATGTCCATATATCCCACGATATCGCCGTGGCTCAGCTCCACGCCCCGTCTGAAAGCGGCGCCCACGCCCCGCACGCCGATGCGCTCGTACCGCACGCCGGGATATTTTTCACAGAGCATCCGGGCGATCTGAGGCGTCTCGTCCTCCGATCCGTTGTCCACAATGATAATCTCATACTCCTGAAAATTAATCCGCTTCAGATACTCCACCGTGCGGGTGACGCCGCTCTCCAGACGAAGTCTCTCATTCAATACGGGAAATAGAATCGTAAGCATCATTTGGTCAGTTTTTCCACTCCTTCCACTACATAGCGCTGTCTCTTAAAGCTCATATTCAGTATGATCGACAGATATTTGAAAATCAAGGTCAGCAGCACGGACAGCATGAAGAATCCAAAGCTCATGAGTGCCATCAGGGACAGCCACCCCTCCACCGGCCTCACCGTGCTGAAGATGGAATACACAATCCATCCGAACATCACCAACAAAAATCCAAAGAGCAGAACGCTCACCAGCATGGAGAATTTCTCCAGCACATCCGTGAAAATCACCAGCGTATCCACCGCCAGACCGCTGCGGCTGCCCCGCTCCTCCCTGTTGCGGCTCCTGCGCGCCGTCTCATGATTATCATAGACCACCGTGTCCGTCTTTAACCCGCAATTCATGTACATGACCTTGCGGTAAGGCACATAGATATTCATCTGATTGACCCGGTTTACCGCCCTTCTGGAGATGATGCGAAAGCGTTCCTGACGGATGCGGTAGCGGAAATGACTGCTCCAGTTATACAGGGCATAAAAAATTCTCGAGGTAAAAGGGACGCCATGTTTCGGAGCCGCCGACACCACGTCGTATCCTTCCAAGGCCCGCCTGTAGATCCCCATGATCAGATCGGGATCAAAATCAAGACAACAGCGGTCAAACTCAAACAGGAAATCTCCCACCGCCAGATCGCTACCGGCGTTCATGGCAGTCTCCACCCCCTGATAAAAACTTAAATTGATCAGGCTCACCGCTCCGGTGTTGTCCTGCTCCTCCAAAAAGGAGTGGATCTGCTCCACCGTGTCGTCCGTACAGCCGTCGTTGACACAGATCATCTCGTATTTCTCAAAATTCTCCCGCATGACGCCGTCTATCCGGCGCAGAAACTCCTTGACGACCCCGCCGTCATTGTGCAGATAGATCACACAGGATACAAAGTTTTTCTCTTTATTATGATTGGTCTGTCCCATCCCGTTCTTTCCTCCGTCCCTAATCCAGAAACTCGTCCAAGTCATACACCGTGTTGATTTTGCCCGAGAGCACACTGATGAATACAGGCTCCCCCGCCTTGCGAGGCTCAAGAGCTCTGATCACCGTGGGTCTGGAATCGTCTATCTCCGACGCCTTTAAAATAGGCTTCATGGAAAACAGCGACTTCACATAGGTAAAACCATACTCTTCCCGCATATATTTGCGGGCCAGAGCGGACATATACTCCCACGCGCTCTCCGGCCGCACGGGACAGCCGTCGCAGTTGCCAAGCCACCGGTCGCTGCAGTCTCCTTCCTCCACACAGGCAAACTGCGGTGTGGCATGGTAACTGGTCTTATGAGGCGTAAACGTCACGGATGTCAGAGAGTGATACCCGGTTTTCCCGAATGGCATAATCGAGAAAAACGGCCCGTCCATCACCGTCAGACCAATATTTTTCAGACGCTCGTCCACATCGCACAGAATGATCTCACAGAGCTCGTATTTTAACCCAAAATCCTGTGTGTCCGCACCCTCCACACGGCGAAGCACCTGATTGACGGAGGCGTAGGTGGCATTCAGCACAAAAGGGGCCTCGTAGACCTCCTCCCGGCCCTCATACTCCGCATAGATCTCATAGACGTCGCTCCTGCGCACGATCCGGGTGATCTGCCGCAGGAAACACAATGTCACATTGGGCAGTTTTCCGATCTCCTCCACCAGATAATCCCGCAGAATATGAGCGTCATAGGTGTACTCTTCTGTCAGAAACGCGCCGTCGCACAGTCCCGGCTGAAAATATTGTCCCACGGGCACATCCATGCAGGGTATGTCCGCGCTCTTGCAAAACTTCCGAAACTCCTCCGCATCCGTCCAGGAAAAATGTGCGGAGGTCGCATAAATCTGCTGAAAACTGTCATGAATACAAAAACCGTAGTCCTCCACAAAACGCCTGAAATATCCCGCAGACTTCATGGCCGTGGACAGAGAACGGGGGTAATGATATCCCATATGCACTCTGGCCTGATTGATATAAGTGGCCCGCGTAAAAGGCGCCGCCTCTATTTCCAGCACCGTCACTCTCTGGCCCTTCCTTCCGCAGTAGAGAGCGGAATAGAGCCCGTAGAGGCCGGCGCCGATGATCAGTTTGTCGTTTTTATTGATCTTATCCTTTTTATTGATTTTATCGTTACCATTCATTCTCAATTTTCCTGCCGTTTTTCCCGCTCTCCTCCCCCGGACAGCATCATCCATGCCGCAAAAGGCAGAACCACCGTCAAAGGATAGATATAGCGAAGCTGAACCGTAGGTCCCAAAAAGAGCGTCAGATAATATCCCGCCGCCAGCGCAAAGGGTACGCATCTGTCATACCTTCTCCGCGCCGCCAGATAAGCCGTGATCAGAAGGTACAGCCATAAAACCGTACCGGGCACGAACAGATATCGCAGAACCGGAAGTTTCAGATAGGCGTTTTCGTCCGCCCATCTCTCCATTCTGCCGTGCAGGCTCTCCCACTTGGAATCCTTATAAAGTCCCCGGGGATTCAACTCTTCCTCCACCCAGCGGGTCTGCACATACCCAAGCCCTCTGTCAACGCCGTTCTCATTGATAAAAGCATGGCTCTCGTCCCCGATATACAGATAGCCGGCATTGACCGCCAGCGCCGCGTTGATAAAATCACCGGGATAATCGTGGAGCAGATTTAGATAGGTCCGCACAAAATCTCCCGCGCGGTAGCGGGCCACATAAGTGTTCGTATGCCGCTTCACGGGATCCGCAATGTCGGGCCGGTATTCCCGATAACTCTCATCCAAGAGAAAATCGTTGATCAGGGCCTTGTCCCGCTCCTCCATGGAACCGTCATCTTCCTCCAAAACGCCCACGCCGCCGTGATAGAGCATACAGCGGGCAAACTGCTGGATCGGCATACTCAGCATCTCCCTGCGGTCCCCCTGCTCGGCCCCCGTCACCCGGAAAAGCCCTGACAGCAGCAGACTTCCCAGAAGAAGACTGACCGCACAATTTAAGAAAAGCTCTCCCCAGAAGCGTCTCGCCCCCCGGCCAAACACCAGCGCGAACAGAAGCGCCGCAAACAGCACCAACATGGCATATCTGCCGTTGTTGCGAAATAGCTGCATCCCAATAGAACTGACCACAAACAGCATGGCAAATTTGTCACAGCCCGCTTTCCTACGTCTTATCATCTCACACAACGCAAGGGTCTGCAACAGAAAAAACAGACTGAAGAACACATCCTTGATGACACTGATACTCATATAATGGTGAAAGGGATAAAACATACCAAAGAGCAAAAGCGCTGCCCAGAACCCTTTCGACGCCCCCCGTCTCCAAAGAAGCGCAAGACCCCACGCAAAGGCCGCCGCCCATGCGGTCATCTGTAGGAACACCAAGACGGCAAGACCCGTATTTGCGCTGCCAAACAACGCCTCCCCCAGACGCATACCGCCTCCTATTAATAGCGTGTGCGCGATGGGATGATGGTCATTGTATTCGCCGCTTATGATCTGCCCGGTCTGCACCGTGACGTCATAGGCACAGATCCCCGGATAATAAGACAGATATCCCGGCAGCCAGCACAGGACAAGGATCGCCGTACACATAATCCACAGACGCCACGCCGGAAACTCCCGCCGTCCGACCTTCTCATAAAAAACCGGTGCAAAACGACACACCAAGGCACACAGCACTCCCAGACAGATTCCCCCTGCCACACAAAAGAGCAGCAGTCCCGTCAGAAAGCCTCTCGACCACAGGATATTGCCCTTTTGGGCCAGCTCCCTGCCCGTGGCGGTAAAGAAACAAAACAGAAAACCATATAGAGAAAAAAAGATGCAGTCTCTCTTCATACCGCAGTCCTTCTGGCCTCGTGCACGCAATTCAGGCGGTACTCAAAATCTCTTTTGTCCTTGGCCGCCATCACTTCCAGTATCATGCCCGCAAAGAAGGACAACAGCCCCGCCATCACCATAAAACCGCACACGATCAGCGTGGGAAACCGCAGCACCAGTCCCGTCTCCAGATACTCCAGACCCACCGGCACAAACACCGCCCCCGCCACAAGGATCAGGATCATGCCCAACAGCCCGAAAAACCCCAATGGTTTATAATTTTTGTAGAGCTGCAGCATCTTGCGGATCACCTTTGCCCCGTCGCTGTAGGTGTTGAGCTTCGACACACTGCCCTCGGGCCTGTCCCGGTATTTCACCACCACATTCTCCACCTGCATATTGTAATTCACTGCGTGAATGGTCATCTCCGTCTCGATCTCAAACCCCTTGGAAAACACAGGGAATGTCTTCACAAACTCATAGCTGAACGCTCTGTATCCCGTCATGATATCCTTGATGTCGGACCGGAAGAGACTGTTGATTCCCATCCGCATCAGACTGTTTCCGAAATTGTGGAAAGGACGTTTGTTCTCCGAAAAATATGTCGAGGAAAGCCTGTCCCCCACCACCATATCCGCTCCGCGTTCAAGCACCAGATTCACCATCTCCGGGGCGCATTCCAACGGGTAGGTGTCATCTCCGTCGATCATCAGATAACACTCCGCATTGATCTCGCGAAACATCCTGCGCATGACATTTCCTTTGCCCTGCTTGTACTCGTTTCGCACGATCGCGCCGCATTCTTCGGCAATCTGCGCCGTTTGGTCCGTGGAATTATTGTTGTAGACATAGACGGCCGCCTCCGGCAGCGCCCGGTGCACGTCCGCAATCACCTTGGCAATGGTCTTCTCTTCATTGTAGCAAGGTATCAATACCGCGATTTTATCCATAGTCCCTCTTTTCCGTCTTCCTTCCATTCATTTCATGCATTACCACTATTTTATCACGATTATTCTTTTCCAACCACTGTTTTTATGAATTATATTATGTTATAATGATTCAAAAATTGTGGCGGCTTGGAAACACGCAATGCTTTCCAGATTTTCCGATTCATTAACAAAATTTTTTGAGGTAGAACAAGTGCGACAACTTCCGGATAAGATCTATCATTTTTCCTGCAACTTCATACAATTTCTGACTCTGATCTTCACCGGACTGCTCTTTGTGGCGGGCTTTCTCTTCACCTGTTACGCGGACGACATGACCGGCCAGCAGGTGCGCACCGCGGTGGACAATCCCCTCTTAAATATTGCGGGCACGGGCATTCTTCTGCTGCTTTTGTTCTTCTGCTGCCGCCTGTTCTGTCCCTCCGCAGCCTCCTCCGGCGCCGGAAATGCCTACGCCAAGAGAAAGCGGATCCTGTTGGCACTGGTTCTCGGCTGGATCATTCTTCTGGGTGGTCTTCTCATTCTCTTCGGCAGAACGGCTCCCGCCGCGGACGCTTGGTCCGTGTACTCCGCCGCGTCAAGTCTCTCCGAGGGAGACACCTCGGTGATCCACCCCACGGATTCCTATCTCTCCTACTATCCCCAGCAGGTGGGGCTCCTTGCGTTTTTTGAACTTCTGATCCGCCTGTGGAAACTGCTGCCCACCGATCTGCAGGCCTATCATTTTATCAAATGTCTCTATGTAGTATTGACTTGTGTCATTGTTTTTTATCAATATGCCACTGTCCGGCTTCTGTGGCAGGACGACCGGGCGGATTGTATTTATCTGATCATGGCGGGCATCAATCTGCCTTTGATTCTATACAGTTCCTTCGTGTACGGAGAGACGCCCTCCTTTGCGGCCCTGTCCGTGGGAATCTATTATCTGCTCCGCATCTTGAAAACATCGGACGGACGAGAAGCTGTTCCCGGAATCATAAGTCTCATCGCCCTGACTCTCTCGGTGATGCTTCGCAAAAATTCTCTTGTCATCATCATCGCCGTATTGATCGTGACGATATTGGAGGGGATCAAACACAGACGGAAAACGCTGCTTGTTTTCGCCGCTCTGTGCGCGGTGCTCTCTCTGACGATCCTGCCCGCCACCCAAAAAATTTACGAGCTGCGCGCCGGCAACACTCTGCGCTCCGGCGTCCCCGCTATGTCCTATTTCGCCATGGGCATGCAGGAATCCTCCAGAGGAAACGGCTGGTACAACGGCTTTAATTTTGACACCTATCAGGAGAACGGGATGGATGCCGACCTGACGGCGGATATCAGCAGACAGTTCATGGCCGAGCGCGTCTCCTATTTCCGGGAACATCCCGATTATGCGATGACCTTTTATCTGGGCAAATTCCTCTCCCAATGGGCGGACGGCACTTACGCCAGCCGTCAGGCCACCCTCGCCACGCTGGGCGAGCGTCATCCCCTTGTGGAATCCGTGTACACAGGAGAGGCTGCCCGGTTCTATATCAGCTACTGCAATCTTTACCAGAACCTGCTCTATCTGGGCTGTTTTATCGGTATCTTTGCCGCACTGTTACGCGGAAAAACAGACGCCCTCCTCACCCGGATCGGCCTGATCGGCGTCTTCGGCGGATTCCTGTTCCACATGATCTGGGAGGCCAACGCGCGCTATATCTTCCTCTACGGTCTGCTCCTTCTACCTTACGCTGCCCGAGGGATCGCCATACTCAGTAATACATCCCTCCTTGGAAGATTCCGAGGAAATAGTACAGCCCGCAGACAAGATGCCAACCAAAAGCCGCCCACTGCAGCGTGAGAAGGCCTTTTCTCTTCCCGGCCGCAGTGGCTCGAAGCAGCACCGTCACCGACCCGAAAAACGCAAAGAAAATGCCATACATGTATCCCCATGAAAAATTAAAATCCGGCGCCCGAAACCCTTTCTCATAGAGGAAGAACGCCATGACGAAACTCATGAGCCAGACCTGCCATGACAGCCGATACAGCGTATCCCGCTTCCACTCCCTGTAATTCAGAAGAAGCACCAGTATCGGAAACCCTGCCGCCAGCCCCACCGCCAGCGGGATATTGTCACAGTAAAGCCGCCAGATGCTCCCCAGACAAAATCCGATACCGCCCTCCTCGCCCGCATCGGGCACGAACACCCCTCGATATTGATAGAGCAGATCTACGAATGTGGGCAGAAATGTCAGCCCCAGCAAAACCGTGTTCTTCAGATTCCGAAATCTTGACCGGAACAGCCTGTAAAGCATGATCAGTCCCGCCGCGCCCACCAGCACAATGGTAAAGCTGGGCTTCGTCATGGTGGCAAGCAGCAAAAAGATGGAAAAACAGAGATAATCCCGCGTTCTCCCGCCGCTCTCATAAGTGTCAAGAAGCTTGGCATACCATAAAAACGCCAGAATGGCAAAAGGTCTCGCCGCCATATAAGTGGCGTTGTGAAAAGGATTGGCCGTGAACACACCCAGATAGTTGTACTTGATTCCGGGCAGATACATCCCCGTGGGCGGATATACCATGGAGATAAAAAACAGTCCCACCGCCGCCAGACTGACGCACACTCTCACAAGCCGTTCCCGTCCGCGGGCAGTCTCCCCACAGCGCTCAAGCACCAAGGCGTTCAGCGCCGTCTTGGCGATCACCACCGCCAGCCCGTTTAGAAAGACGGTCGCAAGCGCCACGGCGGCCTCCGGCTCCACAAAGAGATGAAAAAAAGCCGCCAGCTTGAAGAACACCGGATAGGGAAAACTGTAACCGCTGTCCAATCCCTGCATCTCCAGAATATAGGCCTTCATGTCGGAGTGATAGAGCCCGCTCCCCAGCATACTCTCCACACACTGCCTGTAAAAAAGCGTGTACGTCACGCATAACGCTCCCACAAGCAGCACGGCAAAAATCCCATAGTCTATGATCCGATCCCACCGCGCAGCATCCGACTGCCCGGTTTCCAAGTGTTTGATTTCTGATTGCATTTTTTCCAATTTCATTTTTTCTAATTGCTTGCTTTCTGTTCTTTTTAATTCACTTTTATTCATTTTCACTTTTTCTGTCTCTTCTGATTTCATAAATATATTGCTAATTTTTCATTCCCTTTTTATTCTCTTAAAGTGCTTGCGAAAAACCAGATGCAAGTAACGGATTTGATAAAACAACAGGACGCCCTTATGGGAAGAATCGCTTCAGCGATTCTTCGAAGCGGGACATAGAGTTTCTAAGGCGGAGTCCTCTTCCGCCTTAGAAACTCTTCCCGCTTTTACCACATACGTCTGAACTGCCCCGGCGTCACGCCCTCCACCTTCTTAAACATTCTGGCAAAGTAATTGGCATCCCGCATCCCGCACTCCTGCGCGATCTCCTCCACGGGTTTGTCCGTAAACCGCAGCCGCTGTTTCGCCCGGGTGATGCGCACCTGTAGAAGGTATTCCGTGACGGACTCGCCGAACTGCTCCTTGAAAATGCGGGTCAGATAGAATTTATTGATATAAAAAAGCCCCGAGAGCTGATCCAGCGTGATCTTCTCATCGTAGTGCGCGTCCAGATATTCCTTCACCGCCTGCAGATTCTGCCTCTTGGCGGCACTCTTTGTCCGCTCCGCCCCTCTGACCGCATCCCGCTCCGACACGTTCCGGTTCTGCTCCATGAGCAGCGCCAGCAGAGAGGTTAATTTCGCATAAATCTGCATATCCTTACTGTTAATATTGGAGGCGGCAATTTCATATATCTCATCCAAAATTTCCTCAAAAAGAGTCCCGTCCGCCGGTGTGAAGACGCAGTTCCCTCCCCGCTCCACATATTTTTCGTAGATGCCGCCCATGTTGGGTCCATAGAAATGAACCCATTTTAAACGCCACAAAACCTCGGAACAGCTATGGGCATAAATCCGGTGACAATCCACGAAGGCACAATCCCCCTGCCTGAGCCTACAGTTCGCCCCCTCGTACTCCAGAACACCTTCCCCCTCCAGCACCATAAAGAACAGATAGGAGGACAAATTCTGCCGTCTGCTGGTGTGAGGCCGCTGCGCCTGCAGCTCTCCCGCCTCCTGCAGATGGATGAGATTGGCTTTGGCGAAATCCGACGGGGTGTAGATGATGCGGTTCGATTTTACCAAGGTTCCGTCAAAGAGCATGGGATCCATGTCATCACCCGCCTTTCCCTTGACATTTGTACTTGGAGTATAGCATAAAAGTCAATATAATGCTAGCAGTTCTCAAAATATGCCCTTTCCATGCGCGGATTAATTTGTAAAAATATTCCTTAGAGTTAGTTTATATCTGAAAATCTGGACAGGAGGACTCACATACGATATGAAAAAAGCTTTGATCACAGGCATCACAGGACAGGACGGTTCCTATCTGGCGGAATTTCTGTTGGAAAAAGGGTATGAGGTACACGGTATCATAAGACGCGCATCCATCTCCAACACGGCGCGCATCGACCATCTGATCGCCGCACGGGCCATCACGCTCCACGACGGGGATCTGTCGGACTCTTCCTCTCTGTTCCGCATTATCAATCTGATACAGCCCGACGAAATCTACAATCTAGCCGCCCAGTCCCATGTGCAGGTATCCTTTGACGTACCGGAATATTCCGGGGATGTGGATGCACTGGGGGTACTGCGCATCTTGGAGGCGGTTCACATTCTGGGACTCACGCAGAAGACCAGAATCTATCAGGCATCCACCTCCGAGCTCTTCGGCAAGGTGGAGGAGATTCCCCAGCGGGAGACCACGCCTTTCCATCCGTACAGTCCCTATGCGGTGGCCAAGCAGTACGGCTTCTGGATTATCAAAGAGTATCGGGACGCCTATCAGATGTTTGCCGTAAACGGAATTTTGTTCAATCACGAGTCGGAGCGCCGGGGAGAGAATTTTGTCACCAGAAAAGTCACTCTGGCCGCGGGACGCATCGCGGAGGGACTGCAGGATCATCTGGAACTGGGTAATCTGGACTCCTTAAGAGACTGGGGCTATGCCAAAGATTATGTGGAATGCATGTGGCTGATGCTGCAGCATCACACCCCCGAAGATTTTGTCATTGCCACCGGCAGGCAGCATACCGTCCGGGATTTTACGGAAAAAGCCTTTGCCGTCAACGGCTTTACACTCCGCTGGGAGGGCGAGGGGCTGGACGAGAAAGGATATGACGCCGCCACGGGCCGAATGTTAGTATGTGTCAATCCCGCGTGGTTTCGCCGCACCGATGTGGACAATCTTCTGGGCGACCCTACCAAGGCCAAAACCGAGCTGGGATGGAATCCGCAGAAAACTTCCTATGAAGAACTGATACGTATTATGGCCGAGCATGACAGAGCACTGGCCAAAATGGAGGCAAAGGTACTATGATGGAAAAGAATGCAAAAATCTATGTGGCGGGGCATAAGGGAATGGTAGGATCCGCCATTGTCCGCGCGCTGCAGTCTCAGGGATATCACAATCTGCTGACCCGCAGTCACAAAGAACTGGATCTGTGCAGACAGACCGAAGTGGAGAATTTTTTTGCGGAGGAAAAACCGGATTACGTCTTTCTGGCCGCCGCCAAAGTGGGCGGTATCATAGCCAACTCGGAGGCGCTGGCGGATTTTATGTACGACAACATGATTCTGGAGATGAACGTGATCCACGCCGCTTGGCAGAATGGCTGCCGGAAGCTTCTGTTTCTGGGATCTTCCTGCATCTATCCCCGCATGGCTCCCCAGCCCATGCCCGAGAGCTGTCTCCTGACCTCGGAGCTGGAGAAGACCAACGAGGCCTACGCGCTGGCCAAGATCTCCGGCTTAAAATACTGTGAGTTTCTGAACAGACAATACGGTACGGATTATATCTCCGCCATGCCCACCAATCTCTACGGTCCCAACGACAATTACCATCCCACCCACAGCCATGTGCTGCCTGCGCTGATCCGCCGGTTCCATGAGGCCAAGGAGGCGGGACTTGACAGCGTCACCTGCTGGGGCACCGGCTCTCCTCTGAGGGAGTTTCTCTATGTGGACGATCTGGCCGATGCCTGCGTCTTTCTCATGAACCATTATTCCGGCAACGAGACGGTGAACGTGGGCACCGGGAAGGAACTGACCATTCGGGAACTGACAGAGCTCACCGCCAAGGTCATAGGTTATCATGGCGAGATCAAATGGGATACCGACAAGCCCGACGGCACCCCCAGAAAGCTATTGGATGTGTCCAAACTGGAAAACTTGGGATGGCATTATCAGACGGAGTTGGAAGAGGGCATTCGTTTGACCTATCAGGATTTCCTGAATAATCCCATGCGTGCGGAACGTTAATCCCCACAATCAAATTGTCACAACAATTCAAAACCATTCGCAAAATGCTGCTGCGCTTGGTTCTGAACAGTTACAATCTATCAACATAATCAGGAAGGATAGAAAACAATATGAATATCATTTTACTCTCCGGCGGATCGGGAAAGAGACTTTGGCCGCTCTCCAACGACATCCGCTCCAAGCAATTTATCAAGCTGTTTAAAACTCCTGACGGCGAATACGAATCCATGGTGCAAAGGGTTTACCGCCAGATTCGCAGCGTAGATTCTGACGCAAATGTCACAATTGCAACCTCCAAATCCCAAGTGTCGGCCATCCACAACCAATTGGGGGAGGATGTGGGCATCTGTGTGGAGCCCTGCAGACGGGACACCTTTCCCGCCATTGCACTGGCGGCCGCATATCTTCATGATGTGAGAGGTATTGACCCAAACGAAGCTGTGGTCATCTGTCCTGTGGACCCTTATGTGAACACGGATTATTTTGAAACCCTGCAAAAATTAAGCATGCAGGCTGATTGCATGTCCGCCAATATGGTTCTGATGGGAATTGAGCCCACCTATCCCAGCGAAAAATATGGCTATATTATTCCCGAGGACAACCTTCCTGTCACCAGAGTGAAGACCTTCAAGGAAAAGCCTGATGCGGCCACGGCAGAGAAGTACATTGCACAAGGAGCCCTTTGGAATGGCGGTGTTTTCGCATGTAAACTTGGCTACTTACTCTCCCGCGCCCATGAATTAATTGATTTTACAGACTATCAGGACTTGTTCGACAAATATGACACGCTTGTCAAGATAAGTTTCGACTATGCCGTGGTGGAAAAAGAGCCCGAGATTCAGGTCATGCGCTTTAACGGTCAATGGAAGGATATCGGCACATGGAACACCCTGACGGAAGCCATGGACGAGAACTGTGTGGGCAATGCCATTCTGGATGAGGCCTGTGAAAATGTCCATGTGGTGAATGATCTGGATATGCCCATCCTGTGCATGGGTTTGAAAGATGTGGTGGTCTCCGCAAGCCCCGAAGGGATTCTGGTGTCCGACAAGAATCAGTCCAGCTATATCAAGCCCTATGTGGACGCCATAGATCAGCAGGTCATGTTTGCGGACAAATCTTGGGGAAGCTTTCGTGTGCTGGATGTGGAGGAGGAAAGCCTCACCATCAAAGTGACATTAAAACCCGGGCACCGCATGAACTATCACAGCCATGAACGCCGGGACGAGACGTGGACTGTTCTCTCCGGCAGAGGCAGAACCATTGTGGACGGAATGGAGCAGCCCGTGCAGGCCGGAGATGTGATCACTATGCAGGCCGGCTGCCGCCACACGGTCATCGCCGACACAGAGTTAAAGATTATGGAGGTGCAGTTGGGCAGAGATATCAGTGTCCATGACAAACAAAAATATGAGTTATGAGAATCAGCCTTTCTTGCGAGCAGAGCCCTTCCTGCTTTTGCCCGCGGGCAAAGATTATCTGTGGGGCGGCAGCCGTCTGAACACGGATTTTCACAAAAATATCGATATGACACCACTGGCCGAGACTTGGGAATGCTCCGCTCATCCGGACGGCTCCAGCACGGTGGCAAGCGGCGAACATCTGGGGCAATCCCTGCGTCAGGTTCTGGCCGAACACCCGGAATATCTGGGAAGCCACCCCTTGGAAGTGATGAACGCCCTACGAAACGACACCGAGACCTCCGAGACCCTTCCCATTCTGGTAAAACTCATCGATGCCAGAGAGCGTTTGTCCGTGCAGGTGCATCCCGACGACGCCTATGCCGGACAACACGAGAACGGTTCGCTTGGCAAAAGCGAGATGTGGTATGTTCTGGACGCCGAGCCGGGCTCCTGTCTGATCTACGGTTTTACACAGGATATGATGGAAGCGGACGTGCGACATGCGCTGGAACAGGGCACCATAGAGAAATATCTCAGGAAAGTGCCCGTGAAGAAAAACGATGTGTTTTTTATTGAGGCGGGAACCGTTCATGCCATCGGCGCCGGAATCGTGCTGGCCGAGATTCAGGAGAACTCGAATCTCACTTACCGGTTATACGACTATGGACGCAAAGACAAAAACGGTCTGCAGCGCCCTCTCCAGGTTGAGAAGGCACTGCAAGTATTACATTACGAGAGCAGCCAAAGTCCCGTACAGCCCATGCGGGTTCTCCGCTATCGCCCGGGCTTCGCCTCGGAACTTTTGTGCCGCTGCAAATATTTTCAGGTGGAACGGCTTCTGATCAATCTATCATCCGGCCCTGCGCCGGACTGCTCCACCACGGAACACAGCTTTCAGGTACTGTTGTGCGTGGAGGGTCAGGGACATCTGCGGTTTGGCTGCGAGACTCTGCCCTTTTCCAAGGGGAGCTGCCTGTTTCTGCCCGCCGGATCCGTTCCCATTACCATTTACGGTCGGGCACAATTACTCCGCATCGGCTGCTGAACACAGACGCTACAGGCGGTAATAGTCCACGACCTTCTTCACCGCCGTGATCACGTCCTCCACCTCTTCATCCGTCAGGGAATAATAGAGCGGAAGACTCATGACCTCCTCATAGTACCTCTCCGCATTCGGACACAGCCCCTTCCCGTACCCCAAGCGCTCATAACAGGAATGATAATATACGGGAAGGTAATGTACCTGTAAACAGATATTTTCCGCCCACAGAGCGTCAAAGAACTGTCTTCTGTCACATCTCAATTTCTCCAAGTGCAGTCTCAGGATATACAGATGTCTGGTGGTGTCCGATTCCGGAATCTCCCTCTGCACCATGATCTCCGGTATATCCGCAAAAGCCGCATTGTATTTCTCCACGATCTCCCGGCGTCTCTCGGAAAACCGCTCCAGCTTGGAGAGCTGGCTGATGAGAAGCGCCGCCTGAATATCCGTAATTCGATAATTGTAGCCCAGTTCCACCTGCTCGTTGTACCACGTTGCGTCCGTGGGGTGAACCATCTCCTCCCGGTCGCGGGTGATGCCGTGGCTGCGCAGACGAAGAATCCTCCGATAGAGTTCCTCGTCATCGGTGGTGACGGCACCGCCCTCACCGGCAGTGACCGTCTTCACCGGATGAAAACTGAAACAGGTCATGTCCGAGATGCTGCCCACCGGCCGCCCCTTATATTTGGTGCCAATAGCATGAGCGGCATCCTCGATCAGAATCAGCCCATGCTCCTCGCAGATCGCCCGGATCTCATCGAGCTTCACGGCCTGACCTGTGAAGTCCACGGCAATCACGCCCTTTGTGCGGGGAGTAATCAGCTTTCTGACGGAATCCGGATCGATATTGTAGGTCTCGGGATCGATATCCGCAAACACCGGCCGCGCTCCCACATAGAGTACACAGTTGGCGGACGCCGCAAACGTGACAGAACTCACGATCACCTCGTCCCCCTCCCGGAAATTTGCCGCCATAGCCGCCAGATGCAGGGCCGCCGTGCCGTTGCTCACCGCCACGGCATATTTCGCCCCCGTGACCTCGCAGAGCTTCCTCTCCAGTTCGGAAATCTTGGGGCCGCCCGTGAGTGCGGGGCTTTTCAAAGCCTCCGCCACCGCGTCGATATCCGCCTGATCAATATACTGTTTTCCATAATGAATCGGCGTCTCCCGCACGGGAGTGCCGCCGAATATCGCCAACTGACTCATATAAATAACCATGCCTTCCCGCCGTCTGCCTAAAGCCCCGCTTTGCCCCAGACAGACGGACATCTCTTTCCTCTTCGGTCCTACTGCTCCAGATCCAGCGTCTTTAAACGCTCGCGGATCTGTTCTACGCTCAGCCAATCCGTATTGTTGCCGGAACTGTAGGAGAATCCTTCTTCCACTTTCTTGCCGGACTCGTTGATCTTCTGTTTGCTGTTCCATTTTACTTGAGGATAAACGATAAAATGTTTGTCATATTCATAAGTGGTCAGGGAGTCTTCCACCGTGACCATGATCTCATGCAGCTTCTCCCCGGGATAGATTCCGATCTCCTTGGTCTTGCAGCCGGGCAGCATGGCCTCCGCCAGATCCGTGATCTTAAAGGAAGGAATCTTGGAGATAAAAGTCTCTCCGCCGGTGGACTCCTCCAGCGCCTTGATCACCAGTTCCACACCTTCCTGCAGACTGATCCAGAAACGGGTCATCCGGTAATCCGTCACGGTCAGTTCCGTACAGCCGTTCTTGATCATGTCATAGAATTTGGGAATGACGGAACCGCGGCTGCCCGCCACATTGCCGTAGCGCACAATGGAGAAACAGATGTCCTTATTCCCCGCATAAGCATTGGCTGCAATGAAAAGCTTGTCCGACACCAGCTTGGTGCCGCCGTAGAGATTGACGGGATTGACTGCCTTGTCCGTGGACAGAGCCACCACTTTCTTCACACCGCAGTCCAGCGAAGCGTCTATCACATTCTGCGCGCCGTTGATATTGGTCTTGATGGCCTCCGCGGGGTTGTACTCACAGGCGGGCACCTGCTTTAAAGCCGCCGCGTGAATCACATAATCCACACCTTCCAAGGCTCTGCGCAGACGCTCCTTGTCACGCACATCACCGATAAAGAAACGGAGTCTGTCCGCATATTCCTTGAACTCGTTCTGCATCAAAAACTGCTTGAACTCATCCCGGGAATAAATGATGAGCTTCTTGGGCTGATAGCGTTCCAAGACATATCTGGTAAATGCCTTGCCAAAACTCCCGGTACCACCTGTAATCAGAATGACTTTATTCGTTAACATAGTGACCTCTCTTTCATCTCTCATGCCGTATGGTTATTCCGCCATAAACCGCTCCGTGATTTATGATCGCCCTAAATATGGTTATTTTACCATATTTTTGTCCGGAAAGCAATTTTTATCATTTATGCTGCTTTGCAGGAACTCCTATATAGGTTCCCGGTATGTCTATATTTTTTACGACCACCGCTCCCGCCCCAAGTACCACATGATCTGTGACAGAGAGATTGTTGCTTACCACGGCCCCTATCCCGATCCATGTATATTTTCCTATTTTCACGCTTCCCGCCGTATGTGCGCCTACCGACACATGGACATAATCCGATATCTCATTGTCATGATCTACCGAAGCGCAGGTGTTAATGATCACACCTTTTCCGATTCTGCTTCCGGCGTTAATCACCGCTCCTGCCATGACTGCTGTTCCGACTCCAATTATGACGTCATCCGCTATTGATGAGAAAGGATGAATCAAAACCGGGATCTCTGCCCCACATTCCAACAATTCCTCCGTGATCTTTTCTCTGATTTCTGCATTTCCGATCGCGGTAAAGATTTCATATTCTTTTATCAACTCTCTTGCAAGTTGTGTTTTCCCTATAACTTTCCCTTTTGCAAATGTGTTTCCATGAAGCAGCTTGTTATCATCCAAGAAATTAATTTCCTCATATTGGTGAGTCTGTTCCGCCAGATCGGCAATGACTTTTCCATGACCGCTTGCACCGATTATCAACAATTTTTTCATTGAACGCCGCCCCCCGTAAAATACCCGTAGATTATTCCGAAGCAGAGAAATCTGCAGCGAAACATGGCTATTTTATCATATTCTTGGCCGGAAAGCAATTTTTATCCAAAATATGGATATTATTATTGACAATATATAGTTGTGGCATTATAATATACTTGTATTTTATAAGCGTCTTATTAATGTATGGTTTGCATTGATTACATACCTTACTGATTTATTATGCCTTACATAATTCACATTTCATACAAAGGAGAAATTGCAATGAAGAATCGTATCATCAGACATCTCATCACCACTGTTGGACTCCTCTGCTGTACCCTGTGTCTCTCGGTATTGCCTGTGTCCGCTGCAGCTGCTGAGCCGCAGTCCACTGGTATCGGCACTACCATTGAGCCTCAGCAAGCTGTCAAAAGATGGATCTATGAAGAAAGGGACAATAAACTATATAAACGTTTGTTTAATTTTAGCACTGGTCAGTGGGAGGGTGACTGGATTTTCGTCCGTGATCTATAATCAATTGGCATAAACCAAATTCATAACGAAATGACAGACTTTTCCAGCCGCGACAATCCGGGAGAAAAGTCTGTTTTTGTTGACTTCTATCGGAAAATATCCTATAATGAGCCTATCAAAGTTCAGAAAGGATTGGTATCATGATAAACCCTAGAGAATTGGATGTGCTGAACATCCTCTGGAAATCCGAACAGCCCTTGATGGCCACCGATATTGTCAACGCAGGCGACGGTCTGACCCAGAGCACCGTGACCGCCGTGCTCAGAAAGCTTCTGCGCGCCAAGTTGGTGGAGGTGGCAGGCATCACCCACAGCGGCAAGGTGCTGAGCCGCACCTACAGTCCCACGGAGGCCTCCCGCGAGGCGATCCTGCAGGATTTCACAGACAATTACAACAGCTTCAGCGATGTAGTCTCCAAGAGCAGCCTGTTTGCGGCTCTGCTCAAGACAAACGACGATGCGGAGCAGGTAAAGAATGACATCTCCGAACTGCGGGCCATGCTCAAAGATTACGAACAACAATACGTCAAGAAGAAATAGGTGAGGATTCTATGCTGCAGATTTCCATATCCACCATAATGATGACTGTCATCACCACAAATCTCTTTCTGATCGTGCTGACGGTCATCTTTTGCCATACCGATTTTATGGTTCGGATGGGCTACAGGCAACTGGCACTCTTTGCTTTGCTTGCGCTGTTTCGTCTCTTGCTGCCCGTGGAACTGCCGTTTACCATCACCGTACTGCTTCCTCTGTGGATCTCCAAAATTATAGTATTTTTGCACAGTGGGCTGTTCACAATAGGCGAACAGCCTGTTTCTCTATGGCTGATCTTCAAATGGGTCTGGGCGATGGGCTGTGTGCTGGAAATCCTGCGCTATCTCATCTCCTACCGCCGGTCCCGTTCCTATATCATCCTACACGGGAAAATGCTGAACCACAAGGAGCCCTACGCCTCCATGTTACAGCGCGTCTGTGAGGAACGCAGCAGGGCCAATCCCTTCACCATACTGGAGATGCCCGGCCTCAGGACTCCGGCCCTCTTCGGGTTCTTCTCCCCCTGCATTCTGATACCAGAGGACTTCGTGCTGTCGGAGGAAGAACTCTACTTTGTGTTGAAACACGAGACCGCCCACCATTTCCGCCATGACCTGTGGAGCAAACATTTCATCCGGCTCCTCACGATCCTCTACTGGTGGAATCCCTTCTGTCATCTCTTGAACCACCAGACGGACGTCATTCTGGAGATGCGCATCGACCATGATGTCACACACACCTCTACCTCCCGGATCAAGGAATACACGGACTGTCTGCTGAACATATCGGAACGCGCCGTCTCTCGGTCTCTCCTCCCCGGCACCTTCACACTGTCACTACTTCGCTTTGAGGACAGCGATCTGTACAAGCGCACCAATGTGCTTCTGAAAGCTCGGGAGAAATTCAACGTAACACTCAACATTGCGCTGACACTTATGATCTCCGTGATCTATCTGTTCTCCTACTCTTTTGTGTTGGAGGCCTATTGCGGGCCATATATACCTGTTCCTCTATGTCCTCCGGACTCCAATTACATGTATGTTTCCATGGAGAACAGTTACTTTATTGACAACGAAGACGGCACCTATGATCTTTATTATGATGACCTCTTCTTTGAGACCGTAGACTCTCTGGAGTATTATCCGGACGATATCCCTATCTACACCAAGGACAACTGTCCCTATTGATATTGCAAAAGAGCAATAAAAATTTTGAGAGTGTGGAATTGATCCTACGGATTATTATAGGGCGGCAGGATATCAAGGCAGAGTTGAACGGCAATCTCCTCACCTACGGCAAAGATTACTCCATCGTGGAGGTCAGTTATCGGAACAACACAAGGAAAGGCATTGCCACCGGGGCTTTTTTGAACCTTCCTTTTCAAGATTCCATTGCGGAAAGAAACTGCTCGATGCTTTCCGCTTTCGCCGCCAATTTAACCCATGTGCGCAGGATTGTCTCATCATTTTGTGTGGTGATCTGCTCCTTCAGGGAGGAGGGAATGTCGCCCAAATCGCCGAGAAGCTCTAAAATAGAATCGATTTTTCCCTTGGTTATGCCTTGGGTTATGCCTTCGTTAAATCCTTCTCTTCGTATCCTCTGTTCAATCTCAAAGCTTTTCATATAGGTCAACCCTACCTTTCTGTCTCGCTTCACCGCAGTCACCATTTCATGCAGCCTTTGCAAACTTTCCGTCTTCGCATTCTCCTTGGACGTATGTTCCATGTAATACAGAAGCTCCCGCAATTCCTCCGGCGGATTCCCTTTTGTCCCCTTCGTATAGAGAAAGATCGTTCTTGCCCCGTCCTCATACGGCAAGTCCGGCATCTCCATACAACCATTCTTGATGGTATAGACCATCCGTTCCGCCCCGAACGGGTCATAGGTCGCAATAAAGATCACAAACACATTCCGCAGAACGCTGTATTCCGCTCCGCTCTTCAAACTCCCCGCATCCAACTTCGCGTGGTAAAATCGTGCCCGCTTCGGCAGGGCGGCGACATCCTCTTTCTCGCTGTTCTTGTCCGGCTCCAAGTCAAAAAGTTCCCCGTCCTCCTCGTCAAGATACACGTCCATACGAATTCCGTGTCTGTCCGTGTCCTCTCCCTGCATGAAATGCTGTGGAATAATCTTCAGCTTTCCGATCTTTCTGCCCAAGATGCATTCCAGAATACAGCGTGCCGCAGGTTCCCCGTAGACCTGATGGCTTGTCAGGCTGTTTACCAGAAAGTCATCCACGAGGTTCAATTCTTCCAGTTGTCTCATTCGTTTTCCTCCTGTTCCACAAGCGTGCGGAAAACAGGAGTCATTCTGCCTCTCTTACGATCTCCGTACGCTATGCTCATCATAAAATAAATTGGTTTGGGATAAAGCATAGATTTCATAAAGGAAGATTTTCCGTAAGATACGGCTGAATGCCGTAATAGAATGTATGCTTTGTACTGATTATACAAAGGTTTGACCGGAGTGTCAACATTTTTGATTTATGATTCGTAAATTTCACTTCTCTGATTTATAATTTTTTCTTCGTTATCTATAATCCTATTCCAAATATCATAAAATAATGTAGAATTCAATTTAGAAACTGTTAACTACAGAGGAGATTCCTATGGATTTCGGACAAAAAATTTTGCAGCTACGGATGGAAAAGGGTATTTATCAAAAGGAACTGGCCGCTTATCTGCAGGTATCCGTCGGCACGGTATGCAATTATGAACTGGGCGTCCATCATCCCGACTACGACACGCTCTGCAAATTGGCGGATTATTACGGCGTATCCGTGGACTATCTGTTGGGACGCACACAGTTCCGCGGCTGTCTGGATTCGTTAAATCGTCCGCTGACAGACAACTATACTGTCTCCGACCTGCTCAACACCTCGCTGCAGCTGGATCCGCCCAACGCACACGCTCTGGTAGAGTATGTCAATCTACTGAAGCTGAAACAGCAGCACAATGAGTCATGATACCGCCTTAATCCCTCTTAAAAATATCTCTCGTGTAAACTTTCTCCTGCACATCATCCAGACAGGAATCATAGCGATTTGCGATGATGGCGTCGCACATGGCCTTAAACTTCCCAAGCTCATTAACCACCCGGCTTCCGAAAAAGGTACTGCCCTCCTCCAATGAGGGTTCATACACTACCACCGTTGCCCCCTTGGCCTTCACACGCTTCATAATTCCCTGAATACTACTCTGGCGGAAATTGTCGGAATTGGATTTCATGGTCAAACGATACACGCCGATCACCACATTTTTCTCCCGCTTCTCATCCCACTCCTGACTGTCCTGATAATCATAGTATCCGGCCATCTGCAGCACTCTGTCCGCAATATAATCCTTTCTCGTCCTGTTGGATTCCACGATAGCCTCGATCAGATTCTCCGGCACATCCTGATAATTGGCCAGAAGCTGTTTGGTATCTTTGGGCAGACAATAGCCGCCGTATCCAAAGGAAGGATTGTTGTAATAGGCACCGATACGGGGATCCAGACACACGCCGTCAATGATAGACTGCGTGTCCAATCCCTTCATCTCCGCATAGGTGTCCAGCTCGTTAAAATAACTCACTCGAAGCGCCAGATAAGTATTGGAGAACAGCTTCACCGCCTCCGCCTCCGTATAGCCCATGAACAGAGTGTCGATCTGCTCCTTGATCGCTCCCTCCTGCAAAAGAGCCGCAAACGTATGGGCAGCGTTCAAGAGCCTCTCGTCCTCAGGGTCCGTCCCCACAATGATTCTGCTGGGGTAGAGATTGTCATAGAGCGCTCTGGACTCCCGCAAAAATTCCGGGCTGAACAAAATATTGTTCGTGTGATATTTCTCTCTCACAGACTTGGTATACCCCACGGGAATGGTAGACTTGATGACCATGACCGCGTCGGGATTACACTGCAGCACCAGCTCGATCACCGCTTCCACCGCGGAAGTGTCAAAGAAATTCTTCTTGCTGTCATAGTTGGTGGGCGCTGCGATCACCACAAAATCGGCATCCTGATACGCCGATTTTGCATCCAGCGTGGCCGTCAGCCGAAGCGGCCGCTCTGCCAGAAATTCCTCCAGCTCCTTATCGCGGATCGGAGACTTGCGCTGATTGACAAGCTCCACCTTCTCCGGCACGATGTCCACCGCCGTCACCTCATGATGCTGGGACAGCAGAGTGGCAATGGATAAGCCCACATACCCTGTTCCTGCCACCGCAATCTTGATCTCCTCAAATTTCCTCATACCTTTTCCCTCTCTTCAAATGATCTCCGTCCTTATTAATCTCCACTACTTTTGCGCATTCTGTGCAAGATAAAACTCATAGTACCACTCGGCAAATTTGCGAATTCCCTCTCGCAGCGGCGTGGCAGGTTTGAAGCCAAAATCCCGTTCAAGCTTTGAGACATCCGCATAGGTCACAGCCACATCGCCCGGCTGCATCGGCACCAGTTTCTTATGTGCGTCAAAATCATAGTCCTCCGGGAGCACATGCGCCCGAATCAATTCCTCCTGCAGGACAGTGACAAAATCCAGCAGATTCTCCGGCTTACTGTTGCCTATATTATACAGGGCATAGGGCGGCATGGGAAGTCCGTCTTCCCCTCTCTCCCGTAGCGGCGGAGACTGCATAACAAGCCGTATGCCCGCCACAATATCATCAATATAGGTAAAGTCCCTCTTGCAGTTGCCATAATTGAAGATCTCGATCGTACGCCCGTTTCTGAGCTTGTCCGTAAATCCGAAATAGGCCATATCCGGCCTCCCCGCCGGACCATACACCGTAAAAAAGCGAAGTCCCGTAGAAGGAATATTATACAGCTTGGAATAAGCGTGCGCCATCAGTTCGTCGGAGCGCTTCGTCGCCGCATAGAGAGAAACCGGATTATCCACCTTGTCCTCGGTAGAATACGGAACTTTGTCGTTTGCTCCATAGATGGAAGAGGAGGAGGCATATACCAAATGCTCCACACCTGTCTCTCCATTGTCGTAGGAATGTCTGCATTCCTCCAAAAGATTGTAAAATCCCACAATATTGGTCTCTATATAGGCGTCCGGATTCTCGATGGAATAGCGCACGCCTGCCTGCGCCGCAAGATTGACCACCACAGAAGGCCGATACTCCCTAAACAGACTCCTCACAAGCTCCCTGTCCGCAATCGAACCCCGCACAAAAATCCATCTGCTCTCCGGATGTGTGCGGGCCGTCTCCTCAATCTGCCTCAGCCGAAACTCCTTTAAGGACACATCATAATAATCGTTCAGATTGTCAATTCCTATAATCGTGATCGAAGGATGATCCCGCAGCAGAGCAAGCACAAGATTACCGCCGATAAAGCCTGCCGCCCCGGTGACTAAAATGGTTTTTTGATCCAAACTCATTGCTGTTTTCTTCAAACTGTTTTCCCCCGTCTGTCAATTATAAGTTGAACTTTTCTGATTAGGTACCGGCATTCCTGCGTTCTGTGGTAAACCAGCAAAAATACTGCCGGTATCATGATACCGCAGATCAGACTGTGTACAATCACGGAAAGCCATCCGTATCCGACGAACAGATGCGTACACATCCACATGGCAATCGCAGATGCGGCCGCCAGAACCGCCATATATCCCAAATTTTTCCTGTAATACCGAGTTACCGGCATATATCCGTCGAAACTGTATTTGTGGATGACTGCCGGATCCACGCTAAAATTCGCAAAAATCACCGCCATAATCGTGCCGACCACCACGCCGTTGATTCCCCACAGCAGAGCGCCTGCAACGGACACTGCCAGATTGATCACAATTCCTATAACCGGACGATACCACATCTGCCTGAAGACGCCGGAAATATTTCTGGTCTGGTTCAGATTGATCTTGATGCCTAAAAACATCAGCTCGATGCCGATTAATATGGGAAGCGGCTGCGGTATCACATAATCCGATCCCAGCCAGCAGCTTATCAACTCATTTGATACGACTGCCAGACCGCATCCGGACGTTCCGTACAGAACCATGGTGAGAAAATTCGTGGTCTCAAAGAAAGCGTATTTTCTCTGCACCCCTTCCTCCGCAAACAAATTGCCCATACTGTGCTTGAAAGCCTCAAAAATCCTGATGAGGATTCCCTTTATGCAAGAATAGAGCATCAGATAATTGGAATACTCTCCCACAACGGTAAGTCCCTGTATCGAGCTTAGAACCAAATTGTCCGTAGCCTTCACAATGACATTGTCCACCTTGAACACCAAAAGCGCCAAACAGTCCTTAAAGATTTCCTTCATCTCCTGCTTCGGCAGTTTCTCTTCTCCCTTCATAAAGTACCGGGGGTATTTTCTGGCGGCAACCTGTGCATAAACAAGGTTCTGCAAAACACTGAATCCGATCAGCGTCATAATATAAAGAATGTAATTGTGCCAGACAAGCAGGATCACAATCTGCGTGAAACTCATAAGAAACTCGACCACGCAAGTCACCAGATTCAGCAGATAACTCTTCTGATCCGCTTTTACAATAACGCTTCTGTAGGCAAAAAACGAATAACTGGACGCACTTTTCACCAGATAAAGGATGTAGATGAGAACCGCGTTAATCCCCAGCTCGGCGAGCCGCCCATAATCCTTGATCAAAACAGGAAGAGCCGGTATGAGCAAAACGCCGGACACAAAAATCACGGCGCCCACCACCCGGTATACCTGTTTGAAAAAATTCAGGTACATCCTGATGGCACGTTCGTCCCGCTCCACCAAAGGCTTATATAACTTATAGCCTATGGCCGAATCAAAACCCAGCTCCGCCAAAGAAAGCATCATAAGAATATCCGCAAACAGACTGTTGATTCCCAGATAGGATTTCCCTAACGTATAAACAAAAACCGTTCTGACCGCAAATCGCAGCACGATGCTCAACAACTGCTGTCCGAAAACCGTCACCAAATTCAATGAAGAATTTCTTGTCCTTGAAGTCGAAGCCATGTTATCTCCTCTATCGCTTTTCGCATCCGCCAGACAGTTTTATCAATTCTCACCTTTTTCTGCGCGAGGCAGCACCAGCAGATCACCCAGTCGAAGCTCCAGCTCTCTGGGCTTAAATTCGGAAAAGCCTCCTCCCGGATAGAGAGTCATCTCACCAAAATAAATTCTGGATCCTATGGAATAAAGATCTACACGCACATGCGGAAGGTTCTGCCCCAGCCGCTCCGCCAGTTCTATCATCAACTCTAATTTTTCCGGCCTTGGAATCACATACGACGGATCGCCCGGATACGCAATGGAAGCATTCAGATACTCCCAATCCAAAGAGTACAGATTGCGCCCATGATGGCTGAATCTCCCGTAATCCACAAAAATCATAGCCGCCTTGCCTGAAAAGGTAAAGATCTTATAATCCTTCAATTCCTGATGGGATTCGTCCTCCATATACTGTTCTGCAATAATACGCGGCTGTACCTGACTGTATGGCCACTCCCGTCCGAATCGGTAAGGGTCTTTTCTCAACCCGCGCTTTAAGATCTTCTCCGCCTGCGCTCTGTCAAATTCGTCCCTATTACGGCATATATAAATGCTGTGCGAATCATGAGTACACTTCAACACAAATTGTTCCGGCAGCTTCTCAAAATCAATCTCCTCAAAACTGTCGTAAATGCCCAGCGTCGGAATAATATATTCCTCTCCTATCAAAGAAGCCACATACTCCTTGGCACGATATTTATCTACCATCTGAGGATAAACAGAATTTCGATCATATAATTTCAGCCATTGAAGCTTTTCATTGTAAGTACGAGGATTTTCCAGATTCAATCTGCGTCCTGTCTTACCCCAAAAACGCAATTTTAAAAATGTTTTATCATCCATCCAGTCCAAAAATCCTCTCTGTGCCAAAGGTAGTACTATTTTTCTAGGTGATTTTAGATACTTTAATACGCCTTTCACAGATGACATAGTCCGTCCTCCCATCCGCCATCACACCTTTTCGGCAATTGTCTCCTCTACAAACGAAACGATTCTGCTCACCCGTTCCTGTATGGTGAGGGTTTTCGCCTTCTCTACAGCTCCGGCAGCCAGACGCTCCAAAAGCGCCCGATCTTTATAAAGCGTGTCAATCGCATTTGCAATCTCCGAAACCGACATCTCATCGATGCGGATCGAGCAATTCTCATCCAGAATATCATCGTTAAATTTCTTGACGGAAGATATCACCGGAAGACCGCATGCCAGCGCCTCCACAATCGCGTTACAGCATCCCTCGTCTCTGGTGGGCAGCACGAAAACATCCGCGGCGTTCAGATAATCGCTGACCTCATCATTCGCCAGCGTGCCGCAGAACAGCATATTCTCACAGTCGGGCTGCTCCTTGCCGGAGCCGATAAAAATGGAATGAATCTTTTCCTCCCCGTTAGACTTCGCATGGAGCGTCTTCAAGGCCTCCGAGAGTCTGAGCGTACCTTTCCGCGGGATAAAAGAGCCGGTAAAGGCGACGATAAAGGCATCCTTCGGAAATCCCAGCTTCTCTCTGATGACCGCCTTATCCTTAGGATAGAACTTGGAGGGGTGATAGCCGTTGGGAGCCACAATATAGGGCATATCCCTCTGCAGTCCCACCGTCCGCGCATTCTCCACATTCCGGGAAGAGACATATACCACACCCGAAATCTTCTCCAGCGCCCGCTCCACAACCTGTTTGTCAAAAAGCAGATCCAGATTAAGCTTTCCGCCCATGCCCTCCCCGCAGGTCACAAAGACGGGCTTGTCCCCTGCGATCTGTGCCGTCACGATTCCCATCTCCCAGAAATGCGCATAAAAGGCGTCCACGGGTTTGTCCAGAGCGCCACGGGCTCTTTGCACCGCCTTTGCCACATACCGCATACGGCTCTTGGCAAAATGCTGCGACAGGCTGATATACCGCGGCTGCCAGACATCCACACGGTTTCCCTTCGCCGTGAGATAATGCCACCTCTTCGGTCTCATCTTGGCCCGTCCCACCAACACCTTGGTGACGGATTGGGGCGCGATCACGGAACACTGTATCCCCATATCCGCAATGGCGTCCACATAGCCCTTGACAAATGTATATACGGCCTCCTTTCCTCTCGGGAAGGCGCCGGCTACAAAACATATATGCATAACCCGCATTTCCTCCAAATGACGACAGGTTTCTCTTGGGTGATCTGTCGCCGCAATATATACAATATACTATGAACGGAAAGTGATTTCAAGGTTTTTACGGCATCGGGCCGTCAAAGTGCTCCGATTTTCCCGTTTCCGACGGATTTCAGATCCAGCAGTTCCCCCAGTATCCTCTGCCCTTTGGCATTGAGGTGCCGAATATTGCAGTTGGTGGGCGTCAGGGTGATCTCGCCGAAATAGACTTTGCCGTCCACATCGTAAAAATCCACCCTCGCAAAGGGAAAGGTCCGAGATAAAACTGCAGCCGCTTCCAGCATGACCGCAAGGCCTTTGGGCTTTTCCACCACGGCATCTTTGGGAGAAGCCCCCTCCTCATAATCCAGATAATTCCAATCCGGGTCATAGAAGATCCTCTTCATGGATCTGCTGCGGTCGGTACAGGTCATGATGCAGTGCGGCTTTCCGTAATAACAATAGACCTTGAAGTCCGTCATCCGGTCCTCCCGCCCGTCATCCAAGAACTCCTCCGCATAGATACGGGGCGTTATGTACCCGTATTGATATTCGCAATGGGTTTTGGCATAATTGGTATGCAGCATCTTTTCCAGCCGCTTCAGTACCGAGGGCCAGTCAACCGCCGATTTGTCGCGAACGATCTCATAATACAGCTCTCCCGACGCGTGATTGCATTTGAGCACAAACTGATCCGGCAGTTTGTTAAACGGAATCTCCCCCGTGTGGGACCATACGCCGTAGACTTTGGGAAGTAGATGGCCCAGCCCTTTCTTCTCCACAAACTCCCGGACGCCTATTTTATCCGCATAGACCGCACACTCCGGCCCGATAGAATGGACGAGCAGCCAGTTTAACTTTTCATCCAATGTCTTCGGATTCTTAAAATCCATCCGATAACCGTGCTGTACGGCAAACCAGATAGATCTGGCCGTCTTTCTGGGCAGATAATACAGCAGATTTCCGACGGTCTTTCTGAACATACGGCGAAGCGAATACGCCGATCCATGAGATGAACCCATACGTTTTTCCTCCGTTATATGGACTGAGCATCTTTCAAAATCTCCGAATACAAATTCCGGTACTGCTCACAGATCCCCTTCCAGCGGAACCGTTCCGCAAGCCGCAGACCATTCTCGCCGAGTTCCGCAAGGCGTTTTGCAGCATCCTCAATCCGATCCGCAATCTCCCGGGGATTCCCGGCGTCCACCGCATATCCCACCGTGCCCTCTTCGAACTGCCCGTCAAATCCCTGCCCTCTTGTGTAAAGCACCGGAAGCCCCTGACTGAGCGCCTCCGCATAGACCAGCCCGAAGGTCTCGGCCCGGGAAGGCATGACAAACAGGTCGCTTTGCCGGTAATACTCCAAAAGCTGTTCCTTGGGCTGCTGTGGAATATACTCCGTGTCCGGATAGGACATAATTTTCTCAAACAGCTCCCTGTCCTGAATCTTTCCCACAATCTGATAGTGAACGGACCACCCCCGCGCCCTGAGAAGCCGCAGCGCCTCCTGTGTTGCCAAGTGATTTTTACGGCGGCTGATTACTCCAGCGCAGATCACACGAAGCTTGTTATTCCGAAACCTTTTATCCGGAAGCTCCTTATTCCGAGAATCATCCGGCACGGGTTGTTTCCCCACATTCAGATTCTCAAGCCAGAAATCGTCGATGCCGTTGGGAATCACATAGCTCTTGGCATAGATCTCTCCGCGCAGGCGCTTTGGCACATATCGTTCCAAAACCTGAGTTCTATAACATTCCGAGAGGAAGAAGACCGCGGATGCGTCCCGCAGGATCTTCACCGCTCTCCCTCTAAGATAAAAGGCTTTTTTGAGAAAAAAATTGACGTCCGTACTCCGAACGGCGGCCACATAGGGAATGTGATATTTGCGGCCAAGCCTGCGGGCACAGTTCCCGTCCGTAAACAGCGTATAGGCATGAATGCAGTCGTATTGGGAACAATCCAGCTTCTTTTGAATATCCCGGGCAATCAGGCTTTGTTTATAATCAAAGAAGATGCGGTGCCATTTTCGGAAACATTTCGAGACAATGACTTCACTGCCCCACGTGGCGCCATCGTCATCCGTTCGTTCGCATACGGGCACATAGACCGTGTTATGGATGCCGAAATCGTTCAAATGCTCTATCATACTGCGATGCAGTCTTGTTCCGATATAATTACAGTTCATGTGCAGTATTTTCATCTTGTGCTCTCCGCCTGATCCCATGTGGCCTTGGATTTTCCCGTCAGGCAGTTGAATACCCCCACCCACTGGGCGGCGATGGTCATCGTGTAATATCCCATCATCTTCAAGGGCTTATTCTGCGTCTTGGTCTTGAGTGCAAAAAACGCCAACAGATAAAACAATGTCTGTCCCGCGCAAATCAACTTGAAGAAACGGGATTTGGCCGCCAGCGCCAAGGAACACAGATAAACTGCCGCATGAGCGAACCAGAGCAGCCACCTGCAGGTTCTGTGTCCGAAATAGAAAAAGGAAAACCATCCGTGGCGGAACACATTCAGACAGGGAATTGATTCCGCAAGAACGGGCAGAATGCCACGGTTCATACGCACCTTTCGTTTGAATTCATCTTCCAGCACCTCTCCCGCCTTCTCATAGGCCACGGCGTCCGGATTGTAAATGGCCCGAAAGCCCTTCAGCCCGTAATAGCGGGGCATATGCGCGTCATGGCACGCAATGGGATCAAAATCCACATACAGCGCATTCCTACAGGCATAGATGGCGCCGTTGCCCGCGGTGATGGTCTTGATCCTGCTCTCCGTCTCCCGCTTGGACAGATCGGACTCCCAATACACGGCCTCCGCCGCCGCGGTGCCGTTGTCCGTATTGCGGTAGGCAAGTCTGCCCGTAACATAAGCAATATCCGGCGAAGTAAAACATGCCGCAAGCTCTGTGACGGCATTACGCTCAAACATGGCGTTGGCGTCCGTCATCACCAGAATCTCACCCTGCACAAACTTCTGCGCCTCGTTCTGGGCATTGGTCTTTCCCTTATGCTCGGCAGCCCTGTGCAGGCGCACCCGCAAGTCGGGATGCTCGGCGATAAACCGCTCCACGATCTCCTCGGTGGCGTCCGTGCTGAAATCCGATGTTACGATATAGTCGATTTTGTCCGCAGGATAGTCGTTGTCAATCACATTATTCAGTTTCTCTTCAATTACTTTCTCTTCATTGTGAGCCACGATCATCACCGTCACCGTGGGCAGATCGTCATAATTTTTACGAAGCTTCCGGTTTTTAAAGACGCGGGAAAGCACTTTCAGCGCGATCCCGTAACCGGCCATGGCCCATACAATCACAAACGCAGAGATCCAAAACAGTCCTGACAATATCAACATTGTGATACCCTCTCAATATATATTTTCGGAGCGCAATACCTGCTCTACCGTGGCGTACAGAATCCGAATGTCCAGAAAAATGCTGAAACGGTCCACATACTTATTGTCCAACACAATCCGCTCATCCCACTCCACTGAATTTCTCACCTTCACCTGCGCAAGCCCCGTGATTCCCGGCCGCATCCGAAAACGCTTCTTGGCCCACTTGGGATATTTCTCATAGCCGTCGTAGGGATGGTATGTGGCAGGCGGTCTCGGCCCCACCAGACTCATGGTTCCGTTCAGACAGTTGACAAGCTGGGGAAGTTCGTCCAGACTGTATCTGCGCAGAAATCTTCCCACGGAAGTGATGCGGGGATCCTCCTCGGAGTCCACAAACAGACCATCCCCGATATGCTCCGCATTCACCACCATGGTGCGAAACTTTAATATAAAGAAAGGAATTCCGTCCTTTCCCAGCCGCTCCTGTGTGAAAAAGACCGGTCCTTTCGACGTCAGCTTGATCGCCAGCGCGATCACCGCGAACACCGGGGCGAGAAGGAGCAGTCCCAGACCGCTGGCCACGATGTCAAACGCTCTTTTTATCGCAAGATTTATTTTCCTCATATTTCCTCCCGATCTTTTAATTATGTGTATGAAATCTCCCTGCTGTAAACAGGAATTGGGCAATATAGACAAATAAGGGCAGCCCTGCCACTGCATCCGGCGCCCGTTTTGTCTATATTGAACAATTCCGTCACCAACAGAGAACATCTCGCCGCCGTCTGCAAATTCTACAAAAAGCAGCTCTTTACCATCTCGATGATCAGTTCCTGCTGTCCCGCCGTCATCTTGTTGTCGCTTGGCAGGCATAATCCCCGTTCAAAAATGTCCATGCCCACATCCAAGGGTCTCCCGTCCGCCCCCATGCAGCCGCCGGAAATATAGGCGTTGGTTCTCGCCCTGCCGTCGCCCTCTCTGTCCACAAATCCGTTCATGCGATAGATGGGCTGCATATGCATGGGCTTCCAGATGGGCCGCCCCTCGGCATTGTACTTTGCCAAAGTCTCCAAAATCTGAGTGGGGCAGGATTTGCCCGGCTCGCCGATATAGAGAGCCTCCCGCTCGGATCGCACCTGTCTGCACATGGCGTCTGCATCGATCAACAGGCAGGAAAGCCAGAAATTCGGCTCCGTATGCTCCTCGTCATAGGGATTCATGGTCACGGGAAGATCCCTGAATCCCTCTTTGTATCGAAAATAGATCTCTCTCTTCTGGGCAATATGTTCCTCCAGATGGGGGAACTGCCCTCTCACCACTCCTGCGATCACATTGCTCATACGATAATTATAACCAAGCTCCTCATGCTGATACCAAGGCGCGTTTTCTCTGGCCTGAGTGGACCATTTGCGAACCTTATCCGCCGCCGTCTCATCGTCCGTGAGCAGCATTCCTCCCGCGGAACCGGTGATGATCTTGTTGCCGTTGAAGGAGATGGCATTGATGTCGCCAAGTCTGCCCGTCTGTATGCCCTTGTAGGAAGCGCCCAGAGATTCGGCCGCATCCTCGATGATCACCGCATGATGTCTGTCGCACACGGCCCGGATCTCGTCCATTTTGCAGGGGGTTCCGTAGAGATGGGCCACCACCACCACACGCACCTCGGGATACCGCTCGAAAGCCTTCTCCAAGGCGACGGGATCCATGTTCCAAGTATCGTATTCCGTGTCGATAAAGACCGGGACGCCGCCCTCGTACACCACGGGATTCACCGTTGCGTCAAAGGTCATGTCGGCACAGAACACCTTTTCCCCGGGCTTTATCCCCGCAAGCTTTACCGCCATGTGAAGTGCGGCCGTTCCTGCGGACAGCGCCACCGCGTATTTACAGCCGATCTTCTCGCAGGCCAGTCTCTCCACCTCATTGATATTGGTTCCCACGGTGGACATCCAGTTTGTCTCGTAGGCCTCCGTCATATATTGCAGCTCCTCACCGTGCATGGTGGGGCTGGACAGCCAGATTCTGTTCTCGAACGCCTTAAACTCCGCCATTACCGCTCCCTTCTTTATCGGAAATGATTTTGATTTTTTATGACCGGTCCTTTATCAGTCAAAGTGATATGTGGGCACGATCTCTCTCACATCCTGTCGGATATTCGCCGTCTCGGACTCCGCATCCGTCTTCAGCCTCTCAAGCTGCCTCTCGAAAACCTCCGTGTCAAATTCTATGGGTTTTCCGATGTAGATGCGCTTGTTGGCCGTCTGCCTAAGCCCTTCCTCATCCATGAGCATCTCTTCATACATCTTCTCTCCGGGCCGCAGTCCCGTGAACCGGATCTCGATGTCTTCCCCCACCCGGTAGCCGGAGAGCTTGATGAGATTCTGCGCCAGATCCAGAATCTTCATGGGCTCGCCCATATCCAGAACGAAAATTTCGCCGCCCTTGGCGTATGCCCCGGCCTGCAGCACCAAGGACACCGCCTCCGGGATGGTCATGAAATAGCGTATGATATCCGGATGGGTCACCGTCACCGGACCGCCCTCCGCAATCTGCTTCTTGAAAAGCGGAATCACACTGCCGTTGCTGCCCAGCACATTGCCGAAACGCACCGCCACGAAACTGGTCTTGGAGCGCAGATTCATCATCTGGATGACCATCTCGCAGATGCGCTTGGAAGCGCCCATGATATTGGTAGGATTCACCGCCTTGTCCGTGGAGATCAGCACAAATTTCCCGACCCCGTATTTGTCCGCCGCCAGAGCGGTCTTATAGGTGCCGAAGACATTGTTTTTGATCGCCTCATTGGGGCTTTCCTCCATGAGCGGCACATGCTTGTGAGCCGCCGCGTGATATACGATATCCGGCCGATATTCCGCAAAAATCGATTCTATGCGCTTGGTATTGCGCACTGATGCAATCAGCACCGTCATGTCCAGCTTGGGGTATTTGCGGAGCAGCTCCTGCTGTATCTCATAGATGCTGTTCTCATAGATATCCAGCATCACCAGTCGCTTGGGACAGTGCGCGGCGATCTGCCTGCACAGCTCGCTGCCGATGGATCCTCCGCCTCCGGTGACCAACACCGTCTTGCCCCGGACATAATCCAGAACCTCCTCCGTGTTGATCTGAATGGGCTCCCTGCCCAGCAAATCCTCAATCTCCACTTCCTTTAACTCGGAGACGGACACATCTCCGTTGATGAGCTGATACACCCCGGGCAGAGCCCGCAGCTTACATCCCGTCTCCTTGCAGATATCCAGAATCTCCTTGCGCGTTTTGGTGCCCGCGGAGGGAATGGCGAAGATAATTTCATCAATCCCGTACTGCTCCACGGCCGCGGCAATCTTGTCCCTGCCTCCCACAATGGGCACGCCGCGCATAATTTTCCCGTGACATCCTGGCTGATCGTCAATAATGCATTTCACCTGTAAATTCAGATATTGGCTGCCCTCGATCTCCTTTAAGATCGCGTTCGCGGCGGCGCCCGCACCGATGAGCATCACCGTGGTCTTGAAATCTTTCCCCATACTCTCCCGATACTTGGTGCGGACCGTACGCAAAATACGGTAACTGAAGCGAATACAGCAGACCGCGCCAAACAGCAGAACCCAGTAGAGAAAGAAATAGCTTCTGGGCATACTCCAACCCGTCACAATACAAACGACCAGATGGGACAGCGCCGCCCCGGTGGTGGCGAACACGATGTTCACCAATTCCGTGGCGCTGGCATAACGCCACACGCTCCGGTAGAGTCTGAACAGAACAAAAAACAGAAGTGTCAGACAGATGTTAAAGGGCAGTGTGCGCTCATAATTTAACAAAAATCTGGGCTGAATGGCCCGGAAACTGAACTCAAACCGGATATAGAGCGCTGCGAAAGAGGACACCATGATCGCCATGATATCCATCAGCACCAGCGCAGCCGTCCTGCCCAAAGGTGTTTTTAACAGATTAGGATTCCCTCTCTTTTCTCTCATCGCATATCATCCTTCTCCAGACTACAAAAAGCATGGTAATCGGCAGACTTCCCGCTCCCCAGCAATATTCCAGACATCCGAACAGCGCGGGTACCCACAGGAAAAACAGGCATGCCGCATACTGTTCGCTTCTGTCCGCCGCCCATTTTCTCACATATGCCACGGCCGACCATACGATCAGCGCCGTGAATAACGCCATTACCGGAATGCCAAAATCCACGCCGTATTGCAGATAGATATTATGAGCATGTCCGATCTGCTGGTTGGGCAGGATCTGAAAGCCCAGCTCGGAATCGGGATGTCCCCTGAAATTCAATAAATGCGCGTAATATCTGTAGATCGTCTTTCTCACCAACAGGGAATTCTTCTTGTCCGACAGCTCCAGAGCGAATCCCGCCGCCTTCATCTCCTCATAGCGCTGCCTCTGCAGAGGCGTGATATCCAGCGCCTGATTTTCGCCCTCCACCTCCAGACGCAGAGTGTTCTCCCCTGTCTCAGTCTCATCGGGCGCACCGGGGACAATCCGCTCCAGCACGGGCTGCAGCACCGCGGACACACGTCCCACGGCATTTCGCATAAGTTTATCCGGATTTACGAACTTCTCGGAATCCCATTTATCCCAGGAATGCACCTTCTCCTCCCGCCATTCGCCGAAGAACCACACCGGATGATGAAACAGGGGCGGAAGATAGCGCACCGCGCCAAACACAAGCGGAAATGTCAAAACAAAGCAAAGCAGTACGGTCAGCACATTTTGCGCCAGAGACCGAAACGCATTGCCCGCAACCTTGATTTTCCAAAGAAATATAAAAAGCGTCAAAAGCAGCGCCGCCGCGGTCATCCAGCCGGTCCGGCTGATGGTCATAAACAGAAATCCCAGCACTGTGCCCACACCCAGCCAGTAGTAGAGTCTGATCCATCGGCTGCACTCCCTGCGGTACACATACACAAGCTTGGTGCAAACAGCCGCCAGCACCTCCAGATAAAATAGCGCGTTCATATTGGAATTGCTGTAGACACCCACATAGCGCACCATGTCATAGGGGCGGAAAGCGAAGCACCAGCCCTGTAGAAGAAAGAACGCCAGAATGACGCCATCCAGCATCCCCTGCAGCAGATCCGACTCCTCTTTATCCGTATAATCCGTCAGATAAAAGCAGCCGAACATCACCAGATAGGCAATCGGCCAGAGGTGGCCGCTGCGGGATACGGCCATGAGCGCCATCATCACGAGCCACACACAGGCAAACGGCTTGTTCAGCCGGAGTCTGTGCTTCTCCACAACCAGTTCCACAAAAGTGTGAATGAGGATCACGCCGAACAGAAAAACGTCCAGTGTGAGCGCAATCCGGTCATTCGGAAACCAGACAAGCGTCTGTCCTTTTGCAAGAAAAATCGTTCCCCCTATAACGCAAACAAGACTCCATACCAAGTAGGGAATCTTTCGCTTCATGAAGTCCGCCGGATGATAATGGGAGAGGATGAGAACAGCCGTCACAATCCCCGTCATGTCCCGGAATGTTTCACCCCATCCGTCCAAACCGCTGGTCGTCTTGACCCGCTGGTCGATCAGGCAGAAGGCAAAAAAACAGATCATATATAAAATTCGTTTCGCGCTTAGATGAAGTCTGACCTGCATGCCTGTCTCCTCAATTTTACCGCTCGCTTCATTTGGCTCATTTTCTTCCCAAAATATGGTTTATTATACCATTGTTTCCAATAAATAGCAAATTAAACTGGTCCACACGGAACGCTTCAGGCCAAGCTGTGAAAAGGAACTAAGTGAACCGTCTCCTTTGATATCAGGTTATGATATCAATTTTCGCAGATAGGCTTCCTCCGCCGAGCCGGATTCGTAGACGCCGTCCGCCAGAACCTGTTCTGCCACCTCCGCCATACTTCTGGAGACCACGGGACCGTACAGGATCGTCTGTGTACCGTTTTTCTCAAGCACCGCATAGGCCCGGAAGGAGTATGTGGTACGGTATTGGGAGGAAGAAAGTCCTGTCAGCACCGCAGTGAAGCGGTCTCTTCCGTCCACGTTCTCATAGACCATGTCCAGCTTCGTCCCCGTAGAGTTGGTTCCGTAGGCCATGCCGCTCAGCACGCCCGCGCCTCCCTTGATCGGCGGCTGTCCCTGCGGGTCGGCATTGTCCGTCATCAGGGTGCCGTATTCTTTCAGTTTGTAGCCGTCCACCCCGTCGCCTGTCAGCGTCTGTTTCAGCTCGGTGGGAATTCCGCTCTTCATACGCAGGCCCGGCTCTCCCGCCACGCGCACGGAGAATCCGTGATAGGACAGCATATTCTCCAATTGCGGCCGGGCCGTGGCCGTGTAGAAACCGTCTTTGGCGGTCAGTGTCCACACATACATGCCGGTGGGGATTCCCTTGTCATTGTAGCGGTAGACCACCGCGCTTTTGGCCTTGCTGCCCGTGATCTTCACGATCTGGCTGTCTCCCCGCGTCTCCGAAGGGCAGATTACGCCGTCGATCCACACCGTCGGATCATAGCCCTCAGGAATCCGCAGACTCAGTTCGGGAGAAGGATAAGGACATGCCGTCGCCGGCATATTCTTGTAGACCGGAATCTTGAACACGAAGCTGTTGTCCAGAGAATCCGCCTCCGCATAGAGCCTCTTGATGCTGGATCCCTCGGTGGTGGGAGCGGAGATATTCTGCATATATTGATGGGTATAGAGGGAATTGGATGCCTTCGGATTCACATTGTATTTTTGAAGATACAACGTATCCTGTCCCTTCTTGATATAGTTGGCGGAAATGACGTCCGCGCCGCCCAAAATGGAGAAATATGCATTGTTCCAGTCATGGGCTTTAGCGTATTTGAGACCGTTCTCGATCACCTCCTTGGTGGAGGTTCCCGATGCGCCCACGTTGAAATAGTTGTAATATCCCTCATAACCGGGATATTTACCGGAAATCAGCCCGGAAGTTCCCTGTCCCTGCTCCTGATACACTCTGGCAGCCAGATGAAAGGGACTGACCTCGCGGCCCTCCTCCGCGCCGACCGCCCAGAAAATATGAGCATAAGTCATGACCGTGCCCGGAGCCTTGCCCGGACTTCTCATAAACGTCTTCTCCAGAAAACGCTCCACCGCGGCCTCCGTGTGATAAGTCTCGTTGTAGGTCAGAAGCTCAAACTGGAACATCCGGTCTTCCGTGAAACCGTTTCTGGGATCCATATAATATTCCAGAATCCCTCTGGTGGCATAAAACCAGTTGCCGTCGTCGTAAGCCCCGTCCTTGGTATAGTCGGGAAAGCTCTTGTAAACCAGACTTTTCCCACCCTTCAGCTCCTCGGTAATCACGGTATTCCAGTCGAGTCCCGTGTTCATAGGGACGAAGATCCACTGGGGATGCTTGTCTTTCAGAGCGGTCAACCCGGCCTGATAACTCTCGGGGAACTGGGCAATATCCGCCGAGACGCCGTTTCTGTCCAAGGCATAAAGCGCTGCCCCCCGGTTGTCCGGAAGCCCTTCCGCACGCAAAAAGGCGCGCTCCCATTTCAAGAATCTCTCGTCGGAGCATGCGAGCATCTCCCGCTCCACATATCCTTCCCGATAGCCGCTTTCCGTGGCGCCTGTGTCCCGAAAAGAAACCAGAATCCACAGAATTTCCTCCTCCGCATTGTAACGGGCATCACAGATCAAAACAGTTTGTCCGCTTTCGATCGTGGCTGTCACAGGACTGTTTAACGAAGCGGCGTCTCGCACATCGTATTCGTCGGCCAGATAGAGCAGCGCCATGATATCCCGCTCTCCCGCAAGCTCGGAAAGCTCTTTTGTGTCCGCATCCTCACGGGCCGCCTGTGCCGGGCGCAGATCTCCCACTGCCAATACAGAAAGCAGTACCAGCATTCCTGCGATCCATCGATATCTTGCTCGATTCATCCGTCATTCCTCCTGTTTGCATCGTTACGCATAGTTTATCAAAAAAACCATATACCCTGTCTGGTATTATTTGTCAAATCCCCGTATCCTGCGGTGGAGTATGCGCACTCCCCGGGGGGCAATGACAAAGAGGGTCATATAGAGTTTGTTTTTCAACGTCAGATAGGGATTGAAGAGCCCGGACAGGAAGCTTCTTCGCAGCTCACGCACCACCTGTCTGTAAAACGGATTGTCTTTCGTCATCCTGCTCACGGGAATGTGCAGCAGATATTCCAGTCTCTGAAAGATGCCGAAACGCTGCGCCGTCTTTACCAGTTCCTGATCTGCGGAATCCACCAATCCTGCCACCATGTCCGCATTGACCACACTATCCTCATACACGCGGGAAAAATCTTCTTTATCCGTCCTGCGGGAGTTGCTGCCCATGCGGTAGAACACATGATAGGCCTGCTGTGGCAGCGATATGATATCGCCGATCTGAGGCAACATCCGCACCAGAAAATGAAAGTCTTCATTCAAAGCCCCCTGCGGAAACCGTCTCGTCTCCAACAGCTCCCGGTCAAACAGTTTCGTGCAGAAGGAGCAGTCGCCCCGGTGCATCAGGAGTTCTCTCAGAAAATCCCGGCCGGAGATCCTCTGTATGTCCGCAGGCGGCACACAGATATCCGGCAGACGTCTCCCCTGCTCATCCGTCTCGTCCCGCCCGATCTGGGCCACGCGTACCTGATATCGGGCGATGGCCTCGTATAACAGTCGATACATATCCGCATCGATGTAGTCGTCGCTGTCCACAAATCCGATATAGGATCCTCCTGCATGATCCAGCCCCAGATTGCGCGCGGAGGAAGAGCCGCCGTTTTCCTTGTGCAGAACACGGATGCGAGGATCCTCTGCAGCCAGCTCCTCGCAGAGCGCGCCGGAGCCGTCCGTGGAACCGTCATCCACCAGAAGAATCTCCAGATTCTCATAGGTCTGGTCACAAACGGACCGCACACAGCGAGGCAGATATTCCTTTATGTTATATACAGGCACAATCACACTGATCAAAGGATCTTGCATCTCATCTTCCTTTCGCTGACGATCTCCGCGGGAGAGCAGGGCCCTTCCTCGGCCGTCTCATGGCTCTCGCAGAATCGCAATAATCTCTCCGCCGCCGTATCGGCGTTCCATGTCTTCTCCATATCGACGATGGCGGCTCTGCCCAGACACTCACAGAGCTCCCCGTCGCACAGAAGCCGTTCGGTCAGCTCATAGAGCCGCTTAGGTTTCCCGTCCTCGTAGAGAAAACCGTTTTCCCCCTGTCTGATCAGATAGGGGGCTGCTCCCATCATATGGTCGGCCACCACGGCACAGCCGCTGTTCATGGCCTCGTTCAGCACCGCACCCCAGCCTTCTTTCCTGTCGCTGGTGGCCAGATAGATCTGTGACCGCTCCATGAGCCCGCGCACCTCATCGGGGCTGCGATACCCCAGAAGCGTCACCACGTCCTCAAGCTCGTATGTCCGAATCAGCTTGTCCACCAGAGGTCTCTGTTCTCCGTCCCCCACAATATTCATATGGAAAGACAGCCCCTTCTCTTTTAAATAACGGGCGCATTCTAATGCCGTCTCGGGGTGCTTCCAATCCAGAAACCGAGCCGCCCACAGAATGGACCCCGGCTCTTTGCCCCGCATCAGTTCATCCACATCGTAATGTCTGATCTCGGGAAAATATCCCCATTTCAGCATCTTGCCCGGGTAGGATCTGACAATATGAAAATCCGACGGCACATAGGCTCCCGCACAGAGCAGATAGACGGGATTTTTTCGATAACGTGTGTGATCTTTATATTTTTTGAGCAATCCTCTGGGAGAGACGGCCTTCCACTGTCCCTCCTTATAGAGTCTCTCACTGTAGCGGATCACGGGGCGGCCGCTTCGCAGTCTCTCCTGTATATAACACTCGTTATCTACACCACCAAAGAGTACCATGGGAGAATCCAGAATCAACTTCCGGCACTTCTCCGGTTCCTGTTCATAATACTTCATATAAGGAAGCGCTACCTCCGGCTGCCATCCCATGCGGACGCGCTCCTCCTCCATGTTCTCCGTCTGAATAAACACAAACGCCCCTTCCAATCTCTCATACAGGGCATTGCACAACGGAATCTGGTGATGATTGATATAATTTGAGACGAACACAAACCGCGGCGGCTGTATATCAGATTCTGCGGAGTGCTCTCCGGACTTTTCTGACGCTTGATTTTGTCCGGAAATCGCTGCATAAATTTCCATCAATTTGCGATAATTTTTTTCTTTATCATGGGTATTTTGTGCATGATTTCTTGCAGCTTGACTATATGCCGTCATCTTTTCGGGACTTGAGAACATTTCTACGACAGCATTTGACAAGTTTCCGGAAATATTTTCAAGATTCTCTTTTTCCGAAATTAAATCCCTATCGTTATTGACAGAACTTTCTGACAACTTGCAGCCCTCATACAAAATACCGTCTTTTTCATGGGTAAAAATACTGCCGATCCCCCCCACGTCCGCACTGACGCAGGGAACTCCCAGAAGCATCGCCTCCCCGAGAGAATTGGGAGAATTCTCAATGGCCGAACAGCATACAAACAGATTGCTCTTTAAATAACGCTGTTTCATCTGCGACGCATCCAGCTTCCCCAGAAAACGGATCCGATCCCGCAGTCCATATCTGCGAATGAGGCCGCGCAGATACTGTCCATAGGCGGAAATCTTCAATCGTTTGACCAGACCTCCCTCCCCCGTGACGGGATTGCCCGCCACATAAACCTTCACATCCGGGAACACTTCCCGGATAGCAGGCAGGGCCAGCAGCATATAGTGAAGTCCCTTGATGGGGTAATCCCCCTGACTCAGAAAGATCGAGTGGGGCTCACAGGTCTCCTCGCTCCACTGTCCCGTATAAAAATCCGGTCGAAGCGTTTCGTCCATCTTAAAATAACAAGCGTTTGGATTCCAAATTTTCGTATAGTGCCTGTCCCAATCCGTGCGCCCCGTCACATTGCCCGTCAGCGTGACCGCCTCATATTCCATCTCGCCCCGCAGCACAAATTTCTGCCGCTGCTGCCGCAAGCTGTCCCGTTTCAGCAGGTCCCGCAGTGTAACGCCGCCTGTCACCCGCTTGGGCAAATCGGCAAAATAGGCATCGGCATAGACCTTGCAGAGCCCCTGAATGCCCACCAGAATCCGGCTTTTGTCGGAAAACGCCCTGCACATGGCAAGGGTATGGGGATACTCCGTGCCGAAACAATGCACCACATCCGGCGCAAAGTCCTTCGTGATAAAATGCATCTGCAATTCCAGCCTGTCGTCATAGATATGGGGATTCGCCACATCCTCCCGGAAGGCATACCAGAAGAGCCTTCCCTCCTTGGTCTCTGTACCGTCCTTGTATATGGTATCTATATCGCCCTTGTATAGGGTACACCCGTCATAGAGGCAGCTTTGATACGCCCCTCTGCCGTTTTCCCCGTTTCCGCTATCCTCCGGCAGTTCCTCCTGAACAGGAAAAGCCACGGCCAGCTCAATACCGTTCTCCCGCTGTCGTTCAAGCACCACGGCCGCCAGCCCGGAGAGCCATCCCTCCTTATTGCTCGCCTCCATATGAAGATGTTCCGCTATCATGGGCAGCATGATATTACACAGCCACAGTATCCGCATGTTCCTCTCCTACGATTCATACATTCTATCCACATCAATTTTCTCAGTTAAAGATCCAGTTCAGATAGGGCAAAAGCCGGACATCCGTGGCGTACATTCCTCTCAGCAGAAACACAAAATAGATGCCGAAGGCCGCCACAACGCTGCCTTTGCACAATCTGCCAAACCATCCCTTTGGCATCTCGGATAGCAGCGCCGGAATCAGAAAAATCTGGGAAACCGTCATATAGTAGCCCACCCGGGACACCTCCGGGATAAAACTGCCGCAGGGATAGACCACAAGTCCCGCCACATTTAAGAAAAAATAGAAGCGGTTAGCCTCATTCTCCTGCAAACTCCGCCGATAGCACAAAGCACACAGGGCGAGGGTCCCCACACATTTTCCGATATTAACCCAAGAGATCTGACCCGTGTCGAAGGCGGAATTACGATAATAAGGATAGAAGCGGAACACAATCTCCCGGTAGAAATTCTGACAAAATATCAGACTTGCCACCAGCGCCGCTCCCAATCCATAATGCCATTTCTTCAGCCTGACGCGCGAGAGACCATGCGCCGCCAGATATACCGGAATTACCAGCAGAATAGACTTATGGAAAATACTTCCCAACAGGATCCAGCACACAAATTTCCCATATTCCCGCCGCAGCACATATCCCATGGAATAGAGCGCGATGGCCAGCGCCAGATAATAGCGCACCGTGTTCAGACTGTTAAAATAATATCCGCCGGTCATCAGCAGAAAGAGGGAAAACGCATAATCCACGGCCTGTCCGTGGAGCGCCCGGATAAAAAACCACACGGTCAGCACCGAAAACAGCGCAAAAATCGGCAGATAATTGTCATAGCCAAAGAGTTTCTGCATCCACTTTACGATCAGATTAAATCCCGACTCCGAAGCCACATGCCTCTCCTGAGCGATCAGTCTGAAATTAAAGCGGTACACCCAGTAATCATTCCCCACGGCGATCCGGCAGGCAGACACCCCTGTGAGCAGAACGAAAATTGCAAATTCCGCCACAAGCCCCCGGGCATAGGCCCGGCTTCCCCTGCCCACACACTGAAAGCTTTGGACATAACAGGCCAGAAAGACCGTCACTACCGTCAGGCCGATATAGACAAGCGCACTACTCTCCATCAAGGCCCTCCCCTCCGGGCAGATCGTCCCTTCCCTTTTCGCCAAGGCGTTTTCCCTCGCGCACACCCGCACACATCTGCCGAAACGCCGCGCCGAAACTCAAATCTTTACACAGGGTTCCCCGATGCGCCAGAAGAAAGCGCAGGGCAAACGGTACGGCCATCCCTCCGTACAGATAGTGATAGAGTACCCCCTTGTCATAGAAAAATTTCTCATTATACCCCGCAAACCAGCTCGACTCTCCCGTCTGCTCACGCCCGATGAGAACCGGCGCCGTGTAGACGCGATATCCCTTGTCCATGAACTCTTTTAGAAACAGGCTGTCCTCCCCGCTGCCAAACCGCGCGCCCCCGCCGAAGAGCAGGGAAAAGCGCACACCCGATTCCAGAAGACTCTTTCTCTTTACGGCAAAGCTCACCGCCCCGTATCTTCCGCAGTTGTACCAGCGGACCCTCCCGCGCTCCGTGATATGATAAGTTTTCCTCGACTCGTCCACCTCGATGTTAAAGAGGATCATATCCGCCTCGGGAGTGCGCGCAAATTCCTCCTCGATGGCCTGTGCATAGCCCGCCTCATACACGATATCTTCATCAGAAAAAAGGCAGATGTCACCATCCGCCCGCTCAATCGCCGCATTCCGGCTTCTGCCGACTCCCCGCTCCGCAAAAGAGAAAAAACGCACTCTGTGCCCCTTATAAGCCATCTCCGCAAAGTCCGTGCGGTCACACTGATTGATAATCACCGCATCCGAATCCAGCCGCATCCGTTCTGCCAACGCCGCCATATCCTGATGCATTACGGAAGCCAAAACCTCTACACTCATGTCACCCTCCGGCACCGGCCGCATCACCGTTCTCTTCCCAACAGATAATAACTTCTGATCAGCAGCTCGTCCGCATTCCACAAAAGCGCCGCCGTTACGACAATATCCTGCTCGGCCAGAAATTCCAGCACATATTCCAAAGGTTTCCCTGCGTGCAGTCCCGCCTGTACCACCAGAAGGACTCCGTCCGCCCTGCGCAGCGCCTCCGCACTCTCCGGACACAGAATCGGTGCGGGAACCGCCAGCCACTGCGTCCCTTCGTCCCCCCGAGAATCCTCTTTAGAATCTTCCTTAACATCTCTCCGAGCATCCCTCGAAACCTTCGGATCCTTCTTCTGAACTGCCGGATCTTTCTTCTGAACCACCCAATCTTTCTTCTGAGCCGCCGGGTTCTCTTGTTCGTATAAAAAGCTGTCTTGCAGGATATCCTGCAGAATTTCTATCACAATCTGTGGATTCGGAGCATCATCCACCGTACAAACCGCAACTTTTCCTTTATTTTTACACAAATACTTCAGATTCTCCCTCATCTCCGGGCTCCAAATCGTTCCCAAGGCCTTTATTCCGTAACGACTGCGCAGCGTGACCGGCAGCCAAATGCTGTCCGCGCCGATTTCTCGCAATAAGAAAACAACCGTTACGAAAAAGAAAGAGAGCAGCGCACTCAAGATAAATGCCCGCTTGGGCCGCACGTCCGGCCGGACAAGTTCCGGCTCGCTCACATCGATCACCCGGATGGAAGCCACCTCCGAAAGACTCTCCGCAAAAGGCCCCGTCAGAACTTCCTGTACAACTTCGCACAGGGTCTCAGTCTTGGATGCATCGGGTGTACTCACCGTAAAGGAAGGAATATGAATATCCGAAGCCACCGCTGCGGACAATGCATCCGCAATTCCGCCCGGCTGTCCCGTCCACATGTCAGCCGTCACATCCATATAGACAAAAGGCTCGGATTGCTCCACCATCCTCAGAAACTCCTGTGAATCCAGATAGGTATTCCAAGTCATTTCGTTAATATAATAATCCCCCGACTGCACCGGCGGAGTGGTGTATTCCATTTTACAGGTTACGGTCATCTCATATTGGGCCTTCTCGCCCAAGAGCACATTTTTTACATAATACCCGCCGCCGAACAGGCATGTCCCCAACAGCGTAAACAGCACGATCCACCCCATACTGCGCATCATGCGAAGCATTGTCAGCCTAAAGTCAAAGGGCTCTGCCGCGTAACTGCCCTCCCATATCGTTCCTCTCATTTCGCCGTGCAAACGGCACGCATCAATTCTCGTCATTCTCATCTCTCTCATTCGCGTTCTTTGAGCGCTCATGCTCCTGTTTAAAAGCAGTGACCATCTCGCTCTCCACCCCTTCCGTGCTGTCAGGCCAGAAGAGAACCTTCAGGGTCAGAAGCATCAGCTTCAAATCAAGCCATACGGAATAATGCTCAATATAGATCAGATCCAACTTCAGTTTATCGTAGGGCGAAGTGTTATATTTCCCGTACACTTGAGCAAAACCGGCCAATCCCGCCTTCACCTTCGTGCGATATGCAAACTCCGGCATCACCTCCACATATTGGCTGATAATCTCCGGTCTCTCCGGTCTGGGTCCGATAAAAGACATATCGCCGCGGAGAATATTGAAGAGCTGAGGCAGCTCGTCGATCCTGCACTTGCGGATAAATTTTCCGATGGGCGTGATGCGGCTGTCATTTTTCTGAGCCAGCCGGGCTACACCATCCTTCTCCGCATCCGTCCGCATGCTGCGGAATTTCATAATATAAAACTCTCTCTGCCCTCTGGTGCAGCGCACCTGTTTATACAGCACCGGCCCTCCGTCATACAGCTTGACCGCTATGGCCGTGAGCAGCATGATCGGGGAGGTCACCACTATCAAAATAAAAGAACAGATGATATCAATACTTCGCTTGATAAAACGCTGTTCCATACTGAGCCTGTACTCTCTGGTCAGAAACAATGGGGAATCAAAAATGTGCAATTCCTCTGCCCCTCCAAGGATTACATCTGTTATTTTAGGCATGATATAAATGCGGATGGAACGCGCATAGCAGAATTTTAAGATCTGATTGCGCTCCGCCGTGGACACGTCCCAGACCACCACCGCATTGCACTCATTCTTCTCATAGCTGTGCACGATCTCCTGACAGATACGCTCCATGCCCTCCCTCATACACAGGGTTTTCTCAATGCGATATTTGTCTCTGCGGCTCTCGAATTTATTGTAAATGCTCTCAATGGGCCGCTCACCGTGAATCAGAAGAAGCTTTCGCGGCGGGAAAATACTTCGATAGATCCGATTGGCAATATTGGTGTAAACGATGACCGTGACAGTCTGTTCTGTCAGCATCATGATAAATACTTTCGGCACAAAAGGCTGATGTGCCATGATGGACAGCTCCACATAAATGAACATCAACGCCAGCACCGTGGCAAACAGTTGTGAGAAAATCAGCTCAGAATTCCGAAGATAGCCCAATCGCATACCGCCGTACATGGCGGAGAGAAACAGCAGAATCAAGCCATAGAAAGCAATCTCCACAATATGTCCCTTGTAGCCGAAATTTCGCAGGGACTCCACCACACTGTACTGAAAATGCACCAGCCAGTGATAAGCGAAAATTCCTGTCTCTAAAGCCAGACACAATGCGGATAATGCCAGATTAATCAACCGCTTAAAAGATTCCATCCGTCTTAAATTATATTCATTGGTATTTGCTCTCAAGTCGTTTCCTCCGGCAGCCGAATACTTTCACCCTGCCCTTTTCGGACATTATACCACATTACCGCAAGTCTCGGGCAGAGCCCCGAAAAACCTTCGGTTTTCCGGGGTCGCTTCGCTCACCAAATATCCGAATAAACATCTGCTCGAGCAAGCTCGGCATCTGTTCATCCGGACACTTGGCTCTGCCCTTTTCGGACATTATACCATATTTTTCCCAGTCGGTACATAAAAAATCCGTTTCTTAAGATAAATTAAGTATCTGAGCCGCTCCGGATTCATTTTAAGTGATTTTCTTTTAACTTTCACACTCTGCGCAGCACGGCGCGCACGGCCCAAAAACAGAAATTCCAGCCGCTTGTCCAGACGCTCAGCCCCTCCTCTCTGCGGTAGAGCGTCCAGATTCGTCTCATGGCTTCCAGCTTGTTGGAGGACAGACTCCGCCCCGGCCGGCGGTATCTCACAAGATTCTCGTCCAGTCCGTAAGCAATATAACCGTTCCTGAGCACCTTCCACCACAGAGCCGTATCCTCGCTCTTCACTATGGGCATCTGAAGCAGCTCCTTGGGAATCCGGTCCGTGTCGAACATGACCGTGGTGGTAAAGATTGTCGTATTGCGCAACGCCTGCCGATAAGTCAAAGTCTTAGGCACATGCACCACCCTGCCCAGTCCTCTGCCTTCTTCATCCGCAAATTCGTAACCCGTAAACGCGAAAGCCGCACCCGTTTCCTCCATGAACGCAAGCTCCCGGGAGAGTTTGCCCGGCTCCCACAGATCATCTGCGTCCAGATAAGCAATATAGCGCCCGCGGGCCTCCGAGAGTCCCACATTGCGTGCCTTGGCTGCGCCGCCGTTTGCGGACAGACAGATCAACCGCACACGCTCGTCCCGGACCTGTGCCTGATGCTCCCGGATTGTCCGCACGGTATTGTCCGTGCTGCAGTCCTCCACCAGCAGAAGCTCCCAATTCTCATAAGTCTGTCCCCGCACGCACTCCATGGTCTCCACGATATATTTTTCCACATTATAGACCGGCACAATGATGCTCACCAGCCCCGCCTGCCCTGCCGCCGCGCTCATACCTTCACCTCATTCGCAACAGATAATATCCGTCAAGTTCTATCATTTCCACCCTTTTTCCGGACCATGCCTCCGAACCGTCTGCACTCTCAAACTTTCCTTCTGTAAGGTCCCATCCCTTCATCTCTGTCGGCAAAAGAATACAGTCAACCCCCATGCGAACGGCTTTCTCCACAAATCCATACCCTTCCCGCGGGGAAATCTCCGTGCCGTAATCCGTCAGATGTTCCATCCACAGGTACATCTCCCGTACCTCTTCGGAGTAGGTGTCATAGCTGTAAGCGTTCAACGCCGCATCCCACATATTTCTGCCATAGAGCAGTCTGGGCGCGCCCTCCCGCACCCGCGCATACTCCAAAATCTCCCGGGGAGCCCACAGGCAGCAATCCGCTCCGCAGCTCTCCTCCACGGCGCGAAGAATCTCCTCCGCGCGCGCTCTGCTCGCCCTCTCTTCCAAGGCATTCACCCGTCCGGCCCCGAGACCGCCGCACAACACAAGCATGCCTGCACACAGAATAGTCAGCGCCGCATTATACAACAGGGTTCGATATCCCGTCCCCGTCTTCCACTGCTCCGTCAGAAACAGCGTTCCTCCCAGAGCCACCGTCGCCGTGAGCGGCACAATACTCCAGATCCAAGGATAATCATAAAATAACGTCTGATATCTCATTAGTGCCGCCGCCGTCAGGGGACAGATGCACAGCACCGCCGCAATACTTCCATAGATTATCAGCCGCCCCTGCGGCCCCTTCCGTTTTCTTCCCAAGAGAAGATAACAACACAGCGCAAGCAGAAGCGCCGCAAGCTTTCCTCGATCCGCAAACCCCATCCAGCCAGCCCACGCGCTCCGCAGACTCTCTCCCATCACCCGACCTCCTCTCCGGCCTCGCGCAAGCCCCCGGCGCGCCTTTTCTGCCATATGCGGAGTCCGGCCATCCCGCATGTCACCACAAGACACACTCCCATACCGTACAAGGTCCATACCAGACAGACCTCCGCCAGAATACAGAGAATTGTCGACCGCCACTTATGCCGCATCGCCAGCCCCAGAATATAAGGCACCAGAACAAGATTGCGTATCGTCACACCCCCGAAACCATGATACAGCAGCCCAAACCCGTCCATGCCGTAGAGATAATCTCCCACACAGAGAACCGCAGCCGTCAGCGCCATAAATAACATGCGTTTTTCATTTTCTCCCCTCTCCGGAAAAAACGCCCTCGCCAGCATCCCATAGGCCATATAACACATCAGAATCGTGAAGAGCGGCATAAGCCGCCACACCAGTTCACGGGCGGGCAGCCCGGACAGGCGGCACAATATCCCATACAGAGAAGGCAGTCCCAGTATCCGGATCCTGAGCGGCAAACCGCTTTCATAAGGCCTTCCCGTGAGCGGATTGATCAAATAAATACCGTCCGTGTCCAGAAAACTCTGAACCGTCTCCACAGTCATCTCTCCCGTCCGATTCACAGAATCCCCCGATGTGACGGTCACAATCTGATAGATCACCAGAATACAAAACAACAAAAATGATCCCACAAACAGAGGCGTGCAGTCCGCCCCGCTGACCCCCGAGGTTCTCCCCGTCCTGCGCAGGGCTCTTTTGCCTTTCCTGTGCACATCTTTGCCGTCTCCGGCCCGCAGCCACAGCCATACTCCCAACGAGGCCAGAGACAGCGCCCCAATCCCCGCCCCAAACAGGGAACTGGCGTCCGTAAATGTGCGCCCCAAAAACAGAGCCGCCAGATGTGCCGCCTCCGCCGTTCCCAGAATCGTCACGAACCCCGTGATCAGCCGGTCTCCCATATATAGTTTACGGCTTCGTCTGCCATACAGAAGCCCCAGCACCCCCGTCCCCAGCAGCAAGCTAAACAGGAGCATACCTGTCAAAAACAAAAACGCTCTCATCGCCATTCCTTTCCATATGTTTAAGAATAGCATTTTATCCGGAAAATAGCAACACGTCAAAACAGTCATGACTGCGCCCCTTTTATCGCAATCATGACTGTATGCATTCACAAGATTTTGAAGCGGATTCCCTTTCTTCGATCGTATCCTACATCGCCTTAAAATCAAGACGTACCTTATCGGCGATCCGCGCTATGTATTCACTGTTTGTGGGCCTGCTCTTGCCCGAGAGCGCCGAATAGCCGAACATCTTTTCAAATGTGTCCACGTTTCCCCTGCTCCACGAAACCTCAATGGCATTGCGAATGGCTCGCTCCACCTTCTGACCGGTGGTCTTAAACCGTTTTGCAATGGCCGGATAGAGCAGTTTTGTCACGCTGCTCACAACCTCCATATCCCTTCCGGAAAGCAAAATCGCATCTCTCAGATAATGATATCCCTTCAGATGCGCCGGCACTCCTATATCCAGCATAATGTTTGTAATGTATCTCTCCAGCTCAAAATCCTCTACACCTGAAATATCCATGATAAATTCCCCTTTCTCATCTCAAGCTTTTATCAAGCCCTTGCCAAACCCTTACAAGTTTCTCTCACCCTTCTGTCAAGTCTCTGTCAGGACTCTGTCGAGTATTGCCCCTTCTTGTGAATGCCTGGGATTATTCTATCATGATTGTCGAATCATAAAAAAGGACTTTTCGCCGCATTTTACGTCTCATTATTTCCTAAAAAGTACCAAAAAGTGGACTTTCTGCAAATTACTACGGCAATCTACAGCTCTTCCCTCACCAAATAAATGGGACGGCGCTTGACTTCCATATACGTCTTGGCCAGATACTGCCCCAAAATACCCGTGCAGAAAAACTGAATGCCGCTGGTCAACAGAATAATGCAGACCAGAGAAGGCCAGCCGGACACCGGATCTCCAAACACAATTTTACGGACGATCGTAAAAATGATCATGACAAAAGCCACCACACACAAAAGTACGCCCATCAATGAGGAAATCAATAACGGCGCCGTGGAAAAGGCCACGATCCCGTCAAAGGAATACATCAGAAGCTTCCAGAAATTCCATTTGGTCTCCCCTTTGGCGCGCTCCACGTTCTCATACTCCAGCCACTTGGTGCGAAATCCCACCCAGCCGAAGATTCCCTTGGTAAAACGGTTATACTCCTGCATGGAGAGAATGGCATCCACCATCTGTCTTGTCATAAGGCGATAGTCCCTTGCGCCGTCCATCATCTCCGTCTGGGAGATCTTCTTCATCAGTCGATAAAATCTGCGGGCAAAAAAGCTGCGAATGGGCGGTTCTCCCTTGCGGCTCACGCGTCTGGTAGCCACAGAGTCATACCCCTCCTCCAGCCCCGCGAACATTTCCGGCAACAGGCTCGGCGGGTCCTGCAGATCCACATCCATCATCACCACATAGTCACCCTTCGACTTCTCAAGCCCCGCGAACATAGCGGCTTCCTTGCCGAAATTGCGGGAGAAAGACACCAGATGTACCCGCTTGTCCTGCTCCCTGAGTTTCCTGACCTCACTGACGGTACCGTCTCTGGAACCGTCATCTATATACAAAAGCTCCAGCTCTATTCCCTTTTCCTTCAAAAACGGGTCATTCTTGACCAGCTCCTGATAAAACAGAGCCACACTCTCCTCCTCATTATAACAAGGAACAATCACACTCAACAGACTCATAATTTCCTCTCATTCTATCGGGTAATTGCAAAACATTCGCAAACACCCGTATTTTTATCCCCGGCCGTTTCCGCCGCTTCCTGCCTTGAATAAGGTTACTATATCATATATCCAGTATACTATCCACTTTTTTGTTGTGCAAGACAATGTAAAAAAAAGTAAAAATATCCTTTGCTCTCCGACAGTTTCGCAAGCAAAACATGGACTTTTTACCGGAAATGGGATATACTTAATATTAGGCATAGGATAAACGCTCTGCAAATACGATTTGATCACAGGAGTATACTTATGGATTTTCTAAGCGATTTTTCCGGCAATACAATTTTTATCTCCGCTGCGTCCGGCTGGTTCGTAGCTCAGGTGCTCAAAACAATCATCCACCTGTACTTCACCAAACGTTTCGTGGCGGAACGTCTGGTTGGAAGCGGCGGTATGCCCAGCTCCCATTCAGCCACCGTCTGCGCGCTGGCCACGGCGGCGGCCTTTGAATACGGTGCGGGAAGCTTTGAATTCTCCATTTCTCTGATACTGGCCATCATCGTCATGTACGACGCCATGGGAGTGCGCCGGGAGACCGGTATTCAGGCCAAACTCCTGAACGACATGCTGGAAACCTTCTCACAGATGGGACGAAGCGAACTGTCGGCCTATGAAAAATTAAAAGAATTTGTGGGACATACCCCGCTCCAGGTATTAGTCGGCGCAATTCTGGGCATTCTGATTGCTGTAGGGATTCATGGAATCGCTTAGCTGAATTGAAAACAATAATTAGGGAAGGTTTTAGATATCATGTGTTATTCTAACAACTCTTTTCACAAATTCTATGGTAAATTATTTGCTAGTCTGTGCCCGGTTTTGCTGGCAGGTATGCTTTTCTTCGGCGGCTGCGGCAACCGTAATACCCCGTCCAGCCCTATCCTGCCGGAAAACGAGAGCGGCAGCGCAGGGAATCTGCCCACCGCCGACCACCAAACGCCCACCGATGTTCAGGTCATTGTTGAGGACGACACACAGCCTCCCAAAGAGGGGATGGTCCGCAGTCTGCTCACCAACGAATGGATAGATCAGGAAACGGCCGAAACACGCCCGATTGCAGTCATGATTCCCAATGAGAATGCAGCGATCCCTCATTACAATCTCTCCAAAGCTTCCGTCGTGTACGAGGCCAATGTGGAGAGCCGCATTACCCGCCTCATGGCGATCTATGAAGACTGGGAGGATCTGGTGCGGATCGGTAATATTCGAAGCGCCCGCACCTACTACGCCTATTGGTCATTTGAGTGGGACGCCTTTTTCGTACATTTTGGCGGCCCTTATTATATTAACGATCTGATGGCCGAAGAGACTACGGAAAACATCGACGGCCTCATTGATAACGGCAGCACTTTCTACCGTTCCAAAGACCGCCCGGACCCGCACAATGTGTATACCGACGGCGCCAAGCTCCTACAGCGGATCGACAAAAACGGCTACAGTCTCTCCTACCGCGGTCTGACGGATGAGTCTCATTTTCGTTTTGCCACCAAAGCCGATCCCAATTCTCTGACACAGTACGGCAACAATGCCAACAATGCCACCTACATTGACATGTCCGGCTGTTACCCGCTGACCCGCTGCTATTTTGAATACAATGAAGAGGACGGCCTTTACTATCGCTTTCAACATCTCTCCGGTGCTTCCGATGTGCCTCATACGGACGCGTCGGGAGAACAGCTCTCCTTCAAAAACATTCTGGTGCAATACACCAAACACGAGACGCTGGATGCCAAGGGTTATCTGGTGCTCCAATGCCATGACGACACCCGAGACGGATGGTTCTTTACAAACGGCAAAGGAATTCATGTCAATTGGGAGAAAAACAGCGACTACGGCGCCACCAGATATTACGACGACAACGGAGACGAGATCACCCTGAACACAGGCAAGACCATGATCTGTATCGTAAACGAAAACGACTCCTTCACCTTCCGATGATATTTCCGCATCCCTCTGAAATAAGTCATCGGTCATCCAAAAAGACCAAAAAAGACGGGCGCCAATCCCATGGCCGCCCGTCTTTTTAGCTTACCCATCCTACAAATTTTTATTTTCTCATTGACCCGCCGTTTCTGCGGGAAGAATCGCCCCCGGCGATTCTTCGGCACGAGACTTAGAAGTTCTTAGCCTGCGTACTCTGTAGGCTTAGAACTTCTTCTCGTGCTCTCCCAGTCCCAGCCTGTTCACCGCGGAGAAAATCGCCCGCACGGACGCCCGTGTGATATTGGAACTCACACCCACGCCATAGGTCACATGCCCCGTATCGGAGTCCAACAGATGAATGTAGGCGGCCGCCTGCGAATTGGATCCGCTCTGCAGCGCATGCTCCTCATAATCCAACACTTTGATGCGAATATCCAGTTCTTCCGCCAGTCCCCTCTTCACCGCGTCAATGGGACCGTTGCCTACCGCCTCAAAGAATTTCTCCTGCCCGTGGTCGGTGTAAACCACAGATACTCTTGTGTCAAACTGCGACTTCACGGAGCCGCTTAAATCGTCCATTCGCAGTTTCTTGAAATGAATGGGTTCTTTCTTGTCCAGATACTCCTCCCGGAAACTCTCCATGATTCTCTCGGGGGAGACCTCACCCTGCTTCTCGGATATGGCCTGAATCACATTGGCAAACTCCTTATGCATAGCCTTGGGAAGTTTGAAACCAAAATAGGTGTCCATGATAAAGGCCACACCGCCTTTGCCCGACTGTGAATTGATGCGCACAATGGGCTCATAATCCCTGCCGATGTCGGAGGGATCTATGGGCAGATAGGGAACCTGCCAGATCTGGCTCTGCCGCTCCTTCATGGCCTGCACGCCCTTGTTGATGGCATCCTGATGGGAACCGGAGAAAGCCGTGAACACCAGTTTGCCCGCATAGGGATGTCTGGGATGAATAGGCAGCTTACAGCAGCGTTCATAAATCTCTATGATATCGTTTACTCTCTCGATGTTCAATTTGGGATCAATACCCTGAGAGAACATATTGTAGGCGATATTCAACACGTCCACATTGCCGGTGCGCTCACCGTTTCCAAAGAGCGTTCCCTCAATGCGGTCCGCTCCCGCAAGCAGAGACAATTCCGCCGTAGCCACACCGGTTCCCCTGTCATTGTGAGGATGGACGCTGATCACCAGACTCTCTCTGTTCTCCAGATGCTTGATCATCCACTCGATACGGTCGGCAAACACATTGGGCGTTGTCATCTCCACGGTGGAGGGCAGATTGATAATCATGGGATTCTCCGGCGTAGGTCCCCACTCCCTGATAACCGCATTACAGATCTCGGCCGCATACTCCGGCTCTGTGCCCGTAAAACTCTCCGGGGAATACTCCAGAATGATCTTGCCGGGAAACTTGGCTGCACGCTCCTTCACCATTCTGGTGCCTTCCAGCGCAATCTCCGTGATCTCGGGCTTATCCTTATGGAATACCACATCTCTCTGCAGCGTGGATGTGGAATTGTAAATATGTACAATGGCCTGCTTGCAGCCCTCGATAGACTCAAAGGTACGGTCGATAAGCTCCTCCCTGCACTGGGTCAGCACCTGTACCACCACATCGTCGGGAATCAGCTTCCTGTCCACCAGCTGCCGCAGGAAATCAAACTCAATCTGACTGGCGGCCGGAAACCCGATCTCAACCTCTTTAAAACCCAGCTTTAACAAAAACTGAAACATCTCGATCTTCTCATCCACCACCATCGGGTCGATCAGCGCCTGATTGCCGTCCCGCAGATCCACACTGCACCAGACAGGTGCCTTGGTGATCTCCTTGTTCGGCCATTCTCTCTCCGGATAATCCATCACGGGATTCTTTTGATACCTCTGATAATTTAACATGTCTCTACCTCTTTCTTTATTCCTTCTGCCAAAAAAACAGCTCATCCGGCGGATGAGCTGTCAATCATTCTCCCAGACCGTTTTCCACGGCTGCTACCAAAGCCTGCAAGGCCTCCGCCTCGTCATCTCCCTCACACACAAATTCGATCTCATCACCACATTTGACACACGCACCCAACACGCTCAGCACACTCTTCGCATTGGCCGTATTCTCCCGAAATGTAAAGGTAATTAATGATTTGAACTGCATAGCTTCCTTGCATAGGATACCTGCCGGTCTCAAATGTAATCCGGTAGGGTTCTTGATGACTACTTTCTGACTTACCATATTGCCAACCCTCCAATCCCATGCCACACGGGCAACCCCTCTCGCCCGCCTTCTCTCTGGCACATTATAGTTCTATAGATAAATATAGCATGATTAAAATAGATACACAAGTGATTTTTTGCGCTTAAACGATTGCGTAACCACAATTTCAGAACATAATATCCTGAATCAGTCCGGCCAACCGTTCGGCCTCCTCCCTGATCACCGCCTGATCCTTTCCCTCGATCATGACACGCACCAGAGGCTCTGTTCCCGAGGGGCGGATCAGCACCCTGCCCTCGCCGGCAAATTTCTTCTCCAGCTCGGCGATGGCATCCGCAATCTCCGGATACTCCATGTATTTGTCTTTCTTGTGATTGGCCACTTTGGCATTGACCAGAGCCTGCGGCAGCACCTCCATGATCGATGCAAGTTCCGACAGAGGCTTTCCCGTGTCCGTGATGACCTGCAGCAGATGCAGCGCACTCAAAAGTCCGTCCCCCGTGGTGTTCTCATCCAGAAAAATAATATGTCCGGACTGCTCGCCGCCCAGATTGGCATGGATCTCTTTCATGCGCTCCAGCACATAGCGGTCTCCCACCTTGGTCTGTTCCATGGTGATCCCATGCTCCTTCGCCATCAGGAAAAAGCCCAGATTGCTCATGACGGTAGCCACAATGGTATCGTTGGCGAGTTTTCCCCGCTGCTTCATATAGTTTCCTATGATGGCCATGATCTGGTCGCCGTCCACCTTTTTGCCGTTCTCGTCCACTGCCAGCAGTCTGTCCGCATCCCCGTCAAAGGCCAGCCCGATATCTGCTTTCTCGTAGACCACTCTGGCCTGCAGCTCTTCCATATGTGTCGATCCGCAGTTGGCATTGATATTGGTGCCGTCGGGATTGTTGTGGATGGCGACCACATTGCCGCCCAGCTCCTTCAGTGTCTCCACCGATGTATAAAAAGCGGCTCCCTCGGCGCAGTCCACCACAATCTTTAATCCCGTCAGATTCACATTCACGGAATTCATGGCATAGTTGATATACTCTTCTCTGGCATCAGTGCGGTATTTGATTTTCCCCACACCGGGGCCGATGGGAAATTTGATGCCGGGCATGTTATCGCGGATCATAGCCTCGATCTCATCCTCCATCGCATCGGGAAGCTTATAGCCGTCACCGTCAAAAAATTTGATGCCGTTAAACTCCACGGGATTGTGAGAGGCGGATATGACCACCCCCGCATCCACTTTATACTTTTTGGTGAGATAAGCCACCGCCGGCGTGGGAAGCACTCCCACATAGATGCAGTTTGCTCCCACGGAACACGCCCCCGCCATCAGCGCGTTCGCCAGCATATCCCCTGATATTCTGGTGTCGCATCCCACCATCAGAGTGGGTTTGTGTTCTTTTTCCTTGGTCAGTACATAGGCTCCCGCCTGCCCAAGCTGCATGGCAAGCATAGGTGTCAACTCCTCGTTGGCAATCCCTCTCACGCCGTCCGTTCCAAACAATCTAGACATAAATACCTCTATTCCGGTGTCTCGCACCTGATATAATACCGCAGATCTTTCCTTTTTTCGTTTTTCGACTAATCCGAGCGTGCTTTCACGGAAATCTTTACGCTGGGTGCATTTTTGATCTTAATCTTTTCATCCAGCAGAAAAGTGACAGGAACCGTGTGATTGCCGACTCGCAGATTCTCCATATTCTGCTTCTCCATCCACGCCGCAATATCCACCACACCGATTACGTTGTCCTGCCTGAGCGGCTCGATCTGCTCCCGAAGACCCGATACCTCCAAAGTGACCGTAGACTCAACAGACTCACTGATCTCCACTTCCAGCCGATCCGTTTCGGGCGCATTCGTCACTGTGATATCCCGCATGGAAATCTCCAATGTCTTCTCCATCACTGGTTCAATATAGATCATCGCCGTCACTCTGCCGCCAAAATTCACATCCGCAAGTTTCACATTATCCGGCAGATACTTTCGGATATCGACCGTCCGCGTCACATCGGCGGTTTCTCCCGAGATGTCCAGCTCTTCCGCCGGCACGACAATCTCATTGATTCCGGACAAGGTATAGACGCTTCCGGCAATCTCCACGACGGAAGGCTCACATTCGATGATCCCCGTGGCCATATATCCTCTCTCAGGCGTCCCGGAAGTCTCAAGCCGTATGGGAACTTCCTTCTTGGCCAGCACTTCCACGATCATCCGCACATAGTCCGCATTTTTGACCAGATTGTTGCGCACCACCGGTTTTCCTTCGGCATCATACAGCGTGATATCCACATTGGCGATCAGATTGGTGGTAGCGTCCGTCACGTCGATCTCCGCCCCGGCATACTTTACCTGTTCCACCGCCGATCTGGGTCCCGAGACTTCGATACGGTTCTGATCCGGCGTCAGGGAAGAAATCACATACCCATCCGCCACCGTTCCTGCCGTATTGCTCATCAGCGTCACATATTTGCTGATTTTCTCCTCCACGTTCAGACGCACCATATCATGACTGCCCGTAATGGTGATCCCGCTGGCGTTGGAAGCTCTGAACGTGATCGGTACAGTGTTGATATCCGTGAGCTTGCTCACGTCCGCCTCCGCGGTAATATCGCTGGCGCGCAGCTGTGTAAACACACTCTTGGGAGCATACACCGACACACGAACCGTATCCGTGTTGTCCAGCACCTCATAGACCTTATTTTCTCTTTCCAGAAGTTCCGTATTGATCAATTTCACCTGAATATTGCCCATATCACGGTCATCCTTGGGGTCGCCGATCTGCACCACCAAAAACCATAAAAGGAAGGCCAATACAAGAGATATGATTTTCAATCCCAAGTTATTCAGCAATCGTTTCCTCATTCTTCGACTTGTTCCTGCCTTTCCGTTTGCGCTTCGTCTTATTCTCCTCAACGTTTTTGTTCAAAATCTGCTGCAGAAAGCTTTTCAGCGCTTCCGGATTCAGATTGCGCCTCAGTTCTCCCTCGTATGCCACACTGATCTTGCCCGTCTCCTCGGACACGATGACCGTCAGGGAATCCGTCACCTCCGAAATGCCCACGCCCGCCCGGTGCCTCGTACCCAGCTCCTTGCTCAGGGCAAGATTATCCGACAGCGGCAGATAACAGGTGGCGGAAGTGATTCGATTCCCCCTTATGATGACCGCCCCGTCATGAAGAGGCGTGTTGTGTTCAAAAATATTGATCAGAAGCTGATTGGTCACAAGTCCGTCCACATCGATACCCGTTCGCTCATAGTCCTTCAGAGAGACCTGCTGTTCAATGACAATCAGAGCTCCCGTGCGCACTTTCCCCATCTCCATACAGGCCTTGGTGATCTCGTTGATGGTTTTCTCGGAGAACGCCTCCTCTTTCCTTCCCGGTTCAAAGGGAATGACGGAAGTCAGAATATTTTTCTTGCCCAGCTCCTCCAGCGCGCGTCTCAATTCCGGCTGCAGAATCACCACCAGTGCCGTGATGGCAAATCCCAGCACGTTCTGCGCCATCCACAGAATGGTATTCATCTTGAAAATTGAAGCCAACAGCAGAAAACCGCATATCACAATAAGGCCCTTCAAGAGCGTCCATGCTCTGGTGGCCTTCATCCATACCAAAACATAATACACCAAAAGGGCGATGATCAGAATCTCCAATACGTCGCCCAGGTCCATTATCGTTCCGTATATACTGAAATTTCTCAGATATTCCACGATCCTGTCAAACTGTTGCATCTCTTAAAACAGCTCCTCATAATCATCCTGCAGCGTATCCGTTGTCCTGTCGGCAGCCGCACTGCGTCCCGATGATCCGCCATACCGTTCGGGGGGCCTTCTGCCCGCTCCGGCAGATGCGCTCCTGCCGGACCCGCCGCCTCTGCCCGTCCCCGCGGGCACACGTCTGGGCGTATTGATATGTTTCACCGTCTTGGTGGGCGCCGCCACCGTCATCTTGGGAATCGCTTTCACATAATAATAATATTCATCATCTTCAAACTGTACCTTCTCCGTCCTGCTGTAATCCACACAAAACCGGAAAAACTCAATAATCTTTGCCACTGCCAATGCCAACAGATTCCCGAATATGGCTCCCACAACGGAGATATTGGTCTCATAGATCAGATCACCCACCAGCAGAATCACCAAATTTAAAATTACACCTGTTACCATTGCTATGGTCCAAGAATAATCAATGGACATTCTGCGCACCAGATAGACCACGATCACCGTAATGGCAAAAGCCGCCGCCATCACCAGCATCCCTTTATTGCCCATCAGAGCATCGATCACCACCCGGATCTTCCCCGTGGCATCCGACGCGCTCATGGTGTTGATGGTCTGCGCGTTGGCAGTCACCGCCAGAAGCAGATAGTACACGATCACACCGCATCCCACGGACACCGCCGATGCCGGCGTACCCAGAAGCCCCATGACCACGGGCATGATGTAAGGCACCTTCAGAAAACACAAAAACGGCGTCAGAGCCACCACCAGCGAATCCTTGGGGCTGAACCGGAAAAACAACAGAAACATCAGCAGATAAACGATCAGTCCCACCAAGGCGATCTCCAGAGAGAGCGCGTACATATGCAGCAGACTAAAGAGCGCCGCAAACAAAATGATACAGCCTCTGGGAAGAAAAGAACACATGAGCGCTACGATCAGAACAATCGCAATGTTATCCACCTTCGCCATATATCCCATCCTGCCGTTCACCGAGGACAACAGGATGAATGCCAACAGGAATTTTACCACAGGCAGAATAAATGCTTCGTTTTTGCTGTAAAAATATTTCAGTTTATCCCTTAACTCCAGTAAAGCAGTCATTCTATCCTCCAATTACCCCTCTTCGTACAGGGTATTCAGTTTCTTTAGATTCTGGTAATACAGTTTCAGGCTCTTGCGTGCCTTCGCATAGCGATAAGTGCAGATCACATAGGACGCCGCACAATACCCGGCCACCGTCAGGCCATAGTACATCAGAACCTTCTTTGCAAAGGCCACCAGATCCATTTTATAAATATCCTGCATGAATACTTCCAGATCATAAAACACATAGAGCGCCATAATCAGTCCGAACGCTATGGTGGCGCAGAAAAAAGATTTCAACACCTGCACAGCGATATAGTCGCTCCTGAAATAATTGCCGATCTTCATATTCTGTCTGCCCTCATGCCCCTCGTAGGAAGCCATCTTGGTCATCAGAATCACTCTCTCCTCGTTTAGCATACATCCTCCACGAAAAATCCTCAGGTCAGGAATCTCATCTTGGGATTCTCTTTGTCTTTCTTTTGAATCACGGGCGCTGCCGGCTTGTTTTTATCGATCACATTCTGGAAATTGTTCGCCAGCGAATTTCTGCACTGATCACAGTATCTGCCGCTGCGGATACCCGTACCGCAGCTCTCACAGGTCAAAAAGGGCGCGGATCCTTCCGTCAGTTCCAGTCTCTCTTCCCGAAGCCACTGCCGGATCTGCTGTATGTCAACATCGCATACTTCCGCCACCTCATGCATGCCGACGCCGCGGTGTTCTTCGATATACGCCTTTACCTCCTGAAACTTTTCCTCCAGTTTGTCTCTGCATGAAGGGCAAATCGTCGGTCCGTTCAGATAGTTAAAGATTCTTCTGCAATGTTTGCATGTTCTTACATCCATAAGATAACCTCCTGTTTCACTATACGCCCGCGCCGCATGCGAGCGCAACGAAATAGACCTGTTCCGCACCACCCTGTAAAAGCGTCTCCGCCGCCTCGTCCACGGTGCTGCCTGTCGTGTAGATATCATCCACCACAATAACTCTTTTTAATTTTACATCATTTTGGGGAATATTAAAAGCTTTTTTCAAATTATTTTGTCTTTCTTTCGGATTTAAGTATTTTAAAGGTATGGTGTTTCTCACCCGCATCAGGTAATTCTCCGCCACCGGCACTTCCAGACGCCGCCCCAATGCCCTCGCAAGCAGCGCCGCCTGATTGTATCCCCGTGCTCTCCTGCGCTTTCTGTGAAGTGGTACGGGAATCAGCGCGTCCGGGCCGATCTCCCGGATAAATCCGCCGAGATAAAAGGCCAGCTCCTCCCCGAAAAACTCCGCATACTCCTGCCTGTTTCCGTACTTAAAGCGATAGACGGCGCCCGCCACGCTCTCATACTCATAGAGTGCCCTGCCCCGGGCAAAAACATGATTTTTTTCTCTGCAATCTCCGCAAAATTCTCCCTCGTTCCGAAGCTTTTTACCGCATTTCATACAATAGGGCGGCAGAAGCATCTTAAACTTCGTGCGGCAGTCGGGACAAATCTTCTCCCCATAGGGCGCGATATCGTCGCAGACCGGACATCTCAAGGGGAACAAAAGCTGTGCGGTTCCCCGCAGAACGGCCTCGGAAAGGCTTCGCCGCTTTATTTTATTCAACAAAATTCCTCCTCCCCCGCCGTCTCGCGGAGCCGCTCCGCCAGACCGGTAAATCGTCTGTTCTCGCTCACATTGTCGATCATGCTCCTGACGGTATCGCTGCGGCCCAGAATCGTGACACAGCTTCTGGCACGGGTGATGGCCGTGTACAGCAGATTTCGGTTGAACAGCATCCTCGGTCCCGCCAGAAGGGGCAGTATCACCGCGGGATATTCGCTTCCCTGCGATTTGTGTATCGTGACCGCATAGGAGAGCTCCAGCTCATCCAACAATCCGAAAGGATATGTCACGCGCCGCCTCTCGTCATACTCCACCACAAGCGTCTCCGCAGCTTCGTTGATCTCAATAATCCTGCCCATATCGCCGTTAAAAATACCCGTACCTCTGTCTATGGCGATGCCGAATCCTCCCACGATCTCCCATTCCAACTGGTAATTGTTCCTAATCTGCATCACCTTGTCGCCCTCGCGGTAGATCATCTCCCCCACCGCATGTTCCCGCTTGCCCGCATCCGGCGGGTTCAGATACCGCTGCAAAATCGCGTTTAAAGTCTCACACCCCAGACTCCCTTTCCGCATGGGCGTCAGCACTTGAATATCCATGGGCGTGGCCTGCACATACCCCGGGATTTTATCCTGAATGAGCTGTATCATATGTTTATAAATGACATTAACGTCATTTCTTTCCAAGAGAAAGAAATCTCTTGATTTATTGTCGAGTGCAATCTGCTCTCCCCGGTTTATTTTATGTGCATTGACAATAATGTCACTTTCTCCCGCCTGCCGGAATATTCTGCGCAGCACCACCATGGGAAACTGTCCGCTCTCGATCAGATCACGCAGCACCTGCCCGGACCCCACGCTGGGAAGCTGATCCATGTCCCCCACAAGAATCAGTCTGGTTCCCGGCACCACAGCCTTTAAAAGCGCCTGAAAAAGCTGCAGATCCACCATGGACATTTCGTCGATAATGATGACATCCGCTTCCAGCGGCATCTGTTCGTTGCGCTCAAACCGCACTTTCCTCCCGTCCTCCCCGGACAGCGCGCCGTTTAACTCCAACAGGCGATGGATGGTGCGGGCCTCAAATCCCGTAGCCTCCGTCATTCGCTTTGCCGCGCGCCCCGTGGGAGCAGCCAGAAAAATATCCAGTCCCTCCGCCTCAAAATAGCGCAGCATCATGTTGATGGTGGTGGTCTTGCCCGTACCCGGTCCGCCGGACAAAATGAATACGCCGTTTTGGATGCTGCTCAACACCGCCTGCATCTGTAATTCGTCCAGATCCATGGAAAGCTCCGCCATCATCTTCTCCAACATTTTGCGCCAGAGAGCTTCCTGCGAGGGCAGTCCCTCCGCCTCCCACATGGGGATATTCAGCCTGTGCAGCATGACCGCGCAATTTAGCTCCGCATAATAAGAGTGGGATGCGTACACTTTCTCCCCTTTGATCACCAGCTTTTTCTCCATGGCAAGATTTTCCACCTGCGGCCGGATATGCTCTTCTTCCACCTCCAAAAGCATATGCGCGCGCTCCAGCAAAAGGTGCAGGGGCAGATAACAATGCCCCTCCCCCGATGACTGGGAGAGGGTGTAGAGAATCCCGCTGCGTATGCGATAGTCCGAATCCGTATGGATACCGATCCGCGCCGCGATCTCGTCCGCGATTCGAAATCCCACACCGCTTATATCCTCCGCCAGACGATAGGGATTCTCCCGCATGATGCCGTAGAGCTCCGCTCCGTATGTATTGTAGATCTTCACCGCCAGCGTGTTGGAGATGCCAAACTGCTGCAGATAGATCAGCGCCTCCCGCAGCTCCCGCTTCTCCTCCATCTGCAGGGCAATCTCCTGCGCCTTGCGCTCACTGATCCCCTTGATCTCTGCCAGACGCTCCGGTTCCTCCTCTATGATACGAAATGTGTCGTCCCCGAATTTTTTCACAATGCGCCCCGCCAGCGCTTGTCCCACACCCTTTATGGCACCGCTTCCCAGATAACGCTCCATGCTGACGCTGTCTTTCGGCATCACCGTCTGATAGCTTCCGATCTTAAACTGTTTCCCATAGACGGGATGCTCCGTATATTCTCCCTCCGCGGCAATGTTCTCACCCTGCGACAGTCCCTTGCAGAATCCCACACAGGTGATCTCCTCTCCCTCCGCCACAAGAGCCATGACTGTATAACCATTTTCACTGTTTTGGAAAATGATGTGATCCACGTATCCGTTTATTTTTTCCATATTGTTTTGACCTTTTGCGTATGATTCCGAACCGGAAAGAAATGCTGATCTGACCTAAAGAACGATTGCGGACAGGCCTAAGAAAGGCTGTCCGCACCTACACCGTAATTGATTTTCATCTGCTCATAAAGCATTTGCGCGAGCCCCAGACTACTCTGGTTTGTGGAGGTCGCCGCAACGTCCTTTATCATCTCATCCTGAAAATAGTCCAGCATATTGGAAGTGGAACCGCTGCTCTCCTCGCTCTTCGGGATGGTCTTCATCATCGCCTTAAACATCTGCTCCAGAAAATATGCCTCAAACTGTTTACAGGCATCCATCAGTTCATCATCGGTAGCCTTGGAATAGTCGGATTTTAACTGACCCTCCAGCTTCGATGCCGACGCGCTGGAGGAAGCATACAGATCCTTATAGTCGGAAGTAAGATTACTGATATCCATAATTTATGCGCTCCTTCTGCCGCCCCTGCGGCACAAATCGTTATGGGACTTTTTTATCTTCTGAGGTTGTTGGCCTGCTGCAGCATCTCGTCGGATGCAATAATCGCCTTGGAGTTGAGTTCATAGGCTCTCTGGGCCGCAATCATATTGACCATCTCATCCACAACCTGTACGCCGGATCCCTCCAGATAACCCTGAATCACTTTGGTCTTCTGCACATTGTTGTTGGTCGCCTCATTGATGGGCGCTCCGCTCGCCACGGTCTCGGCATAACGGCTCTCGCTGAGTTTATCCAGTCCGTTGGGATTGTTGAACTGGAAGACGCCGATCTGAATTCCCAGAGGCTGCAGATTCTCATTCTCATCCGGATAGCATAAATTTCCGTCCGAGGTCACCTCAATTCTGCTGACCACATACTCTTCTCTAAGCACAATCGGCCGTCCGGTTGTATCCAGCACGGGCAGACCCTCCGAGGTAGCCAGCATATTTCCGCCTGTGGCAAGAGTGAACGCAAAGTTACCGTTTCTGGTATAATAGGTATTGCCGTCGCCGCCGTCCACCGCAAAGAAACCTTTGCCGTCCAGCGCAAACGCCGTGTCCTTATCGGACGCCAGCATGGGCCCCGTCTTAAAGATGGATGTGATCGAAGCATTGCGCACACCCAGACCCACCTGAGCGCTGCTGGGCTTTCTCTCGCCGTTCGCCGATGTGGTTCTCGTCTGAATATCCTGATAGAGCAGGCTCTTGAACTCATTCACCTGCGCCTTGTAACCGGTGGTATTGACATTGGACAGATTGTGCGCAATCGTGTCAATATTTGTCTGCTGTGCAATCATACCTGTCGCTGCCGTCCATAAACTTCTTACCATAATTATAATCCATGCCTTTCCCGCTCCCGTCTGCGGTCTCAGTAGACACCGTTTACGGGAACAATATTTGCCAACTGTTCACAGATCCCGAATTTATGAGAGTTTTCCCAACTGCGTCACCGCGATCTGCAGCGAATCGTCATAGGTCTGTACGATCTTCTGATTCGCCTCATAAGCTCTGGTGATAGAGATCAGATTAACCATCTCGGAGACCACCTGCACATTGGACATCTCCAGCCATCCGGAATGAATCGTGGCGGAACCCTCTATCTCGATCCGCTCCGGCGATTCCAGACGGCGATAATAGGTCTCGCCGTATTTCTCCAGATAATCGTAATCCGTAAAGTCCACTACCTTGATCTGGGCGATTTCCACGCCGTCCTGACTGATTCTGCCGTCGGTGGTGATGTCGGTATCCTTTAAGGTGTCGAGCTGAATCCGTCTGTCCCGCACATCCAGAAGATAATCTCCCTCCTCCGTCACCAGATACCCCTCCTTGTTCAGGGTAAACTGGCCCGCACGGGTATACATGGTGCTGGACTCGCCCGCCTTGTTGGTAAAATCAATGGCAAAAAATCCGTCTCCGGAGAGTGCCAGATCATAGGTGTTGCCGGTCTCGCGGAAAGATCCCTGCTTAAAATCCGTATAATTCTCCCCGATCTTCACGCCGGGATTTCTGACACCTGTGCGCTGCACATTGGCAAGTCCCACGGAAGCATCCTTGATCTTCACCGTGAGAACGTCTTTGAAGGCCTGACTGGTACTGCCCTCCTTCTTAAATCCCACCGTGGCCGCATTGGCCAGATTGTTGGTCATGATGTCCATTCTGTTCTGTTCGTTCGTAAGACCCGTCCAGGCCGTGTATAAACCCCTTAACACCTTCTGCCTCCTTATGACTGTCAGTTATCGTTATCTCGACTATATCTATGTCTATTCTCCGCCGTACGGCAGATCATCCTACTGCTCTCTGTAGCCCGCCAAAAACTCCACATACTGTCCGGTTCCGATGGCAACCGCAGTCATGGGATCTTCCGCAGTCATGGTATTGATGCCGGTCTTGGCGGAGATCAGATCCTCCAGACCTCTCAGCAGACTGCCGCCGCCCGTCAGGACGATTCCTCTGTCTGCGATATCCGCCGCAAGCTCGGGAGGCGTCTTCTCTAACACGCTGTGGATGGTCTCCACGATCTGCGCGGTGGTCTCCCGCAGGGCCTCCTCCGTCTCCTCCGAGGACACCTTTACCGTCTTGGGAAGACCGGTCACCAGATTACGGCCTCTCACATCCATGTAATCCACCTCGGGACGCCTGTAGGCGGAACCGATTTTGATCTTGATATCTTCTGCGGTTCTCTCACCGATCAGAAGATTATGTTTTTTACGCATATATCGAACAATCGCCTCGTCAAAATCATCGCCTGCGATTTTGATGGAAGCGCTGACCACCGTACCCCCAAGAGAGATGACGGCAATATCGGAAGTTCCGCCGCCGATATCCACGATCATATTGCCACAGGGCTTGGAGATATCAATTCCGGCCCCGATAGCCGCGGCGATAGGCTCCTCGATGATGGACACTTCTCTGGCCCCCGCCTGATAGGTCGCATCCTCAACAGCCTTCTTCTCCACTTCGGTGACGCCGCTGGGCACACATACCGCAATACGGGGTTTGCGGAACGTCCGCTTGCCCAATGCCTTCTGGATGAAATATTTCATCATCTTCTCGGTGACCGTGTAATCGGATATAACACCCTGCCGCAGAGGTCGTACCGCAACAATATTGCCGGGCGTACGGCCGAGCATCAGCCGGGCGTCCTCACCGATCGCCTTGATCTTATTGGTATCTCTATCGAAAGCCACAACAGAGGGCTCCTTCAGAACCACTCCTTTTCCCCTGATGTAGACAAGTATACTGGCCGTTCCCAAATCAATTCCGATATCCGTACACTGCATGTATTCCTACCCCTTTCCGGTAAATTTGTTTGTCCCCATCTTACTAACTATCTATTATAACCGAAATCTTACCAAATTCAAAGGGGTTTATTAAATTTTAAAAATTTTGAATAAAACAGACGCAGAAAAGCGAATGGTTCCCTCCATTCCTGTCCTGCGTCCATGCACTTTTTCTCTTTGTCCGAGAGATATATCGGCAAAGCCGGCCGAATACTTTATAGGCGGATCAAAAATTTTTCTTCCTTATTTTTCCAGATACTTGTCGATCGCGCTCACCGTCTGCACAAGATTCTCCATCAACTGCTCCGCGTTGGCCGCCTTCTCTCTGGTCTGAGCGCTCTTCTCGGAAGTCTGCTGCGTGCTGGCGGCAACCTCCTCGCTGATCGCGGAGATCTGGCTGATGCTGTCCACGATCTCATTGTTGGATTCCATGATCTGTTCGATCTTCTGATAGATGAGCTGCACATTGCTGTTCAACCCGTCCATGCTGCTTCCGATCTCATTAAAGCGGTCATGGGTATTCCCTATCAGCATATGCTCTCTCTCCGCCGCACCCAGTACATTTTCCACCGTGGCCACGGCCTCGTCCGCATTGCCCTGCAGCACCGTCACAATCTCACCGATCTTCTCGGTCAGCACTCTGGTCTCCTCCGCCAGCTTGCGGATTTCCTCCGCCACCACGGAAAATCCTCTTCCGGCCTCCCCGGCCCTTGCACTCTCAATGGAGGCATTCAGTGCCAGAAGATCCGTCTGATCGGAGATTTCATAGATCTGGGAAATGATCTCATGTACTTCATTGACATTCTGTATAAAATTCCTGACGGATTTCTCCACCCGCCTGTTGGCCTCTTCAATCTCTTTGGAACTCTCCTCCAGACTGCGGATACTCTCCCGGCCGTCCTGCACTGCCTGCGCAGACTGCCCGGACAGCCCCAGCATCTCATCGGACATACGCTTAGTCTCTTCGATCATGCTCTGTATATTGCCCGTCATAACGGTCTGCCGTTCGATATTCAGTGCATTGCTTGTATTGCCCTCCGCAATCTCTCCCATAGCAGTGGTGGTCAGTTCCACATCCTGACCCAGATCCTGAATATAGCTGGAAGCCTCTCTGGAATTCTCACGCACCATAGACGCCAACCGAAGTACATCCTGCAAAAGGGAAGCGCTTTTCTCCTTCTCCTCATTGATGCTGGCAAGCTTCATCGCATTGTTGCGGTTGGAGATTCTGGTTGCATTGCAGATGACAAACATATACATCAGAATACAGGCGGCTTGAATCAGAAGACAAGTCGTATTCAAAGGCACACCGGAACGATGCTGCTTTAAAACAAACACCACATAGACCAGATCCACCACATTGATGACGGAAAAGGCGATTGCGCCTCTCACAATCATAGCATAATCAAAATACAGGATGTACAGTACCGTGATCGGGAATGCGATACAGTATACCATATCGTTGTGCGCCCCCAGCACACACAGCGCATATACGATGATGTATCCCGTGAGAGAGACATTTTTGAAAGCTTTGCTGTCTTTCTTTCTGAAATAAACGCCATAATTGGCAATCAGGGAACCCAGAACCGCCGCGATCACAGCGAGCAAAAACAAAAGCCCGATATTATTCTTTTTGTAATCTGCGATATAGCCCGCAAACATGATCAAGTCAATGATCGTGACGATCACCAGAACAAAAGAGTTGACCGCCCTCTCCATATTATAACCCTGTCCGTCTCCGCTCCCTCTCATCCGTATATGTTCCTCCTTATCTGCTCTCTTTCATCAAATTTCTGTCCCGCTCCAGCATTCGGCGGACATAGATGCCCGTGTAGGACTTCCGGCTCTTTACAATCTCCTCCGGAGTCCCGTGAGCGATCACCGTTCCGCCTCTGTCGCCGCCTTCGGGGCCTATATCTATAATATAATCCACCGTTTTGATTACGTCAAGATTGTGTTCGATCACCACCACCGTGTTGCCTCCGTCCGCAAGCCTGTGCAGAATCTCCACCAGTTTGTGTACATCCGCAAAATGAAGTCCGGTTGTCGGCTCGTCCAAAATATAGATCGTCCGACCCGTGCTGCGTTTAGAAAGCTCCGTGGCCAGCTTGATCCGCTGGGCTTCGCCGCCAGAGAGCGTGGTGGATGGCTGCCCCAGTTTGACATAAGAAAGCCCCACGTCGTACAGCGTCTCGATTTTGCGGCGGATGGAGGGCAGATGTTCGAAAAACGGCATGGCCTCCTCCACCGTCATATCCAGCACGTCATAAATACTCTTCCCCTTATACTTTACTTCCAGCGTCTCCCGATTATAGCGCTTGCCGCCGCACACCTCGCAGGGCACATAGACATCCGGCAGAAAATGCATTTCGATCTTAATGATACCATCCCCGCCGCAGGCCTCGCATCGACCACCCTTCACATTAAAACTGAAGCGCCCCTTTCCGTAACCTCTGGCCTTGGCATCCGCCGTGGAGGCGAAGAGATCCCGGATCTGATCAAACACTCCTGTATAAGTGGCCGGATTGGAGCGGGGCGTCCGCCCGATGGGCGATTGATCGATGGCGATCACCTTGTCCAACTGTTCCAGACCGACGATCTCTCTGTGCTTTCCCGGAATACATCTGGCACGGTTTAAATCTCTGGCCAGACGCTTATACAGAATCTCATTCACCAGAGAACTCTTTCCGGAACCTGACACGCCTGTCACACATGTCATGACTCCCAGCGGAAAATCCACATCAATGTTCTTGAGATTATTTTCCTGCGCTCCCACCACCTTCAGCCAACCTGTGGGCTGTCTCCTGACGGCAGGAACGGGGATCCGCAGTTCTCCGCTCAAATATTTGCCTGTGACGGACTCCGGCACTTTCATGATCTCCTCCGCCGTTCCGCAGGCCACCACCTCTCCTCCGTGGGAGCCGGCGCCGGGCCCGATATCCACCACATAGTCCGCGGCCAGCATGGTGTCCTCGTCATGTTCCACCACGATCAGGGTATTGCCCAGATCCCGCAGACTCTTTAATGTGTTTAACAGCTTGTCATTGTCTCTCTGGTGCAGGCCGATGCTGGGCTCATCCAGAATATAGCACACTCCCACCAGCCCGGAGCCGATCTGGGTGGCCAGACGGATCCGCTGGGCCTCGCCGCCGGAGAGCGTTGCCGTCCCTCTGGCAAGGGAGAGATATTCCAGTCCCACATCCACGAGGAACCGCACCCTCGCACGGATCTCCCTGAGAATCTGTTTCCCGATCAACTGCTGCTGGGCGCTCAGCTCCATCTTCTCCAAAAATGCATGCAGGTCACAGACAGACATGGAGGTAATCTCATAAATATTTCTGTCGCACACCGTCACCGCAAGGGACTCCTTCTTCAGACGCATTCCTTTGCATTCCTTGCAGGGCGTAATCCGCATGAAAGACTCGTATTCCTGCTTCATGAGCTCCGAAAAAGTCTCTTTATATTTGCGCTCCACATTGTGGATCAGTCCCTCGAAAGCCACCGGATAGATCCCCCGGCCGCGCTGTCCCACATAGTGTACCTCCACCTCTCTGCCCCCCGCGCCATGGATCAGGACATTTTTCACTTCCTCCGGATAGTCCTGAAAGGGCGTCTCCAGATCAAAATGATATTCCTTGCAGAGCGCCTGCAGCACCGCATTGGTAAAACTGCTCTTGTCCGCGCAGGACTGCCATCCCATCACTGCGATGGCGCCCTCTTTGATACTCAGACTCTTGTCCGGGATCATCAGATCTATGTCAAACTCCATCTTATAGCCCAATCCCAGACAGGACGGACAAGCTCCAAAAGGATTGTTAAAAGAAAAACTTCTGGGCTCCACCTCACTGATGCTGATGCCGCAGTCCGGGCAGGAAAAGCTCTGACTGAAGGTCAGGCTGTCCCCGTCAATGATATCCACGATCAAAAGTCCCTCTGCCAGCCCCAACGCATTCTCCACGGAGTCCGTCAGCCTTCGCTCGATTCCGTCCTTTACCACCAACCGATCCACCACGATCTCAATATTGTGCTTGATATTCTTTTCTAATTTGATCTCTTCCGTGAGCTCATAGAGACTGCCGTCGATGCGCACCCGCACATAACCGCTTTTTCTGGCGCGGTCCAGCACCTTCTCATGTTCTCCTTTTCTTCCGCGCACCACCGGTGCGAGAAGCTGGATCCGGGTGCCTTCTCCCAGAGTCATCACCTGATCCACCATCTGATCCACACTCTGCTTCATGATCTCCCTGCCGCACTTAGGACAGTGGGGAATACCGATCCTCGCGTAGAGCAGACGGAAATAATCATAGATCTCTGTCACCGTTCCCACCGTGGAACGGGGATTCCGGTTGGTGGATTTCTGATCGATGGAGATAGCGGGTGAGAGACCGTCGATCCGCTCCACGTTGGGCTTCTCCATCTGTCCCAGAAACTGTCTCGCATAGGAGGACAGAGACTCCATATAACGCCTCTGCCCCTCCGCATAGATCGTGTCAAATGCCAGTGAGGATTTCCCCGAACCTGACATTCCTGTCAGAACCACCAGCTCGTTTCTCGGGATGTCCACGTCTATATTTTTCAGATTGTGCTCATTGGCGCCCCGCACTTTAATGTACTCGCGTGGACGCATCTTCTTGACCTCTTCCACCGTCTTTCTCCTTCATCGTGTTTTTATTCCAGTTCGTTCAGATTCTTTTTTAGCTCCAGCATCTTGTCCCGCAGTTCGGCTGCAGCCTCAAAGTTCAAATCCGCCGCGGCTTTCTGCATCTTCTTCTGCACGTCTGCGATGAGCTTTTCCAGTTCCTCTCTGCTCATGGACTCAGGATCTTTCTCAAAGCGCAGCTCCTCCTTGGCGATGACCTTAGAGATACTGATGAGATCCCGCACCGCTTTTCGGATGGTCTGGGGCGTGATACCATGTTCCTCATTATACTGCATCTGGATCCTCCGGCGGCGGTTGGTCTCGTCGATGGCCGTCCGCATGGAATCCGTCACCGCGTCCGCATACATGATCACATGGCCGTCCGCATTGCGGGCCGCACGGCCGATAGTCTGGATCAGGGATGTGGCGCTTCTAAGGAACCCTTCCTTGTCCGCGTCCAGAATCGCCACCAGAGATATCTCCGGAATATCCAGACCTTCTCTGAGCAGATTGATGCCCACCAGCACATCGAACACATCCAGACGCATATCGCGAATGATCTCCGCACGCTCCAGTGTGTCGATGTCCGAGTGCAGATATTTCACCCGGATGCCGACCTCCTTCATATAATCCGTCAGATCCTCCGCCATCCGCTTGGTGAGGGTGGTGACCAGCACCTTATTGTGCCGTTCTACTTCTTTGTTCACCGCACCGATGAGATCGTCGATCTGCCCCTCCACAGGCCGCACATCCACCTCGGGATCCAGCAGTCCCGTGGGCCGAATGATCTGTTCCGTGCGCAGCAGTTCATGCTCCTCCTCATAATCCGAGGGCGTGGCCGACACGAAGAGCATCTGGTCGATATGCGCCTCAAATTCTCCGAAATTGAGCGGCCTGTTGTCCAGCGCCGAGGGCAGCCGGAATCCGTAATCCACCAAGGTAGTCTTGCGGGAACGGTCCCCCGCGTACATTCCCCGTATCTGAGGAATCGTCATGTGAGACTCGTCTATAATGATCAGAAAATCATCCCGGAAGAAATCCATCAGCGTCATGGGGGGCGAGCCGGGCGGAGAGCCGTTTAAATGCCGGGAATAATTCTCTATGCCGGAACAAAATCCCGTCTCTCTGAGCATCTCCACATCAAAGTTGGTCCGCTCCGCAATGCGCTGTGCCTCGATGAGCTTGTCCTCCCCTTTGAAATAGCGCACCCGCTCCTCCATCTCTTTCTCAATGTTGTCACAGGCCGCCTTGATCTTCTCCTGAGACACCACATAATGGGAAGCCGGGAAAATTGCCACATGATTCAGCACGGCGTGAACCCTTCCCGTCAGAGGCTCCACCTGTGCGATGCGCTCGATCTCATCCCCGAAGAACTCGATGCGGATCAGATAGTCTCCGCCCTCCGCCGGATAGACCTCCAGCACGTCTCCCCGCACACGGAAGGTTCCCCGCTGCATATCCATATCGTTGCGGGTGTACTGGATATCCACCAGCTCCCGCAGCACCTTGTCTCTGTCCTTCTCCATGCCCGGCCTCAGGGACACGATCATATCCTGATATTCGTCGGGACTGCCCAGTCCGTAGATACAGGACACACTGGCCACCACTACCACATCCCTGCGCTCCGTCAGTGATGCCGTGGCCGACAAGCGCAATTTGTCTATCTCGTCATTGATGGCAGAGTCCTTTGCGATATAGGTATCCGAGGAGGGTACATAAGCCTCCGGCTGATAATAATCATAATAAGACACGAAATACTCCACCGCGTTCTCGGGGAAAAATTCCTTGAACTCCCCGTAGAGCTGCCCCGCCAGCGTCTTATTGTGCGCAATGACCAATGTGGGCTTATTCAACGCCTGAATCACATTGGCCATGGTAAAGGTCTTGCCGGATCCGGTAACGCCCAACAGCGTCTGGAACTGGTTGCCCTGTCGAAAACCTTCCACCAGCTCCGCAATCGCCTGCGGCTGATCGCCGGTGGGCTGATATTCGGAATGCAGTACAAAATGATCCATATCCGTCCTCCATCGCAATATAGAGTTTCCCAATTATCTATGGCCTATTATAACAGAGCCGTGCAAAAAAGTACAGAGCAAAATGAACATTTGTTCTGTTTCGCTCTGCCAACCTTTTATCGGATATCCTATCACACAATTTACAGCCTGTCTGCCAGTTTTGAGGCTCCTCTAAAATCCTTCCGCCGCTCCGCCAGCCGCCCTGCGATTCTCTCCAGAATCTCCCGCAGCCGCCGAACGCCCATCGCCGCCAAGGGAATCATATAGACCATGTAGGGAAGCACATAGCGGCTCATGGCCTCCCAGATGATACTGAACAAAAATCCGCCAATGATGGCTATCAGCAGAATGCGGTTTTCCAGAGAACCCTCCCGCTTCCTGTGCGCAAAAGCCGTCGCCGACAGAAACGCAGCACAGAAATAGAGCAGAAATTGATAGCGGTTCATGTAATCCTCCACCGCATCCCTCCGCTCATCATAGATCTGACGTACGATTCCGGGCAGCTCATCCTTCTCACAGTCAAACTTCCGGGTCTCATACAGACTGTTATAGGCGGGTGAATTCCACTGGGACAGAATCTTTCTCCGGAAAAAATCCACGCCGTAAGCCTTGTCGTCCCAGAATTCCCGCAGCCGGGCTCTCACGTCTTCCTTATTGTCAAGAGCTGTCTGCTTCGTGTCAAAATTATGTTTTTTGAGTTCGGTATAATTGTGCTCATTATACCACCCCGGTCCTCTCGCGCCGTCCTCCAGTCCCATGAGCACATAGGAGATATACGGGATCCCGTCCAGTACTTCCTGCCCGGATACCTTCTCATAATAGGCACGAATGCATCCGTCCACAGCAAAAACCGATACGGTCATCACAAGCAGCCAGACCACCGCCTGCGGTTTCGCCGCGCGGACGGCATAGACAATCAGCACAATGCCCGCCGCCACCAGCACAATCAAAGAGTTCATGCGCATGACACACGCAGCCACCGCCGCAATCGTTCCCCAGATAAAGCATGTCTTCCTGCCGCTCTTACAATAACGCACCACCTGCCACATAAGCACCATGGTAAAGGTGATGGACGTAATCTCTCCGTATACATAGGGGATATACAGAAACAGAGGCATGCAGCCCAGAAACAGCAGAATGTAATAAATATACACCTCCCACTTCCCGCAGATCAACTGCAGCAGCTTATACCCACTGTAAAACAGAAGCGGCATACAGAGCGCATTCATATACTGAAACGCCTGATAATTGCCCACGCCAAACAGGCGAAACAAAATCTGAATCACCAGAAGCAGGCTGAACTGATGCGGATTGTAGGACATATATCCCGGAGGCGTCATAGTGCCGTAATGCCCCTTCATGACCAGTTTTGCAATATAACACAGGGATTCTCCGTCCGCCAGAGGCCTCACATGACACAGGGCGACCCACCCAATGCTGACAGCGGCCACAACAATTGTGGCCGCCGTTGTCACCACGCGCAGCTTATCCGGTGTAAACCGCCTTTTCGCGGCTATTCCGCTACAAATTCTGTGAAACAGGAAGAGAATCGTAAACACCGCCAGCAACACAAGCAGATTCACCAAGACGCTGTCCCGCACGGTCATAGTAGTTTCCGAGTTCCCCTGCAGCTTCTCCGTATAACGCATGCTGTAATATGTGAGTCCCCATAAAACCGGCATGCAGAACGCCAAGAGAGCCGTATCCGCCACGCGCTCCAGAAAAGCGCCGGCCTTTTTCAATATCCGCGTCATAACATCCCTCTCAGCACTTCCTTCGCCTTCTCCAACTGATTGTCATAGCGATCCTCCGTGCCGTAATAGGTCTCCGCGTCAAACTTGCACTCCACATCCGGCTCAATGCCCGTCCCGTGAATATTGCGTCCGTTTGGCGTAAAATAGCTGCTGATGGTAAGTTTAACCGCGGAACCGTCATTCATACCGATGACCTGCTGTACGATTCCTTTTCCAAATGTTGTGGTGCCCACAAGAGTCCCCAGCTTGTAATCCTGAATCGCACCGGCGAGAATCTCCGAAGCGCTGGCCGAATTGCCGTCGATCAGCACCGCCAAAGGAGTCTGAAGCTTGCGTCTGCCGTCGCTGAAATATTCCGCACGCTTGCCTGCTTTATCCTCCGTGTAGACAATCCGTCCCTCCGGCAGTATCATCTGCGCGATCTCCACCACTGCGGCAAGGCTTCCCCCCGGATTGGACCGCAAATCCAGAATCAGCCCCTTCATGCCGGATCCCTTGGCCATTGCCAGCGCATCCGCAAACTGATCCACCGTCACATCATCAAACTCCACGATCTGAATATATGCCAGATCATCGTCCAGCATTTTAAATTCCACGGTAGGACTCTCCACTTTCCTTCTGGGAACGTCCACCTCCAGATAATCGGACTCTCCGTCACGGATAATGGTCAGTCTCACCTTTGTTCCCTCCGGACCTTTGATAAGCGATACCGCCTCCGTCAGAGTCAGTCCGTAGGTGGCTTCTCCATCGACTTTATAGATCAGATCATCCGGACGAAGCTCAGCCTCCTCCGCCGGTGTTCCCTCCATCACACCGCTGATCTTGGGAAGAGAAGTCTCCGTGTCCAGACTTACCTTGGCGCCGATGCCGTAATAGACTCCTTCCGTCTGAGTCATGAGTTCCGCAAGCTCTTCCGCGGTGTAGTACTCGGAATAGGGATCATCCAAGGCGTCCATAAGCCCCCTGTAAAGCCCTTCCTCCAGCTCCTCATCCGTCATCTCCGACAGATAAAAGCGGCTGTGAATCAGCTTCTCCATTGATTCGATTTTCTCCAGCACACGGGCATCCACCAGTGTCTCGTCCGACAAACTCACGTTTTGCCTAAAGATCGCACTGGTGATAATCAATGCCACCAGCAGTCCGATCACCAATCCGAGAGCAAAGAGCCCCCAGCCTTTTCTGTTCTTCTCGTTCTCCATTCCACACAAATCCTTCTGTCTTTATTTATGCTCTCTTCAAAGCATATTTTATTCTACTTCGATATATACTCCCAAGGCGATACATAAGATCCGCTCTTGCGTACACTGAAATGCAGGTGATTTCCGGTGGACCGCCCGGTGCTGCCCACCGCCGCGATCGTCTCTCCGCGCACCACGATGTCCCCCTTTTTCACATAAAGTGCGGAAGCGTGCATATAGATGGTATACAGTTCGTCACCGTGATCAATCATCACATAATTCCCCATGGTGGCGCTGTATGTGGCCGCCACCACCTTGCCGTCATAGGCGGCATAAATGGCTGTTCCCTTGGGGGACGCCAGATCCACTCCGTTGTGGAACTGCTGCACGCCCAGCGTGGGATGAAGCCGCATTCCATATTCATCCGACACTCTGGTGTAGGATGCCACCGGAAACTTAAAATCACCTCCGTCATAGGTGATCACGTCACCGTTTCCGGCCAGAATTTTCCTCTTTTCCTCGGCGATGGCCTCTTCTATTACGGCAATCTCCGCATCCTGATCTGCGATCATCTGCTCGTATTCCGCGATGGCTTTCTCTTTGTTGTTGATATCCGTCTCATACGCGATGATATCCTGATGCTTCTGCTCTATCAGATCCTCCAGATTGGCCTGTTCCAGCACCACATTCTCCTTCGTCTGATCCAGAATCGCTTTCTCCAGCTCAAGCTGTTCCTTACAGAGCTCCACCAACTGCCGATTTGCCTTGTACTCTTCATACATCCGCTTATCATAAGCGGCAACACGCTCGATGGAATCCGCCTGACTCAAGAATCCTCCAAAGCCGCCGGCTTTTAACAGCGCCTCCGCCATCTGTGAGTTCCCCTGCTCATACATCATCCTGATCCGGCTGACCATGGCCCTATGCTGGTTTTCCTCCGTCTCCACCGCCGCGTCCAGTTCAAGCTGCGTCTCGCTGATCTCACTTTCCTTGGTCGTGATCTGAAGATTCAGATCCGCGATGTGCGCCTCTATCTCCACAAGCTTGCCGTCCAACTCCGCCACGTAATTTTTCAGATTGGATTTCTGCGTCTCCAGATCTTTCTTAACCTTCTCCAGATTGGTCAGACTGTCCTCCAATTTCTTTCTGTCTTTCTCAAGCTGCGCAATCTGGTCTTCCTTGTTCTTGATGCTGTCCGAAGTGATCGCCTGCGCAGAGAAACGCCCCGCAGTAACAGCCATCAGCGCTGCTGCGAGCAAACCAGCAATTATAATTTTACCCTTCACCGGAAATTTCAAATTCGTATTCCTCTTGTTATTCTCTAGGCACTTCGACCTGACCATACCGCCGTTACACATGCAGATGTTTTCTCACCGTGGAGATACTGCCCAGAAATCCGATGCCCACCCCCACGATAAGCGACACGGGTGTCAGAACATGAAATACATCCCGCGCCGGCAGGAAATTCAGAAATTCGCTGATCACCTCAAACCTTGTGGTGATAGAGGTCAGCGCATAATTGTAGACGCTGTAAATGATCCCCAAGGGGATGGCCGCACCGATCAGTCCGATGATCATGCCCTCCAGCACAAAGGGCGCCCGCACGAAGAAATCCGTGGCCCCCACATATTTCATGATGCTGATCTCCTCCTTGCGCACGGAGATTCCCACGGCCACCGTGTTGCTGATAAGAAAGACGCTCACCGCCAGCAATACCATAATGATGCCCACGGACACATAGGCAATCAGCAGATTCACTCCGCTTAAGGTATTGGCCGTCCCCGTGGAGTACTTGACCTTGCGCACCTCCGGCATGGATTCCAGCCATGTCACCAGCGTATCCTGCATGGATACATCACTTAAGAACACATGATAGCTGTCCTCGCCGTCCAACGGATTGTCCGGAAATCCATCCCGGTAATTCTCGCCAAAATAATCTCTTCCGAAAGAGTCCCACGCCTCGTCTGCGGAGACAAACACCACATCCGACACTTCCACTCTGGCGGCGATCATCTGGCCGATGGCCTCAATGCGCTCCGGTGTGGGAACCTGCCCTTCCACATGGCTCTCACAATCGTCGGGCAGCACCTTTCCCTCAAAGTGAAAGAACACTGAGACGGCTACTCCCTCCTCTGCGGTCTTCACCATATGCTGAAAATTCGACATAATCGCATAGAAGAGACCAAACAGAAACAGACAGGCGGAAATCGTTGCGATGGACGCAAGCGAAAACAGTTTGTTTCGGAAGATATTTGCAAATCCCTGCCGGATCGTATAGAACAATGTACTAATCTTCATCGATGTAAACACCCTCCTCCTCGTCGCTGACAATCACACCCTTTTTCAAGGTAATGACACGCTTGCGCATGGCATTTACGATCTCGCTGTTATGTGTCACCACCAGCACCGTGGTGCCGGAAGCATTGATCTCCTCCAAAAGTTTCATGATCTCCCATGAATTGTTGGGATCCAGATTTCCCGTGGGCTCGTCCGCCAGCAGAATCGAAGGCTTGTTCACAAGCGCCCTCGCCAACGCCACGCGCTGCTGCTCACCGCCGGAGAGCTGCCTGGGCTTGGATTTGTATTTGCCCGCCAG
>CAZSAJ010000003.1:0-112713 GCA_964604835.1 uncultured Acetatifactor sp.
TGGCACTTCCCGTGTATACATAATCCGTGTCTTCATCCAGCAGTTCTACGTATAGGCCTTCTCCTCCCGTCGATACCTGTCCGCCGGAGCCGATGGTTATGGTCTTGGTGGTAATCTTATCTACCTGACCTCTGCGCTTCAAAACTGCGGTAACTTCGTATTTGCCGGGGACGGGTACGGTGAACACAAACTCATGCTTGGTGCCTGCCTTGCTGGAAGACTTGGTCTGACCCAAATCATTCGCATCATTTGCTTTCTTCACGGTCACCTTCAGAGTCTCGCCGCCCTCGTCGCCAACGTTTGCGGTTACCTTTACAACCAGCTTCTTATCATTGCCGTCGCCGCTTGTATAATAATCATCAATAACAGGCGCTGCAACCTTATCCCAACCATCGAAGGAGGTTCCCTCTTTCATGCCGCTGGGAATTTCAACTTTCATGTTCTTGCCGGCAAACGGATTCCAATCGCCAAGGAATGCCGCTACCGTAATGGCGTCAGACTCCTCGTCAGTCATCACTGTTGACCATTTTACACGGTTCTTGCTGTTGTCGAGCTGACCCTTCGCATCCTGTGCCCACTCATGAGTATTGTACTCCTGACTCAGTGCGGATTCTCCGCTCAAGCTGCTGTTCCAGCCTTCCGGCATGATCAGGGAAGCGCTTGTCGCAGCGTATTGTGCACAGGTTGCCTCTATGATCGTCTCATAGAAGACTGCCTCACCCGTCGCCGCCGCCCAAGGACGTCCGAGATAACCGGGCTTGGAAGGGTACTCGGATGCCGTATCCACACCGGGTGTGGTGGAGGTTACGGTACAGTTCCACATCAGCAGACCACGCTGCTTTGCAGGAGTCTGCGCTGCGGTAATATAACCCACATCATTCTTGTCTTCCATGGTGTTGAACACCAGATCACACTTCGCAAACACTGCGGTCATACCGCCGAAGATGTAGTCCGTACCGCCGTAAATGGAGCAGTTGTAGAATGCTGCCGTCACGCCGGTGCCGCCGTACAAAGTATCCTGACGGCCAATGAATTTACAGTTGTCAAAAGAAATCTCTTTCTTGTCATTGTAGATTGCGAGAGCTGCCGCACGCTCCACATATGCCTTATTCTGTACGGTAGTGTCGCCGTACTGCATGTTGGCTCTGGGCTGACCTGCCAATTCCTTGGCGCCGCTCTGCTTCTCAATCACATCTTCGGTTGCCTTCTTGGACATATACTGGTTGAAGGAGTTCTCGAAGATGATGCCTTCTGCGCTGACTTTGTCAGCGGTAACTACTACGGTTGCGTTCCAGTAGCTGCCGGCGGTAGTACCGGAACCGGGGTTCTTAAAGCTTGCATAGCCGTTTGCCTTATTAGCTGCGAGCACCTCTGCGTTATACTTGCAGTTGGTGTCCATACTGTAATAAGTATATCCGTGACCATAGTACCATGTCACACGTACTGCATTCTCATCAATGTCAACACCCTTATTCTTCAGAGCGATGCTGGGTTTTGCAGCCGCATTCTTCAGTGTCACATTCGGTGTGTCGAGGACAAGCATCTCCTCATAGTCACCGGGATCGATCATGATGGTAACCTTCTGATCGTCGGTTCTGTCCATCTTTCTCACGGCTTCAAGAGCCTCGTTAATGGTCTTGTAAGTCTTGTCTTTACCTACAGCGATGGTCGCACTATAAGGGGTCTCATCGCCCTTGGATGCCACATCAATAGAGCAGAGATAAGTCTGTTTGACATCCGTTTGCTTTTGATCCGGGTACTGAGCTGTTGTATTGGAGATAACCAGTTTGCCGTCGGCCTTCATGGTATATTCCGCAGACTCAAATGTACTGGTAGAACCGGATCCGGTTCCGTACACATCTGCGCCATCCGTTGACCCATCCTCAGTCAGCGTAAATGCCGCGGTATAGCAATAGGTAACAGTGACTTTATCTCCCTCTTTCAGGTCTGGTACTGTAACCTTAGAACCGGCATTTGCCAGAAGATATGTTTTATTCTTCTGTACTGTACCAGATGTCATATCCAGCTGAAGTCCCGCATAATAGGACTTGTCGTCAATGGTCTCGATCTCTACCACGTCGTTCAGCTTAGCAAAATCCCAACCGTCTAACTGCTTGAACGGAACCGGTGCGTCTGAAACTGCCGCGCCATTTACATTCACATTGGGTGTAACGCCCTGTGATACGGGATAGTTGCCAAGTCCCGCAACCTTAACACTGTATTTACCATTTCTCAAGGCCATTGTATCTGAAACCTTGAAAGTATAAGTGTAAGGAGTCTTTTTGTCAGAGTATTTCTCTTCCACGTTGGTGAATGTCACCACAGCATTGGAAGAATCCTCGACGCCGGTGATCTTCAAAGTCACCGCGAATGTCGACTTCTTCTCAAAGTTAATGTCTGCCGTCTTATCCTCTGTAGCAGATACTTCCGTAGTCTTCAGGATAGAGTCATTTACATCTACCGCCGTTACTTTATAGGTAACGCCCTTCTCAACCTTTAAGGTGTAGGTCGCATCTGCGTTTACCTTAATCTCAGGCTCAAATACATTCTCCTCAGGAATTTCAAATTCAAATTTAACCTTTGCCAACTCTGCATCAGTCAAACCATTCACCTTACCGGAGATGGTCTTCTGGTCGACTGTTTCAACAGACAAGTTGTTTGTAACAGCTTCCTTGTCTGTTCCAACCTCAAGGTCTTTGCCGTCTCTTACAACATATCCGTTGGCACCCTTCAGAGTTACCTTGTAGGAATAACCGCCGGGCACTACGCCGGTGTATGCGCTGTTCTCTACCGGCATCTCCGTCTTCTTACCGGTGTCCTTATTGGTGTAAACTACGCCATAGCCGGCAGGAATACCGTCCGCCTTTGTAGTATCAATGCTACCGGATACCGTAACCTTGGGCGCATGTGCTCTGGTGATTCTTGCACATACCAGTTTCTCGTCGATACAGTAAAGCTTATACCAGCCTTCCTCTCCCGCATGGAATACGGCTTTCTCCAGCTTTACAGATTTGTCCGATACTTTCTTTTCATTTGTATAATTGAATACGCCCTGCTCTTCATTGTCGGGATTATACAGCTTATACTCTGCAGCATTGCTGTTGGATCCCAGCATACAGGTCAGCGTATCGCCCTCATAGAGATAGATATCCAGATGATCTGCTCTGCCTGCCTCTGCCGATTCTCTGTTTAAGCTGTTTGCAACCGTATCTGCATTACTTGTATTGTTGGAATACAGATATCCGTTATAAGTAACGCCATCCTCTCCAAACAGATCTTTTTCGTCATATCTGGTAATCTCTGTATTCTTGGTACGGATTCGATGATTGCTCTTGTCAGTCACGAATTTAATTGCAGTGATGTCATTCGAATCCTTTGCCTCAAAGGAGGAAATTTGATTCTCTGTACTTTTACTTCCAGCCACTGTACCTGCCGGATAGAAACCGTTGATAATATCAGCGGTCAACAGGTTGTGGGCGCCGTCCACTTCCGTTGCGCTGAAATCCCATACGTCGGGCTTGGTGGTATCGAGATCAACTGCTTTCTGATAGGTAACAGCGATGCTGTGAATATAACCGCCTTTAGTGAGCGTTAAGGTTGTCTTTCCGCTCGCATTTTTGATCGTATATTCTTTTGTTGGCAGACCGTCTCCTTCTTCGATTTCATCTATGACGGTAACAGTACCACTGGTGCTCGTTATTGAATTCTCTTTGCCAGCGTTGCCATAACAGCAGGCTTTTACTACGATTGTAGCCATATCCGACAAATCCAATGTCACGGTCGCACCCGCACCCGCATTGAATCCATGTTTGTTATCCCAATCACTAAATGTTCCTTCAAAGGTTAAACCTTTAACGGCCTTTGCCGTTGCTTCGGTATCTTTAGTGGTCGTGAAGTCATAAAGACCTTCTGCGATGAATGGTAATTCTACATGTTTTACGGAAATGAAATCAATATAGCCATCCGCACTCTTGGAAACAACATTCACATATCCGGCTTTTCCGGTGTAGGTGAATGTCTGTTCTTCTTTTCCGTCTTCACCATTTACAGTGTACTCTGTACCGGTATAACCCTTCACGGTAATTTCGCAGGCTCCATCTACAGGAACTTTGATTATAGTCCCCGTATGGAACTGTGCCCACTGCGAGCTTCTGACATAAAATTTTGCTGTCTCTGCTGTTGCATCAATTGCGAGTTTTGCAAATTTGCCTGTCGCCTTCTGAATTGTCACCTCGTCATCCTTGGAATCTACCCTAAATGTCCAAGTCTTATCCCCTACCTGACCGGGCTTGTCAAGACCGTCATTGGTGCCATCAGGATCATCGGGTCCGGGGGTAGGATCGGGCCCGGGGGTAGGATCGGGATCCTCACCGCCTTCCTGATAATCTGCTATTTCTACACTATGAATGTATGTACTGCTTTTTGCAAAAGTCAATGTCAGATCCCCTGCATCGGCTCCGCTTATAATCCATTTAATGCTTGCACCATCCGGTTCTTCCCAAGACTCGGATTTTGCTGTGCCGGAAGATGCAGTCACGTCACCGTTCCCATATGTACAAAGAGTCACTGTGACAGTTGATTTTTTAGCCAATTTAACCTTCATGGTTGCATCATCAGCCGTAGTTCTCAATCCATGAGAACCATCCTGATGGTATACCATATTATTGAATGTATAACCGGCAATCACGGGAGCTTTTTCTGCCTCAGCCCCTGTAAGCTTGGTGAAATCCGCAGTCTCGGCCGGGTCATCCTTCTTATCGCCGCCACCTTCTTCATAAACTACTCGTATACCATGTAAGCTTATACCTTTACTATTACCACTCCATACATAATAGGTACCTGCCTCACTTACTTGATAGCTAACTTCTGTACATGCACCACCCGGAACCTCTTGCGTATCATCAAGAATCTTTCCTTCAGAATCAGCGAAAACAACTGCTCTGTCATCACTGCTGCCACCTCTTGCATACACATAAATGGTTGCTGCCCCGGTTGTAGCAAAAGACACACTCCGCTTCGTTGTGGAACCGAAGCCATTGAGTGTAAGTCTATGCGTGAAAGAAATCTCACCAGAACCATCACTAGGTGTTACCTTTTTACTATCCGTTTTTACATCCGTTCCTGCATCTGACGTAGAATGAATAGTAAAAATGCCAACTGTCTTATCTTCTGTGTAGTTTTGCACGCTTAAAGTCCCTGCAGATACAGCAGCACCAATATTCAGCGTCTCTACAACAGGGTCCGCTTTCACACTCGCAACCCCTCCCAGCAATTCCGCCGGAAGCGCTGTCACAAGCATCGCGGCAGACAACACAATAGAAACTGCTTTGCCTATTTGCCGCTTCAGCTTTTTGTTTACTTGCTCAAACATTTCTTTCCTTCCTCCTCTTTTTTGATTGTTTGTTTTGGTTTCTCATGATGCTTGTGTACAAACATGTACACTACCCCCGCATCATACTGAGCTAGCTTTTATATTATCATTTTGAGTAGGATTTTGCAAAGATTTTGTGCAAACTTAATAATTTTTCAGCAGATTTGACATACAAAACGGCTTGTTTTCGTGCACATTTACTCTTAATCTTGTCCTCATAGATAATAACTTGCAAAATTTTCTATATTTTTTCAATTTCTTTTGCCTTGTTCGAATCTTTGGGTACCGTTTATCCGATTTGTAGTTGCGTTTTATCGCAATTAATTACTGTATTTTCTAGGATAGCAAAAGAGTGTAAACCCTTAATCATCTAATAGGATTTACACTCTATAACATCTGTTATTTTTTATTAAGTTACTTTTTGCTATCTTCTTTGCAAAAAACTTCCAACAGGTGCTCCGGTATATCTTTCAGTATACAGTTTACCTGTTCCTCGGACAGACTGACGAATGCCGACAGAGCCTCGGGAGTCTGAGTCTTATTGATCAGCATGGCCAACTGCTACGCCCGTCATGGCTAACTGCTCCCGCAGCTTTATGATTTCGGCATCCTTCTCCGCAAGCTGCTCGGCACTCTCCGCAAGCTCTTTTTTCTGCTCCTCAATGATATCCATCAACTGACTCGGCAGTATAATCGTCGATTTCGTCACTTTCAACACCTCCTCATGGTATTCCGGACGATGGGCAAAAATCTTGGCTGATGCAAACTGAATAAGATTCACATAGTCATTCAACTCCCGCTCATTCATATAACCTTGGAATAACTCTTCTTTTAAGATAACTATAAGAGATGTGACAAAGTCTGTCAACTCCTTTGCACTCAGCGGATGCGCTGATTGAATGCGGGGTTTCAGACGCAGAAGCGCATAAGGAAGAAACAGATTCAGGTGTTTTCTCCTGATCTCCTCCAACGAGTAAGACTGAATCTTTACGGTGGGAATTTGATAGATATGTTCACTGCCGTCCTGAAAGAGAATACGGCATTCCAGAGAATCCGGGAGACTTTGATTTGCATCCGGATAGAGTACCACAGAGTGCGGGAAGTGCAAAATGATTTCTCCCGTCAAAGGATCCCGATGGGTGCAGTGCTGTACGGCAAAGTGCAGATCATAAGAGATCATGCGGATAACCATATGATCATCGTTCTTCATCTGGCACTCGATATGATAGTAATCCGTATCGTTTACCAGCAGCGCAATGTCCATCAGACGGGAAGAAGGCGGTATGCCCGTATTTTCCTCAAATGTGGAATATTCCGTGGAAAGAAGCCGAACGGGTGTGCCTCGGGAATAATTCTTGCCATAAAGCTCTTTGAAAAGCGGGAAAAGCTGCTCCGGCATGACATCCACAATTGCCTTTAAAATCTCGTCCCATAATTTTTCTCCGATGTGTGGCGTTGTGTACAGAGATGTTTTTTGCATAGATATATTTTATTGCCCCCTTTCTTTGGTAAATTCAAATTAGCCGTTCTGAATTTAAACTGTGAAAATATGGCGATATGCCGGAAATATGAGGATAAAGTATTTATCCGAAAAGTTTCATGTATAGTGTACCAAAGAACAGGCTTGGATGCAACCTATTTTCGGAGAGAATCATCTCCCTTTACGACGACATCATCTATAGAAAAACGGATATCGTGGAATGTCTGCAAAAAGGAGCTGTGACATAATGTGTTTTATCATTATGCCACAGCTCCTCTTAAATTTCGTCATCTCATCCTATGCCCGAAAACCTATGTCTGGGAACGCTCTTCCGATCCGGCAGTCTATCCGACGGATGATTCCGAGGAACTCTCCTCATCTCCGTCATTTACCGAATCGACACCCTCTTCATTATCTTCTTCCTCAAAATCTTCTTCATCCTCCTCGGCCTGAATCTTCAGATATTTGAGTCTGCCCTTGGGATCTTCCACGATAACGCTCTCGGTCAACGCATCCAGATATTCCGTTTTGGCCTCGCTCAGCAGCGTGTTCGCTATATCGCTCTTCCACTCGGGATCACCCTGCTCCACATAGTACATCACATAGGTGTAGCCCTCCGCCGTGACAATGGAGGTGGTGTCTCCGCTCTTACGTCCGCTTGCAAAGATCCACTCCGCCAGCTCGGAACTGATGCCGTCCTCGGTGATACCCTCAAACAGTCCGCCCTCCGTTATGGCGCCGCTGTCCGCACTGTATTTTTTGCACAGCTCCGCAAAACTGTCCTCTGTGGCCTCACCCGCATTCCACTCGTCCAGAATGGTCTGTCCGTCTGTCTCCTGTGTCATGATGACTCGCACATTCGCAGTGGGCTTTTCGTCCAGATATCTCTTGACAAACTTTACTGCATAGTAGATATTGTTGTCCTCATCCGGAATGACATTGGTATCGCCCTCTTTTCTGTTGTCGTCAAACAGCCAGTCTGCGAGAACCGTCTCAATATCCGCTTCCTTCTCATTGGTCATCAGTTCGCCGTCTTCCTCAAGAGTGTTTACCACCGCATCCGCCTCGTCACAGGCTTCATTCATGGCAGCTTCGATCTCCTCTTCCGTAGGCTCCTCGGACTCAATTTCCGCATGAAACTCCGCTACATAATAATCTACCGAGTCATACTCTGTGGCATGTTCTTCATAATAGGCCTGAATCTCCTCATCCGTGGCCGCCATATCTTCCGATATCATCTGATAATAAGCACTGGTGCGGGCGGTCTCCGCCACATAGCCGGCGATACGGTTTACCGTGGCATGGGCGCCGTAAAGCTGTTTTACATATTTTCCGGTGCTGACGCCGGCGTTCTCCGCACCCTCTTTGATATTGTTTTTAAACTGTTCCACATCAGCGGTGCTGTCATACTCATAGCCGACCGCGTCCGCTTCGGCTTTCAGTCCTTTCGCGCTCTTCATGTTGTCCACGGCCATCTCTTCAAAGAAATCCTTCCAGCTCAGATTGTCCGTATACATCTGCTTGGACAGATCCTGAGAAGTGTCCAGACCAAAGTAGCTGAGATAACTGCCGAACTGGCTTACATAGTTATTGATAGCCACATTATAATTGTAATCAAACTCCGCCTTCGTGACCTTTTCACCGTTTACGGTCAGATAGGTCTGATGGGTCGCCAGATAAGAGCGGATCGGGAACGACGCCACAAACGCCACCAGTGCCACCAGTATCACCGCACTTACAGCCTTGTTCAGCTTCTTCCGCTTCTCCTCTTTCGCTTTCTCCGCTTGACGGCGCTGCATTTTCCGGTCATATTTGGTTACGACCTTCTCTTCCTGTACTTCTTTCTGTGACTTTTTATTCACTTCTTTATTGGACATTTTAAATACAGTCTCCTTCCTGATATTATATGTCAACACACAATATTCTATATTCTATCGCATTTTGGACAAAAAGAAAAGATATTTCACAGATTTTTCGTCTTTTTATTCTCTTCCGCCATTTTTCAAATGGGTTATTCCTCTATTTTTCCTGCCTGTCCGGGAAGTCTTCGCATCACCGCCTCGGCACACAATCCGGTAAAAAGCCCCGCAATACCCCCTGTGACCGTGAGAATAGGCAAATATGCCAGCACGCCCACACTGCGCATAATCCACAGGGCCGCCGCCATCTGTCCCACATTGTGCAGCATTGCCCCCAGCACGCTGCAAAGCGGAATGGAAGCGTGCTTCGCCAACCGCGCAAATACAAGCATTCCGCACAGACAGACCGCCGCGCCGCAGGCGCTGAACAAAAGCCCGGAGAGGCTCCCCGCAAAGAAAGCGCCCAGTATTACCCGCACCGCCACCACCAGAACCGTCTCGGAGGGCCTGAGGCGATACACCGACACCACGGTGATGATATTGGCCAGACCCAGTTTGACGCCGGGAATGGGTACGGGGCTGGGCAGACGCAATTCAATAATATAGAGTATCAACGCCGCCGCCACAAGCAGCGACATGTGTGTCAGTTTCTTCGCAGACAAGCTTCTCACCTTTCTCACACAATCCCATGCTCTCGGCATACCGCTGCCGGCAGCCGCCTCCCGCATGTCTCATTTTGCAAATCGAACAATCAGATGATTGGGCACACACACAATGGGCAGATTCTCCGAGTACAATTTCCCCATTTTCACACAGGTCTGGTCCGGGCATTCCGCTTCGGACACACGGATCTCTCCATCCCGAATCAGAATCGTATTGCTGCTGCCCTGATAAGGAATGACAATCTCCTGATCCTGTACGCTGTCCAAGTCAAACGTATAAAGCACCGTGCCGTCCTGCACCACCTCGACCAGACGGCTTCCGGAAGGTCTCAGAATCCATATGCTCAGTATAAGGCATACCAGAAAAATACCCGCAAGAACCCAAGCAAACGGTGTCATTTTATTTTTCACATCTTCACTTTGTGTCTCCCGATACATTTTCTATTGCGCTCCAAATGTTTCTTTTCTGATCTATATCTCTTCATCGCTTCCTTCTCACAGACTCCCCTTACTGTTCATATGGAATCCGTTCATATAAAATCTGCACATTCCGGCCTTCCCCGCAGGTGAAGCTCTGCTCCAACCCTTCCGTCAGATACAGTCCCCCCTCCTCCGTCACCAGAATCATCTCGAAATCTCCGCACCGCCGCCAGAGATCCACGGCTTTGTCCTTCCCCATGACGAAAAGCGCCGTGGACAGGCCGTCGCACCGCAGGCCGGAATCGCCCACCACCGTCACGGACATCAGCCCGTTATCCGCAGGGTACCCGTCCGCCGGATCCAGAATATGCCAGTAGGGCCTACCGTCCTCCCCCCAAAAATACCGCTCATAGCTGCCGGAAGTGATGACCGCCTTGTCCGCCACCTCCAAAACCCCCAGCGTGTGGGCCGTATCAAAAGGATCTTTTACGGCGATACGCCAGAGAGAACCGTCCGGTTTTGTCCCGAGCGTCTGGACATTCCCTCCCAAATCCAACAGTGCGGACCTGACTCCCCGCTCCCGCAGGATCGACAGCAGGCAATCCCCTGTATAACCCTTGGCCAGCGCACCCAGATCCAGCTCCACACCTTCCGGCACAGAGACTGTCCCCGCCACAAGATCCACCTCCACCTGCGTATCATCCACGCGCTCCAATAGTTTGTCCAACTGCCTCTTCTCGGGAATCCGATATTCTCCCGTGGTAAATCCCCACTCCCGCAAAACGGGATAGAGGGTGATATCCAGCGCGCCTTCCGTCTCCTCCCCCATCGCCAGCGCCGCCTCTATGATCGTGAGTGTGTCTTCGCTGACAGCAATCCTCCTGCCGCTCTCTTTTTTGGTATTTACTTTTTCGGCATTTATTTTTCCGACATCACTGTCATCTTTGGTCACGGACAACACGTTCTCCAGCTCCTCCACCCGCTCCGCGCACCGTTCCAGCGCATCCTCCGCCTCCGGCCCATATGCGGTCATGCTAAAATAGGTGTCCATGGCAAACAAATCTTTCGTATAGGCCTTCCGCGGCTCCTGCCTGCTCTGCCACACCATCATGCAAATAACCCCCGCCGCCACCACGGCCAGCGCCAAGATAACGGATCTCTCCCTGCCTCGCATACAGCATCCCTTCGTCAATCATTTATCTAACTAATGAAACATGCGCCGTCGAGCGCACATCAAAAAGGACCGCTCCCTCCCCGGAATGCAGTCCTTCGGCTCTCTCATCAGGCATACATCCGATCATTGTCAGATCAGTTCCACCCTCTCAAAATATTTCACCATAATATCCGCACAATTCTCTATTCCCAACTTGGACGTGTCCAGAATCATATGATAGTTGTTCACGTCCCCCCAGAGTTTCCCGGTGTGCTCGTTATAATAAGCCGCCCGGGCTCTGTCATTTTGATCCAGCATCTCCTTGGCGTCCTCATAGGAGAGCGCTTCTTTGCTCATGATACGCCGGATGCGGTCTTCCTTGTCCGCCACCACATACACATTAAACACATTGGGCTGACCGGTCAGAATCTCCGAGGCGCAGCGCCCCAGAATGATGCAGGGCTCCTTGGCCAGATCCCGGATGACCTCCGTCTCCGTGGCAAAGGTATTCTCCTGCAGTTCATGCTCAATATAGGCCTTGTCATACACGGGAATATGTAACTGCTTAGATAATTCCTCGGCAATAAGACTGGCTCCCGTTCCAAATCTGCGGCTTATGGTAATCACTAAATTCATTTGCTGTTCCTCCGTTGTATGACATCATGTTTCCTGCCCCGAATATGGTCTTATCATATCATAGAATCCGCCGGGGTACAAGAATCAGCGGGAAACAATTTTTTCCTGTTTCCCGCACTGATGACCGGCAGCGTCAAAAGAACCGCCTTGCACACATTGTCCGCGATCATACAGTACCAGACCTCCCTAAGCCCCAGCCGGAACACGCGCACACAGATATAGGTGAGAAAAATCCGCACGCCCCACATGCTGAACGTCTCCACAAAAAACGTATACTTGGGTCTCCCCAATCCATAAAAAATGCCTTCCATGACCACCATCAGTCCGAAAAACGGCTCTGAGAAAGCCACCAGCTTCAACATCTGCGAACCGATCTGCGCCACCTGCTCCGAGGGTGTAAACAGAGACATCAGCGGATAGGCGGCAAAATATAAGATCAGACCACTCACGAGCATCATGCCCATGGTGAGAAGCACACTGATTCCGCTGACGGTCTCGAATTTCTTCCGATTTCCCTCTCCCAGAGAGATGCCCACCAGCGCGGACGTGGCAGTCCGCAAGCCGTAACCCGGTATATAAAACAGAGTCTCCGCCGTCACGGCAATGGAATGCGCCGCAAAGATCGTGTTGCCCATTCCGGTCACCAGACTGGCAAATACCACATACCCGAAACAGGAAGCCACATTGGTGCCCAGAACCGGAATGCTGAGTCGGGCACAATCCCGCAAGATCGCTCCGTCCAATGTAAATTCACGAAACTCCCAGCGCAGCAGCTTATTTTTCCGATAGGCGATAAACATACAGCAGCCCGACAGCGCATAGGCAATCGCGGAAGCTATGGCCGCCCCGGTGACGCCCAGTCCGAAAGTATAGATCAACAAATAATTCAGCGCCACATTCAACAGATTGGCGCCAAGATTGATTATCATGGGCGTCTTCGTATCCTTGGTGGCCCGGATGGACGCCCCCAAAATAGAGTTGCATGCCCGAAACGGCATGGGCATACAGATGATAAAGAAATAGATCGATGCCTGCCTCCGGATGGACACATCCGCTCCCATCCATACAGGAATATAAGGGCTCAACAGCATAGCGGTTCCGCCCAACACCAGACCGCAGGCAACCGCCAGAACGAGCACCTGACCGGACAGCTTCCGGATTCGCCTCTCATCCCTGCTGCCCACCGCTTTCGCGATCAGTGACAGCGCCGCCACCGCCACCGCAGACGGCACACTGCTCATCAGCCAAGACACGGTTGTGGTCACACTGACAGCGGCCGTGGCATTCTCCCCAAGCCGTCCCACCATGGCGGTGTCCACATACTGTAACAGTGTAGACAGCATCTCCTCCAGAATGGTGGGGATTGAAAGGGTAATCAGAGCCCGAAATACCTCTCCGCGCAGATCGAAACCAATGCCTGTATTATGATTTATTTGTTCTTGTTCTACCATTCTTTTCTGATCTCCGCCGCGGAGAGTTCATATTTCTCCATGAATGTCGTCATGTCCTTCTCACTGCGAATCAACATGTCCTCCGTGAATTTTCCCGTGCGGATATCCTTAAAACCCGCCACCTGTTCTCCCGTGCAGATGCTTGCCCGGATCACCGGCCGAAGATTTTCGCGGTCGAAGCGTTCTCTTGCCTTCCTTTTTCCAAACATACCAAGTACTCCCGTTACAATTACTTAAGTACTCCCTTTAAAGCACCGGCAACCTTGGACACATTATCCACGGTCAGTTTGGCCTTTACGCCGTCAATGATTTTCATAACAATATCATCGGGCAGATCAACACCGATTATCTTCTCTATTACCTTTACGGGTTCCTTTTCAAACTGTGCTTTGATATTAGGATTCTTGGAAACTTCCTCTACAACCTTACTGATCTGCTCTTTCATATCCATTGCCGATTCCTCCTTCTTGGTATCCATGCTTTGCAAGATACATCCTTGTTTATTATGCAATTATTGTATAATATATTTCCATAAAATACAAATGGCAAATCATTTCCTCTCTCCCCAAAAGACAGTTTATTACCTTTTTGTTACTTTATCGTATGTAAAAAATTTTTAAACTTTTTGATATCAAGCAGCGTTTCTTGAGCAGCGGCCCCCGTATCAATCAATGCCTGCACCGCTGTTGCGACGGTCTGAATTACATCCATATATACATCCAATTCCTCCCTTGTTTCCGTACCGATGGTAAAACGCACCTCGTTCCCCGTCTCTCCCAGATTCGATATGGGGAATCCAAAGCTGAACCGCATGGCAACCGGCAATCTTCGCTCTGACATCAAACGATTGATTCCCTGTTCCAGAATGGCGATATTGAAGTCATGTAAGGAATAGGATAATTTATGTGGCTTACATATGGTACATATTCGGTCAAAGCTGTCCCGATAATGCCATGCCACATAACAGCTTCCTTCATCTTCATTTTCGGAAAGCTGTATGGCTGTGTTTGCTAACATACCGCTGAGCCTACTCTGCACATACCTTGTATTCTCCCGGATAATCTGAATATATTCCCTCTGCTCCTCTCCTGCGTGCGTAAATAGAAGCTGAAAGTATTCCTGCATATAAGGATCTACAGGATCTGCCGGGGCTGCTGGATTTGTACCTTTTCCCATACCCAGACTCTCGTTAAGTGCTTCCCACTGATCCTCATGATTATAGGCAAAGACCAATCCGCCGCTGTGCTTGTCCATTCCCATCTGTGCAAATTTGGTCAGACTCTGCACAAACACCAGATTCAGCCATCCCTCTCCTATATACTTCTGTGAGTTCTTTACAATTCCCTGTACCTCTTCATCCGTTGCTTGATTTAAAGTGATATCTATAATGACGCTCATTTGCTTCTGAATTTCGTTTTGCTCCCTATATCCAGCTATTGCTTGAAGAAGATGAACAATGTTGTTGGCTTCGATATACTCCCTCGTAGCGTCATTCGGATGAATATCAATCATGATAATGTCGGGAAGCCTGTCGGCCGGATCTACCCCCTTCTTAAGGTCAGATTCAGAGACAGGTTGATGTAACTTATCCAGAAATTCTTCCACACTTTTGGGATTGTCCATATGTACCCGTTTCGGATTTGCTCCTTTGGTCGCATTCAGCTTCTCCGTCAGTTCAAAATAAATATTATAAAATGCATCGATCTGCAGGGACTTACCCCCACCTGTCGGTGCCGTCGGCGCGTGCTGGGCAAGCGCAGCATCATAAACCTGTGCAAAAGCTTTCAAGCCGTAGTCCGCCAGATACGCACCCCTATAGAAAGAGGGAGGCAAGCCCTGTTCAGAATCATCATTGGGGGCCTGCGGGAGAAGAAACGGCTTTCCACGGTCGATCTTCCCGGAAAGTTCTATCCCAAGTAATATGATTTCGTGAATGCCCTGTATATTCCGCGTAAAATCCACGAGATGATTCTCTGAATGCAGGGCGGCATCCAGATAATATTCCAGCTGATACCATACAAACGCCGGCACGTTGTCATTTGCAAACAGCCCACTCGAATTTATCAGTTTCTTAATGACAGATGCCTGCACGAAATTTCTGCGCTTTATTGCTTCCCTATTTTTGGATGTTTCATCTTCCATATTTTCGGAATCCGCATCTTTTATGTTTGCGAAATCTACCAACTTAGTACAGAAAAGTGTAAAACTTGTTTGAGCCAGATTCCGGGCATTCTCCATATTCGCCGCTGCATACTGAGATTGTGTTGGACCGGATAGTCTGTCCTCTGCCGATTCCATAGCGTGTTTTCTGTCCGAAGCTTTCACAGGATCACTATTTTTCTGTTGTGTAAAAACGCTCTGTGCAATATCCTGTATGGAAAGATGTGATCCGTCCTCTTTCTGATACTGCATCATCGACCTTAGCCCTTCCGTGATACTGGGGACATAACCGGCTTTGTTCACCGCCGCCTTTGCCGGTATATTCATCTTGGTATCGGCAAGCAGTAATGCACTCTGCCGAATACCTCCCGATTCAAGAGAAATCATTCCTCCTGTCGTTGCAAGATACCCAATATTCCTAAACAATATATTCATTCTTTCGCTTTCAGGTTGTTTTTTGATATGTTCTATGTATTGATTTGCTGTATCTAATATATCCTCTGAGATGAGATATTGACCTGATTGGTAAAAACTTCTGGCTTTATTAAGCTTTTCTTCCAATACACTCCTTTGCTTCATCCGCCCTTGCAATTTATTTTGAGATTTTGTATCGCCTTCCTGTATTTGCTTTGAAATCTCATGAAGGATACCGTCAAGTTCATCCAATTTTTTCTGTAGAAATTCGATACATCCTTCCCAAAATTCCTGTCTATAATCTTCTTGCTCCATCCTCTCGTTTAAAGCTGTTATTCTTTCTTCTTTATTCCCCGGTAATTTATTCAGCCAAAGGGCTTGTTCCGCTTCTTCAGGTGACAGCATCCGATTTGCAACCTCAAGAAAAACGGCATCTCGAAGGCTCTGTCCGACATCATTGATATTCTGCAATTGCTCTGTTACATCTACAAAAATTCGAGTGACATCAGATTCTTCCAAAGCTTCCTGAAAAGCCGTATCCTGTTTGTTTGGTCCATTCGGTATAGGTAATTTTTTTACAAACTCTGCTATTTTCTGTATTACACTGCTGTCACGCATTCGCTTTCGCATTTCATCTACCGAAGATGCTCCGTCCCCCAACTGCAAAGTATAAAAGAACTTGTCCAGTTCCTCTCGCATTCCCCCGCTTCTTGTCAGAATTACATTTTCCTCATTATATTGCATATTTCCTTCCAGAAGCAGCTGCTGCAGCGCCTTGACAAAACTGCCCGCCCCCGAGCGCATATAAGTGCTGCGATCCTGATAACTGAGCAGAGAACCCGAATACTCCATCCGTTCGATTTCCTCCGCACGATAAAGAGCGTTTACAATATACCGCTGAAACGTATAGTTCATAATTGCATTTTTCTGTCTCTCCTTTTCCTCGCTATCCAAACCGGAGGTGTTGATCTGACCTATTGCTGCTCCGGCCTCCTCATAGGACTCCAGCCACGCATCCAACGGCTGTACTTGTAAAAAATCATTTATCGAAAATTCTTTCTTGAAATCTCTATCCGTATAATATTTGTGTTCATCCGATCCTTGTTCGGGCAGCTCTTGGGATACTGACGGTGTCCTCCCCACACTTAATGTTTTTGTTTCTGATATTCCTGCTTCCGCTATCTCCGCGCCTGATGCCCCTGCATGTGACGTCTCTGCTTGCGACATCCCTGCATCCGACATTCCCGCCACAGATAAAGCCTGCCTCTCTCTGAAAATATCCGGATTCTCCCTCATCCATTGCCGATCCTTTTTCCAGAAAATTCTTCTCACATGATCCCGGATCTGAAACACCACATATCTTCCCATCTCCACAAAATATTTCAGCAGAAATCGGGGCTTATCTATCTCATTAAATTCACTGTCCACATAAAACGGCCGATGCCGCACGCTGTCCACAACCGGCCTAAGCTGCGCCACACCGCCGGAAACACTTGTGCCGACTGCCATGCTGCCGAACTCCTCCGCCTCTTCGCCCCCGCTTAGAACCGCAGCCGGACTCTCCCCGTCATGCATCTCATACGTCCTCGCTTGTCTGTCCAAGGCATCCGCCTCCCGCTCCAGTCCCTCGTCCAGATTGACGGCGAATCCCTCTATGCTTCCGGTGGGCCGTACACGGCCCTGCTTCTGCTGAATCACATGGCCCAGCTCATGGCCCAGATGCCGCTCCTGCCCCGGCGCCACATAGACATGACTTCCCTGCGTGTAGGCCAGAGCGTCCACCTGCGCCGGCCTTGCGGAATTGTAATGCACACGGACATCATCCATGGACAATCCCGACATGGCCTCATATTGTCTTTTCATGACATCCGGCACTCCGGTCCGATTGACGGTGGTACTGCTCTCCTGAGCTGTTTTGTCCTTCTGTTGGGTTTCGGTACTTGGCAGCGCATGCATTTTTGATCCTCTTTCTTCTTTTTTCCGTTTTTAACTGTTCGGCTAATTTTCGTTGTTGCCGCTATTTCTCATTGTCCAGTCCCAGAAAATAATCTGCGGACACTTTATACAGTTCACACAGCAAGATTGCCTTCTCTATGGGGAGTGCATTCCGGCCGGTCTCATAGCGGGAATACACTCTCTGGTCTATATTCAGATAAGCTGCCACCTCTTTTTGTCCCAGATCATTGTCCTCTCGCAGCTCCCTCATAACGATCACATAGTCTTTCCTCATATTTCTCTTTTGCCTCTTCCGACCGTGCGCTCCGGGGAGAACAGCCCCAATCTAACCCCTAAAAGCTTTTCACCGCCGTTTCATCCTTGCCTGCCTCCAGCTCCAGAGCTTTTTTAAGATGCTCTCTGGTAATCCGTCCGCCCGTCCCGCAGCGGGCCAGCATTCCGGCCACACGAACGGCGGCACGGATCCGGGCGGGACTCAGCTCCGCCGCCTGCGCCAGTTCACGGTAGGACACATCCTCTGCCACTTCCGGCTTCTCCGCCGTCAATGCTTTCTCCCACAAAATCTCCCTTCCTTTTTCATCCAAATTGCGGAATTTGATGACAAAACGAACCCTGCGCACAAAAGCGTCGTCAAAATGATTTAACAGATTGGTGGCCATGATCAGCATACCGTCATACTCCTCGATGCGCTGAAGCAGATAGGAAGTGGAGACATTCGCATATTTATCCCGGGCATCCTGAATGCCGGTTCTCTTGGAAAACAGCGCATCAGCCTCATCGAAAAACAGCAGATAACGATTCTTCTGCGCAATGTGAAAAATCTCATCCATGTGTTTTTCCGTCTCGCCGATATATTTGTCGAATATCTGCGACAGATCCACCTTGAAGAGCGGAAGACGCAGCCTCTTCGCAAGTATGGAGGCCGCCATGGTCTTACCCGTACCGGAACTTCCGTGGAATAAAAGATGCAGTCCCTGTCTTCCCGTCCAGCCCCCTGCCAGTTCCGCCACCGTCTCCAACTGTCTGCGGCATTCCTCCGACAGGACGATTTCCTCCGAAGCGTCGATGTTTTCTATAATCCTCCCGAGACCGGACCGGACGTTTCTCTCCCGCAGCCCCGCTTCCCATGCATCGGGACTTCCTTCCGATACATGCTCAGTCTCCGCCCAGAACCGGATCATTCTTTGCTTCTCCTTAAATTCTCCGATATTCAGCCGGTATTTTCTTAACATTTGCAGCTGCCAGTCCCCGCGCTCTTCGGGCGCAAGCCAAGCTTCCAGTGCCGTTTTTTGTTCCTCCGGGGTCAGCCATTCCGCCGGCTCCAGCCACAGCTTCGCAAAACGCTCCGCCCGACGGGCACAGGCCGCTGTCTCCGTCAGAAAGATCACCGGCACATCCCCGAGACTCTCCGCCAACAGAAGATCCACATACGCTGCCAGTCTCTCTGCCTCCGAAGAAACCTCGGACCATTCTTCCGAGAACTCCAGAACCACCACCGGTGTCACGAGTCTGCACAACAGCCGCAGCGTCCGCTGCCTTCTCTCTCTCACGGACTTCTCTTCCGCACATAATCGACCGCTCTCCACAAAGACGGCATTGACGGTACAATCACGGCACACACGGTACAACAGCGTATGTTTCCCGATTCCGCGCCTCCCGTTTAGGAGAATCCGAAACGGGCGCTTTGCCTCCAGATGATGGCGAAGTATGGCGGCCTCTCTCTCGTGTAAAGGCAGAAGATCCCTCTCCGGAGGCATCTTCTCCCACCCGCTGTTCCCGCCCGGCAGACAGGGACTGTACCAAGACTCCTCTAACAGCGTACCCGTCAGGAGAAAATGAAACGCCGTCCGATTCAGAAGCAGCGGCTGCAGCAAGAGGCCTCCCTGCTCCGCCTCTTCCCGGGACACCCGCAGAATGTCCGACAGCGCGCCGTTTTCCTCCCCAAGCAGCGCAATCTGTGCAAAATCCACGAGCAAAACGGCGGAGAGCAGATGGAGAGCATACTGCAGATTGGGCCGTAGTTCATGATATTTTTCCCGAAAGTCCAGACACAGCCCTCCCTCCAGCTCACAGCAGAAGGCAAACATAACCAGAAAATAGGAGGTCTCCGTCAGTCCGCAGCATTCCTTTAAATATCCGGCGGGAAGAAAAATGGTGCTGTTTTCCTCCTTCTTCGCGATCTGTGCCTTAAGCTCCTCAAAAATTTTTCCAAGGGCTTCGGGTTCCTCCCGCTGCAGACACATAAAAAGCTTGAAATAATCCTGTGTCTGCTCCTCTATGGAACAATACCCCTCCATGCGGATCCCCCTTTCGAACAAAAGCTTTATCAGGTAATTGCGAAACTCTCATTTTGGCAAAGTATCATTGCAGTCTTATGTTGTCCACACAGATGCCATCTTCCCTCAATTCCGACTCGTACGGGGACACGGAAGCGGTCACATCCAGAAAATACTGCCCGTCCAGCCGATCCGTCCGGTGCAGGAAAACAAAATCCATGCTGACATCTAAAGGGGCCGTCTTTTTCAGCCATTCCAGACAGCCTTTTTTTCCTTCCTCCTGACGGCCTTTAATCAGCACCACAGCCCTGCGTCTGTCCGCATCTTCCACAAGTACCGCCCTGTAATTCAGAAGAATCCGTACCATTTCGATATAATACCCGCAGGTTCCTTTCCGGTCCGCCGCATGGATTCCCTCCCGCAAAAGGCGCAGCAGCGTCTCTCTGTCCACCTGCTCCGCCAGTTTTCCCCATCCCATCCACTGTGCCAGCCTTACGGCCTGTTCCCTGTCGCAGTACTCGGGATCCAACTGTTCCGCCAACGCATCAATTTTCTCCTCCAGCTCCAGATAGATGCTCTGATACACTGCGAGAAAGCGGTCAAGCTGCAGATTGCCTTGATAAATAGAAGGCAGATAGGCCGCAAAACTCTCCTTGGGAAAAGACAGATCATAACCCGTAAAAACCACGGTCTTGTTCTTGTCCTCTCCGGTGATCTCCAGCGCGAACTTTGCATAGCGCCCTCTTCCGTTTTTGTCGCCGTATAGAAGCTGATCCCGGTAATTGGAATGGTACTGGGCCCGTTCTTTGATATACTTCAGACATTCCTCCACATTCCCGGCGGCATCCGCTTCCTCTCCCTCCCCTTTCCGGTCAAAGAGCCAGACATATGCATGGAACACGGCGTTTCGGCTGATATCCAGTACCATGCGGTTCCACTGGGTCTGTGCTTTCCCGCTGTCATAGGTCCTGCTGACAAAAACTCCCCTGTCGCTTTTTTTAGACAAAATCAGGTTTCCGTTTTCCTCCGCCGCCAATCCTTTCTGTTGTCCGCAGCGCTCTAACTGTCTGGCGGAAAGACATTTTCTCTTCATTCCGAATATCCCTCCTCGGAGACCGTCACATGGATTCTGCCGGCTACCATGCGATACCGCTCCAGATGCTTCGCCGTCTGGAATCGATACTTTTCCCTACATTTCTTGTTCCGGATGGATTCCTTGGGAAAAATCTTCACTTCCACCGTTTTGTTTTTCCATTCCACACTCACCTTTCCGATGACCAGACCCGGCGTCTCCATGGCGAGCTTTTGGATATCCTCCTCCGTTACAAGCCTGTTCTGCCGCTTCAAAAACTCCCCCGCCTCCGCAAATTGTTCCGATGGCTTCTTTCCGGTTCTGCCGCCTCCGCCTGCCATCAGATTGCGGAAGGTAATCGTTCCGAACAGTTCCGGCTTTTCCCATGTCCGTATTTTCCCGATGGCCACGTTTCCTTTCCCGCCGTCGGAGAGCACAAGAGACGTCAGGAGAAGCCCGTCCTCCGCTTCCTCGGGAATATCGCCATGTCTGCCGTCCCCCAATAGGATCGTCTCCCCCTGCCACTGCCACGCATTGGCCCAATTTGTGTCCTCCGGCTCCTGCTGCCGGTATTCCCGATACAGATTTCCGCCCGTTTCCTGCCGAAGCATCAGCCTTACCTGACTTTTGATCATTCCCTCCCATGGAAGCGCAATCCGCTGGGAGGTCACCCCCGTGATATGACAGGGACGGTACTGCGGATCCGTCTCCTGCGCACAGCACACGATCCTGCACTCCACCGCTTCCCCGCCAAGGCTCTCTTTTGTCGGACGCACGAATCTCTCCCGCCGGTTGGCCGTTATGGGGGGATCGATATGACAGCGCTCCGTGATATCCTCCCATTCCTCGCCTCCCCGCCTCAGGAACACCCGCAGCTCCCCGGTCTTCGCCAGATAACTCTGCAGAGCCGCGCAGGGCCGTTCTTCCGAAATCATAACATGCTCCGAATGACACAAGGTTTCCTGCTGCACGGCTCTCCCCGTGTTCAGGCAGATCTTATACAGCACCGGAAGGATGTCATAGCCGCCCTCTTTGATCCGGCACCGCACTTCATATCCCCTTCCGCTGTCTGTCCCCTCGCTGTCTCTCATCTCGCCCTCCGTCCTCTCGCTACCTGTCCTCTCACCGTCTGCTGCCTCGCTGCCTTTCATCTCGCCGTCCACGCGCAGACAGACACGCCCACTGTAAAGCAATCCCTTCGTCTCGTCCCAAAGAATCCGGGCTTCCCGCCAGCCCTTCTCGGTCCGATACTCCCACGCAAGCCGTGCCATACAAAACTCCCCCTCCACGGGGTTGCGATTCTTCCGCTCATCCAACAGTACGAAAATCGTCAGCTCTCTCCCCCGTTTCACGGCGTGTTCGAGCGTGAAGGTAAAAAGCGGATCTTCCTGCCGCAGGACGAACCGATTCTTACGGCGCATCTTCATGACATTCATCCGATTCCTGTTATCCCCCTGATAGAATCCCGTCAGCCGATTGGCCGTAAGGAACGTCTCCTCCGTCTCAAACACCATTGTGTCCGCCAGAAGCTTGGTCCCCCGGGGTATCGTACAGTCTTCGTCCACATTGTCGTAAAAGATCCACGCCCGGGCACATTCCCCCTCGTCCGGCGAAATACCCAGCAATTTTAAGTATTTGCGGTAATGACTCTCCTGTATCTGATCCAGATAAAAACTCTGCATATCGGCCAAAAGCGCCCAGAGCTCCAACAGCGTCACGCCCGGATCGGACGCTTCCCTGTGCGTCCACCAAGGAGCCTGTCGGTGCAACTGCTCCATGGCTTTTTCAAGAACGGCCTGATAGCTGCTGTCATCCAATGAATTCCCCATCCGACACTTCCCTTCCTTTCTCACGCTCCTTCTTTATCTCTCTCCAGACATCGCACATGACAGTCTCTCAGAGATAACGGTCCCATGCGGCGGAGAACTTCCTCCAGCCACTCCCCGATCTCCGGCAGGAGATTTTGGAGCTGCATCGCCCTATCACATTCTTTCTCCGAATCTTTATGCGGTTCCAACACGACTGTGAGTTCCCGTTTTTCTTCCGCATACTGACAGGAACATACGCCGAAAAAAGGGTAGCTTTTGCTCAACAGCAGCTCGATATCCATGACCGACATTACCCGTCCGAACCCTGCGGGATAGCTCTCCCGCCACTGCTCCTCCTGCCACAGAACCGTCCCCCGGCCGTCATACCGGGCGTCGCACACGGACACGGCGTCCAGAACTCCCGCCTTCTTCGTCTCCACATGAAACACCGTTCCCATGGGGAGCCTTGGGTCGAGGTCTTCCGCCTCCCCCGTCTCCGAAAAACTTAAAATCTCCACATAATTGGCATAGAGAGCCGGGAGCGTCATTGGATCTCCTACCTCCAACTCCGCCCAAAAGGCCTCTCTTTCGAAGAGGACTTTCCTGCCGATGATCTGATCCGGGGTAAAATCAAAACACTCGGATCCCGTATGCCAGCGGTTGTCACAGGTAATGTCGCGGTCAAAACCGAGATACATCTTGGTCTGCTCCGCCTCCCGGATCTCCGGCAGCTTCCCGCTCTCCGGCTTTACGCCGCGCCCCTTTGCCTCAAAACAGACCTGCTCCAGAACGGGAATCTCTTTGCGGTAATAGGCAGCATACGCATTGTCCACTTTGACCGTGCGGAGACGGATATAAAAATGTTCTTCTCCCTCCACGCTGCAAGGCTGCATATCCTGCGGGATCTTCCATCTGTGGAAGCGTTCCCCCGCTTCCCCGTTTCCGTCTCCTGCTGCCGGATTCCTGTCTCCTGCTGCCCGCTCTCTGTCCCCTGCTGCCCGTTCCTCGTTCTCCGGCAGTCTTCTCCAGAAGTTTCCGTCGAAATATTCCCAGCAAGTCTCCCGGACGCGCCACTCTCTGACGGTTTCCCCGGATCTCAGCCAAGGATATTTCCGATATAATTTCGCATATTCCTTGGGTGTCTCCGGCGGCGTATGCTCCTCCGTCTCATAATGTCCCATATAGCGGAGCGTCACCTCCCTGCCCCTTTGGGCCAGCACGCTGTCACAGGCCAGATAACAACACATTCCGGCTTCCGGCGCATCCGTGAAGGGAAGCAGATGCTCCCCTCCGCAGGCGCCTGCCGCCGTCAGGCATAGCTGTGCCTCCCTGTGCTCCCCTGCCTCCCACAGGGAGATTTCCCGGGAGAGCGCTTTCAACCATGAAATGTCCGCTTCCTCTCCGGCAGGAATTTCCAGACGGAGTTCATAACAGGTCTCCTCCAGATTTTTTGCAAAGGCAGGCGTGGGGCCGGACAGTTTACACCGCCCCTCCGACCGGGACCATTCCAGCGGATAGCTGTGGGTTCCGTCACCAATCTCCCAAATGCCCGGAAGAACACCGTCTTCCCAATTCGGATCCTCGTCTCCCTCCGCCTCCCACTCCAGAACATAATCCACGAAAGCCTTTCCGTTACACAGATCCGGAAAATTCCAGCAGAAAACCGGATGACTCAGCTCCTCCCCCACTGCCTGAAACAAGGGAATCTCAAAGGCATCCGGTCCCTTGTCCGTTCCGCCGTCATAGGTCAGCCACGCACATAAACCTTTTTGATAGACCGCATACATAAGTTTCGCCGCAGTAAGCCGGATGTCCTTCTGCAGGACAAAGCGCCGCATATTTCCCTGTTCGGGCACCATATAGGTCTCCGTCTCCCGGACAAGCGTCTCTCCGTGGCTTCCTCCTGACGCCCGCACGGCCAGACCGGTTTTGAGTCTGCGGGCTTCCTTCTCCTGCGGCGGCATCACCGACAGAAACTCCTGCCTGTGTTTCTCCCCAATCCCGTCGTATCGCCTCTGATTCTCCTGCATCATGTTCAGGAAAATATCCGTGAGAACACTTCCGCCCTCCTGACTGTACGGCATATATTCCCAGCCCGTTTTATAAGAAAGCGCCAGCTTTTTGACCTTGATACTCGGTTTCACCTTCATCTCTCACCCTGACTGCCCAGCCAGACCTCCGCCCGGTCGCTCTCCCCGCGTCCGGCAATCTCATAGGACACGGTGACGTGAAGCGCTCCCTGTCTTCGCGCGTCCGCATCCGCATCCACCGTTACGTTCGCAATCCGCTTTTCCCACATTCCGAGAGAGTGCCTGACCTCGCGCCGTATCATTTCCTGTGTCTGACCGTCTATATTCTCAAACAGAAATTGATGCAGTTTGGTTCCGAAGTCGGGATGCAGAATTCTCTCTCCGGGCTCCGTCAGAAGAATAATCTTGATCGACTCCCGGATATTTTCCCGCAGTTCGCTGATCTCCACTCTCCCGTGTTCGCTGGATATGGCAAACGGAAATTTCCACCCTGTTGACATCTATACTCCCATCTGCGCGTTGTGGCGCGCATTCCAATATTAAAAAATAATCCGCCCTAATTTAAGTGGATCATGGCTCCCGACAGCTTTAAAGTCCCCTTGCTCTCCGCCTTGATTTGGCCTTTTGCCGTTATGGTGATTCCCGTGGCGCCCTCTATGGAGAGATCCTGCCCTTTGATCTGCGCCTTGCGTTTGCTCTCGATCTGAACGGTATCGGCCTTGAGGGTCAGCTTCCCGCAGTTTAAGACAACCGTTCCGTCCTCCTTCAGCTCCAGACTGCTTTTGCCGCATTCCAGACGGATGTTCTTCTCCGCCGTGACCGTGACCGTCCCTTTCTCCTTGTTCAAACAGACCTCATTTTTATGTTCCTTGTCCCCGAATGCGGTCTGTTGTTTTTCTTCATCAAGCGTCCAGCACATATGTTTCGGGCCGCAGACCTCTATTTTCTCTTTCTCCTTCTCCCCCGAGATCGTGACCATACTTTTGTTCTTGGTTTTCCACCCTTTGACCGGATCGTTCTGTTGACACATTTCTTTCACAAAAGCGCTGTCCGCGGGGAAACGGCAGCCGGTGACCACGGGATGACGGAAATCTCCTCCCAGAAAAGTCAGCCGTACCACGTCTCCCTCCTCCGGCAAGGCAAAGAATCCATAATCGGCGCCGCCGTAAAAGGTCAGCACCGGCACATTGTCAAAGACATCCCGCTTGTCCCGCATGGTCTTGACTTTGACCCGCACGCTGCCCTTTTCGGTGCTGTCCGAGGCTTCCAGCACAATGCCCCAGACATCGTAAGTGGGACACATGCCCGCCTCTCTCCGGCCCGCTGCCCCATGCTCCAAATCGTCATAGATCATATCCGTCCCTCCTATATCCGGATACCCTTTGCCACGGTCCGGTATCCGTGCTCATCCAGAAGATGTACGGTCTCGTCCACACGGAAATCTCCCGACAGATCGAACGTCTCATCCGATACAACCGACACTTTCACACCCGGCCGCAGCTCCGGTATCCCGATATGGGAAATCTCCATGCGGGCGCATTTTCTCACCGCCCGGTCCATCAATGCCTTGGCCCGGCTGTCCGCCTGCTCCTTTGTCTCCGGCTCCATATTCCAATGCACCAGACTGTAATTCTTCAGTGCTTTCTTGGTCTTCTGACAAAAAGGGTCCGGGACCCCGGGCCACTTGGCCTTTCCGGTTATGATTTCATCTTTCCGGTTGTAGGCGTTTATCTCTATACTGCCTGTCTGATCGGTCAGTGTGGCCGTCGTCCGCACGGTATAAAGTCCGCCTTCCCTTGTCAGCTCATAGGTATCCGCATCTTTGTTCCAGACTTCTCCGAAAATCAGCTCTCCCCGGTCACAGTAAAACGCATACCCCAACCGATCCGCCAGACCGCAGAGCCAGTCATAATGCGTCTCTCCCCTGATGACACAATCCTGATTCAGAAATTCGGGCAGCGTGTCCACGGTCTGTTTATCCGTAAACTTCCCATAGTCCTCCGTGCCCAGAATCTCCGTCAACATCTGCTGCAGCTTTTGGGCGCCGGACGCCTGAAAAGAGCCGCTCTTTTTCATCAGTCCCTTCACATCCAGACAGATCAGCGTGTATTCGCGGAATTTTGACCCGCTCTCACAGACCCACACTTCGTGAAGATATCCGAGAAATACCCGGGATAAGGTCTCACCGTATCCGGCCAGAATCTCTATTTTCTCCCCCAGACTGATGAACTGTTCCAGATCTGCGGGGTCCGTCCCGAACCATGTCCGATACACCAGAACGGCCATGTTGGGTTCCTGCTCCATCGAGGAGGTGATCTCTGCCCTTTCCAGCGTACAGCCTTCCGCCAAAATGACCTTCCGGCCTTCGGCGGATACCTGCACGCGGGGATTTACAAAATCCTTATATTTTGCGGCCAGATCTTTTTCGCTCGTCTTGCCTGCCAATGTCTTTTCCTCCCGTATGCCGGTCGAAATCCCGCTTTATCCCGCTGCGCTGTCACCCATCCGCATCCGGGGATTGTCGGTATCGGGGTTAGCGTCTCTCCATGCGCTCCATCCCTCCTCGAGCAGCCGGGACCTCTCCGCAGATTCCGGATCCGCAGAACCGCTCTTTTGATCTGCCGCAGCCGTATTCGGTATCTCATCACCGAAGTACTGACCCTCTATGGAGAGCTCCGTCTGCGCTCTCACAGGCTTTCCGTCGGGAGAAAACATGATATAGCGGACATTCATCCGGGTCAATATTCCTGTCACGCCGATCGTTCCCCACTCAAAATAGATCTGTTTGGGCTTTTCGTTCTTGGCAAGATTCTTATTGTCGTAGTAATAGAGCTTTTTGATCTCCCCCCGCACATCTTCGTAAGAGCTTTGATACAGACTCGTCAGCGTATTGAAGAAAAGTGTCATGGAAAGCGTGATCCGGTCTTTCTTCCGGTGTCGATAACTGTCTTCCATGGGATACTGCCGATGAAACTTTGCATCTTTGCGGGCATTTTTCCCGACCCATTCCGGTTCCTCTTCTTCCGAATCCGACAACCCCACGGCCTCTTCGATGCTCAGCTCGGCAGGATTGAACTGCACATAAAAGGCGGATTCATGCGACCGGTTCGTATGGGCGCCGTCGAAGGGACAAAAAAATGCTTTTTGAAGTGCCATCCGCTCTCCTCCTGTCCGGATTCGTCATCCGCCCCTCCGCATCGCGTCCAGACGGAGACGCTCCTCCACTTTTTCATACACCCGGAGAGCGACTCCTGAGACAAGTACGCTCTCCGGGCGGTTTGCCCCAAAAACCTGCTCCATATGCTTTGCCGCCAGAGAGGGACGGGACTTATAAAATTCCCTCTCCTCCTTCAACTGCTTCCGCACGGCCTCCCTCACAAAGGGCAGCAGCGCTTCTTTCATTTTATCCCGCTCCTTGGCCCAATCGATCTCCTTCGTCCTGCCCCCGCCGCCCCCGGGCCGCGCATACTCAAAACAAATCCCCTGTGAGTCATATACCACCGATTTTATTTTCATTTTTATACCCATCCGCGCGCTGCGGCGCGCACTCAAATCAATAGTTGAAAGTGATTTTCTTTCAACTTCCTCACCCGTATTACCTAACCATCTGAAAGTCTTCATAGCTGATCTCAAAATGGTCCACCAAAATCCCGTTCTGATCCGCGCTCATCTCCCCGACTTCCCAGCTTTTTACAATGAGCTCCGTAAACAGGTATGTCTTTAAGGGCTTTCTCTGATTGTCCATAACCATCACGTTGAGTACACCCGGAATCTTCTGTCCCACCAGACAGAGCGGATTGATCTGCCCTGCGTAGATTCCTTTCTCCAGACGCAGAATCTGTTCCGCGCCGCAGGATTTGGGCAGCACATGTACTCTCGTATTCAGGCCGCCCTCCTGAATGGTCTCCGTCTCTATCTGACTCTTCATCCCTGTTATTTTCTGAAATCCCATAAGGATATTGTTCAGCGACACGATAAATCGGTATCCCGGCAGGGGATCCATGGCAGAGGGGAATGACTTCTTTGACATAATGCGCTCCTTTATGTTGTCTTTTTGGATATGGCTTTGATAGATTTCATCGCTTTTCAAAGACGGAACATATTGTTCTCACCGTTGATTTTTCTGTTGATACGGTTGATCTCCTCGCAGTATCTGCGTCTCTTTGGATGGGACATCTTCAGAATCTGCTCCTCCGGCCAGTGAAAATAGTATCCGATAAAGGAGATCTCCCGGCACAGTTCCTCCCGGTCTGTAAGCGTCATTCCCCGATAACAAAATTTAGGGTGTCGTTAAAAGTCTCGCCGCAGTGAGGGCATTGCACCCGGATAATCGGATCCTCCGCTTTGTTGACCGTCTCATACATATTTTGCAAATAGGTAAAATCCCGTGTGAACAGCCTGCCGATCAGTTCCGGCGATATCTCATCGATTCCCTCCAGCTTCGACACGACCCGGGACAACAGGATCACGGACTGATACTCTGGATTGTTTTTGCTTCCGGGGTTTCTCAGGGCTTCGATCTCGTCCAGCGCCGTGGCCAGACGCATCGTGCCCCGCCGGTGCAGCGTTCCCTGTTCGTCCACATACCCCATGGGCAGCGTAAATTCATATTCCGTGTGAATTAGCATAGTTCCTCTCATTCCGCCGCACATGCGGCATTTTCATCGGCAGGCCGCCGTTTTACTTGTCTCTTGTGACGCCCTCGTGAGCCAGCTCCAGCGTCTCCACCGCCACCTCGTTGCCGGTCGCGTTGAAATCCGGCGCGGTATATTTGGTGGGCCATGCGGAGATGACTGTCCATTTTGCGATCTCGGCCTGTTTGTCGTCGTGGAGGCTGATCACCACCGTCTTGCGGTTGATGGTGCCGCTCTCCACCTCCTTCATCCAGTTGTACAGATCCACGGATTTCGTCATGCCCCATTTGAGCGTGATATTGCCGTACTTGATGATACCGGGCTGCTTGCCCACCGTATTGACCGCGAAGTTGCCTTCCCGATACTCGATCGGATCCGAAGAGATATCCGGCGCGCTCACCTCGGAAAATCCGCCCACCACATTGCCGTCGATCGTAACTTCATAGTTATATTTTTTAAAGGGATATACCATTGCCATCTATTGTTCCTCCTCACTGTGCGTTTTCCATTTTCTGGGTGATACGGAAGATCACAAATTCCGCGGGCCGTACCGGCGCCACGCCGATGACACAGATCAATCTCCCGTTCAGGATGTCATCCTCCGTCATGGTACTCTTCCCTATATTGATAAAAAATGCTTCGTCTGCCGTTGTGCCCGCCAAAGCGCCGTTTCTCCACTGGGTGGTCAGAAATACCCGGATGGTTCCCTCCACTCTGGACCAGAGGATCTCGTCATTGGGCTCGAATACCGCCCAGTTGGTATTGGCCCTGATGGACTCCTCGATAAAGATAAAGAGTCTTCTCACATTGACATATTTCCAGTTGCCGTCGCTGGAACAGGTTCTGGCGCCCCACACCCGGATGCCCTGCCCGGGAAGCTGACGGATCAGATTGATGCCCTTGGGATTGAGTTTCCCCTGTTCCGCTTCGTTGTATTTGACAGAGAGTCCCGTACAGTTTCTGACAATCTCGTTGGCGGGAGCCTTATGTACGCCTCGAGTGTTGTCCGTGCGCCCATAGACTCCGGCCATGGAGCCGGAAGGCGGCAGATACACGCTTCGGTTTACCAGAGGGTCATAGCACTGCAGCCAAGGATGATACATGGCCGCATAGCCGGAGTCTATATTTTCCTTAAACTGCTGCAGGTCCGACACTTCCTTGGCATCCACGGGCATATCCAATATGGCAAACCGATTGCCCATGCTCTCACAGTGGCTCACCAGCGCGCTCTGCACCGTGCTGTCGGTGATGCCCGGTATCGCCATGATGCTCACATCTGAGAGTGTCTTAAACGCCGCCAGCCCGGTTCTTTTGTCCGGCGACCCGTCCTGTCCCATGTAGAGCGACGCATTGTTCGACTGCGCCAAATCAATATTGCCGTCGTCTCCGCCCTCAAATACGATGGAAATGGAGGGTTCCTCGGCATCCCCGAACAGATCCCCTATCGCGATCTCCTTTAGCTTTTCAGCCAGAACCTTTACAGTGATCAGTTGGGATTTTTCCATAACCTGTTCCATATAATTGCTGCGGGCGGAATTGAAGGAAATCCCCTCGTACTGTTCCGTGGCCGTATCGTCCCCCACCGTCATGTTCCACTCCATCAGGTACAGGAAAGATTCCGAGTCTTCTTTCACTTCCGGGGGATTTCCCGTAAAGGTGATATTGCCGCCCTCCGCTTCACGGATGCTGTGATAGGACCAGAGAATGGCGGGAGCGCCGTTTTCGGATTTGCCGATATTCTGAATACAGATCATATCTTCCTTCTGATAACTTCCCGCATCCTTTACGGTCAATTGTTCGCCCTCTATTTTCGTGATGGCCGTCCGGTTCTTCAATACGGGTACAAGCCTTGCCTGTAGCCGGTTTCCCCAAGCGCCGGGATTGGACGCTTGCAATTCCAGAAACTGTTTGTCCTCCGGTTTTTCTCCCTTTTGTGTCATAAGCAGACCCCGCGCGCTCACAGCGCCTCCGTTGTCCCCGCTCTCTTCCGTCTTCTCCTTACACACCCGCATCACATAACAGGTGGAACCGCCGTTGTTAAAAAACTGCTCCACCGCATAGGGCAGAAAACGCATATCCCCATGGGTACGCTCCGGCAGATACCCTCCGAAACGTCTCTGATAATCCGCCATGCTGGTGATCAATACCGGAAGTCCCCGGGTCGGACCCTTCTGCGCCATTCCGATAAATCCGGCGGTGCTGGTGCCCACGCCCTCCATTGCCTTGATTCCGGAGTCGAATTCCTCCACATATACACCCGGTGATAAATATTCTGCCATATTACTCCTTTCCGCCGTCTCCGCGGCATACACATCCGTTTTCTTCCTTGTGGTAATTTCGTATATTTTCTTATATTTTTCGCAATTGTCCGTTTATAACAGCACAGTGGGACAGACCGGCGCCGTCACCTGTATGTTTCCTCCATAGACGCACTGCAGCTTGGAATCCATGGTGATCGCCTCCGTTCCGCGCACCTTTACCTTCTCGCAGGGTTCGGTCCAATCCTGCAAAGTACAGGGTATGCAGGGCATGGGTGTGAGCACCCCAAGAGCCGCGGCCGTGGCGGCGATGACCATGGGATTCGCAGGATTGGAACACATGCCGAAGGGTAAAATATTCAGAAGCGGAACATGATCCGTCTTGACCGCCACGGGCATCATGGCATTCACCTTTTTATCCGGCAGAACCATAAGGGGCGTGGGCACATTTCCAAAACTGCACTTTATCAGACTTCCCTGAACCACCATGGGCTTCATATCCCTACCTCTTTTTCATGTTTTGTTTTCTTACATTTTCTCTACGCCGTAATCCCTCTGTTCCACGGGGGTGAAGGACTGCAGTCTCCGGGAGGCGATCAATACCGGTGCGGCTTTCACATACACCGCGGGCCAGAGCGCCTGATGAAAGCTGCCCCACAGACGAATCTTAAACTCCACATCTTCCCGCAGGAAGAAGAGTTCCACAGCCTCCCCGTCCTCTCTCTCCAACACGGGATTGTCATATACGGCGCGGACGATCTCGTTTAGGATCCTGTGGAGTTGTTCTCTCTGCAGCCCCCCGAAGTGATGGTTTTGATTACAGAAGATCAGGTAGGAAAGCTCCGCCGCCTTGGGCGGAAATCTCCTTCTGCGCTCGTCCAGACAAACGCCCGGAGCGGACACCGGAGAATAATCCTGTATGTCATACAGATAAATCCCCACCCGGTAGTCCTCCTCATCCCACGGCGCCGTGAACGCTATGGTGTCCTCGTCCCGCACATACTCGGGACAGAGAGAGTTTCTCAAAAGCGTTAAAATACACTTCCCCGTCTGCAGAATCTCACTGTCTAGACAATCCTGATCGCGATCCATGAAACTGTGACCTCCCTGCCCCGGCTTCTTCTAAAACTTTTCGATAATGTGAGCGCAATCTGAAACGTCCCCTTCTCCACATTCTGTCTGAGCGCCTGTTCCCTGATGTCCCGATTGCCGTTCCATCTGCTCTCCCAGCCGGCGTCCCATTTTTGTGAAAAGAGCTCTTGTGCTCCGCAGACCACCGAATACGGCACTCTGCCGCAGTTTCCATACATGAAATGGCAGCCCTCATACCGCACACCCCACCAGATCAATACCTCTTCCCCCGGAAATCCGTGGGAAATCTCTTCCGAATACAGGACCTGTCCTCTTCTGTACCGGTCGGGGACGGGAATCGTTGTCACTCCCTGTCGAATCCCTTCCCTCCTGCTCTCCCGCACCAGCTCCTTCAGCCGCTCCGGCACGATTCCCGGCTTCGGAGACACAGGCGGCGGAAACTTTGGCGGCAAAGGTTCCGGCAAAAAAGGACCCGACTCCCGCCCCAAACGCTTCAGAAGACTCCGCCAGCGAATATCCACAATGCCGTTTTCTTCTGCAATGCGTCCCAAAAGCGCTTCCTCGCCCGGGCGGGCGGTGTAGATTCTCATCCGGGAATCGTTCTGCCGGTAGAAACGATATTCATCCTCTTCCCCGGTCTTCTCCACTCTCAAGCGTCCCAGCGGAACCCAGTCGGCTCTCCGATCCTCTTCACCGTCTTCCCACAGGTATTTTCGCACCGCCGCACGATATTCCCCCGCGGTCTCTATGGACAGCCGACAAGGGTCCGTCTCCAAGGCCCTCGCTTTGTCGGAATCTTCCACCCCGATCTCCATCCGGCCAAACTCCAGTTCTACCGGAAGTTTCCGGCCTTCCTCCGTACAGATCTGCCACTCCTGCCGCAGCTCTCCCGTAAATCCCGTCCACTCCTTCTCCAGAACCTGAAAAGATTTACCTGTTCCGGCAAAGAAAGCCCCCTCAAATTTTGCCGCACCCTGCCAACGGATCCTCATCTTCCTCCGGGTTTTCGTCCGTACCTGTAGGCGCATCCGAAAAACACTGTCTTCGGGAACCAGTCCGGGAATCTTGAGCACCAGCTTCACATCTTCCCCGTCATACAGCATCTTTTCCTGTACGAACACGCTCTCTCCCGTGCGGCCCGGCGCCCACAGACGCTGCCAGTCCTCCTCGGAATACGCCCTCAGAGCAAATGTCTCCGCAATTCTGGCCACCTGACATACCGGCTTGTCCTCCTCCAAGATGGCCTGCTCGCTTTCCGCAGGCCGTTCGGCATATCGGATTCCCAATATGAAATCCGACTCCTTTTCCGCCTCAAGTCCTTCAATGTCGCGAACTTTCCACTTGGAGTCCCGGGGCGATACGATAATCCTGCCCGCGGGATCTATCGCACTTCCCGCGGTCAGCTTTAATCCGCCCTCCGGTCCGATGCGAATCTCCAGACCCTCAATAATACCGCTGCCCTGAAATTTGCGATTCAGAAATTCCAGCTTGCGGTTTCCGTATTCCTGTTCATTGATAAAGTCGGCGGCATGGAGCAGTTTTCCCGGATAATACCGATTTTTGATAAAAGAACCATCCTGTATGATCTCGTACTTTTCCATATTGCCGTTCACATCCCTTCCTGTTTCACAATTGCCCGTTCACACTAATAAATTGACAGATCTCCTCAAATTGCAGGAAATCATGCACAAAACGTCTCTTTTATAGGAGAATTTAGAAATTTGGTGCAAAAACCGAATCTTATCTTTCATTTTCTACATCATATCACAAGGTTCGACAATATTTTTATTTTACTACTGATGTGTAGTAAAATAATGCGACTGTAAAGTGCTGATATAGGTGTTTGCGAAACTTTGATTTTTGCGAAGGGTCATTGGGCAGATGGTATATTCCAACGCAGACTCGCTTTCGCTCCCACCTCACCGTAGCGGTACATAAGCTGCCAAAATACGGCAGCTAAGTACAAGCGATTTATCAAATCGCATACGGTTACGCTAGGGTCTGCTTATGGAATATACCATCTGCCCAATTCGGATTACGAAAATTGAAGTTTTGCAAATACATAAATATTTTAATAAGAAAAAGCAACTGCTCAAAGGGGGAAAGCAGTCTGAACAGACTAAAATGGATTTTAAGAATGTCAACAAAAGAAATGGTAAAATCTAAAATGATAAAAAATAAAAATCTGTCTTGACAGTGGGAAATTCGTGCAGTAACATTAGACCGCCGGAAAATTATATCCAAATGGAACGGGTAGAATGGGAGAGATGACCATGGCGGTAAAGACGACAAAAGACATGACTCAGGGAAGTCCTCTGAAGCTGATTCTGGGCTTTGCTTTGCCCATGCTTCTGGGGTTTTTGTTTCAACAGTTTTACAGTATGGTGGACACCATCATCGTGGGTAAATGGCTGGGTGTGGATTCTCTGGCGGCCGTGGGCTCCACCGGCTCCATCAATTTTATGATCATCGGTTTGTGCTTGGGTGTCTGCAACGGATTCGCCATACCGGTAGCGCAGAGATTCGGGTCCAAAGACTATGTCTCCCTGCGGAAATTTGTGGCAAACAGCGTCTGGGTATCCGCCGTTTTGGCAATCGTCACAACCTTGTTGGTGTGTACACTCTGCATGCCGATCCTGCGCCTCATGAAGACGCCGGACAATATTATCGGCGAAGCCTACGACTATATTTTTGTGATCTTTCTGGGAATCCCTGTAACTTATTTGTATAATTTATTGTCCGGTATTATCCGCTCTCTGGGCGACAGCAAAACACCGGTGTATTTTTTGATACTTTCTTCCATTGTCAATATTATTCTTGACATGGTATCCATCGGATGGCTGCACATGGGCGTGGCGGGACCTGCTTGGGCTACCGTCATCTCTCAAGGCGTATCCGGCGTTTTGTGTCTGATCTACATATATAAAAAGTTCGAGATCCTACATATTGCACGAAATGAGTGGCGCATCGACTGGCCCCATATTCGGACACTCCTCTATATGGGTCTGCCTATGGGTCTGCAGTACTCCATCACGGCCATCGGCAGCGTCATCCTCCAGACGGCGGTAAATGATCTCGGCTCCGACGCCGTGGCCGCAGTTACGGCAGGCATCAAGATGAGCATGTTTTTCTGCTGCCCCTTCGACGCGCTGGGTGGAACCATTGCCACCTTTGCGGGACAAAACGTGGGCGCCAGACAGCCGGAGCGGGTTGACCGCGGTATCAAGACCGCGGTTCTCATCGGATTTCTCTACTCCCTCGCTGCCTGCGCCGTTTTGGTATTCTTCGGAGACACCATTGCGTTACTGTTCTTGGATGCGGACGAGACGGCGATCCTGTCACGGGTGCATCTGTATGTGACCGTAAACAGTGCCTTTTATATGGCCCTCACACTGGTGAACGTGGTGCGGTTCTGCATACAGGGCATGGGATTCAGCGTCTTTGCGATTCTGGCGGGAGTCTGCGAGATGATCGCCCGCACCATTATGGGCTTCGGACTGGTTCCCATGCTTGGTTTCAAGGCCGTCTGCTTCGCCAATCCTCTGGCATGGATCATGGCGGACGCCTTTTTGATTCCCGCCTATTTCATATGCCGGAGAAAACTTATGAAAATGTTTGGGAATCAGCCCCAAAATGTGTGATATACAGATAAGCGTCCTCCAGATCGGGATCCGCCGGGCTGCAGGGAACGTTCGGTTCTGTCTCACTGAGCAGACGGACGTTCATGCCGTCCTCCACATATTGTTTGCCGGCAATATGATACCGTTTTTCCAATTCTCTTGCTTCCCCGTCATTTTGCACTCTGCAAAGCCACAGGTGCCCCTTCGCCATACGCATCAACTCTCCGGCCGAACCTTGATAAAGGATCCGGCCCTTTTTCATAACTGCCAGCCTGTCGCAGGTGGCCGCCAGATCTGCCGTCACATGCGTGGAGAAAAGTATCGTGCGTTCCCGCATGCGCTCCTGCGTGCATTCCCGTGAGAAATCTACCAACAGATTGCGGATACGGATACGCTCCTCCGGATCAAGACCGGTTGTGGGTTCGTCCACAATCAGAAACTCCGGCTCGTTTAACAGCGCCTGAATCAGGCCTACCCGTCTCTTCATGCCGCCGGATAACTGGCGCATTTTCTTCTTCCGCTGCTGCGTCAGACCGGTCTGTTCCAGATAACGATCAATTCTCTCTTTGCACTTCTTTTGGGGAACTCCGGCCAGACCTCCCATATACTCCAGACATTCCTGTACGGACAGATTAGGATAGAGATTGCATTCCTGCGGAAGATATCCGATTCTGCGTCGAATCTTTTCATAATTTGCTTCCTGATAAGGAATCCCGTTTATCAGGACAGTGCCTGTGGCGGGTTTCAGCAAGGTCGTCAGAACACGCATCAGCGTCGTCTTCCCCGCGCCGTTTTCTCCCAACAGCCCATAGATTCCGGATGGAATCGTCAGATCGATATGGTCCACGGCTGTGACGCCGTTTCGAAACGTCACGGATACATCTTTTAAATCAATGCCCATTATTTTCACATGTCCTTTCTGTAATCTGTGAACAATCACAATTATAAACACGGTCAACTGCCGACTTTTTTGCGCGGCTGAAAGACGGCCATAAGGATCGTCAGCGCCAACGCAATACCTTTTCCCCAAATCCAGCGCATGTCTTCCGTATCCGAAAGATCGCGGAAGACAAAAGCAAAGACATTACAGCTCCCCAATATCTTCTCGCCTCTGGTGGAATAGGCAAACAGCCACAGAATCACACAGATTCCGATACCCGCCCAGCTGCTTCCGCACAGATTGGACAAGGTGAAAGCCGCCATACCCCAGAACCAGACGGAGACGATGACGGCTCCGAGGCACAGGAAGAATAACCGCCCTCCCGATACCGTCTCCGCATGCCGCGGCTGCTGCCAAAAGAAACAGAGATAGCCCGGAACCGACAATATCCACAGATAAAAGCATTGCACGGCGATTCGACAAAACAGCGCTCTTTTCCGGGATTGTTCGGAGTAAAGGGTAAAAATCTCCCATCTTTTGCCGGTATACTCCGCCTGTAGGGCATCCGCACAGAACACAATGGCAAGAAGCGCCATATAGGGATCCAACGTAATCCCGATCTCATCCACATCGGAAATACCGCGAACCATGCTTAAGAGAACGACAAAGCAGACGGAATAAATTATTTTTACGATTGGAAGCCCGATTTTGATCTCATATCTTAACAGATTCCTCAATAGATCCGCCTCCTCTCCCAGATCCAAACGGCAAGACACAGGATTCCTGCCGAAGCCCCGATCAGAAACAGTTGATTCCACAGGACAAAAGGCGGGGGTGTCGCCTCCAGAAATTGCCCCGGGAAACGCACCATGATCGCCAGCGGCCTTCCGTAATATCCATACACTCCGTCCGGTCCGCGGCTTCCCATATTTGAATACACCTGATAGAGAAACAGAAGAGGCACCGCGGGATACGGGCTCTTAAACAATAAGGAGATCATAGTATAGATACAAGTGATCATCAGAAGATTGGGGACGATATACAGAAGGGAAGCCAGCGGAAAATCCCAGAAACTCACCGGAAATCCGTTCTTTTTCCCGACTATCACACACGCTGTCCCAAAGATTAGATTTAAAATGCCCAGCACGATCAGCATAGAGCAGAAACCGCCCAGAACTTTCCCGACAATATATCCGCGGGATGAGATCGGCTTTGTGTGCAGCAGTTCATAGGTATCTCTCTTGGTGTCCCTGACATACAGAAATGCCAGCAGAATAACGGCAAAACCTCCCATGAACAATCCGCCGAAATCGGCAAAAGCCTGAGAAAGCCAGTGGGAATAAGGGTGCTCCTGCAGTTTATGCGCGATATATGCGTTCACTTCCGCCGCCGAACCTCTGTGCATGGCGTATCTCCGCATGAGATCATACGCATTATAGAAAGAATATTCCTCAACCAGATAAGCATCCAGCTCCCGATCCGAGAGATTTCTCTCCCGCAGATCCGCCACAAGTTCCGCCGCATCTTCCACGGAATAACCATATGCCTCCTGAAACTGCTGCCCAAGCTGCCGATAGGCGTCGGCCTCCTGCCGTGCTCTGTCCGATGGGATATAACCGTTGATGACGTCTGCCTCGCCTAACTGTTCCTCGGACAGCTCCGGGAATTCGGTATCCGGCTCAAAATAATGCAAACTAAGATAGGGGGACAGAATCTGACTGAGAGCAATGATCATGACAATCAGACCCGCCCACAACAAAGGATTGGTGAAATAATTCTTGAGCTCTCTTTTGGTGATCGTCCACATTTGTGCAGCCTCCTTTTGGATTCTGCCATCATGATATAGAACAAATCACAACAAAAACACAATAAATATTTCATTTAGGATATTTAATTCTTAAAGGGGAAAAACCGCCACGGCTTTTCCGCCGCCGTCTCCATCGTTCCCCAAGAAAAGCCGCCCGCCCATTCTCTCGCAATAGACGCGGCAAATGTAGAGTCCCATTCCAAAATGTGTCAGATCATCCTGCGCCCCGGTGTGATAATAGGCCTTGGTCAACACCTCCGCACTCTCCGCAAAACCCGGCCCGTCATCCCGCACCTCTACGCGCAATTCCCCGTCACTGGTCGAGAGCCGCACCGTCACTTTCCTCTCGGCATAGCGAAACGCATTTGCCAGCAGATTCTCCAAAACCTCCGTGACCATCTCCACATCAATGTGCAGCAATTCCTCCCGATCCCCTGACATATGGTCATCCGGCGACAAAAGTTCACATTCCATACCGTTTCCTGCCGAGAGCATCTCCAGATTTCTGCGATACTGCTTGACCAATTGAGACAGAGGAATCTCCTGTATCCGGATATCACGATTTTCCAGCGCCGAGAGCTTATTCATGGTATCCAGAAAGCGTTCCATCCTCTCGATCTGCACCATGCCCTCCCGCAGCATCTCCGACATGACTTCCGCAGATGCCGGATTCGCTGTCTGTATCTCTTCCGACAACATCTCCTGATAGCCTTTCAGAATCGTCAGCGGGGAGCGGATGTCATGTGAAACGGATGCGCGCAGCGCCCGCTCATTCTCCAGCATGTTCCACATCCGCCGATTATTCTCCGCAAGCTGCCGACGCATGGTCTCAAACTCCGCGCATACCTGTCCCAGCTCGTCCCGATTGGAATAAGATATGGTAAAATCCAGATTCTGGCGGGCGATGGCCTCTGTCGCTTTGGAGAGTTCGGTAAAAGGCTGCCGCAGTTTATTCCTGTAGAAGAGGAATGTGGCCAAAACCGTACCCGCAAAGGCAATAACCAGAATGCTGTAGGTCTGCAGAAAATCACAGATCTCCGTGATCATTCGATCCCTGTCGCTCATATCCGCATCGGCGGGACGTTGGACAGGCATGATAGCATTCGGCGGCATATGACCCTCTCCAGCCATCTCTATCTGCTCCCGATACTCCGCTCCCATATACTTTGTCCAAATCTGAAGCTGTTTCCTCTGCGCGCCATGCATGACAAAATACCCCAAGACAAAACTGAGGATCAGCGTCACGGACAGATAAAGTATAATGGTTTTCCGAATCGATAGATTTCTTATTTTTTTCATGGAAAGACGTCCTATTTTTTCCATTGGTATCCCATCCCCCAGACCGTCTCGATGTATTCCGTCTCCGTGCAGGCCGCCAGCTTCTTCCGAATCCTGCGTACCAGCTCCGTAATTCCCCGGCTGTCACCCTCGCCGTCATAGCCGCGCACTCTCTCATAGATTCGTTCTTTGTCAAATACCTGTCCGGGATGCATGGACAGAAATTCGACAATGTCATATTCCGTCTTGGTAAAATCCAACACCGTACCGCCAAACCGAACCTCTCTAGCAGAATAATCGATCATCAATCCGCCGCCGAACCGATAGGCGACATCCGTCCTGTGGCGCTCCTCTCTTTTCAGATGTGCCACGATGCGGGCCTCCAGCTCCTTCAGGCTGAAGGGCTTGACGATGTAATCATCCCCGCCGGACAGCAAACCGTTGATCCGATCCTGCTCCTCCGCCTTCGCCGTGAGAAAAAGAATCGGAGCGGACAGCTTATCCCGAATCTGACGGCACACTTCCAATCCGTCCATCCCGGGCATATTGATATCCAGCAGCAAAAGATCCGGCTTTTCCCTGATTTGATTCAAAACTTCGATTCCGTTTTCCGCAGGGATCACCTCATAGCCTTTTCCCGTCAAATATCGACTCAACATTTTAACCAGAGCCTTATCGTCATCCGCCAAAAGAATTTTATACTGCACGCCGATTCCTCCGTGTCTGTCAAATTTCGCTTCTATTTTAATAAAAATCCTGATCCAGAGGAGAGAGATACTGATATCTGTTGTACGTTTTCTCGTAATTCTCCCAAGTCGTCCGTTCTCCGTCCACTTCATACTCCGTCACGGCGGAAGCTTCCGCAATGGATTCCGCGGTGTACGGATGATTCTCTCCGTCATAAAACAAACCCGCATTGTCCCGCAACACTTCCGACTTATAATTATATACCGTCTGACTGGTAGTATAGAAAGAAGCGCATTTCACAGCCTCCCCATTCCGTATTTCATAGACCTGTCCGCCATAGGAAAAACCGCCGAAACCACCACAAGCATCTCTTAACCCTGTCAAACAACGCGACTGTTCCGTGTCATACCAGAAGCAGATACAATCTCCTCTGGCGGAACCGCCACACTCAAATCCCGTCATCAAATTTACGATTTTGCCGTCCCGGACCGTATAAAATCCGCTGTAAGATAAAGGAAATCCCACCGGTATATAGGGTTCCATGTAAAAATACAACAGAAGATCCCCGTTCTCCTCCAACCGATACAGTTTACTGAATTTGTAATATCCACGGGTTTCGTCGGTTTCTGTCGCAAGGGGAATCCCGCCGTCCTGATCGTCCGCATCCGTCTGAAATGCTCTGTTTTGGAGCCACTCCGCATATTGTTCGACCCGGGGCGTTATGTGATTCTGCAGGATTGCTTTTCTCAGATCTCCTTCCTCATACGCGTCTGTCTTGACCAGAATTTCGCTCACTTCTTTTCTGTATTCTGTCATTAGATAAATATGACGCGCTCCATACACCTCATAACCCTGACAATAGCTATAAGCTGTGGGAACTACCGTTTCACCTTCCCGATCCAGAAATCCATAGTGTCCGCCCTTTTCAATCTGATAATAGCTTCCGCACTCCGTAATATTGTCATAGGCGCCACAGACGATCCGATTTCCACGACTGTCAAACAGTTCCGCCATAGCCGCTGTCCAAAGAGCCATGGAGCCGCTGTCAAAAATCTTTGCCTTGTCATATTGGATAGAATATTCTAATGTGCCGTCCTCCCGCATTATACCATATTTTTCATTCTGTTTCACCACCGCCCGTCCTCCTACAAAGGATGACATATAGTCATAAATCAGCGGTATCTTTTCCGACAGATCCTCCCCGCTCAGATACCCATACTTCCTATTGAGTGAGGAATTCTCTTTCTCATCCTGCGGACTCTGTGCAACGATCAGGCCGTCCCCCAAAGTTCCCTGTTGATACCCGATCCATTCATAAATGAAAGGAACTTTTCTATTTCCTTCATAGTCCAACACGCCATAATTCCCATTCTCGCACGCAATCACCAGCTTCTTGCCGGGAATTGGAGCCAACCGCTCATATCGAGGCTCCAGAATCACGTTTCCGTTCCCGTCGAGCAATCCGTATTTCTGATTCCTCTTCACACAGAACAATCCATCCTTGATGTCGATGTCCTCCCAACCCTCGCTCAGATATGGTTTTCCATCCTTGTCAAAACAGTATACAAGCTCATCCTGTTTGGCAAAGAGAAAGGTTTCTTCCACATGAATCTCATCATATTCCGGCGGCAGGATCTCCGTCCCGTCGCCCCCGATCGCACCATATCTGCCATTCTTCATAACCAGTGCCGTTCCATTGTAAAAATACCCCGCGTCATCATAAATCGCTTCCGCCACGATTTTTCCGCTTTTGTCCAGATAACCGTATCTGCCGTCCACACTATAATAGGCGTATCCCTCCCGGAAGGAACTGACGCTGTCGCAGTCCGGCCGCAAAACCACATTGCCCTCCCGGTCCATGAATCCGTACTCTTCCCCCTTGCTAAAATAAGCCAGTCCCTCCGAAAAGGGCGCCGCCTGATCATAGAGAAAAGGTAGGAGCGTCTCCCCTTCTTTTCCGATATATCCGTATTTTCCGTCAAGCCGCACACAGGCCAGTCCCTCGGAAAATGGCGTCGCCTCCTCATAGATATAGGGGGTGATCTCTTCTCCGTCCTCCGTGATAAAACCATAATAAGTGCCGTTGTAGATGCAGTAGCGCTCTTCCGAATACAGAATCGCATCATTCCACTTGTTTCCCGACAATTCGGCGATCTTGAGATATTGAGGGGCTGTGTCAGTTGGTGTGGAGGTCACAATCTGTGTGTCTGCCGGTACACTTGTCTGTGCCTCTAATTGTGTCTCTAAATGTGTTTCTGTCTGTGCTTCACCGGTATCGTCGCCTTCCTGTTTTGTGATATTGATTCTGCTACAGCCTGCCAATACCAGCATAGGAATCATAATGACGCTGCACATAATAATCCATTCTCTCTTTTGCATTTTATCCCTCATTTCTTATATATAAGCATATACATAGGCATATTGTCATATTGCCGCCAAAGATGGCATAATCGAAAAGTTGGAAATGATAGGCGGAATTCATGACATAATAAGCATATCATATACATACATCAAAGTTGCATCCAGACATCCCAAAGCGTTTTTCTTACAATACAAAAAGCATTGAAACATATGAAAGAATTCATTGTTTTCAATGCTTTAAAGCGTCCCCGAGACGACTTGAACGTCCGACCTATCGCTTAGGAGGCGATCGCTCTATCCAACTGAGCTACGAGGACTCATATGAAAAATCTGCCGTCAGACAGACCGTTCATCAATGAAATTGTGTCAAGGCTCCTCCGGAAAATTAATATATCCCTGCAGCCAGATGACTCCTTTAAACCGGCGTCCCACCTGCGGTTCCCCGAACAAATCTATTATATTAATACTGACGTCAAATGTCAATTCATTACAGTAAATTGTCAAAATATATATCTGCTCCCCGGTGATCTGATTGGTGACAAGGCGCATACCCACGATCTCGCCCATCACGGAATATTGATCGCACTCCACGCCATAGGGCATAAAGTAAGTATCCACCAGACTGAAAATATCTTCTTTCTGGATTCGTTTGGATATGGTAGTGTACATATCCATATCCTCTAAAGTCAATGTCTCGATGGCATCCTCATCACCTTTTCTGGCTGCCGCCAGCAGATTGGTGCGGTTTACGGAATCTTGTTTTACCCGCTCTTTCTGCATCTCGTCCTTCATGATGGGCATCACAATCGTGCCGCTCACAGAGAGGGCGGACAGCGTGAGGGTAGTCCCCTGAATGGGCAGTTTTCCCGTGGACTGTGCCTTCACATAAGGAATCATATTTCTCAAATAAAAGATCAGAGAGATCCCCACCTTGATATCGTCGCAGACTCCCGCATACGAATCCTTGGATGCGTGGCGCTCCACGGACACATCCTCGTAAGAGGTGACGCCGCTTCCCGACAAGTAGGGATAATAGTAATCATATATAAATTTGTCTTCGTCATCGAACTCACCGCAGACGGCGATTCCCATATCATTGGCGAAATTTTTGCGGAATTCCCCCAGCATCACATTTTCATTATTGATGGTATAAGCTCTGGCATCGGAATGCATAACCACATCCGTCAGCAATTCCTTCAGCTTTCTGCGGTCTGTGAGAGAAGCAAAACCGATCGCTTTTAAATATCTGTGCAAAAATTTCACCTTCTTTCATTCAAAATTTACCGTCAATATCTATGATTTGATCTTATTCGTCCATTTTATCCACATTGACATGATACTTACTATAATCGCTTGCATTTACCAATACTTCTATTGTACTTCCTACAGGGAATACATTAGACGGATCACCCCAAATACGCTCACTCTTAAACCGATAAATAGTATCCCTGTATTCGTCTCTGTATGTACAGTAGATCGTATAGGGATGGACATCGTTTACATGGAAATTTGTATTGCATGTGATCTCTTCTACCGTGGCATAAATACTGATTCTCTGTTCCCCAAGTTCCCTTTTTCTGGCATCTGACTCAAGTTTAGATTTCAGAAAGTACACTCCTATTGCCGTAAAAACCGTTGCCAGAATAAAGAGAACAACAGGCTTAAAGTAAATCATGGAAGCTTCCCGAATATATGACGGATTATGCGGATCACAGTACAAAGAGATTCCTTGTCCCGTTTTCATATCACTGGAGTATGAGTGAAGATTTACATCTTTATATTGTACTCCATCATATTCATAGGAAACATATACGGAATCATTCCTAATATTGGATATCCTTCCGGTAATTTTTTCTGCCGTTGCCATAAAAGTGAGGGTGGACGTAAGTGAAATAAATCCCATAATAAACATCGCAATCCCTATCAACGGAAAAAATATTGGAATTATTACATTAGCTGCCTTATTTGCGCTTGTCATCTGATTCTGCCTTTCTCTATTTTTGGGGAAGAATCTGATCTTTTCCGCCCATATAAGGCCGCAGCGCCTCGGGAATGAAAATGCTACCGTCTTCTCGTACATTATTCTCCAGAAAAGCAATCAATCCTCTGGGAGTGGCCAAAACGGTATTGTTCAATGTATGCACATAATATGTTCCGTTTTCTCCCTTGGTGCGTATACCCAGACGTCTCGCCTGCGCGTCACCCAGCGTGGAGCAGGAACCGACCTCAAAGTATTTCTGCTGTCTGGGGCTCCATGCCTCCACATCGCAGGATTTCACTTTCAAATCGGCCAGATCACCGCTGCAGCATTCCAGTGTGCGCACCGGCACGTTCAGACTGCGGAAAAATTCCACCGTGTATGACCACATTTTGTCATACCACTCCATGGAATCCTCGGGTTTGCAGAGCACTACCATCTCCTGTTTCTCGAACTGGTGTACGCGGTAAACGCCGCGCTCTTCGATTCCATGGGAACCTACCTCCTTGCGGAAACAAGGGGAGTAGGAGGTCATGGTGATAGGAAGACTCTTTTCCTCCACGATCTGTCCTTTGAATTTGCCGATCATGGAGTGTTCGGATGTACCGATTAAGTATAAGTCCTCACCCTCGATTTTATACATCATCGCTTCCATTTCCGCAAAACTCATCACACCGTTTACCACACTGCTGCGGATCATAAAGGGCGGAATGCAATAGGTAAAACCTTTGTCAATCATAAAGTCTCTGGCGTAGCTGATCATAGCGGAATGAATCCTCGCCGCATCGCCCATGAGATAATAGAAACCGTTGCCGCTGGTGCGTCCGGCGGCGTCTTTGTCCAACCCGCAGATACTGTCCATGATATCGGCGTGATAAGGCACCTCAAAATCCGGCACTACGGGATCGCCGTACTTCTGGATCTCCACATTCTCATTGTCATCTTTGCCGATAGGCACGGAAGGATCAATAATGTTGGGAATCTTCATCATGATGTTGGTGACTTTCTCCTGCAGCTCACCTTCCAGAACTTCCAGCTCCGCCAGACGCTTTGCGCCTGCCGCAACCAAGGCTTTCTTCTCCTCTGCCTCTTCCTTTTTGCCCTGCCCCATGAGCGCTCCGATCTCCTTGGAGATCTTGTTTCGATTCGCCCGCAGCTCATCCGCTTCCTGTTTTGCTTTCCTGCTCTCTGCATCCAGCGCGATCACTTCGTCTACAAGGGGAAGCTTTTCTTCCTGAAATTTCTTCCTGATGTTCTCCTTCACCGCTTCGGGGTTTTCTCTCAAAAACTTGATGTCTATCATATTATCCTCCGTCCTGCCGCGATCTGCGGCATTGTCTGTCTTATTTTGTCTTATTATTATTTCTTTTCAGAATTATGTTCCTCACGATTTATTCTCTCCCGTGGCGATGGCTAACGCCTCCTCTTCCTCCTTGCCAAGTGGCAGGACACTCTCTCCGTTTTGGATCTCCTTGGTATAAGTGTAACATCCTTCCGTGCTGTGAACGGAATTCAAGACAAAGCCATTGTTGTTTTCATCCAGCATTGCCAGACAAAAACTCAAGCTGCCGCCCATCTGACTGAACGCATCATATTTCACAAGTCCCATCTTCTGATAGGCGAATTCCACTTTCTTGAATAATGTGCGGATATCTTTGCGATTTTTCTCCACATTGTTTTTCAGGAAATGATTGTCCTCAAACAATGTGGCAATATCCTCCTCAAGGCTCTTTCCGTCCTTGCCCATGGTGAACTTATCCAGTCTCTTTTTCAGTTTTCCGGCCTTCCGAATCTGCACGATCAAAAGAATCAGCACGATCAAAAACAATATGGCCAGCACACCCATACCGATGACCAGATATCCAAGGTCCAGACCTGTCAGACCCATCTGTTCCAATACTGTTGTGTTCATTTGTTCCTCGCATTCCGCCGCCCACGCGGCACTATTTTGCAAATATTAAAAATCACAGAAGCAAACCGGAACAGCCCGGCTTTCTACGCTTCTTTCATCATATCCATCAGTCTCTCCAGATCCTCGTGACTGTAGAACTCGATCTCAATTTTGCCCGCGCCGTCTCCCTTGGGGGTAACCGTGACTTTGGTACTAAGACGCTGCTTTAGCTTTTCCTCAATATCCTGATAGATCGCCTGCAATGTCTTGTCATCCGGTTTCTTTGTCTTGGCGGGTTTATGAAGATTCTTTACCATCTTCTCCACATCGCGGACACTGAGCTTTTCGTCAAAAATTTTCTGTGCCAGATTGTACTGCTCTTCCGCATCTTCCACGGCCAACAGTGCCCGGGCATGTCCCGTGGAGATCATCTCGTCGATGACCATCTGCTGCACTTCGTCGGACAGTTTCAACAGACGCACGGAGTTGGTGACCGCGGCGCGGCTCTTGGACACGCGCTCTGCCACTTCATCCTGCTTCAGATTAAACTCCGTCAAGAGACGTTTGTATGCCTGCGCCTCTTCAATGGGATTCAAATCTTCCCGCTGAATATTCTCGATCAAAGAAATCTCCACGATCTCCTGATCGGAATAATTGCGAATGATCACAGGTATCTCCTGCAGACCTGCCATGCGGGAGGCACGCCACCTGCGCTCGCCGGCGATAATCTCATAATGGTCTTTTCTGTCTTGCACCAAAATAGGTTGCAAAAGACCAAACTGTTTGATGGAATCGGCGAGTTCCTGCAGAGCGTCTTCGTCAAAATTCTTTCGAGGCTGTTCCCTGTTGGGCTCTACCATTGTAATTTTCACCATTGTCTCCGGTCCTTCTATGCCGGAGGTCTTCTTGTCGGCGGCAGCAGGCGCCTCTTTTTTAACCTTTGTCTCGCCTACTACATTGGGAATCAAAGAGTCAATTCCCTTCCCCAATCCTCTCGGTGCTTTCGGTGCCATAGTTTATCTCCTTATCCTGTTTGTTGTCTTCCGCTCTCCGTTATATCTCTTCTGACCAGAGGCCTTAGAACTTACTTTTTGTAATTGATCACTTCGTCCGCCAGATTCAGATAGGCCTCCGCACCCGCCGACTTGGGATCGTATCTTGTGATGGGCATTCCGTAACTGGGCGCCTCGGCCAGACGAATATTTCTGGGAATCAAAGTCTCGTATACATGAGACTTCAAATTCTGTTTCACGTTTTCCACAACCTGCATAGAAAGATTGGTACGGGAGTCATACATGGTGAAAACCACACCCTCCATATCCAGAGGAGGATTCAAGCGTTCTTTCACAAGGTTCACCGTATGAATCAACTGGCTGAGTCCCTCCAGCGCATAATACTCGCATTGAATCGGTACAATTACACTGTCCGCTGTAGTCATGGCATTAATCGTCAACATGTTCAGAGAAGGAGGACAGTCAATAATAATATAATCAAAGTTGTCCTTCACATAATCCACTTCATTTTTCAGAATGAACTCCTTCTTGTCCACGCCAATCAGCTCAATCTCTGCTGCCGCCAAATTGACATTGGAAGGAACCACGGATACATTGTGAATCACGTCTTTGATAATACAATCTCCGATGGAACACTCGCCGAGAATCAATTCATATATGGTATTGTCCAGATCGTTTTTATCGATACCGAACCCACTGGTAGTATTCCCCTGAGGATCCGTATCAATTACTAAAACATTTTTGCCCTTCATAGCCAGAGCCGCAGATAAATTAATGGATGTGGTAGTCTTTCCGACACCACCTTTTTGATTTGCTATTGCAATTGTTCTTCCCATGTTTTTTCGCCTTTCATCTTTGGGATTTTCATTTTAATCTTTTTTCACGTGTATCATTATATCATGAATGATTTTAAATATCTACCTAAAGATTTTGTAGTTTCTCTGCCGAAGCTTGCTAGCTTGGCATTTTGCATTCGAATTACTTATGAAGAGGGATTTGTAAAAATAAAAATGGGGATTCTTTCAGTAGGGATTCAATGGTATAATTGGAGATAGGTAATTTAGAATATTTGCAATTACCTAACTAAATTTGAAAATGAAAGGAGAGTCATGATGCTGGAATTCAAGTATGATACGCAGTTACTTTTGGAGGGAGAAAATCTGGATGAAGATGAAATAAATGATTATATTACTGAACATTTCAAGGGAGACTGTCTTTTAGCGGTAGGTGATGAGGAACTGATTAAAATACATTTTCATACAAATGAACCTTGGAAGCTTCTTGAGTATTGCGCTACTCTGGGAGAAATATATGATATCGTCATTGAGGACATGGATCGCCAGTCCAGAGGGCTTCAAGGCTGATTAATCGACATATTATTAATGTTTCACGCAGATTTTACGATATTTTTTACAATGTTTCACGGATTTCTTACAATATCTAGGGTTTCAATGTTTCACGTGAAACATTATCTTGTGTCCTATTTTTCATAAAAGAGGAATGTTTCACGTGAAACATTCCTCTTTTATGAAACCAACATCTATTTTCTATGAATCTACAATTTGCGAAATCTATTATACGTTATCACCAACATCTCACTCTATAATAACCAATTCTGTCATTCTCTACATCCAATGTATAAAGCCTAAAATATCTTTCTTTTTCAGCTTGGTATTGTTCAGAACAAGTCATCCATCAAAATATCTAAATCAATAAGCAGCCTTTACTGAAAGCTTCTCAATCCAATTTATTGCTCTCATTTTAGCATGAACACCAATTCAATAATTCATTAACAGTTTTAATAAAATATGAATTTTCTGTGCTATTTTCCAAGTCAGAATCGAGCCACCACAAAATATTAAAAAGAATGTTATCGATTTGAGATAAACAATTTTTAATAGCACAATTCCTATCTTTTGCACTCCTAAAATAATTTAAAAAGTAGAAGTAAGACTCAAAGATAGAATAACTATAGCAAGCGACTGTACGACCTATTAAATCTTTTTCTTTTAGTTCAAAGGAGTAGTCCGCACTTAATAACTCTGCTTCTTCTTGTGTTAAATGTATGGAGGCAAGATACTCAGGATCATCATGACTATCCACAACACATGCAATTTGATTACACATTTCACAATACATTTCTAATTGAGAGTATGGTTGTTCGACAGCCGCTTTCCAATTCTTTTTTACATATTCATATGCATTTTTCAATTCCGAAAAAGTATTCAAACTTTCAAAATTTAATATTTGCAAAATAAACGGCTGTACCCATGACTGCACAACAAACAATAAATTCTCTATTTGTTCTAATGTAGTCTTCTCATTGTTTAAAACATCCTGAAGCACCGAACTAATTTGAGTTTGTAAATATTCATATTGCTTTTCATCCGAAAAGTCAATTTTGTCTGGTATAAAATCAAACATTTTTACTCCATCCTCTGAAACTCTCTCCAAAATGCTATGGTTTCTTTTAAATCAGCTTCATCTTCAAATAAGTCCATCTTCTTAGCAACTTCTATTGCAAAGTCAACATATCCGTTTGCTCTGGCAGTTATAACATTGTCGGCAACTACAACATCCAAATCACTGGAACGTGTCGATTCAATTGTTTCAAGAATTCCCGCATGATCTAACACATCAACGCCTGCACAAATTCCTGCAATCAGTCCCTGATTTGACCGGACATCCGCAAGATACTCCCACACCATACTGTGATCTATCTCTGTAATATCTCCACCGGGAACAATCATAAGTTCCACATCTTTCGGGCTAATATTCAGCAGTTTATCAGATACATTGATAGAATATCCCTCCGTGGCAATGATGGGATTTCCATCAAATGATACAAAGACAACATCCTTACCCGTGCATTTCAAAAAATAGTTCAATATCACAATTTCATAAATACAGCTTGTATTGTATAAAAGCACAACTGTTTTCATTCTTTCCTCCATAAATTTCAATTTGACTCATCTGTTCCAACCCACACGGAGTCCAGAATTTGCTCAAATTCCTCTTTTATCTCATCCCACACAGAGGCGTCTATAGATGCCTGAATATAATAAGTTCCATCAGTTCTGTCTTCCAAATTCTCATGAGGATTGTTCAAAATAAATGTCATCCAAATTGTATCCCCTATTGTCTCCGTATAAGATGTCCCGCTGATACCATTTGGCAAAGTAAAATGTTCTATGGCAACTCCCGTAGCACACATGCCAAGTCTAATAGAAGAATAGGATAATTCAAAAACCGCATCCGCATATTTGTCCGGCCAGAAGCAAATAGAACAAATCACAAGTCCGTCCTCTTTCGCTCTGTCCTCCGCTGTTTTTATTTCATAATTCCACCCGTCTGGAATATCAGCAGAAAGACACAAATCCTGATAACTGTATTTCACCGTCGTACATTCCGGAGATTCGTCATAAACAGCAGAATCTTCCACAGCAGATAAAACACTGTTACCCGTTTGATCTTCAAGACTCCCCTGCTCCGTCTGTATTAGTGTTCCATTTGTCAAATCAGACAAACCGCTATTCGTATTTGCTGACAAATCGTTTGCCGAAAAATTTCGGCTGCATCCCGTTAAAATAAAAGCACAAAAAATTCCTGCCAAAAATAAAGAATATTTTTTCACGTGAAACATTCCCCTTTCCCTTATTCGAGTAATTATTCTGCAACTAAATAATATCCATCATTTATATCACTTAACAATAGGAACGAATAAGATTAGGAAAAGTTTCACATCCCTTTAGTTTTCCAAGTCTGAAATAATATTTTGTAGATTCTCTGTCGCCCGGTTCAATTCTGATTTTGCTCTGACAGGATCCAGACGAATAAACTTGGCGCTTAAGCCAATCTTATGATTCAAGCTTTTTAGATCCGCCACAAGAGATTCCGGAAGATCATCTTTTCCAACATAATTACTTTCTTTTATTCTGTCTTTATTTTCATTCCCTTTATTTTTACTTCCTTCATTTTCTTTGTTCTCTTTATTATCTCTATTCTCTTCGTTCTCTTCCTCCACCCTACTCTCATCCGCCACGCGCTCCAATACGTCAATCATCCAATTCAATTGATCGCGCTCCTGAATCAACCGGGCATTCAATTCCTCATAATCGGCTTTCTTCATATTGGATTGTTCCAGTTCGCTCTTATACATCTCTTTTGTTCTTCTGGGAGAAAAGACATCAAAATCCTTCTGCTTGCTATTCGTTATTTTTTGGGCATACACTTCAGCCTCCTGAATGTGCAGCACATTGTCGTCAATCTGAATCTGCAGCGCATCTCTCTTCTCACAAAATTCCTGTAATAATTTTTTCAGATCTTCATATGTAGACAATTTCATATACACATCCCCTTATCATTTTTTCAATTTGCTTTCATATTCCCAAAGTTTAATTGTTCTATTTTACGGAGTATATTCTTGCAGTCCACCGCTGGAATAGAAATGAATATCTGTCCATTGGTTTTGATTTTCATCCCATTTGTAAACTACCATTTCACATACCAGACCCGGTGAGGCGGATTGGCCGTCAAAGTATGTTCCTTCATGCCGTAAATATTTTACCACAAGCTCCATGGCCCCATCATCATCCCAATCCTGCCAATCAAGTTCCGGCAGAACGGTTGGGTCTATCAACGCCTTCTGTTGAAATGCTTGAAAGTGTTCTCCATAGCGAATATATGCCATATCTCGATCTTCCGAATTATCACAATATAAAGCAATATCGGCCTCTGCTAATTCCCCTATCAGCAGATATCCCCCGCTGCCATCTATGTCTTCCATCTTGGCCAAAGCCGTCGGCAGATCTTCCATCGGCTCTTTCCTATCAGATTCTCTATCTGGCACAAGAGTGAGTTTCTGTATATCTCCCAGTATTTCCTGCTGATCTATATTCTCTGTAAAATCAGAAACCGTTTTTTCCATAGAATGTGATGTGAGACTACAACCACCCAGTATTAGTACATAAAGTAATGTAAACGCCATAATGATTGCTTTTTTCATATATGTATGGTTTTCCCCTTTCGTGTTTGATTAACTATACAGACGCAAAGATTTCAAAAAAGTTCCCCTATCAACCAAGTCAATTATTCTGTGATATACAGGTAGCTAATTTCGAAAAGGAAAGACTATGCTAATAATAAAATTGTAAAATAGAACATATGTTCTCAATATTTAAATCTTTTTATTGTATCGGTTCCTTGCCCGGCAGTCCGGCCTTCCGTGGGTATTTCTTGGGCGTAGGACCTACTTTTTCTATGGAAAACAGACAGCGATAGATATCCGAATCCGGCAGTTGAAATTCTGTTTGTCCCAGAACTTTTCCGCCGAGCAGAGTAATCGCTTTCTCCGCAGCCCCCGCCTCTTCCGTCAGTTTCTCCGATTTATAAGAGATAAATTTTCCTCCAACCTTTACAAAGGGCAGGCAGTATTCCGACAGAGTAGAGAGATTTGCAACCGCCCGGGACACACACAGATCAAAATTCTCCCGAAGCTTTCCCGGCTTGGCAAAATCTTCCGCACGCCCATGAACCATCTCCACATCTAAGAGACCTAATCGCTCACTCACCGCATCTAAGAACTGAATCCTCTTATTCAGGGAATCCAACAGCGTAATCTTTATCCCGGGAAAGGCAATTTTTAAAGCCAGACCGGGAAAACCGGCGCCCGTACCCACATCGATCACAGACACAGGACGACTCAGATCATATGCCTTGACAAGAGAAAGACTGTCCACAAAATGTTTCTTCATCACATCCTCATATGCGGTAATGGAAGTGAGATTCATAAATTGATTCCACTCAGCCAGCATCTCATAATAAACCAAAAACTGCTCTATCTGCTCCTCAGTCAGAGAAACTCCAAGAGAACACAGATCCTTTTTAAACTGTGTGGTGTCATATTCCGCTTCCGCAACATGCTGCATAGTATATCATCTCCTTTCCACTCATCAATTTCTTTCTTCTTATTTCATTCCCTCTCAGAACAATGTTCCAAAAAAATTGCAATCATTGAATCAAATCACCTCATCAAAAGCTCAATAATTCCTATAATGTTCCAGATACACCAGCAGAACGGAAATATCTGCCGGGGACACACCGGAGATTCTGGAAGCCTGTCCCACCGACACCGGCCGAAATTCCTTCAATTTCTGCCTTGCCTCTCTCCTCAGGGAAGGAACTTCATCATAATCCAGACCATCGGGAATTTTCTTCGTCTCCATCTTCTTATATTGTTCCACCTGACGTTTCTGGCGCAAGATATATCCCTCATATTTTATCTCAATCTCCGTCTGCTCGATCACCGCGGGAAGTATTTTCCGATTTACACATCCGTACCGTTCCTCGGCCTCCTGAAAAAATTTCTCCATGGATTCCTGACGGTCGGTATCAATCTCAGATAAAATCTCATAAGACAGCTCGGGACGGCAGATCAATTCCGCCAGACTGGCCGCCGTTTTTAAAGGAGAACTTCCGTGAGCCTCCAAGAAAAGCAAAATCTGCTTTCCCGCTCCCACCATGGTATTTTTCAAGCGATTGATCTCTCTGTCGATCAGAAATTTTTTGACTTGAAGATCTCTGTACTGTTCCTCCGAGATCAGCCCCACTTGGAATCCTTTTTCCCTAAGGCGCAAATCCGCATTATCCTGACGAAGCAGCAGCCGATATTCCGCCCGGGAGGTCATCATGCGATAAGGCTCTCTGTTGTCCTTCGTCACCAGATCGTCGATCAGCACACCGATATAACTCTCTCCCCGATCCAAAATCAGAGGTTCTCTCTGAAGAATCTCCATGGCCGCATTGATTCCTGCCACTAACCCCTGACAAGCCGCCTCTTCATATCCGCTGCTTCCGTTAAACTGACCACCGCTGAAGAGTCCCTTCACAGCCTTAAATTCCAAAGTGGAAAAAAGCTGCTTGGCACTGATGCAATCATACTCAATGGCGTAAGCATTCCTCACGATCTTACAATGTTCCAGACCGGGAACGGTGCGGTACATGGCAAGCTGTACATCCTCCGGCAGAGAAGAGGACATTCCCCCCACATACATCTCATTGGTGTGGATTCCCTCCGGTTCAATAAAAACCTGATGTCTCTCCTTCTCCGCAAACTTTACTACCTTATCCTCAATGGAAGGACAATATCTGGGTCCCGTGCCCTCGATAATACCGGCATAGATGGGAGAGCGATCAAGATTGTTCCGGATAATTTCATGGGTGCGCTCATTGGTATAAGTCAGCCAACAGGAAACCTGCTCTTTTTGAATGGCGTCCGCATCTGTGGAAAAGGAAAAAGGAACAATTCTCTCGTCTCCAAACTGCTCTTCCATCTTGGAATAATCGATGCTGCGCCCGTCCATTCTGGCGGGAGTACCCGTCTTGAAACGACGCAGTTCTATTCCCATCTCACGAAGAGAATCTGACAGATGTGTCGCTGCCTGCAATCCGTTGGGACCGGTATAAGTGATCGCCTCCCCACAGAGACATCTGGCATTTAAATAGGTACCCGTACAAAGCACCACCGCTTTGCACTCATAAACCGTTCCGGTAAAAGTCTTCACACCGGTGACTGTTTTTCTGCCGGGACCGGATTCTTCCGAAGAGTCCTTCCACAAAAGTTCACAGACTTCCGCCTGCCTGATAGTCAGATGTTCCTGATTCTCCAGAACGGTTCTCATCTCTCTGGTATAATCCGCCTTGTCCGCCTGCGCCCGCAGGGAATGGACTGCAGGGCCTTTTGACAGATTGAGCATTTTGGACTGAATAAAAGTCTTGTCTATAACTTTTCCCATCTCTCCTCCCAAAGCGTCCAGTTCCTTCACCAGATGTCCCTTGGAGGATCCGCCAATATTGGGATTACAAGGCATCAAGGCAATACTGTCCACGCTGACGGTGAAGATCACCGTCTCCAATCCCAGTCTGGCACAGGCCAAAGCCGCCTCACATCCGGCGTGACCCGCACCCACCACGCACACATCCACCTCTTCATGTATCTCGGACATTTTCTCTCTCCTTTTATTTTCCCATACAAAATTCCGAAAAGATCTTCTCTACCAGATCGTCTTCCACCTGTTCCCCTATAATCTTTCCGAGTTCCGCATAAGCCTCCATCAAATCTATGGAATAAAAATCCTCAGGCATCCCCTGTTCAATACTCCCTTTCACCATACATAAAGCTTCATAAGCATTCTGCAAGGCTTCTTTATGCCTCATATTTGTAATGACAATCTCGTCATTCCCTTTCCACACACCCCTTAAAAACATTTCTCTGACAGTATCTTCAAAAAGATCCATCCCCATATTTTCCTTGGCAGAAGTAAAGATAAAAGCTGTCTGTCCGTGATTTGGAATCAGATCTTCAAAAAGCTCCTTAAGGTCCTGTTCTTTCACAACAGGTTCCAGATCCGCTTTGTTCATCAGCACAATGATATTCTTATCCCCGATCAAAGAAATAATTTCCCGATCGCTTTCATCCAGAGCCACGGAAGTATCTACCACATACAGAATCAGATCCGCATCCGCCGCATATTTCTTTGCCCTCTCCACACCGATTTTCTCCACAGTGTCTTCCGTATTGCGAATCCCGGCGGTATCGATCATATGAAGTCCGATGCCGTGAAACATGACAAATTCCTGCAGAACATCTCTGGTAGTGCCCGGAATATCCGTCACAATCGCTCTGTCCTCTCCCAAAATGGCATTTAACAGAGAAGATTTGCCGGCATTGGGCTTTCCGACGATGACCGTGGAAATTCCCTCTTTCACAAATCTCCCGTTATCCGCCGTATTCAGAAGTTTCTTTACATCCGAGATGATAACATCCAGTTTTTTATCAAGTTTTTCAGGATAATCTTCCAGACTGATATGTTCCGGATCATCCAAGGCCGATTCGATCCATGCAATCTCATAGAGCAGATCTTCCCGGAGCACTTTGATCTTTTCGTATAATTTACCCTGAAGATGATTGAGAGAAGATTTCAGAGCCAGTTCATTCCGGGATCCGATCACATCCATAACAGCCTCCGCTCTGGACAGATCAATCCTTCCGTTGAGAAAAGCTCTCTTGGTAAATTCACCGGGCTGTGCCAGTCTTGCGCCGTTTTTACACACAAGTTCCAGAATTTTCTTCAACACAAGAACACCGCCGTGGCAGTTGATCTCCACCGTGTTCTCCGCCGTAAAACTCTTTGGACCTTTCATTACCGAAATCATCACTTCATCCAGAACCGTAAATTCCAAAGATTCTTTCCCATCAAAATGATTATTATCGGAAGCATCCACAATATAGCCATAATGTATGGTATGGCTGGCTGCATTTTTCAAAATCTGTTTTCCGCCCGGCGTGCGAAAAACTTTGTCGCCCACTTCAATGGCGTCCTCCCCACTGATTCTGATGATTCCGATTCCCGAATCGGAAAGCGCCGTGGCAATGGCCGCAATCGTATCCGTTTTCATATACAACTACCTTTTTTAATAATATACACATTACTTTTTACAACATCTAAACCATTTTTCAAAATCTCACAATGACATTTATCAAACATTCTATACAAAAAACCGGATATATGAATGATATCACATACCCGGTCTTTCCATCGCAAATTATCTCTTTAATGTGACAACCACTCTTCTAAAAGGTTCGTCTCCCTCACTGTGTGTGGTGACATATTTATCATTTTGAAGCGCGGCATGAATAATCCGTCTCTCATAAGGATTCATAGGCTCCAGAGAAACAGGTCTCTTGGTTCTCTTTACCTTATAGGCGATATTTTTAGCCAGATTCTCGAGAGTTTCTTTTCTTCTCTCTCTGTAATTCTCGGTATCAACCTTCACTCTGATATAATCGTCACAGCCTTTGTTCACTACCAGAGAGACAAGATACTGCAAAGAATCCAGAGTCTGACCTCTCTTGCCGATCAAAATGCCCATCTCTTCGCCGCTCAAATTAATATTCATAGAGCAGTCCGCGGCATTGTATTGTACATCCACAACAGCCTCGATTCCCATGGCCTGAAATACATCCCTTAAGAAAACCTCCGCTTTATTCTTAATAGACTCATCTGAAGAATCAGTGCGGGAAGCGCTTGCAGGCTGACTTACTTTCTCATTCTTAACTACCTTATTTTCTTTGGGAGCTGCCACAGGTTTACTTTCCTGTACAACGGCTGTCTCCGGCTCGGCTTTCTCTTCAACCTCTTCCTTAACGGCCGCTTTGATCACCGCGGGTTTGGAACCGATTCCCAGAAATCCGTTGGATCCCTCCTCAATCACTTCATAATAGAGTCTGTCGCTGGTCACACTCAATTTCTGACAAGCTTCCGTGATCGCATCACTCAAATTCTTAGCAGATACCTCGATAAATTCCATATCCAAACCTCCTGTCATAAATGGAAACTATTTATTGTTCCTCTTGTTATAATCACTCACCATATTGGCCTTTGACATCATGCTTCCGGCCTTTGCTGTACTTTTCGCAGACGATTCTTTATTCATATCAGTAGAAACATTTGCTCTCTGTTTGATATTCTTGGTATTCATATTGGCATAGGCATTGAGTTTCTCTTGGTTTTCCTTCAGCTTTTCAACTCTCTTAGCATATTTTACCGCATTTTTCTCCATGATGGCGTTAAAATCCATTTTGTCGATATGCTTGTTGATCAATACCTGCTGAATACCTCTCACCACCGCGCTGGCTACCCAGTAGATACCCATACCTGCAGGCAAAGAAAAACAGAACCATGCGGACATCAGAGGCATCAGCATATTCATGGTCTTCATTGTACTCTGCATTTGAGCCGCCTGATCATCCTGATTATTGCTATTTTCCTGCTGAGGCATCAATTTTACATTGATCCACTGTGTCACCGCGGACAAAACAGGAATTGCCAAAGCGCCAATAAGCAGGAGCCATGCGCCGTTATGAAAAGCTTCCACAATCAAATGCTGCGGAGAATCTCCAATGTTGAGACCTAAAAAATTATTATAAGTGTCAATTAATCCACGGGTCGTGTCACTGCTGATGATCATTTTCCCGTTAAAGGTCAGATCCGTAAGATGATAATGCTGAGCAACCAGAGACATGTCCGATGAGGAGAGACGGTTCAACACATCCACGATACCATTCTCAAGATTCCCGTTTGTCATACTCTTTCCGTATATTGACACCGTGTTGGCAATCTTGCTGGAAGCGGCGATCTGTTCCGCATCCGCAAACTCCGTGAAAGTGGGATTCATCAGCCATTCGGCGCCGTCAACTTCGATCACTTTCGCCGCAAGCACACGGAAAGTGTCACCAATCTTCCCAACATAAGCCGGCATCGCGTATATTACCCGATACAATGCGAACAAAATAGGCATCTGCACCAGAAGATATCCGCATCCACCTGTGGGTGACACACCATATTTTGCATAAACATTCTGATATTCTTGCTGCATCGCCATCTGTGAATTCTGGTCTTTGCGGTCTTTATATTTTGCCTGAATCGCCTGAAGTTCTGGATTCATCTTTAAGGAAAGCTTCGAAAATTTCTGCTGCTTGATGGTCAAGGGCAGCATCAACAGATTGATCACGATTGTAAACAAAATAATGGCAAGACCGATATTCGGAATTCCTATCGCATCAATGACAGTAAAAATTCCCTCCATGAGCTTGCCTAAAACCCACACGATATACTTAAAGATAGGTGTGGAATTTTGAGTTAATAAAATACCGTTCATTCATCCTCCTGATTTTGCCGTGTTCCGATATCATACTGACAACCATATTATGGAACAGGATCATATCCCCCTTTTGAAAAGGGATTACATCGAATAATTCTCCAAAAAGCCAAAAGGCCTCCTTTCAGAGCGCCATATTTCTCTATCGCTTCCAGTCCATACTGGGAGCAGGTAGGAGTATAGGGACACTTAAATCCCTTCAGCGGAGAAAGATATCTTTGATAAAATTTTATAACGGCAATTAAAAGTTTTTTCATAGTCTTAAATCCGGCTTCATAATTTCTTTCAGGATATAGGATCCTTTAAAATCTTATGAATTCTGCCAAGATGTAACAGTGCGCTCTCTACCTCTTTGTAACCTACGGCAGCTGCACCCGGCCTCGCGATGATTACCATATCCAAACCACTATTGAACATGTTTTCCCGTAATCTGTAACTTTCCCGAATAAGTCTTGTGACGCGATGTCTCACAATACTGTTTCCTACTTTTTTACTTACACTGATTCCAATTCGATTGATACCCAGACCATTTTCCATAATATATATAATAAGGTATCTATTGGCATGCGATCTGCCGTTCTTAAACACGAACTGGAACTGATGATTCTTTTTAAGGGATTCCGAAAAATGCATGAAATTTCCTCTTGCACAAAAATTGCAAAAAGGTCACATTGCTGTGACCTATGCTGACAATCTCTTTCTTCCTTTTGCGCGTCTTGCAGCTAAAACTTTTCTTCCGCCGGGAGTACTCATTCTGGCTCTGAAACCATGTACTCTGGCATGGGAACGCTTTTTAGGCTGATAAGTCATCTTCATGAAAATGCACCTCCTTCTTTTTTAGGAAAATAGCATATTTGATTTTATAAGAAAAGACGCTGAATGTCAAGCAAAATCCCGAAAAATAAAGGTTTTTCAAATAAAAAAATTTTATAATATTTATTTATACACAGAGATATCCACATTTTTTTACTTTATATAAATTATCCACAAGTTGTTCATTACTTGTGGATAATTATTTCATAAGAATATTTATTTGTTTAAATATTGTGTAAAAAATAAAAGAATTCGCTTTTTAGCAATCTGTATAACTGGTATTTCTTATCCACTGATTCTTATTACTATCCACATAATAAATTTCAAAATAGAATTATTCACATAGTTATAAACACTATGTGGATAAAGTTATCCCAAGCATGTTCATAACTAACATTTGAAATATTCATTTCTTTATATTAAAATGATAAATAGGTATTTTTTGCTCATCAAGAAATACTGTATTATTATTTTTCGAGATGTATATATTATGGAGAAGACAATATGGATTTGATCAGAGAAAATTGGGACACTATCAAAGAGACCGTGAAAAGAGAGTATGAACTCTCTCCGATCTCTTTTCATACATGGGTGGAGCCTCTGCAATATCACAATACGGTCGATGATATTGTCTATATTATCATACCCTCCGATCAGGGTATGTCTCTGAACTATATCTCCTCCAAATACAGCAAATTCTTTCAGGTTACCATCACGGAGATGTTTGACCATAATTATGAGATCAGTTTTATTCTGGAGAAAGATTTAAAATATAATCAGGTAGTTGAAAATACCATTCCACATGTAAATCCTGTCTATAATATCAATTATGAAAAAGCCCATCTGAATCCAAAGTACAGATTTGACACATTTGTGGTGGGAAGCAACAATAAATTTGCGCATTCGGCCTGTCTGGCTGTGGCGGAAAACCCCGGTGAAGTCTACAATCCCCTTTATCTGTATGGCGGCCCCGGGCTTGGCAAGACCCACTTAATGCATTCTATTGGACATTTTATCTTGGAACAAAATCCGGATATGAAGGTTTTGTATGTCACAAGCGAGGACTTCACCAACGAGGTAATTGATTCAATCAGAAGCGGTAACGCAGCCTCCATGAGCAAACTCCGCGAGAAATACAGAAACGTGGACGTGCTCATGGTAGACGATGTACAATTTATAATAGGAAAGGAAAGTACACAGGAAGAATTTTTTCATACTTTCAACGCTCTTCATTCCACAAGAAAACAGATTATTCTCTCCTCCGATAAACCTCCGAAAGAGATAGAGATTCTGGAAGAGAGATTCCGCTCCCGGTTTGAATGGGGTTTGATCGCGGATATTCAAGCTCCCGACTATGAGACGAGAATGGCCATTCTGCGCAAAAATGCGGAAAACTGCGAGATGAATATCGATGAGAAGATCATCAATTATATTGCCACCAATATCAAGTCAAATATCAGAGAGCTGGAGGGAGCCTTCAACAAAATTATTGCCGCTGCTAAATTGAATCAAGTAGAGCTGACGCTTCCTCTTGCCGAGGAGGCCTTAAAGGACGTCATCTATCCCAATAAGCCCAAGGAGATCACCCCCACACTGATTATCAATATTGTGGCGGATCATTTTGGCGTAAAACCGGAGGATATCACATCCAAGAGAAGAAATTCCGAATTTGTGCTTCCCAGACAAGTGGTGATGTATCTGTGCAGAACCCTCATAGATATCTCCTTGGAGAACATTGCTACCATATTAAATAAGAAGGATCACACCACCGTCATGCACGGCTGTAAGAGAATTGAAAATGAGATTATGAACAATGAGGATTTCAAGAATAAGGTGGATATCATCATCAAAAAGATCAATCCGTCCTGACCGTAAAAAAGAGAAGAAAAATCAATGTCGATAACTTCAAAGTTATTATGAAGTTATTCTGAAATATTCGCACAGAAAACCATTTCATTTTAGTCCCAAAAATAGTATAATAGAAGTGGTTTTGCACATATCAACAGCTATTACTATAAATACGATTAAAATCTTTTATAAATAGATATCGTAAGGCCTTTCAACAAAGTTTTCAACACAGAAGGGAGTTATACACATGAAATTAATATGTTCAAAGTCAAGTCTTTTAAACGGGGTTCAGACAGTTTCAAAGGCGGTTCCCAATAAGACAACCATGTCTATTCTTGAGTGTATTCTTGTGGATGCCACAAAGGGAATGATCAAACTGACGGCGAATGATATGGAACTCGGGATTGAGACTGTCGTGGAAGGTACAATTGTTGAGAAAGGCATTATTGCGCTGGATGCGAAGATTTTCCTTGAAATCGTGAGAAAGCTTCCCGACAGTGAGATCGTGATTGAGACGGACGGTTCTTATAAGACAAGTATTACCTGTGAAAAGGCAAAATTTAATATAATCGGCAAATCGGGAGAGGATTTTTCCTATCTTCCCCTGATTGAGAGAGAGTATAATATTGTTCTGAGCCAGTTTACGCTGAAGGAAGTGGTGAGGCAGACGATTTTCTCCATTTCTGATAATGACAACAATAAATTGATGACGGGCGAGTTGTTTGATATTAACAATGACGAACTCAAGGTCGTCTCTCTCGACGGCCATCGTATCTCCATTCGGAAGATTCAACTGAAAAACAGTTATGAACCCAAAAAAGTAGTTGTACCCGGAAAGACGCTCAGCGAGGTGAGCAAGATTTTGTCCGGAGATGCGGACAAGGATGTGACCATCTATTTCACACCGAAGCATATCGTGTTTGAATTTGACAACACGACGGTGGTGTCCCGTTTGATCGAAGGGGAATATTTTAAGATCGACCAAATGCTTTCCAGTGATTACGAGACGAAAGTCAAGATCAACAAAAAGGAATTTTTGAATTGTATAGACCGCGCTACGCTTTTGGTGAAAGAGGGGGATAAAAAGCCCATCATCATCAATATCACCAAAGATGGTATGGAACTTAAGATCAATTCTGTACTCGGCAGCATGAACGAGGAGATTGACATCGAGATGAGCGGCAAGGATCTGATGATCGGGTTTAATCCGAAATTCCTGATTGATGCGCTCCGCGTGATCGACGATGAGGAGATTGAACTTTACATGGTGAATCCCAAGGCGCCTTGTTTTATCAAAAATCCTGAGGAGAGCTATATCTATTTGATTCTTCCGGTGAATTTCTCGACGGTGAGCTAATTTTTAGGAAGAAGGATATCATTATGCAGACTATTCAATTGAAAGATGATTTTATTAAGCTCGGACAGGTCCTCAAGGCTGCCGGTCTGGTGGAATCTGGAGTGGATGCGAAGTTTGCCATACAGGACGGACTTGTGAAAGTAAACGGCCATGTGGAATTACAGCGGGGCAAGAAAATCGTATCGGGTGATGTTGTGGAATATGACGGAAACACGGTATATATCAAGTGATTTTTGATTGAATGTGCGCCATAGCGCACATGTGGGTATAAACATGATAATAAAATCTTTAGAGCTGGCAGACTACAGAAATTACGATACGCTTGAGCTCTCCTTTGACAAGGGTACCAATATTTTGTACGGGGACAATGCTCAGGGAAAAACCAATATTTTGGAAGCAATTTATGTGTCGGCTACCACCAAATCCCATAAGGGAAGCAAAGACAAGGAAATTGTGAATTTTGACAAAGATGAAGCCCACATCAGAACTTATGTGGAGAAGGACAATGTGGAGACGAGAGTTGATATGCATCTTCGCAAGTCCAAATCAAAGGGAATCGCGGTGGACGGACAGAAGTTAAAGAAAGCCGCGGATCTGCTAGGTCTGTGCAATGTGGTATTTTTCTCTCCCGAGGATCTTGGCATCATCAAAAACGGACCTTCGGAGAGAAGAAGATTTATCGATATGGAACTTTGTCAGTTGGACAATATTTATCTCTATAACCTGAATAATTACAATAAGATTGTCAACCAGAGAAACAAGCTTCTAAAGGATATGTTTATGAATCCGGATCTGAAGCAGACTTTGAATATCTGGGACATGCAGCTGGTTTCCTACGGGACAAAGATCATAGAGCGCCGCAGAATCTTTGTGGAACAATTAAACGAGATCATCTATGATATTCACAAGAAGCTTTCGGGAGACAGAGAAGAGCTCCGCATTGTGTATGAACCCAATGTGGAACCCCAAGATTTTGAAAAAAGCATGAGATTCAGTCAGGAGAGAGATATTAAGGCCAAAATGACAACTGTGGGACCTCACAGGGATGACTTTTCTATTTTGATCGGAGAGATCGATATCAGAAAATTCGGTTCTCAGGGACAGCAGAGAACGGCTGCCTTATCCTTAAAACTTTCAGAGATAGAACTCGTAAAGAAAATTACCAAAGACAATCCTGTTCTGCTTTTGGATGATGTGCTTTCCGAGCTTGACAGCAACAGACAAAATTATCTTTTGAACAGCATCGGAGAGATCCAGACTATCATTACCTGCACGGGATTGGAAGATTTTGTGAATAACCGGTTTGAAATCAATCGGGTGTTTCGGGTGGAGAACGGCGCCGTGACACTGATGAAAAATGAATAGGATTCATCAAACCATCGAATAGCCTTGAAAATGGCGGAATGTGAGGAAGCATGAGCGAAGAGACCATGAATAACACGGTTGTTGAAAATGAATATGGCGCTGACCAAATTCAGATTTTGGAGGGTCTTGAGGCCGTCCGGAAGAGACCCGGTATGTATATCGGTACCACTTCCAGTAGGGGACTGCATCATCTGGTGTATGAGATCGTGGACAATGCGGTAGATGAAGCGTTGGCAGGATACTGTGATACCATCGACGTGACCATCAATGAGGACAATTCTGTCACGGTTATTGATAACGGCCGCGGGATTCCCGTGGGTATCAATCACAAGGCGGGGATTCCCGCCGTGGAAGTGGTCTTTACGATCCTTCATGCCGGAGGTAAATTCGGCGGTGGAGGATATAAGGTTTCCGGCGGACTTCACGGTGTGGGAGCTTCCGTTGTAAACGCACTCTCCGAATGGCTGGAAGTTGAGATCTGTCAAGACGGAAAAGTTTACAAGCAGCGCTATGAGAGAGGTCATGTTTGCTATCCTTTGAAGGAGATCGGAACTTGTCCTATTGAGAAGACTGGTTCAAAGATTGTGTTTTACCCTGATAAGACGATTTTCACAGAGACCACGGTATTTGAGTTTGATGTGCTGAAGAGAAGGTTGCGGGAGATGGCTTTTCTGACAAAAGGACTTCGCATCATTCTCAGAGACAACCGCGCGGAGGAGACTGTCGTATACGGAAATGATGTGCCGACAGATGTTGGCGTGTCAACGGATAGTAATACACATGTAGAAGATAATAGTGAGAAACATAGTGACAATGCCGCAGCAGACGCGGAGACGGCTGCATCCGGGAATCTGACCGAAAAAGAACTTGAAAAAAAGCAGATTGACGAACTTTTGTCCCGGGCCGGAGCGAATCCTTCGGAAAATGTCATAAAGACCAAGACAGGCGGTAAAATCGGAAAGACTCATTACATCACTCTTGAGGACGGCAGCAGACAGAAAGTAATTGAATTCTACTATGAGGGCGGAATCAAGGAGTTTGTGTCTTATCTGAATAAAAGCAAAGAGCCGCTCTATGACAATATCATTTATTTTGAGGGCGAGAAGAATCATGTGTATGTGGAAGTGTCGTTCCAGCACAATGATTCCTATAACGAGAGTGTCTTTAGTTTTGTGAATAATATCAATACACCCGAGGGCGGTACGCATCTCATGGGATTTCGCAATGCCATCACCAAGACCTTTAACGATTATGCCCGGAATGCGAAGCTTCTGAAAGACAGCGAGCCCAATCTCTCGGGAGAAGATATCAGAGAAGGTCTGACTGCCATTGTCAGCGTGAAGATCGAGGATCCTCAGTTTGAGGGTCAGACTAAACAAAAACTTGGAAACAGTGAAGCCAGAGGCGCTGTGGACAGCATCGTCAGCGAACAGCTCACCTATTTCTTGGAGCAAAATCCTTCTGTCGCCAAGTCTATCTGTGAGAAATCCATTCTGGCCCAGAGAGCCAGAGAGGCGGCCCGCAAGGCCAGAGATTTGACCAGAAGAAAAACCGCTTTGGAGGGAATGTCTCTTCCTGGAAAGCTTGCGGACTGCTCGGATAAGGATCCCGCTAACTGTGAGATCTATATCGTAGAGGGAGATTCCGCAGGCGGAAGCGCCAAGACTGCCCGCTCCCGCGCCACACAGGCGATTCTACCCCTGCGCGGCAAGATTTTAAATGTGGAGAAAGCGAGACTGGATAAAATTTATGCCAACGCCGAAATCAAAGCCATGATTACGGCTTTCGGCACGGGTATCCATGAAGACTTCGATATCACGAAGCTTCGCTACAATAAGATCATCCTGATGACGGATGCGGACGTGGACGGCGCACATATCAGCACTTTGCTGCTCACTTTCCTGTATCGCTTTATGCCGGAGCTGATTAAACAGGGTCATGTGTTCCTCGCAAAACCTCCTCTTTACAAGCTGGAGAAGAATAAAAAAGTGTGGTATGCCTACAGCGACGAGGAACTGGATGAGATCCTGAAAGAAGTGGGACGGGATCAGAACAATAAGATTCAGCGTTATAAAGGATTGGGAGAGATGGATGCGGAACAGCTCTGGGAGACCACCATGGATCCGGAGCGTCGAATCTTGCTTCGGGTCAATTATGACGAAGAGACGGAGTCTGAGCTTGATCTGACCTTTACTACCCTCATGGGTGACAAGGTGGAACCCCGCCGTGAATTTATTGAAGAAAATGCGAGATTTGTCAAGAATCTTGATATTTAGGAATGATACATCTAATAACGCAATATCGCAGAGTATGTCTGTGATATGCAGGGGGATAAAGTATGAATGATGATATTTTTGATAAAGTCCACGAAGTGGATAAGATCCATGAAGTGGATTTGAAGGAGCGAATGGAGACTTTCTACATAGATTATGCTATGAGTGTCATTGCTTCCCGCGCGCTCCCCGATGTGAGAGACGGTCTGAAACCTGTTCAGCGCCGCGTGCTCTATTCTATGATCGAGCTGAATAACGGTCCCGACAAGCCGCACCGTAAAAGTGCCCGTATTGTCGGTGATACCATGGGTAAATATCATCCCCACGGAGACAGTTCCATCTATGGCGCATTGGTGAATATGGCTCAGGAATGGTCCACCCGCTATCCTCTTGTGGACGGCCATGGCAACTTTGGTTCCATGGACGGAGACGGCGCCGCGGCCATGCGTTATACCGAGGCAAGGCTTTCAAAGATCTCCATGGAGCTTTTGGCAGATATCAATAAAGATACCGTTGATTTTGTTCCGAACTTTGACGATACGGAGAAAGAGCCTCTGGTACTTCCCAGCCGTTATCCGAATCTCTTAGTAAACGGAACCACCGGTATTGCCGTGGGTATGGCCACCAATATTCCTCCCCACAATCTTCGGGAGGTGATCAATGCCGTTGTAAAGATTATCGACAACAAAGTACAGGAGAACAGAGCCACCACCATCGAAGAAGTGCTTCCCATTGTGAAAGCGCCGGATTTCCCTACCGGCGGTTTGATTTTGGGCACCCGGGGCTGCGAGGAAGCTTATCGCACCGGACGCGGTAAAATCAGAGTCCGCGCTCTGACCAATATTGAGACACTGCCCAATGGCAAGACGCAGATTATCGCCACAGAACTTCCCTATATGGTGAACAAAGCCAATCTGATCGTCAAAATTGCAGAGCTTGTGAAGCTGAAGAAGATTGACGGCATCGTGGATATCAGAGATGAGTCCAACAGAGAAGGTGTCCGTGTGGTAATTGAACTGCGGCGGGACGCCAATGCCAATGTGATTTTGAATCAGTTGTATAAGCACACACAGCTTCAGGATACTTTTGGTGTGATTATGCTGGCTCTGGTGAACAATGAGCCGAAAGTCATGAATCTTCTGGAGATGCTCACTTATTATCTGCAGCATCAGGAAGATGTGGTCACCCGGAGAACCAAGTACGATCTGAACAAAGCTGAGGAGAGAGATCATATTTTGCAGGGTCTTTTGAAGGCACTGGATTTCATTGACGAAGTCATCTCTATTATTCGGGGAAGCCAGAATACACAGATCGCCAAGGAAAGACTGATCGAGAGATTTGAACTCTCCGATGCACAGGCACAAGCTATTGTGGACATGCGTCTGAGAGCGCTCACCGGTCTGGAGCGGGAGAAACTGGAGAATGAGCATAAAGAGCTGGAGATCCGTATCGGAGAGTTGAAGGCAATTTTGGCTGATGAAAAGCTGCTCCTTGGCGTCATCAAAGAAGAAATGCTGATGATTGCGGAAAAATACGGCGATGAGAGAAGAAGTTCCATTGGTTTTGACGAATTTGATATCTCCATGGAAGATCTGATTCCCTATGACAATACGGTAATTGCCATGACCAGACTGGGTTATATCAAGCGCATGACAGTGGATAATTTTAAGGCGCAGAACCGCGGCGGTAAAGGCATCAAGGGTATGCAGACCATTGAGGATGACTATATCGAGGATCTTCTGATGAGTACCACTCATCATTATTTGAATTTCTTCACCAATATGGGACGGGTGTACAGATTAAAAGCATATGAGATTCCCGAGGCGGGCAGAACTGCCAGAGGAACCGCTGTAATCAATCTTTTGCAGCTTCAGCCCGGAGAGAAGATAACGGCTATGATCCCCATTAGGGAATATGATGCCAATAAGTATCTGTTCATGGTGACAAGAAAAGGAATCGTGAAGAAGACTCCTCTGGCGGATTTTGCCAATGTGCGGAAGAACGGTCTTGTGGCGATTAATCTACGGGAGGACGACGAACTGATCGAGGTGAAAACCACCGATGCGGAGAGCGAGATCTTCCTTGTGACCAAACAGGGTATGTGTATCCGTTTTAAAGAGACGGATGTACGTCCCACAGGAAGAAGTTCCATGGGCGTCATCGGTATGAATCTCTCTCCCAGTGATGAGATCATTGGAATGCAGCTTCAGATTCAGGGTGATTCCCTGTTGATTGTATCCGAAAACGGTATGGGAAAACGCACCTACTTAGAGGAATTTACCGTGCAGAAACGAGGCGGCAAAGGTGTAAAATGCTATAAGATCACGGAGAAGACCGGAGATGTGGTGGGCGTTAAAGCTGTGACGGATGACAATGAGCTGTTGATGATTACCACGGAGGGAGTCATTATCCAGCTTCGCATGCAGGACATTTCCACATTGGGCAGGATTACTTCCGGCGTGAAGATGATGAATCTGGACGAGGGCGTGAAAGTGGCCCAGATTGCCAAGGTCCGCGAGAAGATTTCCAACGGAGATCAGGAATTTGACAATGTGGAGGACGCTCTGGAAGAGACATAATTTCTAAAGCTTTACGAAAAATCTTGAAATTTGTGATTTTTAGGTGTAGATTATATGAGGATGTACCGGAAAAGTTTGTGCCTTGGGGTACAAACTTTTCTTATTGCAAATACCCGTTAATAAAAAGTTTTAATTGAGGAGTTTTGGATTTTATACAGCGTGGAGGTTTGTCATGTCAGTAGAAACAGTGAGAAAATATTTGGAACAGTTTGGTCTGGAGGATAAGGTGGAAGAATTCGCAGAGTCCAGCGCAACGGTGGAACTTGCGGCACATGCTGCCGGAGTGATTCCTGCCATGATTGCAAAGACACTGTCTTTTAAAGTGGAGGATCAGGCAGTACTGATCGTGACCTGCGGCGACACAAAGGTGGATAATCGGAAATTTAAAGACAAATTCGGCACAAAAGCCAAGATGCTTACACCGGACGAAGTTGTGGAGTATACCGGACATACCATCGGTGGTGTGTGTCCTTTTGCCAACCCGGAGGGAAAAGTAAAAGTGTATCTGGACGAATCCATGAGACGTTTTGATAAAATGCTGCCTGCCGCAGGAAGCAGCAGCAGTTGTGTGAGACTCACCATAGAGGAGTTGGAACGCGCCTGTGTTGGCGCGGAATGGGCGGATCTGTGCAAATTGTCGGATCTGTAAAATTGTTAATTTACTTAAAAGGAGTAGGTCATGGAAGCATATATAATATTCAAAGACCTTGCTATTATTATTTTATTTGCAAAATTTCTGGGATTATTGGCCAGAAAATTCAAGGCTCCTCAGGTTGTGGGTGAGATTGTTGCCGGGCTTTTGATCGGTCCCAGTATTCTCGGGTTGGTCCAACAGACAGACTTTTTGACACAGATGGCGGAGATTGGTGTGATTCTTTTGATGTTCTCCGCAGGTCTTGAGACGGATTTAAAGGAATTGTTTAAGACGGGTCCCATCGCTTTGATGATCGCCTGTGCGGGAGTTTTGGTTCCTCTGATCGGCGGAACCCTGCTTTACATGGGATTTTACGGCGCCGCGCCGTGGGGATCCGAGAATTTTTACATGGCGGTATTCATCGGCGTCATTATGACCGCCACCAGTGTGAGTATCACTGTTCAATCCCTAAAAGAATTGGGTAAATTAAAAGGAAAGGTGGGAACCACCATCCTCAGCGCCGCAATCATAGACGATGTCATCGGCATCATTGTGCTGACTTTTGTGGTAGGTGTGAAAAATCCGGATTCTAATCCCGGCAGAGTGGTTATTTCCACAGTATTATTCTTTGTGCTGGTATTGATTGTGGGATTTTTTCTCTATAAATTATTCAACAGCTTTGACGAGAGATATCCTCACACCAGAAGAATCCCAATTCTCGGACTCGCGCTTTGCTTCTTCTTTGCCTATGTGGCGGAGAAATATTTTGGTATTGCGGATATCACCGGCGCTTATGTGGCGGGGATCATTCTTTGTTCCATCCGGGATTCCAACTATATAGCCCATGAGATGGACACCAATTCTTATATGCTTTTTGGACCTGTTTTCTTTGCCAGTATTGGCCTGAAGACCAATATTGACAATATTGATATGGGAATCATGCTCTTTTCTTTGGGATTTGTGATCGTAGCTCTGATGTGCAAGATCATTGGCTGCGGGCTTATGGCAAAACTCTGTAGATTCAATTTTTCCGATTCCCTCAAGATCGGCGTGGGTATGATGACCAGAGGAGAAGTGGCTCTGATCGTGGCGCAGAAGGGTCTGTCCGTAGGGCTGCTCACACCTGTTTATTTTACATCGGTGATTTTGTTGATTATCGTGTCCAGTATCTCCACACCGATTATTCTGAAACTGCTCTATGCAAGAGATAAGAGATATGGAGTGGAATCATAAATACATAAATATTTTGACGGCAATATGATTCATTAGGTGGAGGCTATATGGTGTAAGGCTCATCGTTTACGGTATACAGATAGGATCTTCCGCTTTTTCCCGTCCGATTTACGGTACCCATATAATAGAGGATGTTTATGACTTTGCCTGCCAGTGGGGCGGGTATGTGGGCGGCTTTGGCAAAATCTTTTACGGTGAATTCGTTTTCCAGTTCGTAGGGGACAAACTGCATGTAGTCTTCCATGCGATTGATCTCTACCTCATCAATCAACTCTGTGGGGATCCGATCATAACGGCTGGATCCCTTTTTTTTATCTTTGCTCCAGCCGTTTAGGAGCTTGTATTCTTCCATGTCCATGAGAATCAGTTTTAATCTTAGATTCGGATCTTTCAGAAACGTTTTGATTTTGTACAATTCGGGAAAAACCGTGTAAGGACTTCCCTTTAAAGGAGATTTGCGGGGTTTGCTCAGTTCGCCGCTTTCCTCGTCTATCCAGATCAGCCATTTTTCTCTGGGAATGGGATAGACAATGGTCACGGGATAAAGGGGAAGAAAAGCGCCAAGTTTCTCCCGCATCCTGTCAAAGCTCCGCGTCTGGATCTCGATGATCTCGCCGTCCCTGTAGATATCCGCCACATATCTGTCTATGGGAATCTCCTGATGATCTTCGTCGGGCTCACAGTAATTCTTGACGATCGCATGGACGGTTTTCTCCGAGAGCGTGCCGATGCCAAGACGCTGCCTGTCCACTCCTATGATTTTGTCTTTGGCGGCTTGGAAAGCCTGTTGATCGGGCATAGGTCATTACTCCTGTTTACGGTTCACAAATTCAGCTCATGACTTAGGCTGTTCGGTACTCCTCTCGGGCCGCGCACGGCATAAATTCCATACTCATCCCTTAATCTGTCAAAGGTAAACTGTTCCGAGTCATACCTTCTCAGAAGTTTGATCTTCATCAATGTGGTGATAGTCAGGTTTTTGTCTCGATAATCATAGGGGATCTCCACCTCCACAACCTTGCACTGGTAGAGGATTGCCGATACGGGAGCCGCCACATACAGAAAAACCGTATCCCCAACTTTCATACTGCTGCTCTGCTTCCAATCGATCGTCTCCGCATTGTCAAAGGCGTGTTCCACATCATAAAATTTGGGATTAGCCGGTATGATCCACTCCTTCGGCGGACGGATTTTTTCTTTCTTTTTCTTCGATGCGGTGGCTGCAAAGCTTGTATCGATCAAATCATAGATGTGCTCTTTTTTCACTGTGCCGTCTAAAAGCACTGTGATCCAATGCTCCTTGCTCATGTGATAAGCCGGAAGAATACCTTTTTCCTGCAGCAGGATATCCCGAAACATCATATCATCAATCTTCAGATTGATCACATCCACAGATCCGTATTCCGAGAGCCCCAGTTTCTCTCTCCCCACATTCATTATCAGAGCAAACCACTTCTTGTTGTCACTGTGGCGAAAAACGGCATTGCTGTCATATTTCGCCCAAGGATATTCAGGAGAAACCTTATATTTCTTTTTGATATAAGACGAAACCACTTCTCGCATCTGTTATCTCCTTTGTGCCAGCAGCCATGCCATGATATGAACCGCCTGTTGGAAATTGCCTTGATCAATCATCTCTTCGATCTCATCTGCGGAATATTTCCTGACATTCAGAAATTCTGTCTCGTCCAGATTCTGATCTCCGAACTTGCGGCAATTTCTTGCCATAAAAATATGTGCGTAATTATCCGCTATGGTGGCGTTGGAAGGCACGGTCAACAGGAAGCTCCAATCCTCCGACACATATCCGGTTTCCTCAAGAAGCTCTCTTTTGGCGGCTTCCAGCGCATCCTCTGCCGCCGACGAGCCGCGTCCCGATCCGTACTCCCTGCCGTCCGTTCGCTCGATCCCTCCCGCGGGAAATTCCGTTGTCACTTCTTTGATTCCTTGGCGGAACTGCCGGACGCAGAGATAATTCCCGTCCTCATCCGATGCGACGATCACAACATAGTCTCTGCGGCTGTAACTGTAATAGGGCTCAAACACGCTTCCATCCGGGAACCGGTAGGCGGACCGCCTGAAATCAATCCATTGATCCTGCACAATATGCTCCGTGCGAATTTCTTCCCATATCAGATTTTCGTCACTGCCGGACTCGTTATCTTTGTTTATGATAGTTGATATATTTTTTGTCATAGATTTACCTCACGTATTAAATTCAATTAGTAACAGGAAGTTTACCGGCAGTGTCTACACATAAAATTCCCTGCCATCGTCTAAGCGATAGCATGACATTTTTCCGCCGCTGTCTCTGAATCCTGCGCCGGTATCTATACACATGTATTTTTCTGTATGTAAAATCCAGCAGGAAGCGTCTTCATGCAGACGCATGACCGGGACATGCCCTACAACGACATAATAATCCATTTTCTTGATTTGGCCCCATGGCATATAGTGAATATCATTTGAGACCAAATATTGAAATTCATCGTTGGCAGCAGCCGTTTTGATGGATTCCTCCACATCCAGTTCGTTGTCAGATTCAACAATATGATCCGCATCCAACCCGGAGTGTGTCAGTAATAAGGTTTTATCCGTTGTGGAAATAATCTGATAGAATGGCAGTCCGCAGAGAAAGGTCTTTAGTTCTTCTCTTTGGACGGAATTCAGTTGATTGATTTCCGTCAATGTCTGCCTTCCGCCCCATAAGATCCACTGTCTTGGATCTAACCGCCCTTGCAGATACATTTGTGCGAATAATTCATGATTGCCTTTGATCAGAAGCATCTTTCCCGCATCAATGTATTTTCTGACATGATAAAGCAGCTTAAGATTTTCATTTCCTCTGTCCAGAACATCTCCCAGAACATACATAAAATCTTTGTCGGTGTCGAATTTTATGAGATTCAACATTTTCAGGAAATGCTTTAAATCCCCATGTAGGTCACTTGTGAGATAAATTGCCATAGTGCGGATTCCTTTTTTGCTCCTTAATCAATTGACCCGGTATAAGTAACCCATAAGGCTCCCATTTGTATTAGTTCTCTCTCTATATCCAACGATAACTTTGCATATAACTCGCTGCTGATTCCGGGCATTCCGGGGATTTTATAGAATTTATCCTGATAGACAAATCTGGTTCCCGCATTTTTTTCCGGACAACTCGGTACAAATGTCTCTTTGGCTTTTTCTGCATTCTCACGCCATCTCAATATAAATTCCCTGAGCTCCGGCACCAAGTTCTCTATGGACTCCTCACTGTATATCAGATAAGGATTAAACCATGATTCAAAGTCAATCCATATCGTCACGCCCTCTTCCTTGAGTGAAACGGAAATATAGTCCTTATCATCCGTAGGTTCCGTGTAAAGTACTGGCATAATGAATCTCCTTTCCATAAAATGAAAATTGATCAACCGTGTATGTAACCATTACCATATTAATTATATCACAGATAAATAAGAGAGTTCAATTTTTTTAGGAATCAGCAGAAACAGATAGAATTAGTTGAAAAATGGGGAAACTATAATACAGTTATCATTGACGATATAACAAAATTTATGTATAATTTCTTTATAAAAGGAGGTGTTATGAATGCCAACAATTAAATCAAGTGCAGAACTACGAAACAATTATAATGAAATTTCAAGGTTTTGCCATACCTACCCGGAACCGGTATTCATTACCAAGAATGGAAAAGGTGACCTCGCAGTTATGAGCATTGAAACTTATGAACACATGGCAAGCTGTTTTGAACTTTACGGACAGATCAAAGAGGGACTTGACGATATTGCAAATGGAAATACTCGACCATTTTCTGAGGCAATGGATGATATTAGGAGCAGACGCAAGCAATGAGTTACACTATTCACATCACAGCTACTGCCGAACGGGATATGATAAACGCTGCAGACCATATTGAGTTTGTCCTAAAAAATCCGAAAGCTGCTGATAATCTCTTAGATGAAGCAGAACTTAAAATCAATTCCCTTGCGGATTTTCCTGAGAAATTCAGACTGGTTGATGATCCGGTTCTTGCTTCATGGGGTATTCGCTTTGTGGTAGTAAACGGCTACCTTGCTTTTTATGTGATTTCCGAAAAGACAAAGCAGGTAACCGTAGTCAGATTCCTCTTTCAAAAAAGCAATTGGATCGGAATATTAAGACAAGGTTTCTCTCTTGTATGAAATAGGGAAACGGTAGCTATCGCACTTCGTCCATCCACGGTTGTCCTTTGTGTTTTGATTTCTTTTTCATTAAAAACAATGCCATTATTGACACCAAACAATATCCTATAATTGCCGGCAATGCAGATTCAATACCAAACCTCCCACCGGTCAGGAGAATATTACTGCTGGATAATTCATATCTGTAAAAGAAATTTGCCGTCAGGCCATTATCCGGAGACTCCACTACAAATACGCCTCCAATAATCACTATATTCCACAAAGCGTGTACTGCTGCGCTTGACCATATGGTTGCGCTTTGAAACGTTATTAGTGAAAACATGATTCCAACAGCGCTACCCGCTGCAAGCAGGAGTATAAAGTCCACAAGTCCCAAACGCATATTGATTGTGTGCATAAAGGCAAATAATACAGACGGAACAACTATCGCTATTGTTTGATTCCATTCCCGTTCAAGCATATGCATTATTAATCCTCTGAAAATAAATTCCTCACAAATTCCCGCTGAAAGACCGACATATATGAGCGCATTCGCCAAATAAAACCATAAGTTTTCCGCATTATCATTTTTCACAATCTGACCATCCGTAAACAGCAAATAAAATGCCGTTACTGCCAATGGTAAACATATTCCTGTGAAAATCCACTTCCACTCAGGCGCTTTGAAACATACACCTATTTCTTTACGGGTAAAATGCAAGATATATTTAGCATATAATAACCCCGTCGATAAGGTAATACCAATATAAACTACCGTGTATATCAAATTGTCAAGGATTACATTATTAGTTGACAAAATATAGCTTACAATACTCCCACCGAACAGAGCAAGTAACATGATGGCAATAAGGGCTATAATGTGTATGATAATTAGAAAACCCTGCTTTGATTTATCTGGGTCCATATTTTTTCACCTCCATATATAAATTATGCGTTTGCGAAGCTGTTATCCAAGTCACGATATCCCCAGCTTTTTTCTAATTCATCTAATTCCTGCATGTCAATAATAGCACAGAAACCATGTCCGTTGCGGGTAAGACAAACCTGTTTCCATAGGATACTTCGTTCACAACCGCTATATAATTTCTCAAGTCAGATATTGGTTAATATTTGGCATTTTCCAATCTTTTTCTTTTATTAAGTTGCTAATCACATTATAACAACTATTGTATACAACGTACAACAAAATTCACATAGTAATTTACAGCCGAAAAATACAACATTTTTCTCAAAAGAACGCCGTCCTTGTCCACTTGACAATATTCCACAAGTGGAATATAATAACGTAAAAATAACCGCCGGCTTTTTGCCCGGTCTCGTAGGCAAGTCCGTGATATAGGGGTATCAAAATGTTAAAGCATGGAATTTTGGGATTGATTAATTATCATGAAATGACTGGTTATCAGATTATGCAGACTTTCCGGGATTCCCTGAATTTTTTCTGGAAAGTGCAGACCAGTCAGATTTACAGGGAACTGCAGACATTGGAAAATAAGGGATGGATCGATAAGACGGTTGTACCACAGCAGGGAAAGCCGGACAAGAATGTTTATTCCATCACGGAAGAGGGACGGTGCGAGCTGTTAAAATGGCTTGCGGACGATAATCCAAATCTGAATTCGCGCACCCCGCTTCTGATGAAAGTGTTTTTTATGGGGGAACAGAGCCGGGAAGAGAATATCCAATATTTCAAAGGGCTGAAAGCGTATTGCAGCCTGTTTCTGGAGAGTCTTGCGGCCGTGCCGGAGTACATAGAAGAATATAGTGCGTATATTGACGACAGGGAAAAGGCGCTATACTGGAAGATGACGGTGGATTACGGACGCAGAAGTATCCAGATGTGCATGGAGTGGGCGCAAAGCTGTATTGAACAGCTGGAAAGGATTGATTCCAAATGAAAATCTTTGTCATTAACGGTAGTCCCAAAGGGAGTCGGAGTAATACATACAAATTGACCCAAGCTTTTCTTGCGGGAATGAGGGAAAACGCGGAGAATGCGAAAGAAGATTTCGAGGTGGAAGAGGTCTGGGTGGGCCGTCTGGAGATCCGTCCCTGTCTCGGCTGTTTCTCCTGTTGGAATAAAACGCCCGGAAGCTGCTGTATACAGGATGATATGCGGGAAGTGATCCGGAAGCTGTTATGGGCCGATATCACCATATGGAGCTTTCCGCTTTATTACTATACGGTGCCGGGCGGCCTGAAAAACCTGATAGACCGTCAGCTGCCGATGGCGCTGCCTTTTATGGTGGAAAATGAAGATGTGAGCGGCAATGGGAGCCATCCTTCAAGATATGACATGAGCGGCAAGAAGACGGTGGTGATTTCAACCTGCGGTTTTTATACCGCAGAGGGAAATTATGACGGAATATACAGCCTGTTTGATCATGCATACGGAAGAGGCAATTATACAACCATTTTCTGTGGGCAGGGGGAACTGTTCCGGGTGCCCGATCTGTCCAAGAGAACAAATGAATATCTGGGATATGTTCAAAGCGCGGGAAGAGAGTATGTCTTGGGAGGCATCCTGCCGGAGACAAGAGCAAAACTGGAGGAATTGCTGTATCCGAGAGAAACTTTTGAGGCTTGGGCGGATATGAGCTGGGGCATTGATAAGGAGACAGGAGAAAAGGAATCGGAGGCCCTTATTTTTACCAGACAAATGGCGGTACTTTATCGAAAGGAGAGTTATTCCGGCAGGCAGCAGGTATTGGAAATGTACTATACGGATATTGACGAATGCTATCAGATCGTCATGGGAAAGGAAGGCAGCTGCGTTGTCACAGATGGTTCGGAGCATGCCACTACCAGAATTGAGACGCCGCTGTCGGTGTGGCGTTCCATTGCGGCGGGAGAAATACGGGGCGATGAAGCATTGATGCGGAAGCTCTATAAGGTGAAGGGTGATTTTAACCTGATGCTCAAGTGGGATGAGTATTTTGGTGATGCGGGAGCCAATACAGGCAAAAACCGGGAAGCATCGAAGATAAAAGGCCGGGAGGCTGTCAGTGGAATACACATTCCCCAAAAAGAAACTAATATGAATATTATGCTCATTCCGTGGATTGTTTTCTGGATCGCAGTGCCGATTGACAGCTATATCGGAAGCCTGATCAGTATTGCCGTCTGTGCGCTTGTGCCGCTGTTATTTTATCAGAATAAAAAGACATTTTATGATATTTTAAGCGGGGCATTGATCAACGGATTTTCCATGGCGGTATTGTGCGGAGGGCCTAGCCGGATTCTTGTGCCCCTGTCCTATCTGTCATTTGGAATCATGTGGACTGCCACCTGTCTGGTAAAAATACCACTTACGGCACATTATTCCATGAATGCTTATAACGGGGAAGACGCATTGCTGAATCCGCTTTTTATGAAAACAAATCGGATTCTGACATTGATGTGGGGAATTTTATATTTGATGACGTCCGTGTGGACCTATGTATTTATGGGAACCATGGTGAAGCCTTATATCGGTGCGGTTAATTCGGTTGTTCCGATCTTCATGGGAATTTTTACCGTGTGGTTCCAAAAATGGTATCCAAGAAAAGTGGCGATGGGAGGATAAACTCTCCCATCGCCTCCTATTTTTCCTGTTTTGCACAAAACAGTCCGATTCCTCCCACGCAGATAACGCCGAGTGAATACAAGAGCCCTTCCACACCTTCCACCGTGTTTTCTTCTCTATATGTATAATCATGAGGACTGGGTGCTATGGAAAAGGAGCCTCTGTTACATATGATAAAAAGATATATAATTCCTGATATAATTATTAAAATGCAGGTTCCTTTGATTAAAATAAGACCTATTTTTTTCTTCATTAGCGTTTTAAATATTTCCGTATACCGGAAAATCCTCCATTTTTTATGGTCCCATAATTGAGATGATTGTTGTATTTTTATTATTCTCCATCATTGAGGTAATCCGTTTTGCAAAACGATGGTAGAAATCAATTACAACGAAAATATGCTTTTGAATAGCGGTATCATCACGATTCATATAATCCGCATCACTTTGATCACACATATAAAATATCGAAAAATTCTTTTTTATATCGTCAAGCCGAGGATTATTATAATCAGATTCCAGCAAGGATGCAGCTTCCACAATTTCTTTTACCATTTCCTGTAACGCATCATAGGTATAGAAATTATGTGTGAGATACCACTCAAAACCATTGATAAAACCGGAGCCCTCTTCATAGCGCCTCTTATTATAAGTGAGATTTGCATCAAAATATTTGAAGAAAAAATAGGAAAGGAAACAATCAATATCTCCTTCTTCTATTGAAAACTCCTCATCTAGTTCAATAACGCCATCCCACAATATTTTTCCTGTTTCTTTAAGTATGACAGGTCTGAACCAAAAATAGGATGATGGGTCATGCCCTTCAACGATTTCAATCTGAAATCCCATATGTACTCTCTCCATAAGTTTGGCTTTCAATATAATAAACTATCTCTTTAGGGTTCATTTCCTTAAATCCAGCCCTTCTTCTTAAATTCTTCAATGCGAGCCAAATCTTCCTCAGATGGTTTTTCTACAGCATTTGCGGTTGTAGGAATATTCAAGTAGTTATTATTCCACTTAGACAAAATAGCCATAATAGAATCAGAAATACGGATATCTCTCTTCATAATAGAATCCATATCCCACTCTGTTATATCTGATATTCCCATCGCCTTAGTAATAGCAATTTTAGAAACAGTGTACTCCTTTTTCTTCTTACCAAAGTAACCGTTACCGGCTACTATATTCAACTTTTTTTCAAACGGAAGTTTATTGCCTATATGCTCAATCTTTTCTTTGATTGTCGCGTCAGGTATATTAGGAAAATAATTAGTCTGCCACTTCTGAGGAAAGATATGTTCAATTTCCCACCGCTCTGGAAGAAGCTCATCCTGCTGCTCATATGCCAGTGCTTTCAACAGCATACGTACAACATTTCTATTAGGATTTTGAATATGTGATTCTAACTGACTTGTATCAATCTCCTTAAAATCAAATATAGGTATGTCTGATGATACAATGGCAGAATTCAATTTCAGAATATCCGGTTTAACAGCGTTAATGGTAGGAATCATTAGGTATTTTGTCATCAATTCCATCAATAGCTTATTAAGAAACAGACCAAACTTTGTCTCAAAACCTGTTTCATTACGGTAGCAAACATAATAAATAACAACAGGATACTTCCAGAATTCATTCGGATATGAGCTCAATGTATCAAGAGATTGTCTGATTTTAGTATTTTCAGACCACGCCTCATTCTCAATTTCTTCTCCCTTGTTTACGACCTTCCATAAGTTCAAAATCACAAACAATGTATCTAACAGATCGGGCTTATATAATCTCTCAAATTTATTAGCTGCATAAAATTTTCTTACACCGGGAGTAGTTGTTTTAGTATCTTGCTCTAAAGCGCGAAGATAGAACATGTTATAGTAGAAGAGTTGCTGGATACTTTCGTTAGCTTCCGTAGCTTGTTCATCTAAATCCTTCCAACGCTCTATGAAATCTTTTTTTTCACCGATCTCTAATTGATTATATATTTTTGCCTTAAATATATCTGCATCAGAGAGAGGCAAGCCCCGATCGTTCAGTGTTGAAAAAATAGTTAACGCAGTATCTTGAGTGTCTGCAGTAATTGGAAGTAAAATTGCTTGATTCAAAAGAGCATAAATAAACTGATAAATCATCAATGGATTTTCCGTAGAGTGTTTATCAAACAGCTCCTGAAAATATCGGTAATTTTTTGAATAGTTATCTTTAGCATTTTCATCAGCTTTTCCGGTCTCCAATATTGACCTAAGTGTTTCGTTGCCATCGTTGTTTACAACACGAGAAGTCAGAAGGATGTTCTTAAAATCTACCGTGCCGGTCAGCTTATTTGTTCTCCAGATAGCTGGCTCTATTTTTCCAATAAAGTTATTGGCCTCTGCAGTTCTCTCCGATGCGGGTGTTGCAACCAATCTTGTATAAATAGCACGAAGTAAAAGAAACAGAGATGTGATACGCTGCTGACCATCGATAATTTCTTGTTCACCATCTTCATTTTCATAAGCTACAACACTACCGAGAAAATATGAACCATCTCGCTCAGTACCGCCACTTGTTGTTGTAAATTCCCACAAGTCCTCAAAGAGGGTCTCCACCTGTTCATCCGTCCAAGCATATGGACGTTGATATTCCGGAATCACAAAGGGTTTTGTTTTCCCACTTCCTAAAAGAGTCTCCACACTCTGTTTGTTAACTTCTATGGTTGTTGGCATTCTTTTTTGCTCCTTCTCCTATTTTAAATTTGACATTATCATGCCCACTGCTAATGTAACATAAAATAACCGATCCTTTGCAGTAGTCAGGTTTTTTATTTTAGCATCCGAAAAATTTTTAAAACACATCATTTTCTGGCTTTCATTTATTTTTCCTTGACATCAACACAACACACTCCACATGCACACTATTCCCAAACATATCCACCGGTCTCACCCGTCGGATCTCATATCCCCCGTCGCACAACACTCGCAGATCTCTCGCCAACGTAGCCGGGTCGCAGCTCACATACACGATTCTCTCCGGCCGCATTTTGATCATCGTATTCAGACAGGCTTCGTCGCAGCCCTTGCGGGGCGGATCCACGACAATGACATCTGGGTGCAGCAAGTCCTCTTCCTCTGATGGTTCCCCTTTTGTCTCCCGCTCCAATCGCTCATAGAAACCGGGCAGAACCTCCTCCGCTTTTCCGACGAAGAATTCCGCATTCGCAATGCCGTTTCGCTTTGCATTCTCTCGGGCGTCTTCAATAGCCTGCGGAATGATTTCCACACCGCAGATCCGCTTCGCATGTCCCGCGAGGAAAAGGGAGATCGTACCGATGCCGCAGTAGAGATCCCACACCGTTTCCCGGCCGGTCAGTTCCGCGTACTCCAGCACCAGACTGTAGAGCTTCTCCGTCTGCAGCGGATTTACCTGATAGAAAGACAGCGGCGAGATATGGAAAATCAGCTCTTCGCCGGTGTAGGGATATCCGGTTTTACGCATATCCCGGACGCGAATAGTATCCGAGATGGCAGAGCTGCCCCAGAGCGTATGAATTTCTTTGCCCATAATGACATTGCCGCGCTCGGTATTCAGGCTGACTGATATGCTTGTCATTCCACTAATCTGTGTCAGCCTCCGCAGCAATTCTTCCTGATGGGGCAGAAAATCACAAGAAGTTCCGCTTGATCGCAAGTTTATGATCAGACAGACCATCAATTCTCCGCTGGCAAAACCCTTGCGGATCAGCACATGGCGCAGCAGTCCCTCGCCGGTCGTCTCATCATAAGTGGATACTTTATATTCCTTCATATAGTCGAGAATAGTACGCAGGATCTCCTTATTTTCAGAGACTCCCAGACTACAATCAATATTGGGGATAATGTTGTGGGTTCTGCCCGCATAGAATCCGGCCACGGGATTGCCCTCTTTATCCGTACCGATGGGATATTGTGCCTTGTTGCGGTAGTGAAAGGGGTGTTCCATCCCCACGATGGGCTCCATGACACGATGAATAAAATTCTCCTCAAAGCCGCCGATGCGGATCAAGTTGTTGCGAACTTTCCGTTGTTTAAAAAGAAGCTGCTGTTCGTAAGAGAGCACCTGTAATTGGCAGCCGCCGCAGGGTCTGTAGGTAGGGCAGACCGGCTCCACCCTGTGGGGCGAGGGTTTTATTAATTTCTCTAGGCGGGCGTAGGCGTAATGTTTTTTGGCCTTTACGATCTTGACTTCCGCCACGTCGCCGATGACGGTATCCTTGACAAACAGGGTAAAACCGTCCGTTTTGCCGATACCTTCCCCTTCGCTGCTCATATCTTCAATTGTGACGGTGACACAAACATTTTTCTTATATTCCATAAATTCCTCATTTACAGTTTTATCGGATGCTTTATCATACTACCGATTAGGCCGCAGTTGGCGGCACAAAGCGCTTTCCCGGAACTCGAATATTTCGGGAAAATGTTATAATATCTAATAAGGCATTTCGGGCAGTTCTTCGGTCACGATGGCCTTTAGATGCTCGAAATTTTCCGCCGTATTGGCGGCGATCACGGGAAAAGGACGGTCCAGCGGGAACTTGTCCTGATACAGGGCCTCCACCTGTCCGCCGGCCTCTCTGATAATGGGAATGGCGCCCGCCGCATCCCAAGGGAACAGGCGGATTTCAAAATAGAGTTCCACCCGGCCGCAGGCCAGATAAACTAATTCCACAGCCGCGGAACCCAGTCTGCGCAGATCGTCCGCCTCCGCATAGACTTTGTCAATGATTCGGAAACAATACGGTGCATAGCGTTTGTCATAAAGACTCATGGCGGAGCATAAATGCCCGTGTGCAAAATCCCTGTCGGACACATGGATCTTTTGGCCGTTCAAATAAGCGCCCTCACCCGTCTTGGCATAATACATCTCGTCGCGGTAGGGCTGATAGACCACGCCCAGATAGGGTTCCCCGTCTATCACCAGTCCCACGGAAATAGCGCTTATGCCGATGTCGCGGATAAAATTGGAAGTGCCGTCAATGGGGTCAATCACCCAGAGACACGCTCCCTCGGAGGGATTGTGCTCGCTCTCTTCCCCGATGATCAGGCTGCCCGGCAGGAGTGCTTGCAGTTTTGCAGAGAGAAATTCTTCCACCGCGATATCACAAGACGTGACAAAATTAGAGGAATTTCCCTTTTGCCGGATTTCCATATGCCGATCCAGCAAAAGCCGCCCCGCCTCTCTGACAATTTCCGTCACTTTGGTGATATCTAGATTGATTTCGGTCATAATAACTCGGTTCCTTTCTAAATTTGAATAGGCGTTTGCAGTTATCGGAATTACCTATTTCAAAGCCACAAATTTTGCATCCTCTTCTTGGAAATAGTCACTCATATTACTACTAAATCCACTTGCTTTCCATGCTTGTTCAAATGTAATATTTTCGAGGTTACTTAAAAAAACAAAAGTGCTATCTTTAGCTGCTCCACCCGTTCTTCCGGTAATCTCTAATCTATATTTATATGTGTGAGTATCTGTTCTCCAGGTGCCGTCACTCATTTCATAATACTTAACCATAGTGACTAACTCGTCATTCGTAAAAGCTAGCTGTGAGTCAGTAATCTCATAAATTTTAACCACAGATGGTTCTTTTTGAGAACATCCCAATAGGCTAAGTAACATGAGTGTTATCAAAATCATCCAAATTATTTTCTTCATAGATTTTATGTCTCCAACTTCAGATTGATATTTATCTTTAGGTTCTGGTGGCCCGCAGATTCGACTCAAACAATCTGTTATACCCAAACCACCCCCCATTCCCCTGATTGTTCTCCAGAATCTCTTTGAAGGTCTCAAGTTTGGCATCCGTGTCATCCGCATAATTCAAGGCCAGCGCTTCAATGAGCGCCGGAGTTTTGGGGGATCCGAACTCATATTTTCCATGATGTGCCAGAATACAGTGCTGAAGCTGGCTGAGCTGTCCGTGAGGAAATCCGGGGATGCCCGCTGCCCGCTCCGCCACCATCTGGGAGCCTATCACAATATGTCCCAAGAGCTGCCCGTCATCCGTGTAATCATTCTCCGGAAAAGGCGAGATCTCTCTGGTTTTGCCGATATCATGGCATATGGCGGCCGTCAGCAGCAGATCCCGATGGAGAATGGGGTAGGCCTTGCAGTAATAGTCGCAGAGTTTTGTGACGCTCAAAGTATGTTCCAGCAGCCCGCCCACAAACCCGTGATGTACGGTTTTGGCCGCGGAGGAATTGCGAAAACGTCTGGCAAAATCAGCGTCTTTCACAAACAGCAGCTCCAGAAGCTGTCTGTAACAGTCTGTCCGAATGCTTTGAATCAAAGTCAGAAGTTCCTGATACATGGCGTCTATGTCTTTGGAGCTCACCGGCAGATAGTCCGCAGGGTCATACTCCTCTTCCTTGCAGACGCGGATGCGTTTGACATTGACCTGCAGGGATCCTTGAAAACTGGTCACGTCGCCATACACGTCTATGTAGTCCATGGCGTCATAATCATCCACGCCTTGACTGTTGGGCTCCCAGACCTTTGCGTCAATCGTGCCGGTCTTATCCTGAAGGATGACATTTTCATAGGGTTTACCGTTCTTGGTCACGGCCGCCTGTTTGTGTTTGCACAGATAAATGTCGGAAATCCGGTCTCCCTCTTTCAAATCTTTGATGTATCTCATACGTTTCTCCGTTCCGCCGCGGATGCGGCTTATTTTCTATATTTCTTATTTCTCCTTTAATGTGATGGAGAAGGATAATTCCCGGTATTCATTCTGGGACTGACGCAGGATCGCAAGCCGAACCGTGTCATCCGGTTTTTTCTGTAAAAGAAGAGACACATATTGTTCAAAGGACAAAATATTTTCACCGTCCATCCGCACCAGAATGTCGCCCGGCTGAATACCGGATAGCATCGCCGGAGAGTCCATCTCCGTCTCCCGGATATATACGCCGCCGGGAACTCCCTGATTGGTCTGGATCTTTCCGGGTACCGTGACACCGTCAATGCCCAAGTAGGGAATTTTTTCCCGATTCGACAGTTTCTGAATTCGGCCTTTTAATTCTGAGATGCCATAGGCGGTAATGTAGTGATCCACATCGGAAATTCTTTCATTCGTGGTGATGATACCGATCACTCTTCCGTTTAGATCGAACAAAATTCCGTTGGCATTCATACTGCCGTAAATATCCGTCTGTAGCAGCGAATAATGTAAATCCGTTCCGGACAGTTGTCTGCTCACGGCCGAAATCATGCCGTATCCCAGAGAACCGCTCACGCCCATCGGGCTTCCGATCGCAATTATCGGAATACCCACCATATTGTTGGCATTGGAGGAGCCTAAAGGGGCGACTGCCAGCCCTCCCGTCTCCATCCATTCCGCGGGCAGATCGGCTTGATTTACCGCAATTACAGCCAGATTGGTCTGTGTGTCCAATCCCTTTAATTCCGCCGCGATCGTATAATCACCATCCCCCAGATCAATCACGAGGTTCTGGGAATCTTTCAAGGAAGTATAGTCAGCCAGAATCAGAAGCTCTTTGCCGTTGTCGGCGATGATCACACCGGAAGCCTGATGACTGCTCTCCTGCACATCAAGAAACCAGTCAATATTGGAGGTGATACCGCGCACGGTGACCACATATTGACCGATTCCCAGATTGTCGTCCAGATCCTCGCGGTCAAACACATAATCGTGCAGGGAAGCGTACAACTGCCGGTAATGCTCTTTGTCCAGATAGACCTCATTCAGAATCTCCTGAATCTGATCCTCCTCCAGAGAAGGTGTTTCTCCCCCGGGAGAAGGAGAATCGATGGGATCCACAAGCATGTCCTCCGGATTGATTTCCTCCTGATCTTCAGGAAAAGTCACCGGCGCCGGTTCCTCCTCCGGATAGAGCCAATTGCTGATGACTGGTTCCAGAAGCAGGAAAGTCACACAGGCGATCAGACCGAAAACGACCGCCATGGCCGCCGTTGTCATGGTCCGCCAGAATAGTTTTTTCTTGTTTACCGGGCGTTCTTTGATTCTTTCAATCATAAAATCGTTCTGTTGATTCCGATTATTTTCAGGCATAGATGCACCTCTTTTTAAGGCCTCTGTATCCCCATAGAAAGACACATTTTTGGGGAAAGATATACGATAGCGCTATTATTTATTGTATCATACCATATCCACAAATTCTATACTGTTTCTTGCGGTTATCCACCTTTTCATATATAATGATAGACAGATGCCGGCAAAATCCGGCCGCTGGTGACGGTACTGTATGCAAGGAGTTTATTCATGAATCAAAAAGTGTTAAAAACGCTGGAATATGATAAAATCATACAACTATTGGTCGAGAAGGCCGATTCCGAGCCCGGAAAGAAGCTGTGTCGGGAGCTTCTCCCTTCTGTGGATTCCGGGGAGATCCGACGCAGTCAGCAGGAGACCAAAGACGCGCTCTCTCGGCTGTTTAGGCTGGGCAGCACGTCATTCGGCAACAATCGGGATCTGGGATTTTCCGTCAAATCTCTGGAGATCGGAAGCACGCTCTCCATATCGGAGCTTCTCAAAATTGCAGCCATGCTGGACAATGTGAACCGCATTAAAACCTATGGGCGCAGAGATAGGGAGGACACGCCGGAAGATTCTCTGGACGGCTATTTTGAACAACTGACGCCATTGGTTTCACTGGCCAACGAGATCAATCGCTGCATCCTCTCGGAGGAGGAGATCGCCGACGATGCCAGCTCGAAGTTAAAGAGCATACGAAGAGCCAAGATTTCCGCCAATGAGAAAATCCACGCACAGTTGACGTCTATGTTGAACGGATCTTACCGCACCTATCTGCAGGATGCGGTGATCACCATGCGCAACAATCGTTACTGTATTCCGGTGAAGGCCGAGTATAAGGGACAGGTAAACGGTATGGTTCATGACCAGTCTTCCACCGGTTCCACTTTTTTCATCGAGCCTGCTGCCGTGGTAAATCTGAACAATCAGCTCAAAGAGCTGGATCTGCAGGAGCAGGAGGAGATCGAAGCGATACTGGCCGCTTTGAGCGCTCAGGCCGGAGAACATACGGAGGAACTTGCCGTCAATCAGAAAGTTCTCACGGTTTTGGATTTTATTTTTGCGAAGGCCAAGCTGGCCATGGAACAGAACGCCACGGAGCCGATGTTTAACCGGAAACGATATATCAATATCAGAAAGGGACGCCACCCGCTTCTGGACAAAAAGAAAGTGGTGCCCATCGACATTCATCTGGGCAGGGATTTTGACCTGTTGATCGTCACGGGGCCCAATACAGGAGGCAAGACCGTGTCCTTGAAAACCGTGGGACTGTTTACCCTCATGGGGCAGGCGGGTCTGCACATTCCGGCGCTGGATCGGTCGGAATTGTCGATTTTTACGGAAGTGTATGCGGATATCGGGGATGAGCAGAGTATTGAGCAGAGCTTATCCACTTTCTCCTCCCATATGACCAGCATTGTGCATATTTTAAAACATGCGGACGAGAGGTCTCTCTGTCTGTTTGATGAATTGGGCGCGGGCACGGATCCCACGGAGGGCGCGGCGTTAGCCATCGCCATCTTAAATTATCTCCATGACAGAGGCATCCGCACCATGGCCACCACCCATTACAGCGAGCTGAAGATCTATGCGTTGTCCACGGATTTTGTGGAAAATGCCTGCTGTGAATTTAACGTGGAGACCCTGCGGCCGACTTACCGTCTGCTGATCGGCATTCCCGGCAAGAGCAATGCGTTTGCCATCTCTTCTAAGTTAGGGCTCCCGGATGCAATCATCAACGCCGCCAAAGAGCAGATCAGCAAGGAGGACGAGAGCTTTGAGGATGTGATTGCGGATTTGGAGCAGAGCCGTATCACCGTGGAGAACGAGCGCAGAGAGATCACGGCATACAAGGAACGCATCCGCACACTGGAGGAACAGCTTAAGCGCAAGAACGAGAAGATCGATCAGGCGAAAGACCGCATTTTGAGGGAGGCCAACGAACAGGCCCGCAGCATTCTGCAGGAGGCCAAGGAAGTCGCGGACGAGACCATAAGAGATTTCAATAAAGCCGCCGCCTCCAATGTGGATATCCGGGAGTTGGAACGCAAGCGCCAGAAAGTGCGGGATCATATCAGCGACAAAAATGAGCGGCTGCAAAGCAAGAAAGGCGAGAATCGGAATCAGACCGGACAGGGCAAGGCCTTTGATCCCAAGAAGCTCAAAAAAGGTGATTCCGTCAAAATTGTGTCCATGGGTCTGAAGGGTACAGTGAGTTCTCTTCCGGATGCCAAGGGGAATCTATTCGTGCAGTGCGGTATCATGCGCACGCAGACCAATGTAAACGACATTGTGCCGATACAGGAGGAAAGCATCTCTGCGCCGGGTTACAACAACAGGCGCAGCCAGACTTCGGGCATCAAGATGTCCAAATCCCTGTCGGTCTCCACGGAGATCAATCTTCTGGGCCGCACCGTGGACGAGGCGCTCTCCGAGCTGGACAAATATTTGGACGACGCCTATCTGGCCCATCTGCCCAGTGTGCGGATCGTCCACGGAAAGGGCACGGGAGCGCTCAGAAACGCCGTGCACAATCACTTGAAAAAACTCCGTTATGTGCAAGATTATCGTCTGGGCGAGTACGGCGAGGGAGACTCCGGCGTGACGATCGTCACTTTTAAATAATAAGAGGTAATTATGGTAAATAAACAGAAAATTCTCATCGTGGATGACGACAACAATATCGCGGAGCTGATCTCCCTCTATCTTACCAAGGAATGTTTCGAGACCAAGATTGTAAATGACGGGGAATCGGTACTTGCCGCTTATGAGAGCTTTGTGCCTAATCTGATCCTATTGGATCTGATGCTCCCGGGCATGGACGGCTATCAAGTGTGCCGGGAGGTGCGGACCAGATACACTGTGCCCATTATATTGCTCTCCGCCAAGGGGGAAGTCTTTGACAAAGTGCTGGGACTGGAGCTTGGCGCCGACGATTATATTGAGAAACCTTTTGATTCCAAGGAGCTGGTGGCCCGGGTCAAGGCGGTGCTGCGCCGCTACAAACCGGCGGGTGTGGCAGCCGAGAGCCGGAATGACAAATGCGTGGAATATCCGGACCTCTCCATCAATCTCACCAATTATTCCGTGATGTATATGGGCAGGACGGTGGATATGCCGCCGAAGGAGCTGGAGCTCTTATATTTTCTGGCATCCACGCCCAATCATGTCTTTACCAGAGAGCAGCTCTTGGATCAGATCTGGGGCTACGAATACATTGGCGACACCCGCACCGTGGATGTGCATATCAAGCGTCTGCGGGAGAAAATAAAGGATCATGCCAACTGGAAGATCTCCACCATATGGGGAATCGGCTATAAATTTGAGGTGAGAAACGTGTGAAAAAAACACTTTATCTAAAATTTGTGCTTGCCTACTTTATCTTTGGCGTTTTTTCGTTTATCACGGTCACGATCTTCGTTCCCAGCATGACCAGAGAGCAGTTGGTGCGGGAGAAAGCGGAGAATTTTTACTCGGAGGCTCTGTTGATCGTGGAAAACTACGCCGGCGGCCTCTACACCAGCGAAAACAGTCTCGAGGAAGTGAAGAAACAGCTTGATTCTCTGGCCGTATATCTGGACAGCACCATATGCATCATCAATCCCTCCGGTCGTCTGGTGCTGGATACCAATGCGCCCGTCAATGTGGAGGATGTGGTGATGATCGAGAACTTTGATCCCACCATTACCCGGGGATCCTATTATACGGTGGATCATTTTTTTGACAATTACGAGACGGACGTGCTCAGTGTCTTCGCACCCATCACTTCCGACTATAAAGTGAAGGGCTATGTGGTGATTCTCTGTGACATGGAGAGGATCGAAGAATCCTGTAATAAGCTGTTGAATATTTCCTATATCTCGCTGGTGATCCTGTTTTTGCTCTCCGGCATCATTCTGATCTTTTTTACGGAGATGGTCTACACGCCGCTGCGAAAGATCACTTATGCCACGGAGCAGTATGCCTCGGGCAATATGCACTACGAGTTTCAGGTGGAGAGCGAGGATGAGATCGGCTATCTGGCCGCTTGTCTGAATTACATGGCCAGCGAGATTGCCCGCTCCGAGGATGACCAGAAGAAATTTGTGGCCAATGTGTCCCACGACTTCCGCTCGCCGTTGACGTCTATTCGCGGCTATCTGGAGGCGATGCTGGACGGTACGATCCCGCCGGAGATGCACGAGAAATACTTAAACATTGTGTTAAATGAGACGGAGCGGCTGACCAAGCTGACTAACAGCCTGCTGGTGCTGAACAATCTTAACACCAAGGGTATACTTCTGGACAAGACGGACTTTGACATCAATCAGGTCATCCGAAATACCGCGGCCACGCTGGAGGGGAGCTGCCGCCAGAAGACCATCGCCATCGAGGTCATTCTCACGGGAGAGATCATGTATGTCCATGCGGATATGGATAAGATCCAGCAGGTGCTCTATAATCTGCTGGACAATGCCATCAAATTCAGCCATCAGCAGTCGGTGATCCGAATCGAGACCACGGAGAAGAAAAATAAGCTCTTCATCTCCGTGAAGGACACCGGTATCGGCATTCCCAAAGAAGATCTGAAACTGGTCTGGGAGCGGTTCTACAAATCGGATCTCTCCCGGGGCAAGGATAAAAAGGGTACGGGATTGGGTCTGTCCATCGTAAAAGAGATTATCAATGCCCACGGGGAGCATATCAATGTCATCAGCACGGAGGGCGTGGGAAGTGAATTTATCTTCTCGCTGCCGTTATCGGATATCAATGAGGACGATCTGTAATAGGAGAACAAGAGATGAAAGACAAGAAGAAAATCATAATCGGAGCGGTGCTGCTGGCGGCAGCAGTCATAGTGTTTGCAGGAGTCTATTTCCTGTTCGGTGCAAAACCTGTGGCCGGCACCAAAAACATCACCATTGACGTGGTGGACGATCATCAGGAGAGAGCGACATATGAAATCCGGACGGATGCGGAAGTTCTCAGACAGGCCATGGAGGAGGCTGGTTTGAGCTTCTCCGGCGCAGAGAGCGAATACGGCATGATGGTGGACACCGTGAACGGTCTTACTGCCGATTACAATGCCGACGGTGCCTATTGGTCTTTCTATGTAAACGGGGAATATTGCAATTACGGAATCGACAGTCAGCCCGTTTTGGACGGAGACCATTTTAGTATTGAATATACGGTTTCACGCTGATGACTGTGAAGCAATCATAATATGGACAGTGGTATAATATGGATGACAACAAGAAAAACAGAGGCGGTGGTAATAGAAGATCCTCCGGGAGAAAATGGAATCTACCGATCAGAGACGTCACCCTGATCGGTATGGCGGTGGCTGTCATAGAGGTCTGCAAGGCTGCGCTCGCCTTTCTGCCCAATATTGAGCTGACAAGTTTCTGGCTGATTCTGTTTACCTTGTTTTTGGGTTGGAAAATGGTGTTTGTGGTACCGGTATTTATTCTGATCGAGGGCTGTGTATACGGATTCGGAATGTGGTGGTTCTCCTATCTGTGTGCATGGCCGGTTCTCGTTCTCTGCGCATGGTACTTCCGCAGACAGGAATCCCTGTGGTTCTGGAGTATCTTATCCGGCGCTTTCGGATTGTGCTTCGGGCTGTTCTGCGCCGTTCCCTATGTGGTGGCGGGAACCGTAAGCGGCAGCCTGTGGAGCGGCCTGTATATGGGATTTTCATGGTGGGTAGCGGGAATTCCTTGGGATATCACTCACTGCGTGGGAAATTTTGTGTTGATGTCCCTGTTATACAAACCGATCCGTATTGCGATGCAGAAATTAGACAGATATCGATAGATGGCCTTTTTCATGCCGAAATGATCTGATATCCGGCATCGTGGACATTATGGACATTACGGATATTACGGAATAGAAAAAACCGTCCCACACAGTTCACGACAGTATTCCAGAGAAAATGTCGAATCCTGCTTTATGATGGCGTTGCGCTCCGCAAGTTCTTCCGTGTAATCGGAGAGGGCATAGACCGTGACGCCGTTTACGCCTTCCTCCACATGGCACACCAAAGGTGTGACATCATACTCTACGATGCATACTTCTCCGTTCTCGTCCCGCTCCAAAGTGACCTGTGCCATACCGCCCACCATGCGGTTGGCCACACCTTCTCCGGTTCCCGAAGTCCAGTTCACAAAATTGCCCAGAGAATAATAGACCAGCATTTCCTGATCCTGCTCTTCATCTCTCACCCATTCCACGGGTTCTATCACATGGGGATGAGTTCCCAGAACCAGATCCGCTCCGCCCTCCAGAAAAATCTGTGTCCATTTCCGCTGATCTGCCGAAATGCCCAGCGCGTATTCCGTTCCCCAGTGGGGACACACGATTGTGAAATCCGCCATCTCTTCCGCTTCCCGCAAGTCGGACTCCACCCGCTCTTTGTCCAGCAGATCCACCCCGTAAGGCATGTCTTCCGGAAGTGGAATGCCGTTTGTGCCGTAGGTATAGTTCAAAATCGCAATCCGGATGCCGTTCTGCTCACGGATATAGATATTTTGCCGTGCCTCTTCGCTCTCATGGATTCCCAGCACTGCCATGTCCGGATATTGGGTCTGCCAGAAGCTCATGCAATTAAGCAGACCTCTTTTTCCCTTGTCCAACGCATGGTTGGTGGCGTGGCAGACGATGTCGAATCCCGCATCCACCAGAGCGTCTCCCGCCTCATAAGGCGCATTGAAAGCCGGATAACCCGATATGCCAAGTTCTTGTCCGCCCAGAATCACTTCCTGATTCACGATGGCCACATCGGCCGCCTGTATCTCATCCCGCACTTGGGCGAAAACAGCGGTGAAATCATAATTTCCATCGCTTTGCAGGGCGCTCTCCTCCACCGGGGTATGCAGCAGAATGTCCCCTACCATCAGGATAGAAACGGTATCGGGGAGGATCTCTTCGGAGCTGTCCGTATACGGTTCATCCGGGACGCTTTCTGATATTTGATCGGAAGCCTGAGGCGACTCCTCAGACGGTTCGCCGTAGGATTCTGTGGCGGTGTCTGTGGGCGCTGCCGGGCCCGCCGGAGTATTGTGGGCCGTGTCCTGTCTGCCGCATCCTGCGAACAGGCAAAGCAGTAGCAGACCAAGCAGCAGACGATTTCTTTGTTTGGCGTTTTTCTTTTTTATTATTTTTATCATGCAAATCACCTCTTCCGAAACATAATACAAAATGACATTATAGGTACATCATACAATAAATACGCTCCGCAGACAATCCTTGAATCAAAAAGCTTGAATCGAAAGCTTGAATCGAAAAGAGGCCATACCGTGAAATCAGCTATAATGTAATCGGCTTCACGATCCGATATAGATAACGAAAGCATATAATTTTATGCGAAACGGATTTCGCATATCCGAAGATTCAAGGAGGACAGAGAGATGGCAATGGAGATTTACCACAACTACAGTCAGTTTTACAGAGGGACTCAGAAAATCAAAAATTATGGTTCCAATTCGTCGGCGCAGAAAGATACGCTGGTGAAATACGAATTTAACACCACGGACAAAGACGGAAATAAAATCATGGATAAGATGACCAAAGAGGAGACCATGAAAGCCATGAATGAGATCTCCTCGCAGTACGGGGACAATGTGGTCGTAGAGTTTTCGGGCGACGGTCTGGCCGCACTGGTTGATGATCCTAAGGGCGCCTGCATACCGCAGCCCACAGAGGAGCAGTTGGCGGCAAAGGCGGAGAAGGACGCCGCATTTTTGAATGATATCGTGCAGAACGAACATGTGGAAGTGGCGGAAGAACATATTACAGGGAGAATCGATTACAATAAGATCATGCATGAGAAATCTCCCGAAGTAGCCAAGGAAGTGGACGGCTATTTCCGCGAGTACAACTATACGAGAGATCAGAGTTACATAGCAAAAGCCGCCAGAACGACACTGAATTGGTTTAAGGACAGTTATGCCAAGCATAGAGACTGGTTTGAAGTGCAGCCGGAGAGCAAGACAACGGCGGCAGACAGCGGGACAAAGCTGAGCAAAAAGGCGCAGAAGCTTCTGGATGAATTGTCCAAAAAGTACAAAAATATGGACTTTATGGTGGGAAGCGGCAAGGATATGAAGTCGCTGATGGCCGGCAGCAGCAAGGAGTATTCGGTATTGTTCTCGGCGGAAGAATTGGAGAAAATGGCCTCCGATGACAGTTACAAGGACGAGATGCTGGGCAAAATAGATCGTTTGGTAGATTTCTCCAATCGTATTAATCAGGAATTCGGCTTTACTTCCGGCAATCATGCGGCTATGAACAGTATCGTGTCCAAATATGGATTGGCCATGAACGAGGACGGCAAAGTGTCGCTCTTTGCGGAACTCACGAACCAGACCGGGAATAAACCCACAATTCTGCAGGCTTCTTCCGAGGACGAATTGATTGAATTGATTCGTCAGTACCATAAATAATTAGGTTGGAAGATATCGTTTTGAGATTTTGACGGCCGTCACAACCGAATGAGAAACACAGTGTCAAAGCGCATAGAGAAATCATCTATGCGCTTTCTGACTGTAGGAAATAATACGCATGCCGTGAAGATGCTATGTAGTCAATAAGGAGGAGCAGCCATGGTGATCAAAAACGCGGATATTTATACGGAAGAGGGAACCTTTGTGTCCGGAGATATTTATATACGGGGGAAGTTTTTTGCTGCTTCGGGAGACTGCGAAGAGAAAGGCATTGAAGCGAAGGACATTGAAAAGGAAGATGAAAAGGAAGACATGGTGATAGACGGAAGCGGCTGTTATGCAATCCCGGGACTGACGGATATCCATTTGCACGGCTGTGCGGGATATGACTTCAGCGACAGCTCTGAGGCGGCTATAGAGGCCATGGCGGAGTATGAGGCTTCCGTGGGAGTGACCGGTATGGTGCCTGCGGCCATGACGCTGGGGGAGGAGGCGCTTCTTGCCGTCTGTAGAGCGGCAGAGGCGTATAACCGAGCAGCGGAGATCCATGATGGGGCTGTGGGGACATACGGCCGGAGGGATAAGTTTGGTGAGCAGGCTGCAGAGACATGCGGCCGTGCGAGGTTGTATGGCATCCGCATGGAGGGTCCTTTTCTGGCTCCCGGGAAAAAAGGGGCGCAGAACGAGACCTATCTGCGCGCTCCCGATATTGCGCTGTTCGACAGGCTGCAGAAAGCATCCGGCAATCTGATTAAACTGCTGGATATCGCCCCGGAGACAGACGGGGCATTGGAACTGATAGAGAAACGACATGGGGAGACCATAATCTCTCTGGCACATACGGAGGCGGACTACGAGACCGCCATGCAAGCGTTTGAGAAAGGCGCCTCCCATGTGACGCATCTCTACAATGCCATGAACGGTTATTCGCACAGAGCGCCGGGGTTGATCGGAGCAGCGGCAGATTATGAATCCGCGTGGGTGGAATTGATTTGTGACGGGGTACATGTGCATCCGGCGGCAGTCCGAACGACTTTTAAGATTTTTGGGGAGGACCGCATTATTTTTGTCAGCGACAGTATGCGAGCTACAGGTCTTGGGGACGGGGACTACAGTCTGGGCGGGCAGGCGGTAAAGGTGACGGGGAATCAGGCCCATCTGCGGGACGGCGTCATTGCCGGATCCGTGACGAATCTGACGGACTGTATGCGCAGAGCAGTGTTGGAGATGGGAATTCCTCTGACGTCCGCGGTGAAATGTGCGGCCGTAAACCCGGCCAGACGCCTCGGCATCTATGAGCGCTGCGGCAGCATCACTCCCGGAAAACTGGCCAATGTGCTGTTGCTTGAGAAGAAAAATCTGGAGATACGGCATGTGATTCTGGAGGGGAAGCCGGTTGCGCGGGAACTCTCCGCGCTTTAAAGCGCAGATTGTTGTGATGTTGAGTGTTGAGATGTGGGAGAATAACAAAGATGTGGATAAACAAATGGATCTGCCGGGCGGTCATTAGGAATATTTTGTTTAGTATATTGCTTTTCGTGATTCTGTTTGTGGTGGACAACAGGGGCTATCTGTTTGCCTATCTGCCTCACAAAGAGGAATACCGACAGATGGACGCCTACATAGAAAACAGTAATCTGAAACACAATTATGTGCGCGTGACGGTGACGGATCATCAGGGCGAGGTGGTGGCCAGAGAAGTGGTGAAGCGGGGCTACGGAGAGGCCAGAGGCAGCAGGATCGTCGTGGGATATGCGCCGGCCAACATACAGTCCGTGGTCCGGATCATTCCATTGATAACGAGCGGACAGATCGCCGTGTTGATATCCCTGATTCTGGGAAATATCTTTTTCATATGGAAAATATACAAGGCGAATGTATAAGCGGATCAGGTGCTGCGGGCTATCCGGTCCGCATACTGCGGATATTCGGACAGAAAGCGCAGGATCAGCTCGGGACTGTCCCAGTAGTGCATGGGATAGATTCTTTTGGCGGGTATTTTCTCCAGAAAATAGAGTAGCCCCTTGGCGTAGCAGGAGCCGAGTCTGGGGTCCAGAGGCAGAAAAGCCGCGTCCACATCCGTGTCCTTCAGCCATTCCCGCAAAAGGTTTATCTCATGCCGGTAGCTTCCGGTCATCTGTCGGTTATGCCGTTCGTCATACTGCGGGGATGCCGGGTCAAAGCTCCAGTCATTCAAATCACCCGCGTGATATATGACATATCCGTCATGTTCTGCCAGATAGGCGACGCCCTTATCCGTGGAATGCAGGGTGCGGAGCGTGATATCACAGGGCAGGCGGTAGGTCTGGTGGAACGTGACTTCCTGAACGGGAATCCCATCGGGGCGGCGTCGGGGAGAAATGTCTTTGGAGAGGACGGCGGTGATTTGCTCCATGCCCTGTGCCTGCAGCATGTTAAAAATCTCCGGGTTGTAGTGATCCGCATGGGCATGGCTTGCAAAGACAAACACAGGCTTGGCGGTAAGGAGCGGCGGCAGCTCGCCCAGATAATAGTCGAATAGAAAGTAACAGCGGTCAAATTCTATCAGAAAGCCGCTGTGACCCAGATGTGTGATCTGCAATGGGGGTATGCCTCCTTTCCGAATCCGTGTCTTTTTTCAAATTATAATAAATAACCAAATTTTTTTCAATTCTTTTGAACCATTCCCTTATTGATTACAATATACGGGTGAAGGGCGAAACTCCTTCACAAAAGACGTCTTTGAACAGGAGCAGGTAATGACAAAACAGGAGCTGGCCGAATGCATAGATCGATATGGCAGGGATATCTATTCTTTTTGCAGACATCTTACCGGAAGTGTTCAGGAAGCGGATGAGCTGTATCAGGACACTTGGCTGAAGACGGTGGAGCTGTTGGAGAATATTGATTCCGCAGGAAATATAAAAAGTTTCTGTCTCTCAGTGTCGTTTAGAATCTGGAAAAATAGAAAGCGCAAGTTCGCATGGCGGCGTAGGATCGCCGGGATGCAGGACTATCTTGATGACGAGCGGCAGGAATATCTTCAGGATGAGAGTCCTACTTCGGAGGAGAGAGTTCTGGAGGAAGAGAGAAACCAATTGGTGTGGAAAGCGGTATATGAACTGCCGGAGAAACTCAAAACGGTGACACTTTTATTTTATATGGAAGATCTGAATACATCGCAGATCGCGGAAGTGCTGAAGGTATCGTCGGGAACGGTAAAAAGCCGGCTGTATCATGCAAGACAGCAGCTCAAAAAGAAATTGGAGGTTGTTTTAAATGAAGAATGAGTTGGATGAGCTTTTAAAACACGTCCTTACTCCAAACGAAGAAGCCGGTGATATTTTGAACCGGAAAATTTTGGAACAAGTAAAGGAGACTGAAATCATGAGAGAGAGAAAAGGCAGGAGAGTCTCGGCGGCAGTGATTGTCGCAGCGCTTGTGGCAGGCGCCTCCATCACCGCGGTGGCGGCATGGCAGTATAAGAGTGCGCCCGAGATTGCGGACCGACTGGGAGATGACAAATTGGCCGGCCATTTTGCGGAACAGATGACTTCCGTGGACAAGACAGACAAAAACATTGAGCTCCACGATATCGTGGGAGAGAGCCAGAACTATGGCGGCTATCAGGTAACGGTGCTGGGTCTGATGTCCGGCGAAGATTTATCCAAATCGAGCAATGTATTAAACGGCAGCATCCGCAGGGACAGAACCTATTGTGCGGTGGCGATTCAGAAGGAGGACGGTACGGCCGTCGATGCGGAGAAAGAAGATTTCTTTGTGTCACCGCTCATCGGGGGTCTGAATCCCGCTCATTATAATGCGGCGTCAATGGGCGGAAGTTATGGGGAGTTCGTGGAGGAGGGCATTCTCTATCGGCTGGTAGAGTGTGAAAACATTACCTATTTTGCGGATCATGAGTTGTATCTGAGTGTCTCTGACACGGCGTTTTATGACAACAGCCTCTATCATTATGACGAGACTGCGGGGAGTATCTCCCGAAATACGGACTATGCGGGACTAAACGCACTGTTTAAGCTTGAGCTGGATGCTTCTTTGGCAGATCCGGTTAAGGCACAGGCTTTGCTGGACGAACTGGAGGCGCTCCGAACAGAAGATAAAACGGAGATAGAACGGCCCAAAGAGACAGAGGAAGCCATGGAATGGGCAAGTCAGTTGACACCGGAGAATCTGGAGCAATTCTGTGTGAGAATGGAAAATTCGGTGCAGACCCTTACCGTTGATCAGAACGGGTTTTATGTGCTGCAGCCGTGGCTGGTAAACGAAGAGGTTTCCGATACACGCGGAGGAGGCGGCGGAAAATACAATGCCAAATATATGCGGGAGTATTCATTGGGAATGCATATTGAGGGCTACAATACCAGTGGCGGTATGGAAGATTTAGTAATTACGACATTTACTATGAATGAGGACGGAACCCTGACTTTTGCGGCATGGGTGCCCAAGGAGGGCAGTGACTATCTGAAGTGACAAAAAGGCTGTTCTCCGGGCAGTCATCATAATACCGATCGGCTTGTTGGCACATGTGTCCAAATTCCGATCGGTATTATTTATGTCCTTCGGTGTTTACAGTTCGGCGGAAAAAGTTTATAATACAGAGAAGTTATTCATGTGAAAAGAATGGAGAGAGCGGGAGGCGAGACGAGTTTGAAAGTAGTTCTGTTTCGGAGCGAGGAAACTTATATCAAAAAATTCATTTCTTTTCCGGATCTTTTGTATGCCAAGAGAGAACGCACGCAGAACAAACGGACGGAAAGGGCTTTGCTGCAGGGCAGGCATTGTCTGAACAGGGACGCGGAAGTGTGGGGCGCTCTGGTTCTTGCGGTGAACGGTGAGCCTCTGGCGCGCTGCATGATCAGCTATTATGAGGGCGGGGAGGAGGCTTTCTTTGGATTCTTTGAATGTACCGAGAATCAGGAGGCCTGTCACCGTCTGATGGAGACGGTGAAAAGACATGCCGGCCAGCGTGGAAAAACGCGTGTGGTGGGGCCTGTGAATGTCTCGTTCTGGCTTTCCTACGGTCTGAAAACCGATCATTTTGAGACGCCGTATATGGGAGAACCCTACAATCAGGCGTATTATTCCAAACTTTTGACGGCGGAGGGATTTGACATGGCGGAGACCTTTGTATCCGCCCGGTATCGTGCGCCGGAGACGGCAGGAATCCCTGAGACTGCGGCGGGGGAGGCGGCACCGGCGAATGCGTCACCAGAGAATGCGTCGTCAACAGAGAATGTTTCAAAGATCGGGAATTCGGGAAAATATGAAGTGCGCAGTTTGCGAAAGAGGGAATTTCGCAAAACGCTGGGGGACATATATCGCCTGAGTCCGGCGGATTGCAAAGCATTCTCCGGCGGATGTGGCATCTCGGAGAAGTGCTTTACAATGCTTCTTGCTCCGCGCAAGCATCTGTTTGATTTTAAGGCGGTGAAACTGGCATACAAGAAGGAAGAGCCGGTGGGATTTCTGGCGGTGCTGCCTGATTACGGGCAGCTTTTGTCCGATTCGACCGGGTTGGTGAGAAGAATGCGGATATGGTTAATCCGCAGAAAGCCGAAACGGTATGTTTTGAGGTATCTGGGTGCGGGCGATACCGCTCCGGAAGTGTATGAGACCTTGCTTGCCGCTATGCGGCCGGAGATTTTGGAGCGTCCGCGTCCTATGGCCGGCGCGCCGCTTGTGCAGGGAAAGGCGGCGGAAGGGTGTCTTTCGGAATATAAAGAGAGCGAGTGTACATATGTGTTATTAAGCGCTCCGATATCTGAGGGATAAGGTAGGATAAATTAGAGACACTTAGCCTAGTATACAAGTGAAACAAAAATTGCCGCTTAGTTCACCAGACAGGGCGGCTGTTTTTGTGATTTATTGCTTCCAATGGTATATCCAAATCCGAAAGAGGTCAAGCATTAAAGTGCCCTGACTCATTCGCTTTCCAGATCAAGCACCTAGACGCGTTTGTCCGCAATTATGTCTAACTTTTTTGTGTCCAACGGTTTGGATTCATAAAGTCTATGTGTCGGATGAGTGTGATCTGAAAAAACTTCCGTCCTAAAAAATCGGACGGAAATAGGAAAGATGTCTCTGATAAGGGGGCATGTTCCGTTTTCTCTTGAGAAGTTTCTTGAAATACCGCTACAAGTTCCACATCTCTTAAGATACAGAATCTGTATTCTTCCTCTGTGGAAATTAAATCATCACCTTCAAACCAGCCGACAAACTCGTATCCGTCAAAAGGTATTGCCTCCACCATTGTGTAAGTTCCGTAGTAGCACAGAGACATACCGGAGCGATATGCGTAGCCCTTTTCAATATCCGCGGTAGACGCCCTCACATGATAGTAAGCATTAGATACATCATCATTGGTTAATTCTTCACTGAACGGAATCGGTTCCGTTCCCAAGAACAATGTGTAATCCGTATTCGTAGCCTTTCCTGACATGCTTTTGATATCTTCCTCACGATAGTGCGGAAGATATGCCATGTACTCCTGTCCCTTTGTAATTTCAATACCGTAAAAGAGAACCAGACGATTGAGTCCACCATAGGGGTCATCTTCCTGAATCACTAAAAGACACTACTACCCGGCTGTCCGGCTGAGGGGTATCATCAATAATGGAAGCGATTTCATTGCCCTCCCCATCGTATACGGTCACGTCGATGGGACCGTTAATGTTGGCAATGCGGCACTTGCCTGAGGAATATCCGGTGGGATCCAAGCCGACTGGGTCATTCCCTTGAAGGGCCGCTGCATGTACATGCATGTTCGGCATCATACCCATACACAGGCAAAGTGTAATGATAAAACACTGTATTTTTCTGTACATTTTGTTTCCCCCCTTTGTGTTCATTCAGTTTATCATACATAACTGTTTATTGCAACGAAATCACGGTATAAAAACCGCTATTTACGGGCAACCTAGAGGGACGTTACTTGGCGGCCGCAAGTGGGGACAATGCGGCCAAAAAGGGGCGTCAATTCGGGTGCGCAGGCACGGAAAAGAGGCCAAAATGCAGCAGAGCGAGGAGAATCATTCAGAGAAACGTCCCTTTGGGATCCGGGACAAGATCGGTTACTTATTTGGTGATTTCGGAAACGATTTCAGCTTTCTCTTTGCCAGCAGTTATCTCATGGTATATTATACCAAGGTGCTGGGGATTCCCGGAGCGGTGGTGGGCGTGCTGTTCCTCATGGTGCGGGTGGTGGATGCCTTCACGGACGTGATTATGGGCCGCATTGTGGATAATATGAAGCCTGCGCGAGACGGCCGTTTTCGGCCATGGATCAGACGGATGTGCGTGCCGGTGGCGGTGGCAAGTACGCTGATGTACGGCTATTTTGTGCGGGATTGGCCCTATGCGGCCAAAATGAGCTATGTGGTGGTCACGTATCTTTTCTGGGGAAGCATTTGCTATACGGCCATCAACATTCCCTATGGATCCATGGCTTCCGTCATCAGTCCGAAGGCGGGGGACCGGGCGTCTCTGTCAACCTTCCGCAGTGTCGGCGCTGCGCTGGCGGCAATGGTCATCGGCACGTTGGGGCCTCTTCTGATCTATGGGGAGGATGAGGCCGGCAACCAGATCGTATATCCGTTTCGTCTTGTGATGATGGCGGCCGTCTTCGGCGTCTGTGCCGTCTTCTGTTATATTTTGTGCTATTATCTCTGTGTGGAACGGGTACATTTTGAACCGAAGAGCAGGGAACAGCGGGAGTCTGCGGGAGAGCTTGTGAGAAGCCTTCTGCAAAACCGTCCGCTTCTGGCATTGGTGGGAGCCGCGATGGTATTGCTTCTGGCTACATTGATCGGTCAGGGTATGAACAACTATGTTTTTCTTGATTATTTTCGAAATGCTAAGGCAATCGCCGCGTTGAACTTTGTCAGTGTGGGGGGAGTACTGGTTCTGGCGCCCTTTGTATCCCGCATTTCCGGCAAATTCGGCAAGAAAGAGGCCGGGGCGGCGGGATTGCTGCTGGCCGGTGTGGTCTATCTGTTGACCTATTTCCTGCACGTCCACAATATTGTGGTGTATACGGCATTGTATTTTACGGCCACACTGGGCGTGGGATTGTTTAATATGATTATATGGGCTTTTATTACGGATATTATAGACCATCAGGAGGTGGTGACCGGAAAGCGGGAGGACGGAACGGTATATGCCATTTACTCTTTTGCCAGAAAGCTGGGACAGGCGCTGGCGGGGGGCGCGGCCGGTTTTACGCTGACGGCCATCGGATATGTTTCCGGGGCGCCGGCTCAGACGGCGGAGGTGACGAATCGTATTTATGCGGTGGCTACGATTGTGCCGGGGGTCTGTTATCTGACGGTGTTCTTTATCTTGTGGAGATTTTACCCGCTTAGCAAATCCGTGGTGGCGGAAAATACAGCGATTCTGAACAAAAGGCGAAAAGGCAGTCAAAGCGTGTAGGTTGTCCGTGTGATGACGGGCGGCATATCAAAAGTGTGGAAAGGATACGGTATGGAGATCCGTAATATGCGAGATGTAAAAATTGACATGGAGATTCTAACCGGCAGGGCGGTGATAGAATTGTCTCTGCCTTGTCGGTCCGACGGAACCGGAGATTGCTTTCAGATCTGTCTGTGGGATCAGCGGGAAGAGTTGGTATTTTATGGCACCCATCCCGTCAAAGAGGAGGATCCCTGCATCATACAGCTTCTGCATCCGCACCTGTGGCAGGGGCCGGAAAACCCCTATTGGTATCGGCTGGAGGTGTATGGGGTGGATTCCCAACCGCTTATCCGCATGAGACTGCCGATCCGTACATTGACGGAAGTGCCGGGGAAGGGAAGCTTTTTCAACGGTCAGACATTCTGTCCCAGAAAGGTGTACTATGAACATGCGGATCTGGGAATCGACTCGGAAACCGACCAAGATCTGCAGGAGGAACGGATACGGTACAGATTATCCCAGTTGGTAAAAATGGGGGCCAACATGATCGTCTTGAGGGAGAAAAGAGACAAATCCTCCGAAGAGCTGACAGAGGAATCTGTGGATCAGGAATCCCTATTGCTGCAGGAACTCTGCGACGAAGTGGGATTATTGCTGGAGCGCACGGAATATGCCGGCACGCAGGCGGGCATTGGAGGCGCGTCGCTATTTATGCCAAACGGTCTTCCCACCGTCTCCTATTATCTGCAAAAGGCCCGCTGGAGCAGCGAGCCTTTCGTCTATATCGATCATAAAAGTCTTCAAAAACAGTCCAACGGATCCTACCGTGTCAGCGTCTACAGCAATCAGAAAAAAGTTGCGCTTTTTCTGAACGGCAGGGTATTCGGTTTCCAATGCGAGGGCCCGGAGTTCGTCTTTCAGGATATTCCGGTCCGCAGGATTCCGGTTCTGCTGGCGGCGGAGGCCGGAGAGAGCAGAATGTCCGTCACTTGCTGTTGACAAATACTTTTCCGCGGAGAATCATTTGCTGCGGAAATAGTTTCGGATCCATTTGCCGGACTCGCTTAGATCGTCTTCGCTCCAGTCGGAGACCTTGCTGCAGGAGGACTTTATTACGCTGCTGGCCTCGTCTTTGTTGGCCAGATTCCAACAACAGAAGCTGATGTTGTATTTTTCGATCACCTCAAACCAGCTCTGGGTGGAGGTGAAATCGTTGGCGCCGTTACCGGAGGCGTCACACATGCCAAATTCGCTGACAAATACGGGCAGGCCGTTCTGCACACAACTGTCCAGACGATTCCAGAGCGAATCCTTGTGGGTGCCTGCGTAAAAATGCAGGGCGTAGAGAATATTGTCCTCATCCAGCGGATTGTCCTTGGCCTTGTCGATGTCCTGACTCCAAGTGGGAGTGCCCACGATAATGACGGCATCGGGATCATTGGCGCGGATGACGGGAATGACCTCTTCGGCGTAGGATTTTACGCTGTCCCAAGTGGCATAGCCGTTGGGCTCGTTACAGATTTCATAGAGCACATTGGTGTGATCCGCATAGGTCTCGGACATTTCTTTGAAGAAAGCGAGAGACTGCTCTTTATAGACATTGGGGTCCTGCTCCTGAAGGATGTGCCAGTCGATAATGACGTACATACCCAGATCCGTGGCGGCGTCCACGCCGGAGCGCACCAGAGATTTCAGATAGTTCTGATCGCCTCCCGTACAGTAACCGTTATATTCATGAGTGTACATGGCCAGACGGACACAGTTGGTGTTCCAGTCATCCCGCAGGGTCTTGAAAGAGTCATAACTCACAAACTGGGGAAACCATGCCATACCGTGGGTGGACATGCCGTAAAGCTGTATGGGATCACCGTTCTGATCCACCAGATTGACACCGTCTACCTTGAGGGCGCCATGATCTGCGGCGAAGCCCTCGCCGATTGGTGCATTCGGTGTATTACCGGTCGGCGCGTTGGCCGGTGCATTACCGGTTGGTGCGTTACCGCCTATCGCGCTGCTCTCTGCCGCGGAAGATGTCGGAGAGGCTGCGGACTGCACTGCCGTCGATTCCGCTGATTCCTCTCCTGCCGCCGGGTGATTGCCCTCCTGCATGGATGCAGCCATGGACTCCGCTACGGACTCCGCCACGGATTCTGCAATGGATTCCATAATTGCGATATCTTGTTCACTCATAGTCTGACTCCTTCCACAGGCCGTAAACAGGCCCGTACATAACACAATACCGAGTGCAGTTATTTTGCGTCTTGTACTCCCTCTCATAGTTCCTCTCATTCTGCCGTCTTCGGGCGGCGTTTATATTTTTATAGATCCTCTTGCTATTGGGGCGGTTCCATCTCCGTTTTACAAATCGGAATCCATTCGTTTATCTCGAAATAGTTTATATCCATGGATTGGTTTCGTGCCGTCACAATTCCGAAAAGGAAGATTTGTAATTATAGAAACAGTATAGATGGAATGCGGAAGAATTGCAAGTGGCTTTCTGATGTGGTATGATACGCAGTATGATAAGACAAAGCAGGCAGTACAAAATTAAAATGCCGCTTGTGCGGCGGAATGAGAGGTAATTATGTTACCGCAGAAATTTCTGGAGAGAATGCAGGAAATGCTGGGGGATGAGTACGAGGCATTTTATCACAGTCTGGACGGGGACAGATATCAGGCATTGCGGCTAAATCCCCTGAAACATCCCGCGGAAGTCCCGGAAGGTCTGCCTGTCGGAACCTTTCAACTGACACCCGTGTCATGGGAGAAGGACGGATACTATTACACTGAGGAAGACCGGCCCGGGAAACATCCCTATCATGAAGCCGGTGCATACTATATTCAGGAGCCCAGCGCCATGGCGGCGGCGCCGCTGTTGGAGGCGGCACCCGGGGAGCGGATTCTGGATCTCTGTGCGGCCCCGGGAGGCAAGAGCACCCAGATCGCGGGGTATCTGCGGGGAGAGGGACTGCTCGTATGCAATGAGATCCATCCCGCCAGAGCAAAGATTCTCTCGGAAAATATCGAGCGTATGGGCGTGAGAAACGCCTGTGTCACCAATGAGACGCCGGAGCGGCTGGCGGAAAAGTTTGGAGCGTATTTTGACAAAATTCTGGTGGATGCGCCCTGTTCGGGAGAGGGAATGTTCCGCAAGAATGAGACGGCTTATGCGGAGTGGAGCCCGGAGAACGTGGCGCTCTGTGCCGAGAGACAGGACGGGATTCTGGACTGCGCCGCCAAGATGCTTAGGCCGGGAGGTCGGCTGGTATATTCCACCTGTACCTTTGCGCCTGCGGAGAATGAAGACAGCGTCAGCCGTTTTCTGGAGAGACATTCGGAGTTTGCGATTCTGCCTGTTGACAAGAAAAAATTGGGGATACCCGAGGGCGTCTGTGACGGACGGCCTGCGTGGGGAAGTTTTGGGGAGGAGCTTCGCGGGACGCTCAGACTGTGGCCTCATATAGTGCGCGGAGAGGGACATTTCGCCGCGGTGCTTTGCAAGGCCGGGGAGAGGGCGGAAGGGTATGAACCCATGGCGGCGGGCGGCTTGGAGAGCGGAATCGGTGCAAAGGACAAGCGTCTGGAGATGTGGCGATCTTTTGAACGGGAGTGTCTGGCGGCTGACTGTACAAAGGGATTGTGGGCCGAGGGTTCTGCCGGAGGAGACGGCAGGATTTTGTCCGAGGGTATTTTTCTGTGTTTCGGAGAGAATCTTTATCTGGCGCCGAAGGGGATGCCGGCGCTTACGGGGCTTAAAGTTCTGCGCCCGGGACTGCATCTGGGGACGTTCAAAAAAGACCGGTTTGAGCCCTCCCATGCGCTGGCGCTCTCGCTTGCGCCGCAGGATGTGCGGCATGTGTGCGGGCTGTCGGCGGGGGACGAGCGGACGAAAGCCTATTTGAACGGACAGACTTTCTCCTATGAGGGGGAGAAAGGGTGGTATTTGATCGCCGTGGACGGCTACAGTCTCGGCTGGGGGAAACTTGCCGGGGGCGTCATGAAAAATCACTATCCCAAGGGTCTTAGGAAGAACGGATAGAACACAAGGGAATGGGAGAATACACATGCGGACGGACATTCGATATGAGGACGAGTATGTCATTGTGGCTTACAAGCCTGCGGGTTTTGCCGTGCAGACGGCGAATGTGGCGCAGAAGGACATGGTGAGTGAGTTGAAACTGTATGGAAAAGGCGGTTATGTGGGCGTGGTTCATCGTCTGGATCAGCCGGTGGAAGGGCTGCTCGTCTTTGGCAGAAGCAAATCTGCGGCAGCAGCATTGAGCAGACAGCTCACGGACGACACGCTCCGCAAACGATATTATGCGGTGGTCTGTGGAAAACCGGACGCCCCGCAGGGAGAACTTGTGGATTATCTGCGGAAAACGCCGGACAACCGGGCGGAGATCGTACCTAAGGACATGGCGGAGGCCAAGCGGGCTGTTCTACGATATCGGGTATTGGAGGAGTGCGGGGAATTATCCCTGCTGGAAATTGACATAGACACCGGGCGATTTCACCAGATCCGCGCCCAGATGTCCCATGCGGGAATGCCGATTTTGGGAGATGTAAAATATGGCACAGAGCACTCGGTACAGTTGAGCGAGGCGCATCAGGTGCGCAGCGTGGCGTTGTGCGCTTGTGATCTGGAGTTTCTGCATCCTGTGACGGGTGAGAGGCTTGCGTTTCATGCTGTTCCCCAAGGGGATATTTTTCAAATAGGTTGTTTTCTAGCTAGAATTTGCATATAATATAATGGAAAGAGAGGTGGCTATAAAATGACAATAGATACGAATACAATGATTTCAATAACAGAAGCAAATCAGAATTTCTCAAAGGTAACCAAAGTGGTTGATGAACATGGAACAGCCGTAATCCTAAAAAATAATGTGCCCAGATATCTTGTGATTGATTTCAGCAAAGCAGAAAAAGAAAAAGTTGCTAATACAGAAGATGTTCTTGCAATATCTGAACGACTGATAAAACAAAATAAGAAAGCATATGAGGTTCTTGCAGAATGATTGTTTTGAGCAAAGAGCAGGTACTACAGCTTCATACCAGTCTGATAGAAGCGACCGGTGGAAGTGATGGTATTCGTGATGAAAGGATGCTGGATTCAGCACTGAACAATCCCTTTCAATCATTTGGCGGGGACGAATTGTACCCAAGCATTCAAGCAAAAGCGGCACAACTTTGTTTTGGCTTAGTCAAAAATCATGCCATGATTGATGGAAATAAAAGGCTTGGTGCGCATGTAATGTTAGTTTTTTTAGCATTAAATGGGTACGAATTATCATACAGTCAAAAAGAATTAAGTGATATCATACTTGCATTGGCAGCCGGACAAATGAATGCAGAAAATATTCTGCAGTGGATTATTGCGCATCAAAAATGATAACAGAATTTGGAATAAACTTTGGCACGAATCCCCGATTGATTCCGCCCGAAACTTTCCATACTAGAATCAGATAAAAGACTAGGATCAGATTCAGAGATTGTGTGAGAAAGAGGGCATGTCTATGTGGGAGAAAATCAAGGGAAACGGAATTTTGCTGCTGTTTTTTCTGACGGGGGCAGTCTATTTGTTTCTGAAATACATCTCTCCGCTGATCGCCCCCGTGCTGATCGCCACGCTCTTCGTCACAATCTCCGGACCACTTTTAAAGAAAATGCAAAACCGATTCAAGCTGCACAGGCAGGCAGGGGTTATCCTCTTGCTTGTGCTGGCGGTTCTGCTCCTGACGGGGCTGGTGTGGGTTCTGTTCTCTTGGATTGTGGGCAGTCTGCCAAGCTGGATGAGCGATTTGGAGGCTGTCAAAGAGGAAGCCCGGCTTCTGGTACATGATGGCTGTGAGGCCGTGGGACGGCTTGTGGGAGTGGACGGGCTGTATCTGGAGAACACGATTTGGAATGGGATAGAGGACGGTCTCGGCGCATTGGGACAGCATACGGTGCCCGGGGTGCTGTCTCAGTCTCTGGAGTATGTGAAAGTATTGGGAATGTTCGGCGGATTTTTGGTGACGTTTTTCATTGCGACAGTGCTTTTGGCCAAAGATTATGATGACATTATGAACCGTCTGCTGGACAGGGAAGACTGTCATGTACTGCTGCAGGTGATCTGCGGCGTCATCCGCTATATCGCCACTTATGTGAAAGCGCAGGTGACCATCATGCTGATCATCGGGTTTGCGGCGGCGGTAACGCTGGGGCTGAGCGGAATCTACAACGGTGTTCTATGGGGGATTGCGGCGGGACTTCTGGATGCGCTGCCCTTTGTGGGAACGGGAATCGTGCTGATGCCCATGGCAGTGCTGCAGGTCGTGCAGGGCAGTTACGGAAAGGCAGTTGTCTGTGTGTTTTTGTATCTGGGCTGTATGTTGATCCGGGAGATGCTGGAGCCGCGGCTGATCGGCAAGCGCATGGGGGTGCCCGCCATTGCGGTGCTCGTCTCGCTGTATGTGGGCATCGGGCTGTTCGGCGTGTGGGGGATCGTGAAAGGCCCGCTGGGCTTTGTGCTGATTCGGGAATGTTATCTGAGCATCCGGAAGGAGGAGAGGGGATAATTTCTTCCCGGTAGGGGCGATTACACTACGAACCCTTGCAATATAAATCAAATATCTTTTTTGCTTTTTCCTTTAGAATGTTTCTTGCTTCCACAGGTTCAATAATTTCAACATATTCACCAAAGGAAAGTAGATAGAGGAAAGTCCAATCACTAAGTTGGTATCTGAAAGTTACTTCCAGCGTACCGTCTTCTAATTTTTTAATATATTTCTCTTGAAATTCATCATAAACTTTATAGGCTATCTTTTCTGAAAAATGCAGTATGAATACGGGCGTATCGTACTCTTCCTGATAGGTGGGAGTAATGGAAAAATCCTTTGGCAGTTCACGGTCAAATAATTGGTTTGTTATTTGCAGTTCCCTTATACGGGACATCTTAAAAGTGCGAATATCATTTTTATGCTTTGAGTAGGCGACAAGATACCAAGCGTGTGATTTGAATACTAATTTTAGCGGCTCGACAATCTGATGGGTTATGGTCAACTCTGCATTAAAATAAGTGAACGTAATTACATACTTATTGATTATCGCACGTTCCAAAGCTGTAATATTGTTTCGTTCCTGTTCAGGACTACCCCAATAGGAGAAATCAATTTCCAACCATTCGGACTGTAAATGGTGACTGAACAATCCGGCAACCTTGTTTAAGGATTTGTCTGCGTCGGGATAATTTGAGGATTTTAAAATTTGCAACGCCTGTACAATATTTTTTTGTTCCTCTTGCGTAAAATAAGACTTGTCCAGTGAAAAGCCTTGTAATAAAGACAGTCCTCCGCCATACCCCTTTTGTGACGTAATCGGGATGCCCGCAATCGAAAGAATATTGATGTCCCTATATATTGTGCGCGTGGAAACACAAAGTTCTTTCGCCAGTTGTTTTGCTGTCATGTTTTCATGCCTTAACAAGAGGAATACAATTTGAATGAGTCTGTCTATCTGCATATTCTTATTTCACAATCCCCACACATTTTTTGGGACACCGTATCAGAATGACATCCCAAACAATGCATATCTTCTTTTGAAAATTTGCAAGTATCCGTTGAATATTCGTTTGCCAGCCTAATTTGTTCGGCTGTATTTTGGCTGATAGTAGCCAGATAAATAGGACATTCCTTACAATTCAATCCACAATATGCTAAATCCATTAAAACACACCCTCCCCCAAATATTTGTCATGCGGGGCTATTAAGCATTTTTCGATAGCTTTCCAATAGCTGTTATAAAGATTTTTCTGTGCTGTGCCGTAGTTTTCTTTGGTGTCAAATTCCCAGTAAAGCATATATTTAACACTTTTTACAATACGGGTGATTTTAAGGGGCGGAAGACCCTCCTTAATCTGTTCCATGTCTATATGATACCCTCTTTTGACCAACCGAAGCAGAAGCAATCCCTCTTGTTTTTCCAAAAAGCTTTTGGCCTCAAGCATTAGTGCTTCAAATTCCTCTACTTTTTGCGGCTTGACTTGATAAATAC
>CAZSAJ010000004.1:0-111306 GCA_964604835.1 uncultured Acetatifactor sp.
GGCGGAGACGGGCCGCAAACGCCGTACAACTGCGCGAAAAGAGAACGGAACAATAATTATTTTATATATTCAACGGAATAATAAGGAACAATTAGGCGCTGTCCGGCGTAGATCTCGGACGAATCCGCCAAACGATTGATGCTGCAGACTTCTTTGATATAGGCCTCTTTGTTCTTATACCGAGCATAATCAATATAATTGTCCGCAATTTCCCACAGATTGTCTCCGCTCTCTATCATGATGCCGGTATAATATTTGAGGGAAACCTCTTCCGTATTGTCGCTGGCGCTGGAAGTCAGCGAGCGGTAGGAAATGACACACATTGCAATCAGGCAAAATGCCATCAGAACAGAAACGATTCTGCGCCGCTGCTCTCTCCGTCTGCGCAATTTGCGCTTGTAGGTTCTCAATTCCCGGTCTGTCATATCATAGATCCTCTTCTGCCCCGTCATAGCCTTTCCCATCATAATATTTTCCCTCCCTATCATATAGCGGATCAAATTATCATTGTAGAAATTTCGAAATAGAATATTTGTTCGCAAACATTTGTTCTGAAATGATTATATCGAACATATTTTCTTTTGTCAATAGATAAATCGAACATATTTTTGGAATATATGTTTGCTTTTTGCAAAAGGCTGTGTTATAATTGATTTACAGACAGATTAAGACAGGTTAAGAGAAACAAGACAAAGCAGAATGTCATCATTTTGATCAACCAATCAACTGATCGCCAATATTGAGGAGGTATAACATGGGCTATGGCAAGATCACTCCCAAGCAGCAAGAAATTTTGAATTATATTAAGGATGAAATATTGAAGAAGGGATATCCCCCCACCGTGCGGGAGATCTGTGAGACGGTAAATTTAAAGTCCACGTCATCCGTGCACTCTCATCTTGAGACATTGGAGAAAAACGGCTATATCCGCCGCGATCCCACCAAGCCCCGCGCCATCGAGATCTGTGATGACAGTTTTCAGATGGTACGCACGGAAATGGTGAGCATTCCCATCATCGGCAACGTGGCTGCCGGACAGCCGATTCTGGCCGAGGAGAATATTCAGGATTACTTTCCTGTCCCTGCGGATATGGTGCCGAACGGTGAATCCTTTATTTTAAACGTGCGTGGAGACTCCATGATCAATGTCGGTATTTTCAATGGAGACCGCATTTTTGTGCACTCCTGCAACACGGCCGCCAACGGCTCGATTGTGGTTGCGCTGATCGATGACTCTGCCACTGTGAAGACTTTTTATCGGGAAAACGGACATGTGCGTCTGCAGCCGGAGAACGATACCATGGATCCGATTATTGTGGATGACTGCCAGATTCTGGGAACGGTTTACGGTGTCTTTCGATTTTACAAATAAAGCACGAAAGGCCGCTCCACAGTTAATTCTGTAGAGCGGCCTCTTATCTGATATAAAAACAATATAAAACAGCAGTCCTATCCTATCTGTTGGCTCTCCTCTATCGTAACAGTTCAAAGAGATCCCCACCCAACTCCATATATTTCAGATAAATATCTTCATAGGACATCGGCATATAGTGTGCGGAGTTCGTGAACACATCCTGCTTTAAATAGAAAATTACTTTGTTGAAAAAATTATCCTGTTGACGCAGTTCCTGTGCCGATACAAAGAATGGTCCCAGCTTTTTGTTTTCGGCGATTCTGGCCAGTTCCGGGCGTTCCTTTGCGATGATCTCCCTATTCAGCATGTCGATGAGATAGTTGACCAGTCTGGCAAAAGTGGGCCAGTTCCGTTTCAGTTTTCCGGTGCGGTTGAGAAGCTGCACATACTCTTCCAGCGGCGTTCCCACAAACAGCGTGATAAGGGGCTGTTTCCCGGCAAAGGTATCATATTCCAGAGTCCATTCCACCGGCATATCGTCAAAATCAATCCTGACGTATTCTAGTTGAAAACGGCGCTTAAAAGCCGAATCCAACACAAAAATATTCTCATCCGCCGTATTCATCGTGGCAAGAATATTGAAATTGGCCGGCAGCCAGATCTTGCCCTCATCGAAAAGTTTCTTCAGTCCCGGATCCCGGGAGAAATAGGCGGCAACATCCACATTCTGTACCGGATATTCCGATTTCCCGTTTTCCTGACGATCCAACAGTTGGAACAGATCGCCGAAGATCTGCGGTGAGTTTCCGCGGTTGATCTCTTCGATCACCAGATAGTATTTCTCTGCCGGATTGGAGAAAGCTTCTTTCAAAAGAGCTGTAAACGGTCCGGGGGAATAGATATAATCCAAAGGCTTATCCAGCGATACCAACGGTTTGATCGATCCTACAAAATCCTCGTACTTGTAGGTAGGATGGAAGATCAACCGCTTGCAGTGCATATCTCTGGCAAGTTTATCGGGGTATTCCGCCTCCAGTATATGACGTACTTTATAGGATTTCCCTGTGCCCGGTGCGCCATAGAAAATACGCTGTATGGGAGTCATGGGAACTTCGGTATAACGAAAATCCACACCCCGGTCTTCGTTATAATCACTCTTCACCGCTATCGGGGCTTTCAGATAAAACGGAGCCGCAATATCGGGGGCTTTGCCGCTTACTCCCTCCTTCAGAAACACCTGATAGAGCTGCAATGCCACTCCAAAAGTACCGTTTCCGTTCTCGCGGTTTGTCTGTTCGTAGTCCGACGCCTCATGAATTTTGGCATAGGTGGCGTCGAATTCCTCCGCGTCACAGATCATGAATAAATTGCCGGCTACCGGTGGAGTCATCTTATGACAAACCGTTCGCAGCGCATAACTGTATGCGATAATGGCATTGTCCGTGTATCGGCGAATTCCATTGTTATCCAACTGATTGCGCATCCATTCGCGGAAAATTCTTTCCTGTTCAGACGGCGTATTTCTCATAATAACTCCCCTGCAATCGCAAGCCTGCCTGCGGTCATAGCCGCTCTTTTGCCGGCCCTGTCTTATTCAAAACGCACTTTCATATAGGCGATAATCTCTTCCACACAGCGTTGGAAGCCCAGTTTGGAACTGTCCAGACACAGATCATAATTTCGCGCGTCCGTCCATTCCCTTCCCGTGTGATATTTATAGTAATCCGCCCGTCTTTTATCCGTCTTGGCTATAAGACGTTCCAATTCCTTTTCATTCATGCTGTGTTTCTTGGCAGCCTGCTCCATACAGAAGTCATGGGGCGCATGGACGAACACGCTGAGTACATTGTCATAGTCTTTGAGCACATAGTCGGCACATCTGCCCATGATGACACAGGATTCCTCTTCTGCCAGTTGTCGGATGATCTTTGCCTGATAATTGAAGAGATTGTCATCGGAGGTAAAATCATCGCTCTCCGGAGGAATCAATTCTCCGTTATAGACATTTTTGGCAATGCGGAATAAAAGAGAACTTTTGACTTTTTCATCGGCATTGACAAAGAGCGCCTCATTGATGCCGCTCTCATCGCTGGCAAGCTTCATCAGCTCTTTATCATAATAGTGGATATTCAGTTCCTGCGCCAGCATCTCGCCCACCGTTCTGCCGCCGCTCCCATATTGTCTTGCGATTGTGATTACGATGCCCTTCTGCATAATTCCTCTCATTCCGCCGCGTTCATTCCACACGGCCGTTTTTACTAATGAAAACTCATGATGCCGTTTGGCAGCATCATACGCTATTCTCCAAGATATGCTTTCTTGATGGAATCATTCTCCAACAGATCGTCCGCTTTGCCATCCAGCACGATTCTTCCGGTCTCCAGCACATAAGCCCGGTCTGCGATAGCGAGTGCTTTTCTGGCATTTTGCTCTACCAAAAGAACGGTGGTTCCGCTGTCGCGGACAGCCTGAATAATATCAAATATTTCATTCACAAAGATCGGGGACAGTCCCATGGAAGGCTCATCCATCAGAATAATTTTGGGATGGCTCATGAGCGCTCTGCCCATCGCCAACATCTGCTGTTCTCCGCCGCTCAGAGTACCTGCCGGCTGATTCTGCCGCTCTTCCAGACGGGGGAAGCGCTCAAAGACCGTTTGAAGCGTCTGCTGGATCTCCTCTTTATTTTTACGGGTGTAGGCGCCCATTTTCAGATTCTGGAGCACTGTAAGCTGTGCGAACACTCTTCTGCCCTCCGGCACATGGGCCATTCCCATGGAAACGATTTTATGTCCGGGAACTTTGGTGATATCTTTCCCCTCGAAGAGTACACTGCCGCTCTTGGGACTGAGCAGACCGGAGATTGTGTGAAGAATGGTTGTTTTGCCTGCTCCGTTGGCTCCGATGAGGGCGACCACTTCCCCTTCGTCCACATGAAAAGATACGCCTTTGATGGCTTGTATCATACCATAATATACCTGAATGTCTTTGATCTCTAACATCATACGCGGCTCCTTCTATTCGCCCAGATAGGCTTTGATGACCTCCGGGTTGTTCAACACATCCGAAGTCTTACCCTGACAGAGTACACGCCCGAAATTCAACACCGTCAGCTCTTCGCAGATGCCGCTCACCAGTTTCATGTCATGTTCGATCAACAGAATGGTCATCTCAAAGTGCTTTCTCACAAAACGAATGGTATCCATCAGTTCCTGCGTCTCATTGGGATTCATACCGGCGGCAGGCTCATCCAGAAGTAAAAGCTTCGGTTTGGTGGCAAGTGCGCGTGCGATCTCCAATTTGCGCTGTTTGCCGTAAGGGAGATTTGCGGCCAGAATATTGGCCTCATCCGCCAGATCGAATACCTTTAACAGTTCCATGGCCTCCTCGTTCATCTGCTTCTCCACATGGAAATACTTAGGCAGGCGCAGAATACTTGTGAGGGCGCCGTATTGATTGTGATTGTGAAGTCCGACCTTTACATTATCCAGAACCGTCAATTCTTTAAAGAGACGGATATTCTGAAACGTTCTTGCAATTCCACAGCGATTGATCTCTATGGTCTTCTTGCCGGTAATATTCGTACCGTCCAATGTAATGATTCCCTCGTCTGGTTTATAGACGCCGGTGAGTAGGTTGAAAACCGTTGTCTTGCCGGCTCCGTTTGGCCCGATCAGCCCGTACAGACATCCGTTCTCAATCGTCACCTGAAAATCATCCACCGCGCGAAGTCCGCCGAAAGAAATGCTTAAGTTCTTTACTTCCAACATTGCCATCTTTCTCAAACCTCCTTTGCGGTCTTGTTTTTGCCAAGTTTCGATTTGACTGCCGCGGTAATTTTCTTGCGCCACTCAAGACATGCGGGAGCCCAGTTAAAGAGCATCATGACAATCAGTATAATCGCATAGATCAGCATGCGGTAATCGCTTACCACGCCGCGCAAAAGTTCCGGAAGCAGGGTGAGAACCACTGCGGCGATCATGGAACCGCGGATATTCCCCATACCGCCCAGCACAACAAACACCAGAATCATAATGGACATATTGTAACCGAAGTTCTTGGGCTGCGCCGTCAGTGTGGACAGATTGTGTGCGTAAAGCACACCGGCCATACCGGCCAGAGCGGCGGAGATACTGAAAGCCATCATTTTATATTTGGTCACGGGAATTCCCACGGACTCCGCTGCAATAGTATTGTCGCGGATTGCCATGATGGCGCGGCCGTCCCGGGAGTGAATCAGATTCAGCACGATGAAGAGGGTAATCAGCAACAGGATGACGCCTACCGTAAAATTGGAGTCTTTCGGCGTTCCCGTAATGCCCATTGCGCCGTTGATAATGATCTTGTCCGAGTCTTCCATATGCAGATCCAGAGAACTCTTGAAAGAGAAGTGGACACCGTTTTCATCGATTCCAAGGTACAGGATATTGATGAGATTCTTGATGATCTCTCCGAAAGCCAGCGTCACGATGGCCAGATAATCCCCTTTGAGTCTGAGCACGGGAATTCCGATCAAAATACCGAAAATACCCGCTGCGGCCGCGCCGATCAGAATAGCCAGAAAAAACCGCAGTCCGCCCGGCATACCGGGCACGAACATTTTCATGCACTTGGAGAAAAACGCGCTGGAGAACGCACCGATACACATAAAACCGGCATGCCCCAGACTCAGCTCTCCCAGAATCCCCACGGTGAGATTTAAGGAGACGGCCAAAATGGCATAAATGCACAGAGGCACCAATAGTCCCTTCATCAGACTGCTGATATTCCCCGTTCCGATCAGGATCTGTACGATAATATAGGCCACGATCACAAGCCCCATGGTAATCAAATTACTGCGAACTGTCTTCTTCATAGTTATTCCCCTCTGATCAATATCGGAAAACTCGTTTCTTCTTAATTAATATAGCAAAATCGACTGATAATTACAATCATTTTCTTCCCTGCTTCATCCATCCGGCTATTGCCTGAAAATATCCTCAAACCATTCATAAGGGATCTCGAAAGTGGGATTGCCGGATGCGCCTGCGGCAATCTCATACCGCTCATAGCACAGCACGATGCCGTCCGGTGTCAGATAACATCGCAGATCTCCAAGCATCTTCGTCAGGACATTATTGTCAAACGGCTCGTTCCAGTCACATGTCCCGTTCATTTCCGAATATTTATAAATGGCTCCCGTGAGCCGTTTCATATAGAATTTTCTCTCCACGGTAAACAGATCGTCCATCCGAAGTCGTTTTCCTGTTTCCCGGTCAAAGATCAAAGGCAGGGGCTGCATCCATTCCCTCATTCCGCCTTCATAACTGCGTCTGTAGTAGCATATGGAAACATACTTTTCGCTAATATAACAATGATCGTATCCATGATACAGATGCCAGTTACAAGCCCATCCCGGATCCTCCAGCTTGCTCTGCTGAGAAATCTTCTGGAAAAAAGCGTCCCGGTCCTCCAGAGCCAATTCCGTCAGCCCTTCCATCTTTTGATTCAACCGGACATAAGAAGCAAGACCGGAATTGAATTTGGGAAGGTCAATACGAAAATTCCCATAGCTACGGCCATTCTCCCCGATTTCATAGGAACTCTCATAACAGAACTCATTCTCCGCATCCAGATATTTTTTCGTCTTGTCATCTTCTCTTCCCGGATAATAGAATAATAACTCTCCATGTTGAAGAGAAAGAGACGTATCCGATATCAGCGTTTCCGCCACCAGAGGTTCCATATCTTCAAATAGAGTGAACGCATTCTTCTGTTCATCCCAGACATGCCAGAGAACGCCTTTCTCTTTCGACTCAAAATATTTGACAAACAACAATCCGTTTACCAGAAACATCCCCCTGTTATCTCCGCCGTAATGCCAAGGGATGAGATCCTCCGTTTCCTGATCGTTGTTCCGGAACACATCTTCTTTTTTGATCAGGAGCCTGTCCGTTCCTGTTGCCAGATTGATCTCTCGGATTTCCTCTGCGTTTATCACATAAGCCCGTCCGTCGTCGGAGATAGAAAAACGCCATGCATCGGAGGCAAGCGTCTCTTTCTCTCCCCGGACGTTCTTCAGACGCATCAACTGCTTTTTCTCTGAATCCATCCAGTAAATATGCTCCTGCCAGAAAAGCAAATCCCATATTCGGTTTTCACATTGAAAAAGCTTCTCCTCTTGTGTACCGTCCAGATTGTTCCCGTAGAGCACATAGTTTTGCGTCGCATCATGGACGGTATCATAGACCACATAATAAAGCCGGTTCCCATCCGTGGTGAAATCCAGACATACCTGCGGAATCAGCAGTCTGCGGTCGCTTCCGTCCATCTTCATGGAATAAAGATATCTGTCATCCTCCGCGTCATCTTCCAACATCAGGTAAAACGGATCATGTTCCCTGTCATAAACAGAGCGAAAATAGATCCGATCCCCCACAACCACCAATTCCTGCATCGGGAAATCAGAAAGCTGCCGCAACCCGCTTCCGTCCGTCCCCACAAGGTAAAGCGTTCTGTTGTCGCTGACATTGATAAAATAGACCTGATCCTCTCTGACATAAATTGCCCCGGGAACCTGATCGGCTACCACTTCCACCGGCATTCCGGCTCCCTTCGAACGACATAAGGAATAATTTTGGGCCTGACTCCTAAAATAATAATATCCGTCCGCATAGACCATATTATTTCCCTGATGCAGATTTCGAAGACATTGCGCATACAGGTTGGCGTCCTCGGCAGACAGTTCCACGGTACTGCCCTGCGCTTCCGGTTCCCTATTCTGTGCCTCGCTTTCAGGAAGTGCTTGGCGGGAATCGGCTTGCGGAGAATCAGCCTGCACAATGCCTGTTCTCAGCATCCATGCAGTCATCAGTAACAGCATCCCGATTTGTATATACCGTTTCCAGCTTTCTTTTATCCACATTGATACACATTATCCTGACGTTTTGGCGGGCATCCAAATTTAAACTTTTTCCTGAATGTTTTTGCCCAGAAGTCCCGTGGGTTTCACCAGCAATACCACAATGAGCACCGCAAAAACAATGGCGTCGGCCATCTGGGAAGAGATATATGCCTGACTGAAGATCTGAATGACGCCAAGCAGAATCCCGCCGATGAAAGCGCCGGGGATGGAACCGATACCGCCGAATACCGCCGCCACAAAGGCCTTGATACCGGGCATGGAGCCGGTGTAGGGTGTCAGGGACGGATACGCCGAACACATCAGTACGCCCGCGATGGCCGCCAACGCCGAGCCGATGGCAAAGGTTAAGGAGATGGTTCCGTTCACATTGATTCCCATGAGCTGGGCCGCACCTTTATCCTCGGACACGGCCAGCATCGCCTGTCCCATCTTCGTCTTATTGATGAACAACATTAAGATTGCCATAATCACGATACAGGTAATAATCGTGACAATGGTCACACCGTTTATGGAGATCTGTCCGTCAAAGAGGTTGATATTTCCCACGTTTACCACGGAAGTGAAAGATTTGGCATTGGCGCCAAAAATCAGCAGAGCCACATTCTGCAGCAGATAGCTGACGCCGATGGCCGTAATCAGCACTGCCAGAGAGGAGGACGCCTTTCTGAGAGGCTTGTACGCTATTTTCTCGATGACGATGCCGAGCACCGTGCAGACCACCACGGATATCAGCACACCCAGAACCGGATGCATTCCCATGGTACTGCAGATGGTGTAACAAGTAAATCCACCCACCATAATGACATCTCCGTGTGCAAAATTCAGCATCTTCGCAATTCCGTACACCATGGTATATCCCAGTGCAATCAACGCATAGACGCTTCCAAGACTGATACCGTTTATCAAATACGTTACAAAACTCATAAAAACCTCCATCCATTTTAAAATACACTCTTTTAAGTATAGCAGAAGCAGCCCGTTCCCGCAAGCAAATTACTCCAAAAACAGACATGGAATCCATTTGGAATTCTTGTGAATGAAAGCAAGGGCTGCCTCCTTGTGCAAGGGGCAGCCCTCTCTGGCCTTGATGACCTAAAGCAATTTACATTGCAGTGTATTCACCGTTTTTGATGACAACCGCTCTGGGAGCTTTGTTGACCTCACCGGTTGCAACCCAGGTCATACCCTCGCCGGTCACACCGTCAACGGTAATCTGAGGCATTGCAGCCTTGAGTGCGTCACCGAGCTCGGAAACACTCATGGAAGGATCGGCATTGCTCTGCTTGATAGCCTCCACCAGAATATATACCGCATCATAGCCGTCTGCGGCGAACTGGTTCGGCGTGTCATTGTATGCGGCACGATAGGAAGCCGTAAAGGTCTGGCTGGCCTCGTCTTTTGCGTCTGCCGCAAAAGGAGTTAAGAGCATAACGCCCTCGGTCAGGGATACATCAAAGTTCTCCACACCGAGAATACCGTCCATACCGTCGCAGGAGAACCACTTGGGCGCATATCCCATGCTGTTTGCCTGTGTCAGAATCAGCGCGGACTCCTGATAGTAGATCGGCAGGAATACCAAATCTGCGTTTGCGTCCTTTGCCTTCTGAAGCTGTACGGAAAAGTCCGTCTTATTTTCGGAGGTAAATGCCTCTGCCACTACGATTTCAAAATCCTGATTCTCAGCACCCTTCACAAAGCTCTCATAGATACCGGAAGAATATACATCGGAGCTGTCATAAATCACGGCAACCTTCTCGGCAAGCTTATTCTCGCCGATGTACTGTGCGGAAGCGGCACCCTGATTCGGGTCAGAGAAGCATACCTGGAATGCATTGTCATACTGGGTACACTTTACTGCGGAACCGGAGGGTGTCAGCATCATCATGTTGTCTTTATGGGTCTCCTCGCTGACCGCGATACAAGGGGTGGAAGTCACGCAGCCGATAATCATCTGTGCGCCCCAGTCCTTGACGGTATTGTAAGCGTTGATGGATTTCTCCGGATCATGCTCGTCATCCTGAAAGTTTACTTCCAGCTGATAGCCGTTTACGCCGCCTGCGGCGTTGATCTCATTCACGGCAAGCTGGATACCGTTCATAACGTTGATACCATAGATGGCTGCTCCGCCTGTGGTGGGTCCGATGCCGCCGATCTTGAATACACCGCCTTCGGTATTCGTGTTGTCGGGAGTGGCACTGCTGTTCTCGACCGCCGCACTGCTGTTCTGTGCCGAACTGCCGCCTGCAGCATTGCTGTTTGCATTGGCATCATTGTTGCCGCAGCCAGCCATCGCAAGAACCATCGCGGAAGCCATAGCTACACTTACGAGTTTCTTGAATCTTTTCATAATATCTCCTCCTTATGCAAAAATAGCACATCATAACCGTACGCACAAATTGCATCTATGCATTTATGTATACAATTATTATTTCCGAATATACCGCATTCTTTTTTCTTTGTCAATCATTTCTTGAAAAAAAGATAAAAAAATACATATTTTTTTGTTTTGGGGAAATAAATAAAAACGAAAGGTGAGAGTCTTCTCACACTTCACATCGGTATGCATTGATTGCACAACAAAAACGCTAGGATGCGCAGAATGGAGAGGGGAAATTATGGGAAGTAAATATCTGGACTGCACCGCGCTCACAATAGCGATTATCGGTGTCATCAACTGGGGACTGGTGGGTATTTTCCGCTTTGACCTTGTGGCATTTCTCTTTGGGAACATGTCGTGGTTATCCCGGATCGTCTATGTGGTCGTAGGTATCTGCGGACTGTATCTGCTGAGCTTCTATATGCGACTTTCGGACAGCAGATCTCAGGCATAATGTAACAATAGCATAAGGCAACAATACAGAGAACATCCGTCGATTATCGCGGATGTCCTCTGTATTATGCTACATAAAAGATAAAAGTATGTTCTTGTCAGCGCACAAGGTGTCACTTGGATATCTTTACGGATCCGCCGTGGCTCAAGGCTGCGGTATCCACTTCCCTGCCATCCCTCCAGAGTCTCTCCAGATCGTAGAGCAGGCGGTTCTCTTTGTCAAAAATGTGCACGATCAGATCGCCAAAGTCCATGAGAATCCAATTGGCGGTGTCATATCCTTCGATCTGTTTCACGGGGTGCCCTGCCCTGCCGAGCCTTTCCTCCACATTGTCGCACATGGCCTGAATCTGGCTTCGGTTGTTTCCTCCCGCGATCAGAAAGAAATCAGCCATCACCGAGATCTCACTGATGTCGATGATCCGGATATCCTCGGCCTTTTTATCTTCCAGCGCCGCCACTGCCAGTGCTACCGTTTCCATGTTATTTTGTTCCTGCATAGTCCCTCCGATTTTTGTGATTTATTGTACTGTTCTGATAAATCTCAATGATTCTATTCCAGTAATTTTGTTCCAGTGATTATGTTCCAGTGATTTTATTCCGGTGAATCCGGCCGGTAATAATTGTATGTTCTGCGGGTCATGGGATCGATCTCTCCGCCGCCTTCCTCAAGATAGCATAGCGTGTCTTCCAGAATCCGAAGGAGCGCCGCGTCCAGATTGATAAAAGCGAGGCGTCGGATCTCATCCAGATGAGGCGCTTTCATCCTGCCGGGTTCGATATAATCGGCAATAAAAATGATTTTTTCCAAGACGCTCATCCCCGGCCTGCCCGTGGTGTGATTCAAAATCGCATGAATCACATCCGAATCGTTTACCTCATATTCCTCCATAGCCAGAAAACTGCCCACCTTGGCGTGAAGCAGCGAAGGGTTCCGCCGCTCCACCGCATTGATGCTGATATTGTGTTTCTCGCAGATGGACAGACGTTTCTCGTCCGACAGGCATTTGGCACAGTCATGTAAAAGCCCTGCAAGCTGCGCATTTTTAATGGAGGCCCCATGGCACATGGCCAGCGCCGCCGCGGTATATTCCACCCCCAGCGTATGCTCAAAACGCTTGTCATCGAGGGATTTCTCCATTGCTTTTCTTATTTTCTTCAATTCTATTGATTTCATTCTCTGTAAAATCCTTTTTGCTCTATATAGTCTGCCACCTGTGCGGGCGTCATATATCTTATGCTTCGTCCCTCTCTCACCGATTCCCGGATCTGTGTGGAAGAGATTTGCAGATTCCGAAACGGCAGAAGGATGATCTTCGCACCGAATCGCTTTTGCAGATGCTCGGATTGAGCCCGCATTTCTTCCAAAGACGCATCGCCGCGCACTGCCGCCACAATCACACAGGCATCAAAGATCCGCCCGGGTTCTTTCCAGCGTTCCATCGAATATAGGCAGTCCGCTCCCAGAATAAAAAAGAATTCCGTTTGGGGAAACCGGCGTTTCAATTCCTCCAGTGTCTCATAGCTGTAGGTTTTACCCGGCCTTTTTACCTCCAGATCCAGACAGCGGAAAAACGGATTGTCCGCCGTGGCTTTCTCCGTCATCTCCAGACGTTCCTCCGGCGTGGGCATATGCGACGCGGACGCCTCCTCCTTCATATAGGAATGACCCGTCGGAATAAACCACACTTCATTCAGACCGAGTACGTCTCTGGCGTCCTCCGCCAGCATCAGATGTCCTATATGAACAGGGTTAAACGTTCCGCCCATGATACCGATTCGGTTCATATTCCCTCACATTCCGCCGTGTAAACGGCCATCATCGCGGCAGCACGATCCGCGGATTGTCTTTGTCCGGCTTATAAAGCACGATTTTACGCCCGATCACCTGCACAACCTGAGAGTGCGTACGCTCCGCCACGATCTCCGCGATGGCCCGCGGATCGTCCAGACAGTTTTTCAGCACCGAAATTTTAATCAGCTCATTGTTGTGAAAGCACTCTCCCACGGCCGCCGTCAGTTCCGGCGTCAGACTGGATTTCCCGATCTGAAATACCGATGTGAGGTTGCTGGCAAGGCTCTTTAGATAAGATCTCTGTTTGCTTGTCATCTGTTCCTCGTTTCCGTGCGTCTTATGCGCACTCCGCTTATCAAAATCGATTGCTCGTCTACTTATAATAATCGAAGGATAAACCGTACATGCGCACGGTGTCGCCTTCTCCGATGCCAAGATTTTCCAATTCCTCCAAGATTCCGTTCTCCTTGAGGAAATTCTGGAAAAAGGTAAAGCCCTTCTCACTCTCCAGATTGGTATAGCCCAGCATCTTCTCGATGCGGGGGCCCTCCACCACATATTCCTGCGCCTCCTCGTCATAGGTGACGGTATAGGGCTCATTGGAATAAGCTGTAGAGCGTTCCGGAAAATACTCCTGTTCAAATATGGCAGGAGCGTCACCGATCTCGGAGAGCATCTCGTTTACCCGGTATAAAAGCGGCTTCACGCCTTCTCCGCTCACAGCGGAAATCGGGAACACCGAGATTCCCTTCGGCTCAAATTCCGCCTTGATCAAGGCCACGGGATCCGCCTCCGCCCCCTCGTAGATGGCGTCGATCTTATTGGCCGCAATCACCTGAGGCCGCGCCGCGATCTCGGGGTTATAGGCCTCCAGTTCCTGATTGATGGCGTAGATATCCGCCACAGGGTCGCGCCCCTCCGTTCCGGCAGCGTCCACAATGTGTATAATGACTTTTGTGCGCTCGATATGACGAAGAAATTCATGTCCGAGCCCAACGCCCTCGGAAGCTCCCTCGATCAGACCGGGGATATCCGCAATGTCAAATCCGCCCGTCCCCTCCAGATCCACCACTCCCAGATTGGGATTCAAGGTGGTGAAATGATAGTTGGCGATCTTGGGTCTGGCATTGGTCACACGTGATAAAAAGGTGGATTTGCCCACATTGGGAAATCCCACCAGTCCCACATCCGCAATCACTTTAAGCTCCAGCAGAAGCTCCAGTTCCTGCGCAGGCTGACCGGGCTGGGCATATTTGGGGGCCTGCATGGTGCTGGTGGCGTAATGCTGATTGCCGCAGCCGCCTCTTCCGCCTTTCAAGAGCACCACACGGCGGTTGTCGCCGGACATATCCGTGATGACCTGTCCGCTCTGCGCCTCCTTGATCACGGTTCCCCGGGGAATTCGGATGACAATATCTTTGCCGTCCTTGCCGCGGCAGTTTTTCTTGCCGCCCTCCTCGCCGTCTCCGGCCTTATATTTCCTGATGTGCCGAAAGTCGATCAAAGTGTTCAGACCCTCGTCCACCTCAAAGATGACGTCTCCGCCTCGGCCGCCGTCTCCGCCGTCGGGGCCGCCGTTGGGCACATATTTCTCGCGTCTGAAAGACACATGTCCGTCGCCGCCCTTACCGCTTCGCACATAGATTCTGGCTCTGTCAGCAAACATGGATGCTCTCCTCTCATAAAATCATTCAGAAAAAAGTCATTGAAAGAAAAAGGACTTCAAACGGTATCTGTTTGAAGCCCTGATAGGTCTTATTGCTCTACAGGATATACGGAAGCCTGCTTCTTGTCACGGCCTTTTCTCTCAAAACGAAGAACTCCGTCAACAAGCGCATACAGGGTATCATCACCGCCGATTCCTACGTTGATGCCGGGATGAATCTTGGTTCCGCGCTGTCTGTAAAGAATGTTGCCGGCTTTCACAAACTGTCCGTCGGCACGCTTTGCACCCAATCTCTTGGCTTCGGAATCTCTGCCGTTCTTGGTAGATCCGACTCCCTTTTTATGAGCAAAAAACTGAAGGTTCAAATTCAACATGGGTTACACCTCCTTGAAATTTACTTGTAAATACTGTTGTCCGTATTGTTCGCTGAGTCGTTCCAGCGAATACACTAAGGCATCCAGAAGAAATACGGATTTTTCCTGCATAGACGCATCCGCCGGAAAATCAAATTTCATAAAACCGCTATCCTCATCGGTCACCGCCGCAATCTGCTCGCCGGCCAGTTCCTCCAGCGCGTTCATGCTGCTGATTACCAGAGCGGATATGGCCGCGCACAGGATATCTGGTTCCTTATAAAACAAATGCTTCTTTGCATAATCCGCATGGCCCATACAGATAATCTGTCTGTAGGCACCGCCTTGATCTTTGAAAATGTCAACTGTTGTCATTTGCAGTCAATTTTGTCGATCTTAACCTGAGTGTATGCTTGTCTGTGACCGTTCTTCTTGTGGTAGCCGGTTTTTCTCTTGTATTTGTATACAATAACCTTCTTGCCACGTCCCTGCTCCATAACGGTAGCGGATACGGCTGCGGATGCAACTGCGTCGCCTACCTTGAGGGATCCGTCACTTACTGCGATAACCTGGTCAAAAACAACAGTATTGCCGGCCTCTGCATCGAGCTTTTCCACCTTGATGATATCGCCCTCAGAAACCTTGTACTGCTTTCCGCCTGTTGCAATAATTGCGTACATATAAGGCACCTCCTTCACGGAACACATGCAGACCTCTCTACACGGTTCTTTACTCGCTAACTTTGGTGGCGCCGTCCAAGGACGGACACACTTCTACCTAGTTAAGCGGCATACTATGAAATCATAGCATGTACTACCCGCAAATGTCAATACTTTTCTTGAAAAATATGGTGTTACGGCGACTTTGCGCCCTTTCTTATTTGTCATCGATCAGCAATTCGAGTATCTTGCTGATATAGGTCAGGTTGGCCATATCGCTGTCCGACCATTTGCGGGACGTATCGCTCATTTTACAATACACAATATATCCCTCATGATTTTTGTAGTCCATCTTATAGATCAATGCGACCTTTATGCCATGGGACATCAGGTATGCATAAGTGCGGGGACAGAGCTGCTCGATCAGATCCGGTTTGTCGATCACGGCCAGATTGTGTTCCCTGTAGAGATGGACAAAATTCTCCTCATGCACATAATCCGAAAATGATTCCGCCGGCATGGTACCGCCGTTTGCGCTCCAATAGCTCTCCAGAATCTTTTTCCCTTTGGAGCCGTAGAACAGATGCACTTCGTCCAGTGCAAAGGTATTCCCGATGTCCTGCAGCATCACCTCATAGGGCGCCTTACTCTGTCTGGCCAGATAACCCAACAGCTTCAGCACAAGATCTTCCTTATCCTGCTGTTTCGTTACGTTGCCCTGCATATTCGGCGCTTCTTCCTCGGAGAGCACATCGCCATGTACGTCATATGCGTATACGATATAGCGGTTTTTGCCCTTCTGCTTGGCCCGGTAAAGCATTTTGTCCGCTATTTTAAACAAATCGTCATATGTCACGGCGTCATCCGGGTAAGTGGACACGCCGATGGAACAGGTCACGCTGGGCACTTCCTTGCGATCCTTATAGGCCCATTCCACATTGCTGCGGATACTGCGCAGAATCCCCCTCAGATCGGAGAGCGTGTTCACGCCTTCCAACACGATAAACATCTCATCTCCGCCGATTCTGCCCACAAGTCCGTTGCCGGCAACTGCCTCTTTGAGAATATCCGCCACTCTGGCCAGCACTTCGTCCCCGAACAGATGTCCCAGTGTATCGTTGACCTGTTTAAAATTATCCACATCCACCACGCAGAGATTTACATTGTGTTTGGGTCTGCTCCGAAGCAGATTCTCCGTGTACTCGACAATTGCTTTCTTGCTGAGCAGACCTGTGGTGACATCCAGCTCATATTCCTTTTGTATCTGTTCAAATCCTGCGGCATCACCGGCATTGCATGAAATGGCGCCCAGCACAACGAATTCCCTTCTGGAATTCAAAACGGTCCGCCCCTTTATGACATGGGCGATCCTCTGTGTATCCGGCGATTGATCCCGCAGAAGCAGGTTATACTCAAAATTTTTCACACCGTTTGCAATGTCGGCACAGAGTGCCTTGAAAGACTCCTGCTCTTCTTTTGCTATAATGTCCAGCTCCAACAGACGCTCCTCAAACTGCCGGATCGTTCCCCGGAAAGAATATACCCGGTTCAGTCTGCTTCCGCGAAAGACCCGCAGGGAATCCGAGGCGGTCTCATACAGGAAGAGATGTTCACCCCATAGATCCAGAAATTCGTCATAGAAACTGCTCTCGTCATATACCTGGCCGAGATTTTTCTCCAGCTCACTGATATCCTGAATCTTGATCTCCACATAGGAATCTTTCTCGTCCTCCAGCACAATGCCCGAGAGTTCGGCCAGCACATAGTGGTAGGATTCGTCGGGAACTTTGAAGCGAAGCACGATCATGGCGGATTGTTTTTCGCCAAGTTTTGACAAAACCTCCTTAAAATATTCCAGATCATCGGGATGAATAACGCCTCCCAGTGATGCGTAATTGTCAGAGCCCACATACTCATAAAACTTTTTGTCGGCTCTGGCAATCTGCAGTAATTTGTCGATCGTTGCAATGCCGGTATACAAATTTGTCATGTTTTCCCTCATTCCGCCGCGCATGCGGCTGTTTATTCAGCAGGACTTATCTTCCGCCCAATACCAGTTCAATCATTTTGGCTATCAGATTCAGATGGATCTTGTCGGATTCCGTCCAGAGTCTCGAAGATATCTCCTCTTTATAGAACGTCACATAGCCCGGAATCACGCCGTCCATCCGATAAAACAACGCCGACTGCACACCCTGACCGTACAGGCTCTTGTAGGCTTCGGAACAGGCAAATTCCAAATCTGCCGTGTGATTGACCACCGCCAGTTTATTGTCATTAAAGAGCTGACGGAATTTGGTGGAATTGGCGTAGGAAAGCTGCCCTTCCGAGAGCGGTTTGCCGTCGGCTCTCCAATGCATGGCCGTGTACACCGGCTCGTCATAGAATACATCAACCTCCGCCAGCCCGAATGCAGTGCCGGTCTGTTCGAGTACGAACTGTGTCCCCCAGATTCCCCGGTGCAGAAAATTCTCGGTCAGTTCCAGCAGCAAACGGTCTTTATCAATATTCATAACCTTCCTGTGTATCGTCACGCCCGCGGAATTCTCGTTGGTGAGAAGTTCTCCGTGAATATCCGGGGTATAAATAATATATCGGTTTTTGCCGCCTTCCTTGGCCCGATAGAGCATCTTATCCGCAATCTTAAAGAGATCGCTGTAATTTCCGGCGTCTTCCGGCCATGCCGCCGCCCCGATGGAGCAGCTTAAGTGCAGGTCTTCCCGCACATCTTTGTATGCCCATTCCACGCCGGTGCGAATGGTGCGCAGGATGCTTTTCAGATCGACACGGTCCTTGATATCCTCCAGAAAAACCAGCATCTCGTCACCGCCGATGCGCCCTGCCACACCCCGTTCTCCCACGGCATCTTTGATAATGTCGGCCACGGTCACAAGCACCTCGTCGCCGAACATATGCCCGAAATTATCATTCACGGTCTTAAAGTTATCAACGTCCAGAACACAAAGATAACAAGTGCCCTCCGTACCTGCATCAAAGACATTGTTGATGTAATCCACAATCGTCCGCTTGCTCAGAAGACCTGTCAGCTCATCTCTTCCGGCATCCGCTCCCAGACGGGTCTTTCGACGGCGGGAATTTTGGGCCATGGTGTAGACACAACCGAGCACAATGGAGTTCCGATCACCGTCCGTGACAGTCCGCCCTTTCAGAAGATATAATTCTTTTTCATCGCCCCGTACCAGATGAGGCATCGTCATCTCATGGGAAAAATGTCTGGTTCCATGTCTTAAGTCCCCGCAGAACCGCTCAAATGTCTCCAGATATTTCTCCGAAAAACCGGAATTGCCAAGAATCGATTTCTCCCATTTGTCAAGCTCCCCGTGAAACAGCCGCACCCGCTGCTTGTCTCCGCCCATAAAGAGGAAAAAATCATCCCGCTCCACATCATATCTGAAGAAGAATTCGTCCATGATGTCGATATAGGTGCTCAGTTCCCGGATTTCATTGTTCAGACCGCAGATTTCCCGCTCCAGATCGTCCACGGACTGCATGCTCAGCTTCAGACAGCCGTCCGGTGCCGCATTTGCCGCCGTGGTATCGGTCTCCGCCACAATGTCCGCGGTCACCCAGCGCAGTGTCCCGTCCGGCCGCAGTACGCGATAGGCCATCACCGCCCGCTCCCCCGTGGCAGACACACGGTTCAGAATCTCCCGCAGATGCGGGAAATCATCCTGACAGACACTCTGTTCAAGATACATCGGATTCTCCCAGCCGATAAACTGATAAAATTTCTGATCTGCTTTTACAATCTTATATTCCCTGTCAATCGTGACAATTCCCGTATTAAAAGTGGCCATGTAGGAATCTCCCATGCCTTTCCATTCTATTCGTGTCTCTAGCCGTTTTTCTTCTCAAAATCCTCTACATACTGTGTAATCAGCTTTACGGTGCCTTCCACGCCCAGCACGCTGCTGTTCACGCACAGATCATAGCTGTCCGCCCGCCCCCACTTCTTGGAGGAATAATAGTTGTAATAGCTCTGTCTCTGCTTATCCTTTTTGATGATCATATCCCGCGCCTTGCCTTCGGGCAGTTGATACTTTTCCATGATGCGCTTGGTCTTTGTCTCCTCGTCTGCATAGATAAAAAGATGAATGCAGTTCTTGCATTCGGCGAGCGCATAGTCCGCACAACGCCCCACAATCACGCAGGGACCTTCCTCAGCTATTTTTTTGATGGTGTCGAATTGTGCCAGAAATACTTTGTGGCTGATGGGCATATCCACGAAAGAGGAGGCATTATAGCCGAAAGAATAGGTATCCATCACCAGATTATACAAAAACGAATTGGTGGGCCGCTCGTCATGATTCTGAATCAGCTCCTCGCAGAATCCGCTCTCCTTGGCGGCCCGGGTGAGAAGTTCCTTATCATAACATTTGATGCCGAAGTGTTCTGCAACTTTTTCACCGATCTCTCTGCCCGCAGAACCAAACTGACGTCCGATGGTAATAATTGTATTCATAAAAACACCTCCAATTCTATAATTTATCCACATTTATTATACTTTATTTTGACTGTAAAGACAAGAGCAAATGAGCAAAGTACTCGGGAAGCGGGGCGTCCGTCTCGATGTATGTTCCGTCCGAGGGATGCTCAAAGCCCAGTATTTTGGCGTGAAGCGTCTGACCTTCCAGCGACGAAAAGGGACATTTCCTGCCCGGCGCATAGACCGTATCTCCCAAGAGCGGGTGCCCGATGCTTGCCATGTGGACCCGGATCTGATGCGTGCGGCCCGTCTCCAGCACACATTCCACATAAGTGTAACCGTTAAAACGTTCCAGCACCTTGTAATGTGTCACCGCCCGTTTGCCGCACTTATCATTCACCGCCATCCTCTTGCGGTCTGTGGGATGCCTCCCGATAGGCTTGTCGATCACCCCCTCATCCTCTTTGATAACCCCGTAACAGATGGCGTGATAACGCCTGTTGACACTGTGCTCCTGAAGCTGTTTTGCCAGACAGTTATGGGCATGATCGTTTTTGCAGGCGATGACGGAGCCGGTGGTGTCCCGGTCGATGCGGTGGACGATTCCGGGCCGCATGACGCCGTTGATCCCGGAGAGCTGCGTCCCGCAGTGATACAGCAGGGCATTGACCAAGGTCCCGCTATAATGACCGGCGGCGGGATGTACCACCATTCCCTTCGGCTTGTTCACCACGATCACGTCGCGATCCTCATAGAGGATGTCCAGGGGAATATTTTCTGCCGCAATCTGAGGTTCCTCCGCTTCCGGCAGACAGAAGCGGATCTCATCGCCCGCTTTCACGCGGTAGCTGCTCTTTGCGGGTGCGCCGTTGACACACAGCCGTCCCTCTTTGATCAGACGCTGAAGAAAAGAGCGGGATAACGAATCAATGAGCATACTGACACATCGGTCAATACGCTCATCTTCCATCTCATCCGTGACTGAAAAAACAAATTCATCCATCTATTTGATCTCCCGATACCGGTTTTGCTTGAAACTCAAAAATTCCAGATCCCGCTCTTGAAAAACAAACATAAACTGTGTGAAAAGAATCAGGGTGGCCACCACAATATAGATATCCGCCACATTGAATATGGGATAATGGATCAAGACAAAAGAAATGAAATCCACCACATAGTCAAAGCGGAATCTGTCGATCATGTTCCCCACCCCGCCCGCTATAATGACGGAGAGCAGAATATGCACCCTGACAAATTTTCTCATCTGCGGAAGCCGCACCAGAAAGAACAGGATCACCGCCAGAAAGATCACTCCCACAAACAGGATAAAGAATTTCTGATCCTGAAGCATCCCAAAGGCGGAGCCGTAATTTTCCAGATACTGCAACTCCAGCACGCCGTCGATCAGCACATAGGGGGAACCGCCCCGAAGTCTCTCGATCGCCCAATATTTGGTAAGCTGGTCAAATCCCAGCAGAACCGCCGTGATCAGAGCGTCTATACAGAGCATTTTCCATCTGCCGCTCTTTTTGTTTTCCCGATTTTTGTGTCTACGCATGTGCATCCTCGTCACTGAAATGAATTTCGTCTATCGCCGCCAGAATTTCCTCGTCGGTGACGGTATTGTCAATGACAGCTTTGCCGATCTTCTTCAGAAGAATAAAGCGGATTGTGCCCGCGCTCATCTTCTTGTCGGACTTTGTGAGCTTTAGAATCTCATTGGGATCAATACCGTCCACGGTGATCGGCAGATAAAAGGGCACGAACATATCCCGGATCTCATAATATTCGTCCATGGAAAGCAGCTCCTTTTTCCATGAAATATATGCGGCGGCCACGATACCCAGCGCTACGCACTCTCCGTGGTACAGTTCAAAATTCTTGGCCTTCTCGATGGCATGTCCGATGGTGTGTCCCAGATTGAGTAGCGCTCTCTCCCCCTGCTCCGTGGGATCCTTTTCCACCACAAGCTTTTTGATGCCGCAGCAGCGTGCGACCATCTCTTCCAGCGTATCCAGCTGTCTCTCGCAGATCTCATACATATTCTCAATCAACCACTCGTAAAAGGAGGCGTCCTTTATGAGCGCGGACTTCATGACCTCCGCGAATCCCGAAAAGAACTGTCTGTCCTCCAGACTGTTCAGCACGGAGAGATTCATATAGACCAGACGGGGCATCTTGAAAGCCCCCACCATGTTTTTATAACCGTCGAAGTCCACCCCCGTCTTGCCGCCTATGGAACTGTCCGCCTGTGCCAGAAGTGTGGTGGGAATCTGCACAAAATCAATGCCGCGCAGATAGGTGGCCGCGGTATAACCGGTCAGATCTCCCACGACGCCGCCGCCCAAGGCGATCAGCAGATCCTTCCTGTCAAAGCCCTCCTCGATCAGGAAGGTATATACGCCCTTGACCGTATCCAGCGTCTTGGAGCTCTCTCCCGCGGGAAACACATATTTTACGGCCTTTTTACACTTTCCTTCCAAAAGTTGTAACAGCGTGTCTCCATACAGCGCGTCCACCGCAGAGTCCGTGACGATACACAGACGCTTTCCGGCCGCCTCAAGTGTCTGTAATTCTTCCCACAAACCCTCAAAGGACTGGTTCAATACAATGTCATAGCAAGGTTTTTTCTGATAGGAAACAGATAATCTTTGTGCCATAGCTGCCTCTCCTCCGCCGTTTGAAACGGCTCTTCTAAAAGGGCTTCCCTCTCCGGGAAGCCCGCTGTTTGTCTCGAATAACGTATTTATCAAAATCCGTGATCAAAATCTTCCATGCCATTATATCTTATATGCCATTGTTTAAAGGCATCTCAAAGGAACCGCCGAAAATATCCTGAAAATCGCCGGATATATCCACGCTGGCGGGAGTGATGATAAAGATATAATGAGAAATCTTCTGCAGATTGCCGGATATTGCAAAACAGGATCCCGAGGTGAAATCGATGATCCGCTGCGCAATGTCCACGTCCAGTCCCTCCAGATTCAGGACGACCGTGCGATTGGCCAGAAGTGTCTCGGTGATTTCTCTGGCATCCTCCACGGTGCTGGGTTTGATGACACAGACCTCCATACCGTTTGCGGGCATCTTGCGCGTCACATTCTGTCTGATCGGAGTGACTTTGGGCTGGGTTCTCTTGGGAGCTCTCTCCTCGTATGCCGGGTCGGCGTCCTTTACGGCTTTCGGCGCGGCAGGCTTCTTGGGTGCGGGTTCTGCAACCTCATCCTCGTCATCCAGATAATCGTCGTCGTAATAATCGTCATCTTCGTCGTTTAACTTCATATAGTTCAGAAACTTATCCATAACACCCATTCAACAATTCTCCTTTTTGCTATTGCTATCCTCTATTCCAAGCCAATTATCGGTTCCAAACACCGTTTCCAATCCAAATCACCGGTCGCCGAAAATCCCTGTTCCCACCCGTACACAAGTGGCGCCTTCCTCTACCGCGGTGACATAATCACCTGTCATTCCCATCGATAAAACGATATTCCTGTCTCTATTATCGGTGTTTTTGCCCATGATGTCAACAGACAATTGCTTCAACTTTTGGAAATACGCTCTGTTTTCCTCGCCGTTTTCCACAAACGGGGCAATTGCCATCAATCCTCTGACGTTAAGCCCCGGCAGTCTTGCGATCTCGTCAAACAGCGCACGGGCGTCTTCGGGCAGGACTCCGAACTTGCTCTCCTCCCGCGCGATGTTCACTTCCATCAGGATATCGACTGTGAGATCGTGTTTTACGGCCTCCCGGCTGATTTCCTCCGCCAGTCTGAGCGAGTCCACACTGTGTATCATGGATACCTTATCGATGATGTATTTTACTTTATTTCTCTGCAGATGCCCGATCAGATGCCATCTCACATCCGAAGGCATCTGCGGAATCTTGTCCATAAGTTCCTGTACCTTATTCTCACCGAAGTCTCTGACTCCGGCGTCATAGGCCTCCCGCAGAAGTTCCACAGGCTTGGTCTTGCTCACGGCGATCAGCGTGACCTCCGATGCGTTGCGGCCTGATCTTGCGCAGGCTTCCATGATATTTTCACGCACATGGTCTAAATGTTCCCGAATCATATCCCTACCCTCCTCAGGCTTCAGTTATTGATAAACTGATCGTCATGTACGGAATCGGCGTTCAAAGCGATGTAATCATACACATTCAGACCGTATTGCGTATTGGCTTTTACAATCGCATACTCGTCGTTTTGCGCCAGAATATTGATACGTTTGAAATCCGCATAGCCGTTATTGACATTGTATACGCCCGTGAGCGTGGCTCTGGTGCTCACCGTGAAAGTCTCCTGACCGTTTTCCTTAAACAGGATATCTCCGGCGTCCAGAATGGTGGCGTCCACATAGTATACCGCCTCATTCTTGTCATAGTGATAAAGTGAGATATCATACAGCTTGCTGGAGACCTCGCCGCTGTCCATCACATACTGTCTGAGCACCTGTCCTTTGCCGCTGTCGCCCTCCGGCGTCACAAAGGCCTCCGGAATCAGATAAAATTCTTTGTCTACAATTGCGGACAGGGGAATTTTTAGTCCCTTCTCGTCATGGATTAGGAGTTCTATCTCCAGAAAACGTTCTCCCACAAAGGTAATCATGGAGTTGGTGAAAGAGAGCTGCAGATAATGTTTGCCGTCGCCGTTTTGCAATAGCTTTACGGCACCCCATGATTCATACTGATTCTTGAGAAAACGCACTTTTATGTACTCTTCCTGCTCCAGCTCCGCCCCGCGCTCCGCGCTCTCTATGGGGATGACTATCGACCAGTTCTCGTTGGTGGAAAGCTTGTAAACCGTATCTCCCCGCTCTAACAGCGTGTTGCTCACAAGCTGCTTTTTCTTGGTCTCATACGTTTTCTTGTCAAAGATCTCCTCCGTTACCTGCTCCGGCAAAAGACTCTCATAACCGTCCACCCAATAGCTCACCACGCCGGTCTTCGGGGCGTAGCAGCGATTGACGACATTAGCCGCGCCTGTGCCTCCGGTCATGCGTTCAATGCTCTCAAGCATATTGGAACTGGCCAGTTTCTGAACGGTATTTTTCAGAGAATTTTTGAATTCATAGATATCGGAAAATTCGTGACGGTCATAACCGTGGGAAAACGTCACCAGCTCGCTGCGGAATTCAAGAAGTTCTCTCTCGCTCAGCGCATTGTCCTCCGCACCCGCATTCTCTAATTCCGCGTTCAGACGGCCCGTCTCGTCCATCACATAGACCAGATCGTGGGCCGCCACCCGCTCACCCTCGTTGGCATAGAAGTTCACATAGCCTGCGGACGAGGTATCTACCACGGTCTCGTCCCGGATCACCACGCCGCGATAGATATTGTTGGTGGCAAGCGACCCTTTTTTTACCTCATATCTCACAATATGGCCCGTCTGAAAATAGAGAACCACACAGATGATGACATATACCAGAATCGCCGCAAAAATAAGCATTCCGATATTCAGATTGATGGGTTTTCTATATTTTTTTATTTTGCTCCGCGTTTCTCTTGGTGCCGCTTTTCGCCTTCTTTTCCGGGTTGTCGCCGCCAAATTCCTGTTCCTCCGAAACTGTCCCGTTCCATTGAAAAGCCCCGGAAAATCCGAGGCTTTCTACATTTCTGCTATCTCCGATATATTTCACATGCAAACCGCTCAAAGCGGCGAAATTTTTAGAGAGCCACTATGATCTTGCTCTTTAAGCTTTCCGGAATCTCCGTCTCATCCAGAGAGATGCTGAGAATAAAATCCACATTAAACTTCTCGCTCACCTTGGAGAGCTTATCAACAACCTCGGTAATATCCTGTTCCCCAAGGGCTGCAATCTTTAAGAAACTGTCAAAATACATCTGCTGCAGATCGTGATCCTGAGAGAGTATACCACAGACAAAACCGATAAACTCACTGCTGTTCTCTATCATATACTGTGACACGTCGATCAGACGCACCTTGTTATTCAGCTCATACATATGCTTGGTACTCTTGTCCAGATATACAATATTTCCCGCAATATCCTTTATCTCGCTGTTTACCTTATCCAATAACTGTTTTGTCTTGCCTTTTCCCTTCCTGCCTACAATTAACTGAACCATTGGTAACCCTCCTGTCGTATATTTATATAAAACGATCTGAATACAATTTCATTATAGTGTATTCCAAGGCAAAAAACAACTACTATTTGTTGATTTCATCCAACAAATCTGTCATTTGCGAATATAGATAATCCACATTTTCCGCTCTTAGGATGACGGAGATATAGGGTGCGCCCTGTGTATCGCGGGAAAGCAGAATCAGACAGCTCCCCGCAGCTTGGGTCGTACCGGTCTTCCCGCCGATCACATTGACATTGACGGGCGCCGAGACAGTCCCTTTCAGAAAACGGTTGGTGGTGGTGTAAGATACTTCCTTCGCCCTGCCGTTTTTGTCATAATAGGTAGTCTGATAGCTGGACTTCTGGATGATCTCGCTGAAAGTCTCGTATTTGATGGCCTCGTTAAAGATCAGATACAGATCATAGGGCGTGGTATAATGATTCTCGTCCGTCAGACCGTGGGCATTGACAAAATTGGTATTGGTAGCGCCGAGCCGCTTGGCCTCCGCGTTCATCATCTCCACAAACTGATCCACACTGCCGCCCACATTCTCCGCGATCAGATTCGCCACGTCATTGGCAGAGTACATGAGCAGAATATGCAGAGCCTGATTTAAGGTCATGGAATCTCCCGCTTTCAAACCGCATAACGTCGCGCCGGACTCGGTAATTCTCACCGCATCCGTGGCCGTGAGCACCTGATCCAGCGAACCGTTCTGCAATGCCACAAGAGCCGTCATCACCTTGGTAATACTGGCCGGATACAGCCTCTCATGGGCATTTTTTGCATACAGCACTTCCCGGTTGTTCAGATCAAAGAGCACCGCTGCACGCGCGCGGCTCATATCCACGGACTCGTCATCCATGAGATCTCCCGCAACCACGCACAGATCCGTGGCAAAAGGTTTGGCAGAACCCGCAGTCTGCCCCACTGTCACGTTAAAACTGCTCACCTTGGCCGCGGCCTGATAGTCCATGTCATATTTCAGACTTCCGCACCCCGAGAACATCATGACCATCATGATAGCTGCAAGACAGAGCGAAAGCTTTCTTGTGTATTTACTTGTGAATCTTTTGTTCTTCATTCCATTTAATCCATTTATTTTATTTATAGATTTCACGCCACTCAAAATCTCCTCTGTCCAAGGATTTTATCAGCAGTTCCGCACTGGCGAGATTGGTCGCCAGCGGTATATTATACATGTCGCAGAGACGGAACACATTGTTCACATCCGGTTCATGCGCCTTGGGATTCTGGGAATCCCTCAGAAAGATGACAAGATCAAGCTGGTTGTGTTCGATCTGGGCGCAGACCTGCTGTTCTCCCCCCAGATGACCGGCCAGATATTTGTGGATCGTCAGATTGGTGACCTCCTCGATCAGACGTCCTGTGGTGCCCGTGGCAAAAAGCTCATGTTTGCTCAGTATTCCCCTATACGCGATACAGAAATTCTGCATCAGTTTCTTTTTTGCGTCATGCGCAATCAATGCAATATTCATAGTGATACCCTTCCATACCCCTTTAGCCGGTCTGTCCGGCATTCCGTCCGGCCTGAAGCCTTACGTTCAAGACAAATCCCATCCCGATAAAACCGCTCAGCAGCGAAGTCAGTCCATAGCTCACAAACGGAAGCGGCAGTCCCGTGTTCGGCAGAATGAATGTGGTGACGCCGATATTGACAAAGCCCTGAAACGCAATCAAACCTCCCATACCGGCCGCAATGATCCTTCCGGCCATATCCTTTGCCCTGCGGGCAATGGAAATGCACTCCAACGCCACACCCATCATCAATACGATGACGACCACACTCCCCTTAAAGCCAAACTCCTCGCCGATGACGGCAAAGATAAAATCCGTCTGCGTCTCTGAGATGAAATCACCGTTTTTCACGGAAGTAATTTTATTGTTCTTGTATCCCTTGCCGTCCAACTGTCCGGAGCCGATGGCGACCACGGAATTCAACTGCTGATAAGCTTCCGCCGTGGCATACTCCTCCGGATTGATAAAGGCGAGAATCCTGTTCTGCTGATGTTCCTTTAGAATCGTCTGATCCGGCTGAACGGCAATTGCCACCAGTACGATCAGCGTGGGAATCCCCACCGCCAGAGCCCCCACAATATACTTCCAACTGATTCCTCCCGCAAACAGAATCACGCAGAAAAGCAGAAGAACCACGATACTGGTGGAAAGATCCGGCTGCTCTTCGATCAGCACCCAGGGAATTCCCACCAACACCACACAGGCGGCCAGCATCTTCAGGGTGTTGATTTTCTCCTTATATTTCATAATAAACTGTGCAAAGAATAAAATCAATAATATTTTTGCGGTTTCAGACGGCTGAAAAGTGATGGAGCCGATTTTGACCCAGCGCTGCGCTCCTTTGTGCTGCTCTCCGATGAAGAAAACCAGCAAAAGCAATACCAGATTGCCACCGTAGATCAGCCAGTACAGCCGAAGCAGCCCGTTGTAATTGATAAAGGAAAGTACGATCATCAGAACCGCACCCGCCACAACGCCGAAGAACTGTCTGGACTGCAGGGTCTCCTCCGCGCTGCCAATGGCGACAACGCCGATGGCAGCCAGAGCAAGCACCATGAGTATTAACTTAAAATCATAATCCCGCAATTTATAGTTTCTGAACATATCGTCCTCATTTGGTATGCAGATCCAGTATCGGAATATTGGCGTACAGTACCGGCGTCTTGCCTCTTCCGGCTTTGCTGCCTTTGGTCTGTATCTGAATCTCCATATTCCCCGTATCGATCTTCATGTACTTTGATATCACTTTGGTAATGTCTGCCTTGATCAGCTCCATGACCTCCGGCGAACAGTTGACTCTGTCAGATATGAGCAGAATCTTCAACCTGTCCTTCGCAATCTGGCAGGAGCTCTTTTTCAGAAAGAAATGCCGCATACAAACTCCCTCCTTTATGCTTTGTGAAAGATTCCGCTTACTTTGGTCCAAAAAGAAATTCCTCTCTCCAAATTGACAAAGGGCACCTCGCGCCCAAGAACTCTCTGCACGATATTGGCATAGGCGATTCCGGCGGGCGTGTCATTGCCGACCAAAGGTTCCCCCTGATTGGTGGAGATCACCACGCTCTCGTCATCGGGCACGATGCCGATCAACGGAATGGCCAGAATATCCACCACATCCGCGGCGGACATCATATCCCCCCGCCTTACCATGTCCATGCGCATTCTGTTGATGATCAGATCAATCTGCTTAAAACTGTTCGCCTCCAAAAGCCCCACGATCCTGTCCGCGTCGCGGATGGCAGAAACCTCCGGCGTGGTCACGACAAGCGCCCTGTCGGCGCCGGCGATGGCATTTTGGAATCCCTGCTCGATGCCCGCAGGACAATCCAGAATGATATAGTCGAACTGTTCCTTCAGATGTTCGATGACTTTTATCATTTGTCCCGGGGACACGGCGCTTTTGTCTCTGGTCTGGGCGGAAGGCATCAGATACAGCCCCTGATGGCGTTTGTCCCGGATAAGCGCCTGCTTGATGCGGCAGTTGCCCTCCACCACATCCACCAGATTATAGACGATCCGGTTCTCCAGTCCCATGACCACGTCCAGATTGCGCAGACCGATGTCCGTGTCGATCAGACATACCTTTTTCCCCAGTTTCGCAAGACCCGTTCCGACGTTTGCGGAAGTGGTGGTCTTACCCACTCCGCCTTTCCCTGAAGTGACGACAATTACTTCGCAGCCAGCCTGCTTAGACTCGTTTTCCATACTTGAAACCTCCATTCTTTTTTGTAATCTGTCATATGGAATCCTGCTGTCGTCCCCTGAATTTCTTTCCTCCTCTTTCATCCGAAACACATGTCTTGAAACAGATGCCTTTTAGAAAGAACCCAGTAATTCTTTGGTAAGTCCGTCTAAGACGATTCTTTCGTTTTTTACATAGCCGATCTTTGGCTGCACCTTGGGACGAATCCCCCATTTTGGCGCTTTGCCGTTGTGTTTATATTTGAAATCGCCGATGGTTAATCTCTCCGGCTCCATTTCAAGCGCTACCACATAGGCACCCTCCTGCCCGTTTTCTCCGGCATGGGCCTCCCCGTAAAGCCCGCCCAATACAATGATGCTACCTGCGGAGATCACGGCACAGCCGGGATAGACATCCCCCAGAATCACAATGCTGCTGTCCGTCTCAATCACCTGCTGATTCTTGAGCGATCCTTTATAGAACTGCCCTTCGTCTTTGTCCGACAGATGTTTTTCTACCTGCTGCAGGGCTTTGATGAAATGCTTGTCCCGCTCTTCGTCATGTCCCACGATACAGACAATATGGAGATTGCTGTTTTGGCGAATGGTCTCCAGAATTTGAATCTCCTCGGTATCCGTCACGGCTCTGCCCTCAATGGAGAGCGCCATGCTCGCCTTGCCAAAGAAAGCTCTTGCCTCGGAGAATTTTGAAGCGATCTCCTCGAGGATCTCCTCGAAAGAAGACTCCTCGTTTAAAATTAAAGCGATACCGTTCGGAAAACTTTTAATCATTACTGCATCTTTCATATTGTCTCTTTCCCCCCGATTCTCTTAGAGCTCGTTTGTCACACCGGCGTCTGGCTCATCCGCCATACCAGTGATCAGTTCGTCCTCCTCGGCCAGACCATAATAATATTTTATCACATCCCGGGTCGTCTGTGCCGCATAATCCGAGGAGTACCCGAAAGGAATTCTGGTCGCTATGGCGATCTCGGGTGACTCGTAGGGCGCATAGCAGACAAAAAGCGCATGGTTGGGGCGGGATTTGGTCTGCTCCGCCGTTCCGGTCTTGCCCGCCACATTGACGGCCAGATCATTAAAATAGCGCTTGTTCTGAACCACCTGACGCATACCGCTGTGAATGGCGTTCCAATAATTCTCCGGCATATCGATGATATTGCGCACCGTCGGCTCATAGTCTATGACGACATTTCCCTGTGAATCCGTCACTTTATCCAGAAGAGTCAGATTATAGCAGGTGCCGCTGTTGGCTACGGTCGCCACATATCTGGCAATCCCGGCCGTGGTGAAACTGTGACTGCCCTGACCGATCGAAGAACGCACGGGGTCCATGTCCGAGATATCCGGATTGTACTCGTTGATCTCCACCCCGGACTTCTCCGTGAGCCCGTACATATCCGCATATTCATAAAGCGTGTTCAGGCCTGCCTGTTCGTCATAGGTTCCGGAGCGGGTCGCCAGTTTGTAGCCCACGTCATAGAAGAAGAAATTGCAGGAATCCCGGATTGCAGTGGTCAGATTCTCGCTGCCGTGTCCCGAATGATTCCAGCATCTCGGCGGCTGATAGCTGATGGCCGTATAGGTGCCCGTACATGTGATGGCATCCCGCAGGCTGATGACGTCTTCCATCAGTCCCGCCGACGCAACGACCATTTTAAAAGTGGATCCGGGCGCCGCCTTGTACTGTGTTGCATAATTGAGCAGCGGCTGGGCTTTGTCCGTATTCAGCTGTGCAAAGTAGGCCGCATCGATGGAATTGGCCATCTTGTTGTTGTCATAGCCGGGATAGGATACCATGGCCAGCACGTCTCCCGTATTGACGTCCGTGATGACAACGGAAGCGTTACAGGGATCAAGCGCCAACTGGGCAGGCGTAATATCCAGATTTTTGATGCGATTTTGCATAAAATCGAATGCGCTGATCCGATTATTAAAAAGTAATTCCTCTTCTTCCGCGGAGATGTCAATGACCTGCTGCTCACACAGGAGCATACAGATCTGTCTGCCGCTTATCCTGTCGTTTAAGAGCATATATTTGTAAAATCTCTTCTGGAATTCCGTATTGTGATCGATCGTATCAATGATATAGTCCAAAAGCTTATTATAGATCTCAGTGGAATCGGAATATTTTTCATCAAGTTCCAGCTTGCTCACGTCGATCCAGTTCTGCGCGATACAATACTGCAGATATTCGCTCAGACTGATGACCTCCTCCTGCGCCCAGGCGATCTGAATCGCATCTGCGGCATCCACGGCCTCCGTCATGATCACGCCGTTTCGCTGTAGTCTGGTGACAATGTTACTCTGATAGACCTGATATTCTTTGGACAGTTTATTATAGGGAGTACGGCCCTCCGTCAGTTCATGTCGGAGTTTCTCGTAAACCTCCTGCTTGTAGGCCAGATAGGCTTCGTTTACCGCACACTCCGTCTCCCCCGCATTCTCCGCCCCGAAATGCTTGATATCCACGATATTGTTGTTGATCACCGCAAAGTAGACATCATAAATAGGTATTATGATCTGTGCACTGGTGGCATTCTCTCCCGCTTTGTACTCTTTGGTATTGACAATCTTTTCGGATACCAGTCCGGCGAGTTTCTGCTCCACGATATTGTAGACCGCGATCTGCAGATCATGATCCAGCGTGCAGTACACGTCCTGCCCCGCCTGCGGTTCCGTGCGCTCCAGAATCTGCATCACTTTGCCCGTGACATTGGTGACAACCTTCTCATATCCTTTGGTTCCCTGCAACGTGGTCTCCATATAGGCCTCGATACCGCTCTTTCCCACCACGTCGTTGATGGTGTAGGTGTCCGCATCCCCGCCGGCGGCCACAACCTGCTCGTTTAAGCCGGTGAGCTCATCGGAGGAGATTTTCCCCGTGTACCCCAGCACATGCGCAAAATATTTGCTGTCATTGTAACGGCGTACCGTGTCTTCCACGATCGTGACGCCGGGCAGCTCCTCGGAATTTTCCACGATGACCGCAACCGTCTTATCGCTGACATTGTTGGCCACCGTGGTGCCTATGTACTTGCGGTAGGAGGTCTGCTGCATGGCAAAGCGGATTGTCACCATCTGCAGCCACTCCTCGTTGGTATAGCCCTTGCCGGGAATGAAAGGAGAATCGGAATCTCCCTCCGTCTCATATGCTCCGATACCGAAAGTGAAGCCCTTGCCGCTGTTGCGGCTCAGATGCTGCATCACCTCAAGGGGCGTGGAGGCCTCTTCTTCCGCCGTCAGCACATCGCTCCCCACCTGCGTGTGATCGTAGACATCCGCCAGAAAGCGGGTCTGGGACGCCCCTTCCGCAGTGAAGGCAAACTCTCCGTCCTCATCCACCACAATCTTAAAATCGGTAATCACCTTGTCGCCGTTTTTCTCAATGAGCTTAATCAGGCGGTAGATGGTGGCATTCATGTTCCGGTTTTTGTTCTTATTCTCATAGACATCTTCGATCTTTACGGAGTAGGCCAGCTCATTGTAGGCCAGCACATAACCGTTCCTGTCCAGAATATTGCCTCTGGCGCTGGAGATGTCTCTCGTCTTCTCTGTGGAAAGGATAAAGTCGTTTAGGTAGGATTCTCCCTTTACGATCTGCAGCTCAAAACACCGATAGACCAAAACGCCGCCCATCCCTATAAACAACAGTGTCAGGAGTGTCAGTCTGCTGGTTATGAAATTGATCAGATTATCGCGAATTTCATCAAACAAATTTTTGTGCGCTCCCTTTCTCCCATGCTTCCAGTTTTCCGTTTATCTTTAGGATAATAGGATACATAAATACCGTCACCACGATGGTATAAAGTGCCTCCGGCAGAATGACCCTCACAAAATAGTAGATAAAATCGAATCTTCCCCTCAGTAAAAACAACAGAATATAGCACAGAATGCCATAGGACAGATCGCTCACCACGATGAGCGCAATCGGAAGTTTGATATCCTCCGGATAAAAGATGCGGGAAAATTTCCCGTTGATAAAGCCGATATAAGTCAGAATCAGTGCATAAAACCCCAGCACGTCTCCAAAGAACACATCATTCAGCAGGCCGCAGCAAAAGCCGATAACCATTCCCTCCTTCTCTCCCCGCATGAATCCGAAAGCGGAAGTCAGGATGATGGTAAGTTTGGGCACGATGCCGCCCAGAGCAAAGTGGCCGAATACCGCGGACTCCAACAGAAAGCTGAATAGAATCAAAATGGTTACAATAATTTTGCGGAGCATGTCATCTCTCCTTTGCGAATCTTCCTCTTTTACGACTCATCCACAACCTGTTTTAAATCAGTGATGACCAATACTTCACTCAAATGTTCAAAATCCACCGCCGGTGTGATATATCCCGATTTTGTGAGATTGTTGTTGTCCCTGTTGATCGTATGTATATATCCGATCAGGATATTGGGGAGATATTTGTCGCTGATGTCGGATGTGACGATCTTGTCTCCCTCCGCCACCACATTCCTGCTGTCCACCAGTTTGCTGAATGTGATCACGCCCTCCGCCATCATCTGCAGATCCCCGGACACGATCATTTTATCGCCCGTGGCGATGGTCATGGCGCTCACATTGCTGTTGTCGGAGATGATGGCCGTGACACGGGCCCAGTTTGGTCCGGTGGAAGTGATCCTTCCCACCAGTCCGCCGTCCGCGATCACGTTCATATTCTCGGCCAGTCCGTCGTCGCTGCCCTTGTCGATGATAAAGGAGGTGTACCAGTTGCCGGGATCCCTGTTGATGATGCGGGCGCCCACCTTCGTATACGCCCCGTACTGCTCGTCCAGTTCCACAAGCTCCCGGAGCCGATTCAGCTCATATTTGTCCTGCTGCAGCAGTGTGTTCTCCTCGGTGAGGGCGGCCACTTCCGCTTTCAGACGGGCATTTTCATCCAGAAGCACCCTGATCTGCACCAATTCTTCCGAACGTCTGGAAAGCCACTCTCCCGCCTGCGAGATCCCCTGCTGAAACGGAACCACCGCATAACCCAGCGCGGTGTTCAGCGGTTTGTCAAAGACATTGGTGCCAAAGGTCAGAAGCATCAGCACAATACACAATGCCGTTAAAATAAAAAGGAGATACTTACCCGGCAAAGTAAATCTCTCCCCTTTTTTCTTTACAACCGGACTCATTTACTCATCCCTTCAACCGCATAAGCAACAGATTTATAATTGTCATCCTTGATGATCTTGGACAATCCTGCCGCCACACTGGTCAGCGGATTTTCCGCCACATTCACCCTAAGCCCCGTTCCCGTGGCCATGCGCTCGGCCAGATGATTGACCTGAGAAGCGCCGCCCGTCAGATAGATTCCATGGCGATAGATATCCGCCGCAAGCTCGGGGGGCGTGCGCTCCAAGATCACCTTTACATTGTCAATGATTGTATTAAAATGCTCCTCCAGACACTCGTCCACCAGCTTGGTAGGGATCTCCCGTTCCACGGGAAGACCGGTCACAATATCACGGCCGTACACTAACGCGCCCTTGCCCTCGCTGTCCAGTTCCTTGAGAGCGATCTTTACCGTCTCGGATGTTTTGCCGCCGATAATGAGGGAAAATTCTCTGCGGACCGCACTGCGGATCGCCTCGTCGAATTTGAGACCTCCCGCCTTGATCAGACGGCTGAGCACGATGCCGCCCAGAGACAGAATGGAAACTTCCGTAGTCTCATATCCCACATTCACTACCAGTACGCCCTGAGAATTTTTGACGTCAATGTCCAGTCCCAGACCGTCAGCCACCGCTTTTTCCACCACCATGATCCGTTTCGCCTTGACATTGGCATCCTTGACCAGATCGTAGAACGCGCGCTTCTCCACCTCCGTCACATCCGTGGGTACGGCGACGTAGAAGTCCGCGGGCTTTACGTTTCCCTTCTGCATATCCGTGATAAAATAGCGGATCAGCGTCTCCATATTCTTGATATCCGCGATGACGCCGTTGGAAAGCGGATAAGAAATATGAATATTTCCGGGCGCTTTCTCATACATTTCAAAAGCGGAGTCCCCATAAGCAAAAAGCGTATTCTTGTTCTCAATGGCGATCATATTCTTCTCCACCATGATATGGTCTTCGCTTCGACTGTAAATTTTGATATTGTTGGTGCCCAGATCGATGCCAAATACATTGTTAGCCATCCCGGATAGCCCCTTTCTATATATCCTGCAACGCGGGGAGAACCGCCGCATTGCTTTTATAACATTTATGCCATATATCCCAGTTCCTTAAAACTGGCGTATTTGTTGTCGCCGATGATGATGTGATCCAAGAGCAGAATATCCAGCATGACCCCCAGCTTCTCCACATTCCGGGTCAGCTCCCTGTCGTATTTGCTGGGCGCGGGATCCCCGCTGGGATGATTGTGTACCAAGAGAATGTTCACCGCCTGAACCCGCAATGCCTCCAGAAAAATTTCTCTGGGTGAAATCAGGGACATTCTCACGCTGCCGTCGGAAATTTTCTTCTCGCCGATCATGCGGCCTTTCGTGTCAAGACATACCAAGATCACACATTCCGTGTCCCGGTGGCGCAGGGATTCCATAAAATATTGTGCCACCAAACGAGGGGAATTAAACGCAATCCCTTCCTTCGCACTTGCCCTGCTGATGCGCATGGTCAGCTCCGTGAGACATTTTAATCGGACCGCCTTCACAAGCCCGATGCCCTTGATGTGCAGGAGATCTTCCAACGTCACATCATAGAGTCCCAGAAGCCCCTCCCGGGGGTATCTCGCCAGTGCGAGCACCTCACCCGCAAGATCCAGAGCGCTCTTCTCTCTGGTGCCTGTCCGCAGAATGATCGCCAGAAGTTCCCGCTCGGTCAGAGTCTCCGGCCCCATCTGCAGGAATCTCTCGTAGGGCAGCTCCGGGGAGCCGTCGCCCCGCGCGGTGCCGTCCCCGCTCCCGGCATGTTTTTTGTCCTGTTGTAATTCTTGCTGTTTTTGCATCCGCAATCCCTCTGCCTTCTCCAAAGCACGGGAAGCAAATCTTATCTGATAAAGCGATACACCACAAACGCGATGATCACACCGATGATGCCGGCAATTGTAATGTGGAATTTCATCCCGAAAGTCAGCACCAGAAATCCCATGTCCAGCTCAACGGGACTGCTCAGCCCGAAGACCTGTCCGTAACTTAAAAAACTTCCCGGGAAAATCTGCGCGATCACAGTCCCCAGCACAAAGCCGATCAACACCAGCCAGACCAAAAGCCAGTTTACTCTCTTCATGAGGAATCCTCGTCTTTCTTCGGCGCAAAGAAAAACTGCGCTGTCAATTATTGTAGCATAAAATCTAAATGCTGTACACAAAATTTACCAATTTTATTTCTTCTTAATCTTCTTTTTTTCTCTGTGATAGTTCCCGATTTCTGTCGGTATGACACGGAATTTGACAATTCCACGAAATTTAGCAATTCCACAGAATTTGATAATTCCACGGAAGTTGGCAATTTCACGGAAGTTCCACAATCCCCCGATCCAAAAGTGCCTGCAGGGATTTTAAAATGCCGAATTTTGCGTGGGGCCAGGTGAGGCCTCCCTGAAAATACACCGCGTAGGGTTCCTTGATAGGGCCGTCCGCGGAGAGCTCTATGGAGGAGCCGGACACAAAAGCACCCGCCGCCATAATCACCTTGGCGTCGTACCCCGGCATATCCCAAGGTTCCGGGGTGACATGGGCATCCACGGGCGCGGCGGCCTGAATCCCCTGACAGAACGCGATCACGCCCTCCGGCGTGCCGAAAGTCACCGCCTGAATGATGTCATGCCTGCTCTCGCTGCCGTCCGGCACCACGGCAAATCCAAGTCTCTCGTACAGATTAGCGGCAAAGATGGCTCCCTTTAACGCCGCGGCCGTCACCGTGGGCGCCAGAAAAATCCCCTGATAAAAATCTGACAACACTCCCAGAGAGGCCCCCACCTCCTTGCCCAGTCCCGGGCTTGTGAGTCTGTAGGCCGCGTTCTCCACACATTCCCGCCTGCCCGCAATATAGCCGCCGATGGGTGCCAGCCCGCCGCCGGGATTTTTGATGAGAGAACCAACCACCATATCCGCCCCCACGTCCGAGGGTTCCACGGTCTCCACAAACTCCCCGTAGCAGTTGTCCACCATGCAGATCACATCCGGCTTGACGGACTTTACAAAAGCGATCAGCTCTCCGATCCGGGAGACAGACAGCGTCGGTCTGGTCTGATAGCCCTTGGAGCGCTGAATGGTCACAAGCCGGGTTTTCTCATGGATCGCTCTACGGATCCCGTCGTAGTCAAAGCTGCCGTCCGGCAGAAGATCCACCTGCCTGTAGGTGATACCGTATTCCGCAAGCGAGCCCTTGGAGGGACGAATTCCGATCACTTCCTCGAGGGTGTCATAGGGCTTCCCCACAGGGGACATCAACTCGTCTCCGGGGCGCAGATTGCTCATAAGCGCCAAAGCCAGCGCATGGGTTCCGCAGGTGATCTGCGGCCGCACCAGCGCATCCTCCGTGTGAAAAATATCCGCGTAGACAGCCTCCAGCGTATCCCTGCCCAGATCGTTATAGCCGTATCCGGTGGTACCCAGCAGGCAGGCCTCGCTGACCTGATTTTTCTGCAGCGCTTTCAGCACTTTGAGCTGATTGTATTCCGCCCTCCGGTCGATCTCGGCAAAACGGTCGGATAACCGCTCAAGAATGCCCGCGCCGAATTCATACACCGGTTTGGTGATCCCCATATCCTGATAGAGTGCGGTGAGTAAGTCGTCTTTATATTCCATTTTTCCTGTGTGTCTCCTTCCTGTCCGGTGGTCAATTATAAATGATTTCTTGCCCCTAAACCGAAATTTGTCTGTTAATAGCCATGGTCAACATGTTTCCACTGTCCGCCCAATCCTGATGATCTGAAGAAATTTCATCACCGGCATAGTAGAAATTCACATCCGTGCCATTCTTTATCAAATTCTGTCGTGATAGTCTTAATCGCAGCATCAATATCCTTTGTGGAATATTTGTTCGATTCAACAGCTTTTATTTTCACATTTTCTATATTGCCGCCGCAGCCGCTGAAACCTAATATCATTACAAGGCATAATAGCAAGCTTATCGCTTTCTTCATGTAGGTTTTCTCCTAATACAAACTCCGATTTATAAGGGAAAATGTTGGAAATCAAATTATATAAAACATTATAACACAAAATATACGGGAATTGTGAACTGATTGAATTGCTTTCAAAAAATTTCAAGAAAGAGGGGACAGATAAAATGAATAAAATACTAGATAAACAAATAACTTCCCTATGTAAATACAGGAGATACTTAAAAAATATAAGTATCTCCCTTGTATTTCCTATATTATTAAATATATTTATGCTTTTCCTTTGTATCTGCTTACATTAAAATCCCAAATAGATGCCTGTCCGAACTGCATACCTTCCACTAAACGAATATTGAAGGCTTACTAATACAGCTGTCTGTATCAGTCCTGTTGCCTCATACACGTATAATGGAATAACAGATACACAAAGTCCCATTAAAGAAACACTGCTACAAATCACACTTATAAACGTAGTTATCAAAAGATCTGTAATTGTTTTGGTAATATTCTTATCATAATCTTTATAAAAGTTTAGTGCCTCTAATTGACTTGAGACATAATAAAAAGTCTCTTGTGTTAACTCCTCATCATTAGAAGCTGTATAATAGTGTTCATCAAAATATGCTTTAATCAAAGGTGCAATACTTTCAACCGCTCCTTTGGTATTATAACCATTAACTCCTGCCATTACAATATCCTTCTTGCTGATAGATAACGTTTGGTCAACTGTATTTATGGCATTTAAATTTGTAGTATAATCAATATTGGAATATGTAGCACTTCCAAGACTAGCTAATGCCGTTGCCCAACTTGATAAATTTGCACTCGACAAAAACGTGTTATATGCCCGAATATCATCACTGGAAATAATATATGGCAAATCATTTTCTGTTGGCGCACGTCCCGGTCCATCTATATAATGTGATAAATATAAGTATGTTAAATAATTGCCAAAATCCTCTCCATCTTCATTTTCCCCTTGATAAAAATCCGAGTGAAAATTTCGTAATGCTACGCCATATATATTCTCAATTCGCTGTCGCTGTACTGCATTTGATGATGGTGGATTTCCATTATAACTTCCATAAGTTGCAACACTATTATAATCAATACCACTATCTGATTGTTCCATCGAAAAATTTCCCCTATAAGGAATTGTATTCACTTGTGTTATTTTATAAAAGCTATCTTCCCGAGGTGTAAATTGGAATAATTCACTTATTTCTCTATCATTGAGTCCCAATTCTTCCAACTGCAATATAATACTTTCCATACCGTCTAAAAGAGTATTTAACTGTTCAGGACTTAATCCTGCATTACTTGCTGCGTTAACATTCATGGATTGAACGATAACAAGACATAATGCTACAAACACTGAAAATATTCTTTTACACATTCTTTTACTCATACAATTTTCTCCTTTGGTCTAATTTTTGCCTATCCCATATGTAACAAAGCTCTTTAATAAAAAAAACATTTTTTACTTCTACATACCCCATCACCTCATCATTCAAATAAATTATCCATCTGCTTTTATCCACTTTCATGGTTGTCAGATTCTGTAATTGGTATAAATCATACATATAGGTATATTTCTGGACAATCTCAAGCAAAAAAATATCATCTACTTCCGCTCTTGTAAAATATGAAGAAATATAGGTCTCATCGTTTTCTTCACTTTCGACTTTAATACAGTCCCTATCATCACTTACTAAGATAAAATAGCAAAATACTTTATCCATTACAGTACTTACTCCCGCTGCTGATCCCATCATCAGGCACCCAATCAAAAAAATGATTGTCCAAAATGAATATATCCCCCAATAAGCTACCTTGCTATTTACAATATTCTGATCCCGATGTCTCCCAAAACATATAAGGCTTGTCAACTGCCTTGGGAAAAAAATAATAAAAAAAGCGGAAATAACTATATAAAATATTTTCATTTCAATTTGTCAGCCTTTCTTCTCATTTCAATATTGAAATGCAAAAGTCATTCAACATGAATAAAACACATTTTCTGTTATCTTCATGTGTAACCCACATATTTTTCATATACTATATTTCAAAATTACACCTTTGCTTTTTGGGGGAAATCTATCTATCTTTAATATATACTCATTTTGTTTATCGGCATATATTGTATTTCTCTTTATATGATAATACTTAATTATCTTTTTAGCTTATACATTATTCTTTCTATTACCCCTCAACTATACCACCGCAATTAAATTACTGCAAAGAAGTATGATACAAACAGGGTATATTTTGAGTACCAAAAAGAAATTAATCTGCGAATTCAGACTTTATCGCGCTAATAATGATATCCCATCCAGCCTTTCTCCGATCTGCGCAAGCATATACTCCAATATGGCATCATCCTGACGTTCTGTCGGGAAATCGGGACGGTTGATCCAGATGACATCCCGTTCCCTGCGAAACCATGTGAGCTGTCGTTTGGCAAAATGTCTGGTGTCCCGTTTGATGCGTTCGATTGCTTCCTCCAGCGTACACAGCCCCTCCAAATGATCCAGAATCTCTTTATACCCAAGTCCCTGCATGGCTGTCTGCCCCCGTCTGCATCCCATCTCTTGCAGTCTTTTCACTTCCTCCACAAGCCCCTGTTCCACCATCTCTTCCACCCGCGCTTCTATGCGTTCATAGAGTCTGTCCCGGTCGTCATTCAGGACAAAATAGCAGGCGTTGTACGCATTCTCCCGCAGACGTTCCTCCTCGTTGTGCTCGGAGATGCGTCTGCCGGTCAGATGATAGAATTCCAGCGCGCGTATGACGCGCTTTACGTTTCCCGCAGGAATCGCCTCGGCGGAAGCCGGATCCACCGCCGCCAGCATTTGGTGCAGTTTCCCGGCACCCTCCTCGGAGGCTGTTCTGGAAAGTTCCCTGCGGTAATCGCCGTCCTCCCCGTCGTCCGTGTAATGAATGTCCCGAAGCACCGCCTGAATATAAAATCCTGTGCCGCCCACCAGCACCGGAATCCGGCCGCGGCTGTAGATATCGGCCATGGCCTCTTTACACCGTTTCTGGAATGACACCACATTGAAGTCCTCCCAAGGCTCCAGAATGTCGATCAGATGATGGGGAATCTCCTGCATCTGATCCCTCGTGATTTTGGCGGATCCGATATCCATATGGCGATAGACCTGCATGGAGTCTGCGGAAATAATCTCTCCTCCCACAGCCCTTGCGAGAGCGAGAGACAGTGCCGTTTTCCCCACGGCCGTAGGGCCTGTGAGAATGATCAAAGGCGGCCGGAACGCTTCGCCCGCATGTTTCGCGGACTCCTTGACTTCCGATCTGTTCTGCATGTCTCTCCGGGAATACTTCTCCTGTTCCATCTGCTTTGTCTCAATATCTCCTATCCTAATTTCAATATTAAGTGCTTGCGAAACTCCGATTTTTACAGAGTGTCATTGTGCAGACTGTATACTCCAACGCAGACCCGCTTTCGCTCCCACCTCACCGTAGCGGTACATAAGACACCAAAGTACGGTGTCTAAGTACCGACGGTTCGCTAGGGTCTGCTTATGGAGTATACAGTCAGCACAATTCGGATTGAAGAAATCAGAGTTTTGCAATTACCTAGTTCCAATATATGATTCGTTTATATTATTGCGAAGCCATCTTGCCGGGAACAGGATTGGGGCAATAGAGACAAATAAGGGCAGCCCTGCCACTGCATCCGGCGCCCGTTTTGTCTCTATTGTCCCAATCCGTCACTGACAGAAATCCTCTTGCAATCTGCATTTTTCGAATCACACAATCCTCTTAAACTTTTTTTCCATCTCACTTTGGCTGATGGTGATGATGGTGGGCCTGCCGTGTGGACAATTGTAGGGATTCTCCAGCGTCAGAAGTTCGTCGATCAGCTCCTGCGCCTCCGCGAGATTCAGGCGGTTGTTCCCTTTTACCGCGGCTTTGCAGGCCATGGATGCAATTTTCTCCTCGATGACTTTAAAGCTTCCTCTGCTGACTCCGGTGTCCAGTTCGTCCAGCACCTCCAGAAAAAGTTCCCGCTCGCTGCAGCCGTACAGATCTGTGGGCACACTGCGCAGCGCATACTCCCTGCCCCCGAAGATCTCCGTCTCAAACCCCAGACTTGCAAAGACCTCCCGGTACTCCGACAACACCAGTTGCTCCTGCGCGGAGAGACTGACCACAACCGGCGGCGCAAGGATCTGGGACTCAATTTTTTTCTCCCGAAACCGCCGTATCAGGCGCTCATATTTCACCTTTTCATGTGCCGCATGCTGGTCGATGATCAACAGCTTATCTTCAAATTGTACCATCCAATAGGTGTTGAAAACCTGTCCGATTATCTGATACCGACTGCGATTATCAGCGGACAAAATCCGCTCCTCGAACAGATTCATCTGAATTCCTGCATCGGCGTCTTCCCGCCGCTCGGACGATACAGTCTGCTCTGCATTCCGGCTAATGTCCACGTTCTGCTTCGGCAGTGTACTCTGTATCGTGTTCTGCTCCACACTTGCTTCCTGCCCGGATTTCTGCTCGGGCGGCGTATTCTGCGCCGTGCTTTGCTTCCCGCCCGCTTTTTGCTGCTCCGGCAACACGCTCTGTACCGCGCCTTGCCCTGCATATACTTCCGACCCGGACGGCGCATTCGGCACCGCGCTCTGTGTGCTGCCGCGTTCCGCGCCAACGTTCTGTTCCGACGATGTGTTCTGCACCGCGCCCCGATTTATGTCCGAATCCCGCTTGAGTACACCCTGCTCCATACGCGTGCTCTGATGGGACGTGACGGCCTGATATTTGTTCTCCTCAGCCACGCGGTAACTCTCCGTCCGCCGCCTTTCAAAAGGTTCCGGCGTGCGTTCCTTTTGTCTCTCCGCCTGCCGTTCCCGTTCGGCCTGTCTCTCCTCCCGCCCGTTGCCCAGACTGGCCTCGGGAATCATCTCCTGCGCCTTCAAGGTGTCATGCACGCCGTCGGAGAGCATTTTGCTGAACGTGATACCGTCGCTGAACCGCACATCCATCTTGGTGGGATGCACGTTGACGTCCACCTGCCTCGTGTCCATGGTGATGTGCAGCACACACAGCGGAAACTTATGCTGCATCAGATATTCTCTGTACCCCTCTTCCAACGCCCGGGCTATGATATTGCTCTTGATAAATCTTCCGTTGATAAAATAGATCTCGTAATTGCGGTTGGATCGCACCATCACGGGTTTCCCCAGATATCCCTCCACAAGATTCCCGTTCTGTTCCAGACGAATCGGCACCAAAGAGGCGGCCACATCCCGCCCGTAGATGCGGTAGATGACCTCCCGCAGATCCCCGCTTCCCGTGGTATGAAACCGAAGCTGATTCCCCATTTGAAATTTGAACGAAATATCCGGTCGTGACAGAGCCAGATGCTCCATCAGATCGGCGATATAACCACCCTCCGTGGCAGGCAGCTTTAAAAATTTCCGGCGCACCGGCGTATTGTAGAATAAATTGCGCACCAAAAAGGTGGTGCCGTCCGGCGCTCCCACCTCGGAAAATTCCTTCTCCACAGCCCCCTCCAGCACAATGCGGCTGCCCGTGAGGCTGTCTTTTGTCTTGGTGATCAGCTCCACTTTGGATACCGCAGCGATGCTGGATAAGGCCTCGCCGCGAAACCCCAGACTGGAGATTCTCATAAGATCCTCCGCATTGTTGATTTTACTGGTGGCATGACGCAAAAAAGCGCTGCGAACCTGTTCCCTGTCCATTCCGTGGCCGTTGTCCGTCACGCGGATGAACTCGATGCCGCCCTCCTTGATCTCCACGGCGACGGCCGTGGCGCCGGCATCCACCGCGTTCTCCACAAGCTCCTTCACCACACTGGAAGGCCGCTCCACCACCTCGCCGGCGGCAATCTTGTCAATGGTCTCCGAATCCAACAAATGTATTTCCAGCATCTTTTCCCTCACTCCGCCGTCCAGCGGTTCTTCAACTTATTCTGCAGTCGATACAGCGTGTTCAGCGCATCCAGAGGCGTTAATGTGGTCACCTCCACCTCCATCAGTTCCTTCAGCACATCCTCGTCCGTCACCGTGTCGAACAGCGACATCTGTGCCATATCCATCTCGTCATACTGAGCCGCCCTGCGGCCGCTCTTTTTCCCGTCATTTTTCATATCCACGGTAATGTTCTGAATCTTTTCCGTGATATCATTGTCCGACAACTGTTCGGCGATCTCCTTGGCACGGTCGATCACCAGATCAGGCACCCCCGCAAGCTTGGCCACCTGAATGCCGTAACTTCTGTCCGCTCCGCCCTTGATGATTTTTCGCAGGAACACAATGTCATCTCCGCGCTCTTTCACGGCGATGCAGTAATTGTTCACATTGTTCATCTTGCCTTCCAGCTCCGTCAGCTCATGATAATGGGTGGCAAAAAGTGTCTTGGCCCCCAGAAACTTTCGATTGCTGATATGTTCGATGACCGCCCATGCGATGGAAAGGCCGTCAAAAGTAGAGGTTCCCCGCCCGATCTCATCCAGAATCAGAAGGCTGTCCGCCGTGGCGTTTCTGAGAATATTGGCCACCTCATTCATCTCCACCATAAAAGTAGACTGACCGCTGGCCAGATCATCCGACGCCCCCACACGGGTAAAGATCCGATCCACAATACCGATATTCGCCGACTTCGCAGGCACAAAACAGCCGATCTGCGCAAGCAGCACGATCAGCGCAGTCTGTCTCATGTAAGTGGATTTCCCCGCCATATTCGGCCCGGTGATCACACTGATACAATGGCTGCCGTTGTCCAGATACGTGTCGTTGGAAATGAACATATCGTTGGAGATCATCTGTTCCACCACGGGATGACGGCCGTCTTTGATGTCGATAATGCCCTTCTCGTTTAATTTCGGCCGCACATAACGGTTGCGCTCTGCCACAAGGGAGAGCGAGGCGAACACATCCAGTCTGGCGATGGCTTTCGCCGTGCGCTGGATCCTCTCGATCTCTCCCGAAACCGCATCCCGCACCTCGCAGAACAGGTCATACTCCAAGGTCTGCAGCTTATCCTCCGCATTTAAGATTGTATCCTCCAGCTCTTTTAACCGCGGTGTGGTATAGCGTTCCGCATTAGCTAACGTCTGCTTTCTGACATAGTCTTCCGGCACCAGATTCTGATAGGAATTGGTGACCTCAAAATAATAACCGAACACCTTGTTGTATTTGATGCGCAGATTCTTGATGCCCGTGCGCTCCCTGTCCTGCTCCTCCAACTCTGCGAGCCACTGCTTGCCGTCCCGCTTGGCATTTCGCAGTCGGTCCACGGTCTCGTCATATCCGTCCTTTATGATGCCGCCCTCTCTGATTGTAATAGGCGGCTCCTCCTCAATGGCGCGCCCAATCAGCAGACAGATGTCTTCCAGACCGTCGATCTCCTCATAGATATTCTTCAGCTCCGTCTTTTCAAAACTTTGCAGCACTGTCTTGATATGGGGCAGCATCTCCAGAGAATTGCGAAATGCAATCAAATCTCTGGGATTGGCCGTCTTATAAGTCACTTTGGACAAAAGACGCTCCAGATCATAAATGGGATTCAGGTATTCCCGGATCTCGTCTCTGGAGAGACTGTCTTTATTGAGCTCCTCAATGGCGTCCAAGCGGCTTTCCATGTCGGCTTTGTCTATCAAGGGCTGCTCGATGTAACTGCGCAGCATCCTGCCGCCCATGGCTGTCTTGGTCTTGTCCAAAACCCACAGAAGCGATCCTCTCTTCTGTTTTTCCCGAAGCGTCTCCGTCAGTTCCAGATTCCGTCTGGTGGAGCTGTCCAAGAGCATGTATTTGCTGGTAAGATAGGGCGAGATATGGGTAAAATGCTCCAGATTGTTCTTCTGCGTATCATAGAGATACTGTAACAGCGCCCCCGCCGCGATCATCCCTGTCGGAAACTCCTCGATGCCCAGACCGGCCAATGTATTGACTTTAAAATGTTTCAGGAGGGCTTTTTTGCAGCCCTCGTCATCAAACAGATGGGATTCCAACACATTGAATGAGATATGCAGTCTCCCTTTGAGATCCTCCACATCCACTCCGCTTACCAGAAAGGCGTCATTGCAGATGATCTCCGAGGGTTCATACTTCATCAGCTCGTCCATGAGCTTCTTAATATCATCCACCTCGGTCACATAATAATCTCCCGTGGTCACATCCGCCGCCGAGATTCCGATCCCGCCGGCCGTGTAAGTAATACACATCAGAAAATTGTTCCGGGACTCCTCCAAGGACTGCATATTCAGATTGGTGCCCGGGGTCACAATGCGCACGATATCCCGCTTTACCAGTCCCTTGGCAAGCTTCGGATCCTCAAGCTGCTCACAGATGGCCACCTTATAGCCCTTGTTCACCAGCTTCGCAAGATATCCCTCCACCGCATGATAGGGCACGCCGCACATGGGCGCACGCTCATCCTGACCGCAGCTTCTCCCCGTCAACGTCAGCTCCAGCTCCTTTGACACGGTCTGCGCATCCTCAAAAAACATCTCATAAAAGTCACCCAGACGGTAAAATAAAATACAATCGGGACACTGTTTCTTGGTCTCCATATACTGTTGCATCATGGGTGTCAATTCGGGCACGGCTGTTTACTCCTGTTCTTTTGTATTCTTTTTTGAATTCTTTCTTTTTTTGAATTTTTTGTTTTTGAATTCTTTTCATTCGTTTTACAACACAATCTTATTATCAATATCAGCCCCTGTCAATTACGGCTTTTTTCCGTTGCAAGGCATCCTTTACCGCTTCAAAAAATCACTAAATTCCTTCAGTTCTTTCTTCGTATCTTCCGAAAGACTGTTGAATTCCGTATTGCGGATCGCACCCTCCAAGGTATACAGATGCACCAGACAAACCTGAGGATAGGCCTCTTTCAGTTTTAGAAACGCCTGCTTGGATCCTGTCTCGATCAGTTTCTCTGAGGAATCAATTCCTACCGTTGTAAGCTTTCTTGCCATTTCTTTACCGATATTCATCATGGACGTTAAGTCTGACATATTGGAAATCCTCCTATGAACCTTTTCTTCAAAATATTCTGCATGATTTCATTCATTTTCCGCATTTTCCTTTTCAAATCTGCATTTTAGGTCACAAGCGCATTCGATCGGACAGGTAAAAAACATCTTCTATAAGCCGCATATTTACGCGGTTTCTCCGCAAAATCCAATCTTTTTTGCCACAAAATATAGATTGCAGGATTTCTGTCATATGACTTGTCTTTTCCATTCAGATGAGAACGGCTAAAAACATTATATCCTATATTACCAAAAATTTCATGCATTTTCTCCTGCAATTTTTTGAGGCTTTTTACAGGAATTTTACATATTTCTTTTATTTTTGCAACAATTCCTGCATCTTATACCATAATCCCGTGCGCTTTAGCGCACATGGAATCAGGAGTTGACACAATGCTCTTCTGTGTCAACATTATACCATATGTCCCATGTAATAAAATCCATGGCATTCCTCCAGATTGACATCCACGATCTGGCCGATCAGCGAGGCGTCCCCCGGGAAATGCACCAATGTATTGTTGGACAGACGACCGGTCATCAGGCTCGGATCATTCTCATTCACCTCTTCCACCAGCACATCCATAGTCTGTCCCTGATAGCGGGCCACCCGCTCTCTTGCAGTCTCCTGTACTACTTTGAGCACCCGGTCAAAATTCTTCTTTACCTCCGCCTCCGGCACCTGCTCCATAGCGGCTGCAGGGGTTCCAGTGCGCGGGGAATAGATAAAGGTAAACGCATTGTCATACTGCACTTTGCGGATGACGTCGATGGTCTCCTCCACATCTTCCGCCGTCTCTCCGGGGAATCCCACGATAATGTCCGTAGTCAGCGCAATATCCGGAATCTCCCTGCGGATTTTCTCCGCCAGCGCCAGATACTGTTCCTTGGTATAACGTCTATTCATCGCCTCCAAAATTCTTGTAGAGCCGGCCTGCACGGGAAGATGCAGATGCCTGCATATCTTCCGAGACTCCTTCATCACTTGAATCAGCTCGTCCGACAGATCCTTCGGATGGGAGGTCATGAACCGGATACGTTTGATTCCTTCGATCTGCTCGATCCGGCCAAGCAACTCGGCAAAACTGACCGGTTTGTCCAGCGTTTTCCCGTAGGAATTCACATTCTGACCGAGCAGCATGATCTCCGTCACACCCTCCTGCGCCAGTTGTGTGATTTCCTGCAAAATATCCTCCGGCTCCCTGCTGCGTTCTCTGCCTCTCACATAGGGAACGATGCAATAGCTGCAGAAATTATTGCACCCAAACATAATATTGATGCCGGATTTAAAGGGATACTTTCTGGCTGTGGGGAGTTCCTCAACAATGCGCTCCGTTCCCTCCCAGATATCGATAACCGTCTCCTGTCCTGCAAGGGCGGCATACAGCAATTCCGCAAATCGAAAGATATTGTGTGTGCCGAAGATCAGATCCACGAAACCGTAGCTGTGTCGAATTTTCTCCACGACGGCGGCCTCCTGCATCATGCAGCCGCAGAGTGCGATCTTCATCCGGGGATTGCGGCGTTTATATCCCTTTAACTCTCCCAGTCTGCCGTACACCCGCTGATTGGCATTGTCCCGAACCGTACAGGTATTAAAAATCACAAAATCCGCCTCTTCACTCTCCGTCATCTCATATCCCACCCGGCGCAGGATTCCCACCAGTTTCTCGGAATCTCTGGCATTCATTTGACAGCCGAAAGTGGTCACACAAGCTTTGGGTAAGCGGTTGTTTTTTCGTTCAAAATCTTTTACTAACTCCCGGCATTTTGCCATAAAATAATACTGTCTTGAAGGCTCTTCTGTGGGCGGCTGCGAATTTAAATCTATTTTATCTAAATCAATTTCATTATGATGTGTAGCTTCATTGTACATGGCTCTTGACTTTTTTCCCTTCTATCATATAATTCCTAAAAAGAAACGGTTTTTTTACCGTACAGCCTTATGGCTCAAGCGGGGTACTCGTTTCTTTTTTTGTTTGTCATTATTCAGCCATCTTTTCCGTTAATCGGATCAACAGCTCGGTCACCCGCTCCATGGACTGTACACAGGCAAATTCATATTTTCCATGAAAATTCTCTCCGCCCGTACAGAGATTCGGGCAGGGAAGTCCCATGAAAGAAAGCCTTGCGCCATCCGTGCCGCCCCGTATGGGACTTACCTTCGGCTCGATCCCAAGCTCCTCCATGGCCGCCTTCGCATTGTCGATCAAGTGCATATGGGGCAGAATCTTCTCTTTCATATTGTAGTAGGAATCCGTCATTTCCACAGTGACCGTGTGTTCCCCGTATTTTCCGTTCAAAAATGCCGCACAGTCCATAAACAGCTTTTTCTTTTGCTCAAACAACTCTCTGTCATGGTCGCGGATAATGTAATCGGCCACAGTATCCTCCACAGTTCCGCGAATATTCTCCAGATGAAAAAATCCTTCATACCCTTCCGTATACATAGGAGCCTGCGCCGCGGGCAGCAAAGTCTGAAATTCCTGCGCGATCAAAATGGCGTTGATCATCTTCCCCTTGCTCTCCCCGGGATGCACGCTTCTTCCCCGCACGATCAGCTTCGCCCCCGCCGCGTTAAAATTCTCATATTCCAGTTCCCCCAGCGGGCCGCCGTCCACCGTGTAGGCAAAGTCCGCGCCGAAGAGCTTCACGTCGAAATGATCTGCTCCCTTTCCCACTTCCTCATCCGGTGTAAATCCCAGACGAATTTTACCGTGCCTGATCTCGGGATGCCGCAAAAGCGTCTCCGCCATCGCCATAATCTCCGCGACGCCGGCCTTGTCGTCGGCTCCCAAAAGAGTGGTTCCGTCCGTCACGATCAGATCCTTTCCCACATACCGTGACAGCCCCGGGAAATCCGCGGTCTTCATGACCACAGGAAGCTCCTTATTGAGCACGATATCTCCTCCGTCGTACTGCTCCACAATCCGCGGTTTTACCTCCCTGCCCGTCACCGCGGGCGAGGTATCCATATGCGCGATAAAGCCCAACACCGGAACATTTTCACACCCCTCTGAGGCGGGAATCGTGGCATACACATAGCAGTGTTCTCTGTCATAGACAATTTCCTCGGCTCCCATATCCGTCAGTTCCCGCGACAGCATCTTCGCCAGATCATGCTGCCCGGCGGTGCTGGGCGTAGTCTCGGATTCCTCATCGGACTGCGTGTCCACCTTTACATATCTCAGAAATTTCTCGATCGTCCCGCTCATTTTCTCTTGTCCTCTCTCAACTTATTTCCCGTCACTTACGTAATGCTTTTTATTTTGTAGGCCTTGCAAAATCCGGTTTTCTTCCTGTCTTCACACCGATGTGGGTGCAAAGTTTATTATATCATAATTCCTTCAACTTTCAATCCTTATCATAGCGGAGGATCTCCTCGCAGATTCCGTTCCGTTTTACACTGAGTATCAGGATTCCGATGAGATTCGGCACCGCCATCAACCCATTGCAGATATCCGAGAAATTCCACACGATCTCCAGAGAACACACGGCTCCCACAAAGACAATGAGCGCATAGCCGAATCGGTACCAGACATTATAGTCCGTCTTGCCCGTCAGAAACTCAAAGGCCTTCTCTCCCTGATAGGCCCATGCCACGATCGTGGCAAAGGCAAAGAGAATGATGCTGACGCTCACAAATCTCGCGCCCCACACCCCGTAGACGTCGGTAAACACCGCTATGGTGAGTTCCGTGCCGTTCAATAATTCCCCCGAAGCATTGACCGTTCCCAAGAGTCCCGAGGAGACAAAGGCAAGCCCCGTGAGCATACAGATCACCATCGTGTCCAGAAAAACACCCGTCATACTGATGTATCCCTGCCTTATGTAGTCGTCCGTATCCGCCGCGGCTGCGGTAATTCCCGCCGCGCCCAGTCCGGCCTCATTGGAAAAGACTCCTCGGGATACGCCCAGGCGGATGGATTTTGCCATGGAAAGGGACGCCGTCACCGTGAGATTTCCCAGAAAACCGCCTGTCACCGCCTCCGGCGCAAAGGCCATGACCAGAATGGAGGCAATGCCCTGCGGCAGCCGCCCCATATTGACAAAGAGCACCCCAAAAGTGCCCAGAACATAAAATGCGCCCATGAAAGGCACCAAGATCCGGGTCACTTTGGCGATGGAGCCGATTCCGCCCAGCACCACCAAAATGGTGGCGATCGTCACCACCAGCCCCGTCAGCGCCACCGGTACATTAAACGTCACTTTACAGGCCTCCGCAATGGAGTTGGACTGGGTCATGTTGCCCATTCCGAAAGAGACTGCCACCGCAAAAAGGGCATAGCTCAATGCAAGGAAACGTCCCACCATCCCGCTATATCGCCCTCTTGTCCGAGGCAGCGCATCCCGCAGCGTATACATGGGGCCGCCCACCCGCTCCCCCCGCTCATTGCGGCAGTGGTATTTGACGGACAGGGAACTCTCCACCAATTTGGTGGCAAGCCCCAGCATACTTGCAGCCATCATCCAGAATAAAGCTCCCGGGCCTCCCAGAACCATCGCGGTAGCCACCCCCACTATATTCCCTGTTCCTATGGTGGCCGCCAGCTCCGTAGTCAGAGAGGCAAAAGGCGAGACTCCGGAAGAACTTTTATGTCCCATATACGCTCTGCGCAATCGCCGCCTACTCTCGTCCGTCTCCAGACCAAAGGCACAGCGCAAAGCAAATTTCAGTCTTTTGACCGGCAGAAAACGAAGCCGCAGCATCAGCCACGCCCCTGTTCCCAGCATAAAAATCAACAACCATGGTCCCCATATCAATTCGTCCAGTCCGGCAATCCATTCAGAAATCATTCGGCAAATTATTTCCTCTCCCCGGGAAGCTCTGATTATTGGTATGTGGAGAAGGCCTGTACTTATTCCTTGTCAAAAAATCTCCCGGCCGAAAAGCCGGGAGACCGATCTGTCAAAATTTTTTTATATCAGATTTACAATCCGTTTTATTTTCCACCGGAATTCTCGCAAGTGTCAAATCCGGGGTTGAACGCATAGAAGTTCTTCGCATTCAGTTTATCCTGTGTGATACGGAGGGCTTCACCAAACCGCTGGAAATGCACAATCTCACGCTCTCTCAAGAATTTGATCGGAGCATACACATCGGGACAATCCTTCACCAGACGCAAAATATTGTCATAAGTGCTTCTGGCCTTCTGCTCTGCCGCCATATCTTCCACCAGATCCGTGATGATATCTCCCTTTACCTGAAATTCACATGCGTTAAAGGGAACCCCTCCTGCGGCCTGCGGCCATATGCCCAGCGTGTGATCCACATAATATTTGTCGAAACCGCTCTTCTCGATTTCTTCCATGGAGAGATTTCTGGTCAGTTGATGCACAATGGCGGCGACCATTTCCAGATGCGCCAGCTCCTCTGTTCCGATATCCGTGAGCAGCCCCGCCACCTCCTTGTAAGGTGTTGCATAGCGCTGGGACAGATAGCGCATACTTGCGCCCATTTCTCCGTCCGGGCCTCCGTACTGGGAGATGATCGCCTGTGCCAGCTGTGCATTGGGCTCCTTAATGTTCACGGGAAACTGTAATCTTTTCTCATAACTCCACATTATCCACACACTCCTTCCCAGGGAAGCGGCGCCGCGCCCCATCTCCATTCCTGATTGCTCTCTGCCAGATCCAGTTTCAGGGGATAGTAGGTTCTGGAGAATTCCCTCTCCATCTGTGTCTTAATGCGGTTATAATAATTAAAATACTCCATTGCGTTGCGATCCGTGGGATGAGTGTCCAGATAGAGCGCAAGCTCCACCAACGTGAAATCCAAAACACCGATGTCTCTCAGCATCTGCTCTTTGCTGTTCATGATACGCATCTCCTTCCCGTGAAAGGTTTATTTAACTCCGGGAAAATCGTGCCGATGCAATAGGCTTTTTCCAGATCTTCGTACATGTTGTCAAAGCGCTGCCAAGGCACATAGGCCATAGCCACAGGAAACTGATCGCACTGCTCGTCAATTCTAAAGTCCTGCATGATACTTCCTCTCATACTTATGAAATTTGGTTAATAACATAGTATGAGAATTTGTTTGTTTGGTGCGGAAAAGTTCTGTCGGAATACTCCGAATCCTCCCGCAAAGGATTTCCTATTTCCCATTCTTCGCCGCTCCCGGAATCCTTCTGCGAATCAGACGATCCGCCAGTTTCTTAGGATCAAATGGGATCAGCGGATAGGCATAGCTTCTGTGGGACACCGTTTTGTTGCAAACGACGGCCAGCACGGCAATCAGGATCGCCGCAAGATACCCCCAGATTCCGAAGAGCGCCGTCAGGATCAGATTCAGAATCCGCATGAACTTCAGCGCATAGCCCAGCTCGTAATTGGCCTGTGTGTAGTTGGCGATGGCCACAAATGCCATATAGAGCATGACCTCCGAAGAGAACCACCCGCTGTTGACCGAGAATTCTCCCAGCACCAGCGCCGCCATGACACTCAAAGGTGTGCTCAGCATATTCGGCGTGTTCACGGCGGCCAGCTTCAGCCCGTCAATGGCCAGCTCCAGAATCAAAAACTGCCACAACAGCGGAATGTTCGGATCCTCCTGCAGCATGATAAACTCCAAACTCTCGGGGACATACTGGGGATTGTTCATCAAGAGCAGAAACGTCGGGGTCACGATATACGTCAGAATTGCGATCAGGAAGCGGGTGAGACGCAGATAGGTTCCCGTGATAGGAGGAAAATAATAGTCGTCCGCCTCATCCACCACATCAAAGATCGTGGTGGGAATGATCATTGCCGAGGGCGAGTTGTCCACCAGCACCACGATATTGCCCTCCAACACCTGCGCCGCGGCGGCATCCGGCCGCTCCGTATATTTGAACTTAGGGAAGGGATTGAACCATTTCCTCTGATAGATGCACTCCGCCAGACTCTCCTGATTCATGGTGAGGGATTCCACCTGTATGCCGTTTATCTTTCCCCGAAGCTCCTCCAGAAAGTCCCGATCCACTCGGTCGTCCATATAACATAGCACAATATCCGTGTGGGAACACTTTCCCGCGCTCATCATTTCCATCCGAAGCTTTTCGCTGCGGATCCGGCGACGGATCAGAGCGGTGTTGAACACCACGGTCTCCACGAATCCGTCCTTGGAGCCCCGAAGCACCTTGTCCTTCTCCGGTTCTTCCACGCCGCGGGAGGGATAGGTCCGGGAATCGATCAGAATCGCCTTGTCATATCCGTCCACAAAGAGGACAAACATTCCCGAGAGAAGCGATACCATCAGCTTGTCAAAGCGCTCCTCCACCTCCACTTCCACATGGGGAATATACTGCTCCACCAAGGTCTCCGCATCCTCCGGCACATCCTCCGGCTTCATATCCATAAAATACTGCAGGATCTTCTGTATCAGATCATCCTTGCAGAAACCGTCTATGAGATACATGCAGGCGCTCTTGTTTCCGATAGACATGGTTCTGTGCACCACGTCAAAATTGTGATCCACCCCCAGCATCTGATCCATATAGGTTCTGTTGGCCTGCAGATTTTCCGATATTTTCTCCATTAAAAAAATTCCTCCCGGGCGACTTATTTCTAAATAGTGTCACCCGAAAGGAAAATATTATGCGAAACTATTCTTTTGTGGTGCTGCCGAAACCGCCGTTTCGCACGCCCTCCGCTTCGTCATCCACCGTGATGCCGTATTCCAGAAAAATTCCCTGTACCATTCCGCTTCCGGCATTCACCTCCACGGTTCTGCCCTCGTTGGAATCATTGGTGAGCTTCACAAAAATGTGTCCCTCGTTGTCGGAATTAAAATAATCGCTGTCGATGATGCCCACCGTATTGTTCATCTGCAAACGGAATTTAAAGCCCAGACCGCTACGCGGGTAAAGCTGCAGCACCCAGTCTTCTTCCATCTTGGCCCGGATTCCCGTGGGAATCTTGATGGTGGCTCCGGGTGGCAGGGAAAATGCAAAAGGCGCATAGAAATCATATCCCGCGCTCCCCTTGGTGGCCCGCTGGGGAAGCTTGATATCCTCGTAGATCTGCCGGATGTCCTCCTCATTGTACTCCGGGAAGTCCTCTCTCATGGCGTTGACAAACTGTTCCTCGCTCACTTTAAAAAACTGCGCAATTCTCCGCATTCTTCACGCATCTCCCATCCCGCGGCCATCTGTCTCCACTCTGCCGCATTCCTATTTTACATAGCTTAACATATCACGAATAAAGCCGTTTCCGGCATCACAATACACAGGAAGTCACGGGCGCGCTGGCCACAGGTCTCGGCGCCGGAGCATCCTTGGGATTGGCATAATCCGGACAGTGCAGCACAGGCAGTTTGGGATCCACCTGCTTCAGCGTTCTCTTCACATCGATGACCCGTTGATTGCGGCTTCCCTTCCAGAGCAGCTTCACATCCTTCTCCTGCACATGAAACTCGCCGTCCACCACCACATCCACATACTGCATCATGGGATAATAAAGAATATTCTCCCAAGAGTCGCCGGTGTAGAGCCAGATAGTCTTATTCGGGTATTTGCCCTTGATCTCCGCCATCAGATTGCGCACATCCAACCGGTTCGCCGGATGCAGCGGGTCTCCTCCCGAGAACGTGATGCCCGCAATATAGGGTTTATCCAATTGGGCAAACACTTCCGCCTTTGCGGCTGCATCGAAGAGAAGTCCTCCGTCCGGATCCCATGTGATCGGATTCTGACAGTCCTTGCAGCAATGATTACATCCCGCAACCCAGAGTACCACCCGCAGGCCGTCCCCGTTTAACATATCATCCTTTGTTATATTATGATATCTCATAAAACCAATTTCCTTGTCATTATGATCTTACATGCTCTTTCTCTCGGCGATCTCCGCCATTTTCGCATCGTTTAAGCGCGTGTCGCCGTGGACGCGGGAGTAGGACAGATAACCGTTCATTCTGTCGATCTTCGTCAGATTGCGGCTGCCGCACTTGGGACACACATCCATCTCCAACTCCTGATGTCCGCAGTCGTCGCAATAGGCCAGAGAGAGATTGACTCCTTCGTAAAATCCCATATCCATAGCCCTTCGGATCAGCGTCTTGATGGCCTCCGTATTGTAATCTATGGGATATTTCACGTACTGGATCTTACCGCCGTTAGACAGATCCCAGAAGCGGTCTTCCAGATCCTGCTTCTCAATGGGGGTAATGTCCTCCGTCACATGGCAGTGGAAACTGTTGGACACATATTCTCTGTCGGAAACGCCCTCCACGATGCCATATTTTTTGCGGAACTGCTTCACCTGAAGGCCGCAGAGATTCTCCGCGGGAGTGCCGTAGATGGCGTAAAGATTGCCGTCCACCTCCTTGAACTCCGCGATCTTCTGATTGATATGCTCCATGACTTCCACCGCAAAGGCGCCGTCCTCCACAAGGGATTTCCCGTTATAGAGCTCCTGCAGCTCGTTCAACGCCGTGATACCAAAGCTCGCGGTGGCCGATTTCAACAGCGGCTTGATCTTGTCCGAAAGTTTCAGATGACCGCCCAGAAATCCGCCTTCACAGTAAGCCAACGGGTTGGTAGACGCGCGCATCTCACCCAGATAGGCATAGGTGCGGATATGAAGCTGACGAATCAGATTCAGATAATAGTCCAAAACCTCGTAAAAATCTCTGCTCTCCTTGCGGGCCTTGGCCAGAATCATGGGCAGATGCAGCGATACAGCCCCCACATTAAAACGTCCCACAAATATGGGCAGATCTTTGTCATCCGCGGGATGCATGCCGCCTCTCTCATACCACGGGGAGAGAAACGCCCGACAGCCCATGGGGGACACGATCCTTCCATACTGCTTATACATGCTGGCCACATAGCCTTTTCCGGTGAGGCTGAGCCAGTCGGGATACATTGTCTTGGCGGAGCACTCCACCCCTGCCTCGAACACATCCTCCAGCTCCTTGCCGGGGCCGTGGAGATTCTCGTCATATAAAAAGACAATCTTAGGAAAGAGTACCGGCTTCTTATGGTCTTTTTTGCCCTGCCCTCTCCTGCGCACGTTCAACATGGTGATGGTGGCGAGTTTGGCAAATTTTCCGGTTCCCGTTCCAGCCGTCACCGTGATGAACGGATAATCTCCTCTGCTGGAGGCAACGGTGTTAAACTTATACTCCCACCCCTGAAATCCCTGTTCAAACTCTTTGATCACATCCGCATAGCTCTCCGCCTGCGCGGTGTCCTCGTCGATTCCAAGTTTCCTGTATTTCTCAATATTGCGCTGATAGGACTTCTCGGCATAAGGCTCCAGAATCAGATCCACACTGGGCACGGTGAAGCCGCCGTACTGCTGGCTGGCCGCGCTGAGCACAATGTCGCCGATCACGTCAAAGGCCACGTCCAGCGTCTTGGGCTCATTGTACCAGATATTTCCCATCTCAAAACCGCCCGTGAGCACGTTCTGCACATCGAAGAGACAGCAGTTCATGGTGTCTCTTCTCGCGGACATGTCATGCACATAGATATAGCCGTCCCGACATGCCTGAATCTCCTCCGTAGTCAGGAAAAACTTCTGATACAGCTCTTTATTTAACTGATTGAAAATCAGACTTCTCTTGGTGGACACCAGCGCGGAGTCCGTGTTGGCGTTCTCCTTGTCGCCGATATACATGATCGACTGGCTCTTCTTATAGACGTCGTCCAGCATGCGGACGAAATCCTGTTTATAATTGCGGTAGTCGCGATAGCTCTTTGCCACCACGGGCTTCACCTGTTCCAGCGCACTCTCCACGATATTGTGCATGATGGGGATGGGCAGTTCATCCACATCCAGCTCATTGACCTTGTCCACCACAAACTGACAGATATTGCGCTCCTCTTCCTCCGTAAATCTGGTCAGCGCCCTGTATGCGCTCTTTCCCACGGCATTGATCACCTTCTGGACATTGAAAGCCTCTTTGCTGCCGTCCTTCTTGATGACATAGACCGTGCGCTCGGGCTTGTACTCTTCCCCGAAATTGACATTGGATGTGCTTGTCTGACCAAAATTACTGCTCATGCTTTTTCCTTCCTTCGTTTAAAATACTGAATTGTGTCGAAATGCAATATATTGTGTTTGCATACCCGCCACAACTAGATATTGTACCATGCATATACAAGTATAGAAAAATATTCTACTGTTGTCAACGGCGGCATCTAAGAAAAAAGTAACAAAAAAGGTGTCCACATTTTAGACACCTTTTCGTAAAGATTTACTTGACTATTCCAAAATACCGCTCTTTTGCACCTCCTGCAGGGCCTCCCGTATCGTTTCCTCCGGAAGCACAAGCGCAAAACGCACATGGCCTTTGCCCAGTTCTCCGAAACTGCTCCCCGGTGTGCAGAGCACTCCGGATTTCTCCAGAAGCTCCATGACGAAACGCACATCATCCTCTCCGAAGCGGTCGGGGATCTTCGCCCATGCGAACATGGTTCCCCCGCTTCGCTCAAAACGCCATCCCAGTGCGGTAAAACCGTCGCAGAGCGCATTCCTCCGCTTCTCATATTCGGCGCACTGTGCCTTTACCATGTCGTCCGGCCCCGTGAGCGCGGCGATCGCCCCATACTGCACCGGAAGGAAAGTCCCGTAGTCGATCTGGGAGCGCAGCTTCTTGAAATTCTGCACCACTGTTTCGTTCCCGGCCAGAAATCCCATTCTGGCTCCGGTATAATTAAAGGATTTGGACAGGGAGTAGAATTCCACCGCCACCTCTTTTGCCCCGTCAAAGGACAGGATTGACCGTCCCACCCTGCCGTCATAGATAATGTCCGAATAGGCATTGTCGTGGACGATCAGTATCTCATGTTCCGCCGCCCACGGAATCAGCTTCTCATAAAAGGAATCCGGAGCCGTCCTGCAGACGGGATTTAAGGGATAAGACACGATCATCAGCCGGGCTCTCCGCTCCTTCGGCGCATTCTTGCCGTATGCCGCCCCGATCTTATCCAGATCCGGCAGATAATCATTCTCCTCACTGAGTTCATAGGTCACAAGCTCCGCTCCCGCCAGAGCCGGTCCCACGGCAAAAATGGGATAGCCGGGATCAGGTACCAAAACCACGTCTCCCTCGTTGATCAGGCTCAGTCCGATATGGGCGATTCCCTCCTGAGAACCGTACACGCTCATGATCTCCGAAGAAGAGAGTTCCACGCCGTAGCGGGTCCGGTATCTCTGTATGACCGCATCGATCAATTCCGGCAGATCACGAAGTGCATATTTGTAGTTTTCCGGCTTGGACGCCGCCTCGCAGACTGCGTCCATAATGTGCTGCGCGGGCTTAAAATCAGGGGTTCCCACCGAGAAATTATAGACCTTTCCCCCCTGTGCCTCCACTTCCTGCTTCTTCTCGTTTAAAACCTGAAAAATGCCCTCCTCAAGGGCTTCCATTCGCTTTGCCGGTATGATCCGCATGATTCTTCATCCTCTTTTCTGTTCTGACTTTAATATTTCTGCAATCCAGCTTCTATACTGCTCCTTGGTCCGCTCCGGCGCCACGATTCCCGCCTCCGGTCCGATGCCCGCAAGCCATCCGAAAAACTGTCCGCTGACCGCAACTTTAGCGCGAATATGAAAGGTTCCATCCTCCATGGGCCGAAGATCCGTCTCCCTGCCGAAACGATCCAGCACCACTCCCGCAAGCCGATTGGGGAAGCGCAATGTCACCGTCTCCTCCTCGCCCCCGAACATACCGAAGGTGCGGTTGGTGTAGGCGGCCAGATCCTGCTGTGCAAACTGCTCCAGCCCCTCCCGCCGCTCCTTCTCCACTTCCACACTTCCCATCTTGTCCACACGGTAATGTTTCAGGATGCCGTCCCCCGCGTCATAAGCCGCCAGATAATAATTCTCGTCCCGCCAGATTAAGGCCCACGGACTGACGGTTCGCCGCTCTCCCCGGGGAACCAACTGTTTCTTCAGATTCCATTCCATATAGGTGAAGGAAATTTTCCGATCCTCCTGAATGGCTCTGTGGATATCGTCAATATTGTAGTAGATGCTCTCGTTCTCCGTCTTGATGCGCCCGGCCACATAGACCTGACGCTGAAGCTTACCGGCGTCATATTTCCCCGCCATCTTCTCCAGTTTTCTGATCAGTTCTCTGGATTTTTTGGATGTGATAAAACGGGAAGACTGCACTACATCCACCAGAAGTTTTAATTCCGCCAGCTCAAACTCCCTGCTGGCAAGATAGTATCCGCCGCCTCTGCGGTTGGACACCTGTATGATATCATAGCCAAAATCCGTCAGTCTGGCCACATCACTGTAAATCGTTTTGCGCTCGCAAGAGATCCCCTCCGCCTCCAGACGCCTTATGATCTCCGCTGTTGACATGGGATGGGACTCGTCGGTATATTCCTCCAGCATCCGCAGGATATATAAGATTTTCAGCTTCTGTCCCTCAGATTTTGCCATATTCCGCTCCCAGAATCTCATAGAGTTGATTCAGACGGCTGATCTCATAATCGGGCCGATACCTCTCATATTCGGTGCGAAGCGACGGCTCTGTCTCCAAGATGTTTTCCGGCCGATACCAACAGGTGGGGATTCCATACAAGAAACCGCCCTTGATATCGCTGGTGAGCGAATCTCCCACGATCAGAAGCTCCTGCTTGTCCACCGCGCCTTCCGTCTCCTTGATGGCTTTCATACAGTAATCGAAAAAGGCCGTGTGGGGTTTGGGCGCCCCGACCTGCTCCGAGATAAACACGCCGTCCATCAGCTCGTACAGCCCGGAGAGCCGAAGTTTACTCTCCTGTGTGGCCGTGACGCCGTTGGTGATCACATACTGCCTCACCTTTCCCCGAAGCGCCTCGCAGATTTCCTTGGCATTCTCCATATAGCGGTACACATTGCCAAGCTCCGTCTGATACTGTCTGCCGAAAGCCTCCGCATCCACTCCCGTGATGTCATATCTCTCAAACAGACTGATAAAACGGCCCGAAAGAAGCTGACTCTTCGTGATCTCTCCCAGTTCAAGCCGTTTCCAATACCCGTCATTAATCTCCCGATAACTCTGGAGAAGTTCCTCCGTGACGTCCCGCCCGATGTCGTGAAAACATTTGGTGACGGCAATTCTCTGTGAATAGAGAAAATCCAACAGCGTACCGTCCACATCCCACAATACAGCTCGAAAACGGCTCATCGGCCTATCCTCCGCTTCTTTTGACTGCCGGTTATTCCGCCGCCTCTCCTTCTATCTGCTCTGCTTTCGCATTGGCACTTTTGCGCAGAGTAATTCCCAGAAAAACCGCAGCGCCGCCCACAGCCACAAAGACTAACAGCAATAACAGATACGATACAAAACCGTTTATAAATCCCATAGTAATCCTCCGTTCCTGCTCAAAGCAAAGATTTTCCCGGTGACAAATGTCATCAAAATATGCTATCAGTATAAAACTTTTGGACAAAACCGTCAAGCCTGCCAGACGCCGCTCTCCAGAAATCTCCTTGCGCTCTCGAAAGCACGCTCGGTGACCTCCGGCGCATATCCCATGATCTCCAACAGCCGTATGGCATTTCTGGAAGAGGCCTTCCCCGGCAATAGTCTGTATGCAAAGGAGATATCTCCGTCACGGATCTCCTCCTCAAAATGATAATTGTCATAGGATTCCCGCAAAAGCTCGGTGAGCTCAATGTCATGGGTGGCTGCAAAGCAGAGCACCTGTCCGCCCGTCAGGCTCTTTAAGATCTGTGTGGACGCCGCTATGCGCTCCACCGTGTTGGTGCCGCGGAGCACCTCATCCACAAAGCACAGGACAGGTCTGGCTCCTCCCGCCGCGTCCAGAATCCGTTTTAAAGATTTGATCTCCACGATGTAATAGCTCTCACCGCTCTGAATATCATCCCGAAGCGCCATGGAAGAATAGACGGCATAGAGCGGCGCCCGGTAGCCTGCGGCCGCACAGGTATGAACGGTCTGTGCAAGAATCGCATTGACGGCCACCGTCTTTAAAAATGTGGACTTGCCCGAGGCGTTGGACCCTGTGAGAAGAACGCCCCGCCCCGCGCGGACACTGTTTTTCACGGGCTGCGCCAGCAGCGGATGATACCCCTGCTCCATCTCCAGAGACAACGCTGCGCCGATGTGCGCGCCGCTCTCCGCAAGCTCAGGCACACACCATCCCTCCGTCAAAGATGCTCTAAAAGCGCTCACCGAGGCGGCGGACTCCAGATAACCGGCCAATGTAATCAGCTCGTCCGCCTCTGCAAGATGCAGTCTGAGCTGCCGCAGCATCTTGTTGAAAATCATCAGATCCACATGGAAGATCATGCGCAGATAATCCATGATAAGCTCCAGCGGATTCCCGGAAGTCCTACTGTCGCTGGCGGTGAACACCCAGAAGGACCCTCTGCGGATACCCTTCATCTTCCGGATACACGCCCGCATCCGGTCAAGCTCTCCACCGCAGACGGGCAGATCCGTATTGCAAAGTTTCTCACAGGCCGCAATCAGGCGCATCACATAGGCAAAACTGGTGATATAGGGTTCGATCTCCCGCTTGTCCTTAAAATAGCTCACAATCTGCCAGACTCCCAAGACCGCGATCCCCAGAAGCGCTATGGTCAGCCGAAACGGCGCCAGCAGAATAAACGGAATAAACAGCCCGTTCATCAGATAATGCTTTGCGTTGCTCCTCTGTCCCAGAACGTCCAGATTCTCGATATAGTCATAGAAGGAATACTTTCCGGTATACCCCAGCTCATGCATACAAAACTGCACTCGCACCCGCTCGTCGTCATGTTCGGCAAACCACGCCGTCACGCTCTCAAAACGATCCAGATTCTCTTTGCTCTGTCCCGCGCTGTGCAGCAAATAATAAAGATACTCCTCCCCCGTTGCGGAATGCGTATAGTTCATCCGCCGGAAGATTTCGTCCATGTTCAGATCATTCCATGTGATCTCGTCCAACTGCCCCTCTTCCGGGTGTCTTTTATAATATCCCGGAATATGAGCGCTGTTCTCTGGCGTGTATTTCCGCTCCGGCGGCATACCGAACCCGTCATAGAGCGACTGTATGAATTTTTGCCGCCGCTTTCCGGCCTGCACGGCCTCCCGGACAAAAACCACGGCCACAAACAGGATCAGTGCCGCCAAAAATATCAGATATTCCATAGAAGGTTTTCCTTTCCTCTAGGCGACAAGGAAGAATTTTACGAGGAATATCGCCGAGAGAACATAGGTGAGTACCGACACATCCTTTCCCTTGCCGGTAAACAATTTGATCACAGTATAAGCGATCAGGCCGATGCCGATGGCATGTCCGATGGAACCGGATACCGGCATGGCAATCAGCATAAGCGCCACGGGAACGGACTGACAGATATCGTCAAAATTAATATTTTTCAGCCCCGTGATCATCAGCACACCCACATAGATTAACGCTGAGGAAGTGGCCGCCGCGGGAATGATCGCTGCGACCGGCGCCAGAAACGTGCATGCCAGGAACAAAATACCGGTGGTCAGTGCCATCAGACCCGTGCGTCCGCCTGCCTCCACACCGGATGCGGATTCAATAAAGGTGGTGACGGTGGAAGTACCCGTTGCGGATCCCACCACGGTGCCCACCGCATCGGCCATCAAAGCCTGCTTCATCTGTGGCATTTTCCCTTCTTTGTCCAGCATTCCCGCACGGCTCGCCGTACCAACCAGCGTTCCGATGGTATCAAACATATCGATGATGCAGAATGTCACGATCAGCGTGATCACGGTAAACCATCCGATCTGCGCAAAACCTGCAAAATTGAATTTAAACAGAGTGGTTGCAGCCATATCCCCGAAAGGAGGCAGGAAAGATGCTCCTGACAGGCTCTCGAAGGGATTGATGCCGAGGAAGATCGCCTCCCCCGCCCAGTATACGATGCTGGCAGCCAGCATACCGATGATCACCGCCGCCTTGATGCCCTTCTGTGCGAGAATCACAATGATGAACAGACCGATGAACATGGTCACCACCGTGAGCACCATGCCGGCATAGCCGGAGCCCATATCATTCTTTGCAATGCTGGGCGTCAATGCCCCGAAGAAATCACGCATCGCATAAAACGGCCCGCCGTTTTCGGAATAAATGCCCGCATTGGAACCGAGACCGATGTTCATCAACATCAGACCGATGGCGGGGGCAATTCCCAGACGCACGCCCAGAGGAATCGCTTCCACGATCTTCTCCCGCACATTCAGCACAGACAATACGAGAAATACCAGTCCCTCGATGAGAATGATACACAGGGCCGCCTGAAAAGACGCCACATAGGTCATCCCCGTCAGCGCCGCAATATTGGTCACCACCAGTGCGAAAAAGCTGTTCAGTCCCATGCCCGGCGCCATTGCGAAAGGCTTGTTGGCCGCAAATGCCATCACAAACATACCCACCGCGGAGGCGATACAAGTCGCCAGAAAGACGCCGTTCCACAGAGCCGCGCCCTCCGCGCCGAAACCGGTCAACAGATTGGGGTTTAAGGCAATGATGTAGGCCATTGTCATGAAGGTTGTGAGTCCGGCCACAATCTCTGTTTTGACACTGGTGCCGTTCTCCTTTAATTTAAACATCTTCTCAAACATTTTATCCTCCGTGCTGCGGCTGTATTTTAAGGGGCCATGGGCTCGGGCTTTGGCGCAGCGCAAAACCCGCAGACCGGCGGCAAACCTGCGCCGGATCTGTCCCTCATATTTCTAAAATTATCATCGGAGACGAAATATAAATAGAGATAAAAACGCTCCGCTACTCCGACAGCATCCTTTGTAAAATGGCATTGCTCTCGGCATAAATGCGCTCAGGATCTTCCCCGATATTGAACGCACCGTCCTTATAGAGAATTCTGCCGTTGATCATGGTCATGCGCACATTGGATTTGCTGCCGCTGTAGACCAGATTGCCGATGGTGTTATAGGCGGGCTGCATATTGGGCTGATGCAGATCGATCAGAATCATATCCGCGTATTTTCCCTTGGAGAGCGTGTCGGCCCGATTTAAACGCATGGCCTTCGCCCCGCATACCGTGGCCATGCGAAGCACCCGCTCCGCGGAGAGACTTGTGGCGTCCGACTCTCTCACCTTGCTCAGCCCCGCCACCAGAAACATCTCTCGGAACATATCCAGACAATTGTTGCTGGCCGGACCGTCCGTTCCGATGGCGACGGGAATCTTGCGTTTTTCATATTCCGCGATGGGCGCGATGCCGCTGGCAAGCTTCAGATTCGATGCGGGATTCGTGATGACATGCATCCGACGCATTCTGAGAAGATCCATATCCTGAGGCGTCATATGCACACAGTGAAAACCGCCGCCGCCGAATTCAAACATCCCCAGAGAATCTAAGAATACCATCGGCGTCATGCCATATCGTTCCTTGCACTCCTCCACTTCCCGCTCGGTCTCCGCCAGATGCGTATAGACCGGCGCGCGATGTTTGTGCGCCAGATCGGCCACCCTGCACAAAAGCTCCTTGGAACAGGTGTACTCCGCATGAAAACCGAGCTGATAGCTGACAAGGGAACTCTTCTGATTCCATCTGATATATTCCTCCTCCACCTGCTCCGGCGAGGACACAAAATCGTTTAGGCCCGGCACCAACACGCAGCGCATGCCCGTATCCATGCAGGCCTTTGCGACGGCCTCAGGATTCACATACATGTCAAACACCGCCGTGATGCCGCCGGTCAGATATTCCAACACGGCAAGTTTGGTCAGCGTGTGGATGTCCCCCGGGGAAAGCTTGGCCTCCATGGGGAAAATCTTCTCATGAAGCCATCGGTCCAAGGGCATATCGTCCGCATAGGATCTCAAAAAAGTCATGGGCGAATGCGTATGCGCATTCTTAAATCCCGGCATCAGAAGATTTTCATGACAGTCTATCTGGTAATCCCAGTTGATGACAGGCACCACCGAGGGATTCCAGTCCTCCGCCAGCTCTTCTTTTGAGGCCACATATGCGATTTTTTCGTTCTTAATCCACACCTCACCCGCAAAAATGGGCTTGTTTTTCTCCATCGTAAGAATCTGTGCGTTATACAATCGAATATTCATTGAATGGAAGCACCTCCAAATCCGCAGGGCAAAAGATCACCCAGAGTATATTCCCTGTAGTCCTCCACACTTCGGGCCACATAGATGCGAAAATCTTCCCCGCCAAACTCCTGCATCACCTGTCTGCAGATTCCACAGGGATAGGCGTATTCCGCCGCCGCCTGTCCCTCCATGCCTCCGGCCACCGCAATCGCCTGAAAATCCCGTCTGCCCTCGCTCACCGCCTTAAAAAACGCGGTCCGCTCCGCACAGTTGGTCGCCCCATAGGAAGCGTTCTCGATATTGCCGCCGCAGTACACCGTGCCGTCCCTTGCAAGGAGCGCCGCCCCCACCGTGTAATGGGAATAGGGGGCATAGGCGGTCGCCCGCGCCGTAAGTGCCGCCCCTATCAATTGTTCAATCTGTGTCGGAGTCATATTTTCCCGCCCTCTTCCTCCACTTATTATCGTCTTATATTGCAATACCATACCCGTCATTGAAGATCGGATATCAGAAACGTTTTATGGACTCTGTCACCAGTTTCGCAAATCTGGGAGCCGCCATATCCGCCGCCTCCTGCACTTCCTTGTGATTCAGGGGAGACGCCGCCATCCCCGCCGCAAGATTGCTGATACAGGAGATTCCGCACACCTTCAGGCCGCAGTGATTGGCCGCAATGGCCTCCACCACGGTGCTCATTCCCACCGCATCACAGCCCAATGTGCGCAGCAGACGGATATCCGCCGGGGTCTCATAGGAAGGTCCTGTGAGCTGGGCATACACACCCTCCTGCAAAAAGATCTCATTGTCCTTCGCCGTCTCTCTGATGGTCTGCTGCAGTTCCGCATGGTAGACTGCGCTCATATCCGGGAATCGGGTGCCCAGTTCCGGGATATTGGCGCCGATCAGAGGATTGGGTGCAAACACGGAGATGTGATCTCTTATCAACATCAGATCACCCGCATGGAAGGACGAGTTCACGCCTCCCGCCGCGTTGGTGAGGAACAGAATCTCCGCGCCCAGAAGCTTCATCATCCGGACAGGCAGCACCACATCCGAGATCTCATAGCCCTCGTAGTAATGGACTCTTCCCTTCATGCATACCACGGGGACATCCTCCAGCGATCCGAAGATCAGTCTGCCTGCGTGTCCCGGCACCGTGGATACCGGAAAACCTGCGATCTCCTCATAGGGGACCTCCGTCTCCACCTGAATCCGTGAGGCAAAGTCTCCCAGACCCGATCCCAGCACGATGGCCACCCGCGGCACAAAATCCGTCTTTTCACGCACCGCCTTCACACAGCCTGTCAGTTTCTCATAAACCGGATTTCTCTCCATAGCACCCTCCCTTCCTCCGCAGCTCCCATTTCAAAGCTTTCGGACATTGTCGAAAATTTTAATCCGCAAAAGTTTAATCCCCGGAAGTTCCACAAACATACCATCATTTCAAATGAGATATAATACGTTTATTATACAAAATCCCTATGCAAAAAGCAATTCATTTGTTTTATGGATAGAGATATGCTATAATAGACTGAATTGAAAGCGGGAGTTAGCGATTACATGACGAAAAAAAGAATTTTACATCTCACGAACCGGGAGATTCCGGTCATTATCCTATATTTCACCCTTTATTTTGTGATCGGGCTGTCCCTCTTATTCAGACAGCCTTTCGGCGATCCGCCGGATGAGTTCAACCGATATCTGATTCCGCAGTATATCGCGCAGCACGGCACCCTGCCCAACGGCTACGACGAATCCATCCGGATTCCCTCCTACGGTTTTTCCTATGCGTTTCAGCCTATTCTGCCCTATATGGCTCAGGGATACTGCATGCGGCTTGTGCAGCTTTTCACACAGGATCCTGACATCCTCTTTTACTCTGCCCGTCTGGTGGATTTTGTATTCGGCCTGATCATGGCCGTTTTCGTGCTGCTTCTCGGTCGAAAATGGTTTGCGGACAAGCGTCTGCAATATTTTTTCTGTTTTCTGACCATGTTCCTGCCCCAGAGCATCTTCCTGCACACTTATATCAACACGGACTCCTGCTGTATGATGTCCACCGCCATCATGCTCTACGGGCTGACCTGCTGTCTGGAGAATCATTTCGCCTACTCCTCCTGCGTAGTCATGTCCATAGGCATCATCCTCTGCGCTCTGTCCTACTACAATGCCTATGGGTTTATTCTGAGCTGTATTCTGCTCTTTATCGCCCATTACCTGTCCTCTCAAAACGGGAGACTGCGTCTGGACTGGAAGCCCTTTTTCCGAAAAGGCCTGTTTATCAGCATCCTTGTCCTGTTAGGCATCGGCTGGTGGTTCATCCGAAGCTATATCCTCTATGACGGAGATTTTCTGGGGCTTCGCACCAGAGATCTCTGCGGCGCGCTCTACGGCAACGAGAATATGAACCCCGACGTGCGGGTCACCTACAAATCCAGCGGATACACCATCCCTACCATGCTGTTTCAATCGGATTTTCTGGTGCTCTCCATCAACAGCTTCATCTGCATGTACGGCCCCATGATCGTCACCACGGCTCTCTGGATCTATCGCTTTTACAAGCTGCTGTTTGCGGTGGGAATCTGCGGAAATCTCATTCCTCTGTCCGGGTTCTCCCGACAAAAGAAAAGACAGGATCGACCTGCGCGCCCGGCGCTGCAGCTCTTTTTCCACGCCAACATGATGCTGTGTATTCTGATTCCCTGTGTCCTAAGCTTGATCTATTCCTATGGCACGGACTATCAGCCTCAGGGACGTTATCTGATGCCCACGCTGATTCCGCTGTGCTTCTACTGCGTCCGGGGTATTGATAAGGGAATGCGCATCTGTAAGACACTCTGGCTGCGCATACAGGGGAAAGCTTCAGAGGAGACCTCCTCTGACCATCTGTTTACGTTTTTGGACATGGCGCTGACACTGCTTATTATCATCGCAGTCTGCGTCACCGTGTACGGGTATGCGTTTCCTTATTATGCCAAGCTCTGACATAAAATAAATCTTTGCACAACTCTCATTTTCGTAATCCGAATTGTGCAGATAATTTATTTCGCAAATGCCTATCTGACATATAGCTGACACAAAAGAAAGAAGGGATCGTTCTCTACAAGAACGTCCCTTCCACATCTGCTCTTTCCCTATGAAAATTTCTATAAAATTTTTTATGAGAGATTTCTGAAAACATCCGCCGTCCATGCCGTCAGATAATGATGCAGACCATGCCCCCATTGGAATCATTCACAATTTTTTGCATGGTATCCTGCAATTTTATCTGGCTATCCTCGCCAATAGAGGAAACTTTGGTGGTTATTCCGTCATTTACGAGCTGTTCCACGGTTTTTCCGAAGATATTGGTATCCCAGATTCCCTCCTCCATATCCGCCTGATTGATGTAGCGAACCAGATCCTCCGCCTGCTGTTCGCTGCCCACAATGGGCGCGATCTCCGTCTCGATATTGGCCCGGATCATATGGATGGAAGGGCTGATGGCTTTAATTTTGACTCCGAATTTATTGCCGTGGCGGATCAGCTCCGGCTTCTCCAGACGGATTTCTTCTTTCTCGGGTGTCACCACACCGTATCCGGTTCCGCGCACGGTCTTCACGGCATTCAACACCTTGGCGTACTCTTTCTGCATGGCGGAGAATTCCTTCAGCTTGCCCACAAGCTGGTATTCGTCCTGTATCTTCTCCCCGATCATCTCCGAGAGCATCTCGTAATAATAGGACTCATCCACATCAAGCTGAATGCGGATCACGCCGCTGTCCAGCCGGATACCGTCCGTCTTGCATCGTTTGATATAATCGCTCTCCAGCAACACCGGGCGGTCCAGCACATCCCGGATGCGGTCATAATCCTTCATGAGCTCGCGGATGCGCTCTGTAATCTCCTGCTTCATCCGGTTATCCCCGGGCAGCATCTCCACCCATTTGGGCATGTAAAATTCCATGGCGGACACGGGGAACTCATACAGCACATGCTCCAGGATCCCATTGATGTCCTCTTTTTTGAGCTGTTCGCAGTTGACCGGCAGAACGGATACATGATATTTGTTTTCCAGCTCCGACGCCATCCGCTTCGTATCCTCGGAATGGGGTCTCTGACTGTTTAAAAGCACCAGAAACGGTTTATGTATTTGCTGCAGGGCGTTTATGGTCTTCTCCTCCGCCTCGATATAGCTGCTTCTGGGAAGCTCCGAAAAACTGCCGTCCGTGGTCACCACAAGGCCGATGGTGGAGTGATCGTTCATCACCTTATCCGTTCCGATTTCCGCCGCCTGCGTAAAAGGAATCTCCTCCTCAAACCAAGGAGTCTTCACCATGCGCTCCTGATCTTCCTCCAGATGTCCCGCCGCGCCGTCCACCATGTACCCCACACAGTCGATGAGACGCACCCGAAGCTCCACATCCCCGTTCAACTTGATTCTGGCCGCCTCGTTTGGAATGAACTTCGGTTCCGTGGTGGTGATGGTCTTTCCGCCCGCGCTCTGAGGCAGTTCATCCATGGCCCTCGCCAACGCATGCTCATCCTCCATATTGGGCAGCACCATCTCATCCATAAAACGCTTGATAAAGGTGGACTTGCCGGTACGCACGGGCCCCAGCACCCCGATGTAGATTTCGCCTCCCGTTCGCCTCTGTATGTCAGAATACAAATCGTATGTATGATTTGACGCATAATCCATAGCAAAACCTCCTGTCGATACTGTTATATGTATACGCAGGAGGTCTTGAAAGAATGCAGATTTTAGATAAAAATAATCCGTTTAAAATTCTTCTTGCCGCGTTTTACCACAATGCCTTCCCCGGCAAACTGCTCCGGTGCATAACTGGTCTTGATGTCGGAGACTTTCTCGCCGTCCACCGTGACGCCGCCCTGTTCCACGGCACGGCGGGCCTCGGAGCGGGATGTGGTAAGCCCGGATGCGGCAAGCACACCCAGAATGTCGATTTTACCGTCCAGAAAATCGGATTCCGAAAGCTCATATGTGGGCATTTCCGCAGCATTTCCGCCCGCAAACAACGCCCTTGCGCTCTCCTGCGCTTTCACCGCTTCCTCCTCGCCGTGAATCATCTTGGTGAGCTCATAGGCCAGAATCTCTTTGGCCTGATTGAGCTGGCTGCCCTCCCATTTGTCCATCTCGTCGATCTGCTCCAAGGGCAGGAAGGTCAGCATGCGCAGACATTTGAGCACATCCGCATCCCCCACATTTCTCCAGTACTGGTAAAACTCAAAGGGCGAAGTCTTTTCGGGATCAAGCCACACGGCTCCTTTCTGGGTCTTGCCCATCTTCTTTCCCTCGGAATTTAAGAGAAGGGTGATGGTCATGGCATACGCGTCCTTGCCCAGCTTTCTGCGGATGAGCTCCGTGCCGCCCAGCATGTTGCTCCACTGATCGTCGCCGCCAAACTGCATATTACAGCCGTATTTCTCATACAGACATAAGAAATCATAGCTCTGCATGATCATGTAGTTAAACTCCAGAAAGCTCAGTCCCTTCTCCATGCGCTGCTTGTAGCACTCGGCGGTGAGCATGCGGTTCACGGAAAAGTGTGCGCCGATATCCCGGATAAACTCAATATAATTCAGATCCCGCAGCCAATCCGCATTGTTCACCATCATGGCCTTCCCTTCGCCGAACTCAATGAATTTACTCATCTGTTTCTTAAAACACTCACAGTTGTGGTCAATCATCTCCGTGGTCATCATATTACGCATGTCCGTCCGGCCGGATGGATCACCGATCATGGCCGTGCCGCCGCCGATCAGCGCGATGGGCTTGTTGCCCGCCATCTGCAGTCTTTTCATCAGGCACAGCGCCATGAAATGTCCCACGTGAAGGCTGTCGGCAGTGGGGTCAAATCCGATGTAGAATACCGCCTTGCCGTTGTTGACAAGCTCTTTGATCTCCTCTTCGTCCGTGAGCTGCGCCAGAAGTCCTCTGGCCTTTAGTTCGTCAAATACCGTCATTTTTCTTCTCTCCTTTTTTGATTAAATGGTCAGATGATGATTGCAAGGCTGATCGCAATCACCTTCTTTGGGCAGATATCAGAGAGATATTAAAAAGCCCGTCCTGTTAAAGGACGGGCCTGCGCTCGTGTTACCACCTTACTTCCCACAGGGCTCACACCCTGCAGCTCTATCAGTATCCGTGAAGACCTTTCCCAATGCCACAGGTGTTCATTAATACTTTGGCAGATATCGGTGCCTTCCGTCAAAACCTACTCTTTTCATTTCAGCTTTGCTGCTCTAAGATGTATTTCCCAATGCCCTTCTTGCGCCTCTCACCAACCGGCAACTCTCTGTCAGCCTGTAGACAATGGTACTTCTTCCCGTCATCGCATTCTCTGATATATGATTACTCATTATACAAATTGTTCTTCAACTTGTCAATGAAAAAATCCTTGTAAAATATGTGTGCATATTTTGTGTACATATATTGCGTCCTTACTCTACGGCAGATTCCGGCGTACCAAGATTCTTTTTTAAGACAAATCTGGCGGATGTGATACTCAGTTCCTCCACCGTATAGTTTTCCCGAAAGCTGCTGTCGATGGGGAATTTTTCTATCAAATCCGTCCAATCTTTGGGACGGTTGACCGTCTCCTCCACGATCTCGAACCCTGCCTGTCGAAACATACGGACAAAATCGCTATGCCTTAAGCGGTTGACATAATGCAGAGGCGGATTGTACTTTTTCCACTCATTGTCGGAATACCGTAGAAAATGATACGGTGTAATTGTTTTATCAAACGAAATATAATGGTCCGAATAATCTATCGCCAAAGAGATGACCCCATCGTCTCTCAGCACCCTGTGACATTCGTCCATGATCTTAGGGATCAAAGCAGGCGGTATATGCTCGAATACATTATGGGAATAGATAAAATCTACCGTTTTGTCCTCCATTCCGGTCTTGGAGGAATCACACGGAACCAACAGCTCTATCCGATATTGATCCCGCAGCACATCTCTCAGATTCTTCTGATCCACTTGGCACGGTGCAATGTCCGACAATTTATTTTCACTGATATAGCGGATCGTCGTGTTGATCACCTCAGGCTTCAAATGCTCCGCCACGTCAAGCGCTATGATCTTGTGGTATCCCAGTGTGCTGAATCCAAAAGCCATGGCTAAATGCCATCCGCACCCTATTTCATAAATTACCGCTTTGCCACAATCCACTGCTCCATACTTCTGATAAATCTCATGATGCCTTAACGCCTGCCCATACTTCTTTTTCAAAGCTTTAGGCCGGGGCGGCATTGATCTGCTCAGATACTTTTGTGCCAGATAATCCAGTTTATCGCTGCACGGAACGGCTCCGATGATCGTCTTCAGCGCACATTTCACACGAAAATTCACTGTTTTCTCCTCTTCTCCATTATAGTAAGGACGGTATAGTAATGGCGGCCATTCCCCGCTACTTGTTCACCATCAGCTTGATCATAGCCCGGTTCAGTCCGTCCACCGTAAGCTTAAACATCGGAAACAGCTCTTTTACCGCCGTCTCCGCCTCCCGCCACGGCGCATGTCCCGGCGCCATCTTGGGGTTGAGCCACACAACCTTTTTGTAATGACGCTTCACAAGCTTTAACCACTCGTAGCCTGAGAGCCCGCCGTTGGGTCCCCGGTAATTGCCGGTGTCGGAATAGAGTTCCTCCGGCGCCATAGCCGCGTCCCCCACGATGATTACCTTGTAATCGCTGTCCACATTGCGGAACAGCCAGTCCGTGTCCACCCAGTCCCCGTTCTCACACTCCGGCGTCTTGTAGAGCTTGGAATAAATACAATTGTGAAAATAATAGGTCTTCACATCCTTGTAATGATTGGATTTGTGTACCGCCTGAAACAGATCGTTCAACAGATTGCTAAAGGGGATCATGGTGCCGCCGGAATCCATGAGCAGCAAGAGCTTCACCGCATTTTTCCGGGGTTTCTTCATGACGATCTGAAGGCAGCCTCCGTTGTTGCAGGTCTTGTCCACGGTGCCGTCGATATCCAGTTCCGATTCCGGAATGTCAAGTCTTGAGGAGAATTGTCTGAGTTTGCGGAAGGCAAGCTGAAACTGTCTGTTGTCCAACACCTTATCATCCCGAAAATCCCGGTATTTGCGGGCGCCCACCACGGCGAACGCCGACTGATAGCCGGTCTTGCCGCCCACGCGCACACCGCCCACATTGCCGCCCATATTGCCGAAGGAAGTCTTTCCCATGGTGCCGATCCAGAAGCTTCCGCCATTGTGTTCCTCGTTCTGATCCTTTAAGCGCTGCTTGAAAGTCTCCTCCACATCTTCCTTGTCGATCTGGAGATCTTCCATCTGATTCAGATGGTTTCTGGCCTCCTCATGGGCAAGCTCCACCATATCGGACTTATCCAGCCACCGAAGCATCTGCGCACCCACTTCCGTCTCATGCTGGGCCGCCTTAAAACACTCCTCAAAGGCCATGTCAAATTTATCGAAATCCGTCTCGCTCTTCACCAGAATCATCCGGGCCACATAATAAAACTGCGTCAGGGAACTGCCACAGAGCCCCTTGTCCAAAGCCTCCTGCAGTGTCAGGAATTCTCCCAGCGTGACATGCAGTCCCTTCTCCCGAAGCGCCTCAAAAAAATTAACAAACATGCCGTTCCTCTCATCCTTTCCGTCACTTCTGCCGCATAACGGCTCCGTGTGATGCGGCCTACAGGTTCGTGGAGTGCTTCACCAGCTCCATATCCTCGTCTTTCTTCACCACCACGCCGATAAAGGGCAGCGCGGAGCGAATAGTCTCCGTGGGAATCCCCCCGATCTGCAATGCGTTCACCCAGTCGATGAGCTCCGAGGTGCTGGGCTTCTTGCGGATATCCCTCATGCCGCGGATATTGTAGAATACCTCCATGGCCTGCGCCAGAAGATGCTCCTCCACATCAGGGAAATGCACTTTTACGATCTCCGCCATCAGCTCCTTGTCGGGGAAATCAATATAATGGAAAATGCAGCGGCGCAAAAAGGCGTCCGGCAACTCCTTCTCCGCATTGGAAGTGATGATCACAATGGGACGATGCTTTGCCTTCACCGTGCGCTTGGTCTCGTTGATATAGAACTCCATCTGATCCAGCTCCCACAGCAGATCGTTGGGAAATTCCAGATCCGCTTTATCGATCTCGTCGATCAAAAGCACCACCTGCTCTTCACTGTCAAATGCCTCTCCCAGCTTGCCCAGCTTGATATAGCGGGCGATATCGTCCACGCCCTCCTCGCCGAACTGGCCGTCATAGAGTCTCTGGATAGTATCGTATACATAGAGCCCCTCCTGCGCCTTGGTGGTGGACTTGATATTCCAGATGATCAGCCGCTTGTCCAGCGCCTTAGCCACAGCCTCCGCCAGCATGGTCTTGCCGGTACCCGGCTCCCCCTTGATAAGAAGAGGCTTTTGCAAGGCCATGGCAATATTTACACTGGCCATCAGCTCCTCGCTGGCCACATATTCTCTTGTTCCCTGAAATTCCTGCGTTCCCATGTTTTTACCGTTTCCTTTTCTTTGATTTTGTTGTTATTGAATTTTGTCGTTCATAAATTTTTTGAATTTATTTTTTTGATTGACTCTTTTTTAATTTTTTCACGAATTTATTCTCTTTGTATTCTTTGAATTTATTTTCTTGGATTATATTCCTGATTGGGGGTTTTTGTCTGGTTTTGCAATTTTTAAATCATTTTTGGAGATTCTTTTTGCTTTTTCGCGTTATTTCGCAAGATTTCCTGCAACTTTTGGAAGAAAATATTCAAATCCACTATTTGCCAATATTCTTTCCCGCATTACACCCATGTTACACTATTTTCGCGGCAAAAGCAAGCTTGCGTTTCCCCCGTTTTCATGTTACCATAGACAACAGACAATCGGTGTGGAAACAGCATGTTTCATACTTCCTGTGCCCATTGCCTGCATAGAAATCACACGGAATCGAGGAACGATTATGCAGAATACAACCCATTATCATCAGACACTCTCTTTTGAAGTGTTTCCGCCAAAACAGGATGACGAGTTTTCGTCTGCCTATGAAGTACTGGACAAACTGAGCGCCCTGCATCCCGCTTTTATCAGCGTCACCTACGGTGCGGGGGGAAGCCGCTCCAAGAAAACGATCGACATCGCCTCCTACATCCAGAATACCCTGCGGATTCCCGCTCTGGCCCACATGACCTGCGTTGGCAGCAAGAAAGAGGATTTACTTGGCGTGTATGAGGATCTGAAAGCGGCCAATGTATCAAAGGTACTGGCTCTGCGCGGCGACCGTCCGAAAGACATGACCGACGAGCAGTATGAATCTCGGGATTTCGCTCATGCCTGCGACATGATCGCCTTTCTGAAAGAGCATACGGATCTGGAGATCGCGGGAGCCTGCTATCCGGAAAAACACCCGGAATCTTTCAGTCTGGAGGCAGACTTGCAATATCTGAAGCAAAAGCAGGACGCCGGCGCCGACTTCTTTATCACACAGATGTTTTTTGACAATGACTACTTTTATACTTTCCGCGACAGGGCGCTGCAAAAAGGCATTACGTTGCCCATTCACGCAGGTATTATGCCCATCACCACCGCCAGACAGATCGGCACCACCATCTCTTTGTCCGGCTCCAGCATCCCCAAGGCGTTGTCGGATATTTTCGCCAAGTACAGCGATTATCCGGAGGATATGCGGAAAGCCGGCATCGACTATTGTGTGCGCCAGATTGTGGATCTGAAACAGATCGGTGTGGACGGCATCCATATTTACTCTATGAATAAACCCAAAACCACTGCGGAGATTGTCAGGGCGATTGAGTGATCAATGCCCTGACAATCTCCGTCACCGGGCAGATCAAAAATGCACCAAACAATCTGTCCGGTGCATTTTAAAACATATAGTCATCCCTATTCCTGCCACAGATCATCCGAAATCTCTATCTTCTTATCCCGCAGCATCAATTCTTTCACCGCCTGATCCGCACTCTTATTCTCAAACAGCACCGCGTTCACCTGTTCGATAATTGGGATCTGCACATCATATTTTCTGGCCAGCGCCATCGCCGCCTTGGCGGAATACACGCCCTCCACCACCATCTGCACCTCATCCATGGCCTCCTGCATGGTCTTGCCCTGACCGATAAGGATGCCCGCTCGGCGGTTTCTGGAATGCATGGATGCGCAGGTCACGATCAGATCGCCGATACCGGTGAGTCCGCAGAAGGTCTCGAATCTGCCGCCCATGGCGGTGCCCAATCTGGCGATCTCCGTAATGCCTCTGGTGATAAGCGCCGCCTTGGTGTTGTCTCCGTAACCCAATCCGTCCGCAATGCCCGCAGCCAGCGCCACCACATTTTTAAGAGAACCGCCCAGCTCAATTCCCAGCACGTCCGGGCTGGTATACACACGGAACACCTCGCTCATAAACAGATTCTGAATATATTCCGCGGTAGCTTTGCTCTTTGCGCCCACAACGATGGTAGTGGGCATTCCTCTTCCGACCTCCTCCGCGTGGGACGGGCCGGACAGCACCGCCACATCCGCCTGCGGGATCTCCTGCTCGATGATCTCGGAGAGCGTCATCAGGGTCTCATCCTCAATGCCCTTTGCCACATTGACGATTCTTTGTCCCTCCGCCACAAGCCCGGCGATACGGTGGGCGGTGCTTCTGGTGTAAGAACTTGCCACCGCCATCACGAGCAGATCCTTATCTCTCACAGCCTCTTCGTCATCCGCGGTAAATATCATATCCTCCGCCAGCTTCACGCCCGGAAGCATCTTGTGCTCATGTTCTCTCGCCAACATATCAACTTCTGCGGGCAATGCGGACCAGACGGTGATCTCATGTCCGTTCTTATGTAACAGAACCGAAAGCGCGATGCCCCAGCTTCCGCCGCCCAAAATACTAATCTTTGCCATACTCCCTCTTTTCCGTGGTCTCCCACTCACTGTTTCTTTCTGCTCCCCGATCCTCTGCCTCGTCTCTGCTCCTAGGATTCTTGCTTGTCTGCAGGCTCCTCCGCCTTGCCGTGTTCCAGATCCAGTTTGTTCTTCTTGGTCAGGTAGGTCTTCCGCTCCTCCCCGTGAATCAGATGCCGGATATTCTCCCGATGCTTCCAGAATGCCATGGCCGCAAGGCAGAAGGACACGATATAGATCTCGTTTAAGGTCGCCTGACTCGCCCCGGCAAACACGCCCGTCTGGCCGCAGACAATGATTTCTATCATAAATCCCACATACACGAGCAGAGATCCCAGAGACACATAATGGGTGATAAAGAACGTGCCGAAAAACACAATCACGCCCATGGGAATGAAATAGGGATGCAGGGAGAGGATCAGCCCTGCCGTGGCCGCAATTCCCTTGCCCCCCTTAAACCCCATATAAAACGGGAAATTGTGCCCGAGGATCGCTCCCGCCGCCGCGTAAATACACAACAGATAAATGGTGTCGGGATGACTCCCCCCATAGATCAGTCTGGTGACGCACACCGCCAGAATACATTTCGCACAATCCCCCAAGAGGACAATCGCTCCCGCCTTTTTGCCCAGCACCCGCAGGGCGTTGGTGGTGCCGGCATTGCCGCTCCCATGTTCGCGGATATCGATTCCGTTCATCTTCCCATAGAAATAGGCCGTCTGAAACAATCCGAACACATAACCTATCGCCAAACAAACAATCCGTTCCATACTTTATCCTCCCGTTTACGCCGCCATGACATACGCCTCACACAAGATCACCGGAGTGCTTCCGCCTGCCGCATCATTCCTTGCGTTCTCTGATAATGAACCGAAGCGGTGTCCCCTTAAACCCAAAAGTCTCCCGAATCTGATTCTCAATATATCTGGTGTAGGAAAAATGCATCAGCTCCTTGTCATTCACAAAGATCACGAAAGTAGGCGGTTTCACGGACACCTGTGTAATATAATACAGTCTAAGCCGCTTTCCCTTGTCGGAAGGAGGCTGCTGCATGGCCACCGCCTCCGCCATGATTTCATTCAGCACGCCCGTTGCGACCCGCATGGCGTGATTCTCACTGACCATGTCAATGGTCTCAAAGAGTTTGGGCAGACGCTGTCCGGTCTTGGCAGACACGAACACCAGCTCCGCATAGGGCATATATGACAGCGTATTTCGCACTTTCTCCGTAAAGCGGTAGATCGTCTTGTCGTCTTTCTCTAAAGCATCCCATTTGTTCACGGCGATAATCACGGCTTTTCCCCTGTCGTGGGCAATTCCTGCAATCTTGGCGTCCTGCTCCGTGACACCCTCCACGGCGTCGATCACAAGCACCACGATCTCGGAGCGCTCCACGGCGCTGACCGTGCGGATGATCATATATTTTTCCAGATCTTCTTTGATCTTATTCTTGCGGCGAAGCCCCGCGGTATCTATGAACACATAGGCTTTCTCATTGTAGATGATCTCCGTGTCCACCGCGTCACGGGTGGTTCCCGCGATGTCGGACACAATCAGCCGCTCCTCCCCGAGAAGCTTGTTGATCAAGGAGGACTTGCCCACATTGGGCTTGCCCACGATGGCCACGCGGGGACGCTCGTCCTCCTCATCCTCACCCGCTTCTTCCGGAAAATGAGCCACCACTTCCTCCAACATATCTCCCAGTCCCATACGGTTTGCCGCAGAAATGGGATAAGGCTCCCCGATGCCCAGATTATAGAACTCATAGACATCCGCCATATACTTATCGACACTGTCCACCTTATTGACCACAAGCACCACCGGCTTGTGGGATCGCCGCAGCATATCCGCCACCTTGGAATCCGCATCCACAAGTCCCTGTTTGACATCCACCAGAAAAAGAATGACATCCGCCGTCTCCATGGCGATCTCCGCCTGCATCCGCATCTGGGATAAAATAATGTCCTTGGAGTCCGGCTCGATTCCCCCGGTGTCGATCAGTGTAAAGTTCTTGTCCAGCCAGCTCACGTCCGCATAGATTCGATCCCTCGTGATACCCGGCGTGTCTTTTACAATCGATATATTCTCTCCCGCCAATGCGTTGAAAAGTGTGGACTTGCCCACATTGGGACGCCCGACTACCGCCACGATCGGCTTGGATTTACCCTTTGTCATATAAAGTCTCCTTGGCCTGCCGCCTCTAATATACTGTCCAAAAAGTCATATCCACTTGATTTTACAATATAAATCGGAACTTGTAAAGCTTCTTCCAAATCGGTCACCGTCAGGTCGTCCAAAAAAATATCCTCCCCGCTGCGCAGCACATTCTGTGGCAGAAGCAGTCTCTCGCCGAGCTCCCGCCCCATAAGCTGATCGCGGATATCCTGTCCCGTCAAAAGGCCGGAGACCGTGATGCGCTCCCCGAAAAACTTATTGCGGATCGCATGGAGCTTGATGTCAATATCCGGATAAGCTTCCATCACCTCCCGGCACATCTTGAGAATATACGGATAAGCCAAATATCCCGTCGCTATGGAAATCACGGTTCTGTCCTGTGTCAACGGTTGTGCGGACGAGGTTTCGGCCTTGTCCTTCCGGTGTGCCATGCCTTTCTGGTGTGCCATGGCATCCCCGAATTCCTCCATCAGAAGTCTCAGCATCCCCACGCCGTTTTCCAACTGGAGATACCCGTCATAACGCGCCTCCTCCGGCAGTTCCTCCCCCGCCAGAACATACCACTCGTCGCTTGCATGGATAAAATGGGTGCCGTACTTCTCATAACAGTCCGCCTGAAAACGGTGTATAAGGCTTAAAACCTCTTTTGCGTCCTCCGCCGTAAAAGGCTCCAGCGGATACAGTCCCTCTCTGAATCGGGTCAGCCCCACGGGCACCACGGACACACTCTCCAGATTGGGAATATATCGCATCAGTTCCCGGATGCTGTACTCCAGCTCCGCTCCGTCATTGACCCCTTTGCAGAGCACAATCTGTCCGTTCATGCGGATGTCCGCCTCGTTGAGCCGATCCACTTTCCGCAGTGTCTCCCCCGCAAAACGATTGTTCAGCATTTTGCATCTCAGCTCGGGATTCATGGTCTGAAACGAAATATTGATGGGCGACAGGTGATATCTGCAGATCCTGTCGATGTCGTGGTCGGACATATTAGTGAGTGTCACATAGTTTCCCTGCAGAAAAGAAAGTCTGGAGTCATCGTCCTTAAAATATAACGTGTCCCTCATACCTTTGGGCATCTGGTCGATAAAGCAGAAAATGCACTGGTTGTGACAACGCCTGTACTCGTCCATCAGCCCGCTCTCGAATTCGATCCCCAAGTCCTCATCCGGGTCTTTGTCAATCTCCAAAAGCCACTGTTCCCTATCCCGTTTCTCCACCAGTACCTCGATATAGCTGTCCTGAATGAGAAACTGATAATCAAAAATATCCTCGATGGGTGTATGATCGACAGACAGAATGCTGTCACCCGCCTCGATGTTCATCTCCCAAGCGATGCTGCCCTCCCGTACCGTTTTCACGATGTGCTTTTTGTCCGTGTCTTTTTTGCCCATGTATTTCCCGTCCCTGTCTTTGTAAAATTATGATTTTCACGCCCCTGTTAGCTAACCTCTGAAAAGCAACTTAACATTCCTCTCTTTCTTAATCATACAAGAAATTTCTTGACGTGTCACTAGGGGAATGTTATAAAATAATTGTCGGTTTTTATCTAATCAAATTCTATTGGACAAAGAAATTTCTATTACATCAGACCGAAACAAAAGCAGTTATACAGGAGGAAGACCATGACGAACCTACAAGAACTGGAAAATGCAATGCCTGTAGCGCCTCTAAAGATCGCCGCCCTGCCCTCCGCCGAGAGAATGGGCCGCAGAATTAACAATTACATGGTGAATTTCCGCAGAAGCATTCACAATGACAAGGTCAAAAAAGACCCTGCCTTTCACGGATATATCGAGGACAATTACTTGGTGGATTTACATATTCCACGCTTTGGCAGCGGCGAAGCCAAAGCGGAATTCGGGGAGACCATCCGCGGCAAAGATTTGTTCCTGCTGGTGGATGTCTGCAATCACAGCATAACTTATCAGATGAACGGCTACACCAACCACATGTCCCCTGACGACCACTATCAGGATCTAAAGCGCACCATCGCCGCCTGCAACGGCAAGGCACACCGCATCAATGTCATCATGCCCTTTTTGTACGAGGGCAGACAGCACAAGCGAAGCGCCAGAGAGTCCTTGGACTGTGCTTATGCTTTGAAGGAACTGAGCGATATGGGTGTGAACAATTTCATCACTTTTGACGCCCATGACCCCAGAGTGGCCAACGCCACGCCTCTGAGCGGGTTTGATAATTTTACGCCGCCCTACCAGTTCATCAAGGCGCTCTTAAACGCCGAAGACGACCTGCTCATCGACAAGGATCATCTTCTGGTGATCAGTCCCGATGAGGGCGCATTGGATCGCGCCATCTATTTTGCCAGCGTGCTGGGCGTTGACACCGGTATGTTCTACAAGAGACGGGACTATTCCATCATCAAGGACGGCAAGAATCCCATTGTGGCGCATGAATTCTTAGGTGACAATATCGACGGCAAGGATATCATCATCATCGACGATATGATCTCCTCCGGCGGAAGCATGTTAGACACCGCGAGACAGCTCAAATCCATGAATGCCCGCCGGGTATTCATCTGCTGCACTTTCGGACTGTTCACCGACGGTCTCGGCGCCTTTGACGCCGCCTATGAACACGGTGATTTCGACAAAGTGGTGACCACGGATCTGACCTATCTGCCCCCGGAGATCTACTCCAGACCTTATTTTATTGAGGCGGATATGAGCAAATTTGTCACGTCCATCATTGACTTTATGAACCATGACATCTCGCTGTCCAATGTGCTGGCCACAACGGAGAAGATGCAGGGGATTCTGGAAGCCTACAACGAACGCCGCAATGTGGAGATGGATTTTATCTGAAATTGATCAGGAGGGAATTTCTCAGTCAGAGAATTCCCTCCTGTTTGATTTCTCTTCAAAATCTATTTCCGGATAATACCGGTACAGCCATCAAACATGCCGCTCTTATCTGTAACGTTCTTCATGTCAAATCCACTGACATCCAAGCTTGTTAAGCCGCTGCAGCCCTTAAACATATCATCCATCTTTGTGACATTCCCCGTGTCAAACCCGCTGACATCCAGAACTGTCAGCCCCGAACAATCATTAAACATACTATGCATATTCGTGACGTTCCCCGTGTCAAACCCGCTGACATCCAAACCTGTCAAGCCGCTGCATCCGGCAAACATCCAGCGCATAGCCTCGACCTTTCCCGTGTCAAATCCACTGACATTCAAGCTTGTTAAGCCGCTGCAGTCGGCAAACATCTCACTCATATCTATGACATTCCCCGTGTCGAATCCACTGACATTCAAGCTTGTTAAGCCGCTACAGCCGCTAAACATCCAATCCATATGCATAACATTTCCTGTATCAAACCCGCTGACATCCAGACCTGTCAAACTTGAACAATCAATAAACATACTATACATAGACGTGACGTTCCCCGTGTCAAACCCGCTGACATCCAGACCTGTCAGACCCGAACAACCATTAAACATACTACTCATATCCGTAACATTACTGGTATCAAAGCTGCTGACATCCAGACCTGTCAGACCCGAACAACCATTAAACATACTACTCATATCCGTAACATTACTGGTATCAAAGCTGCTGACATCCAATTCCGGCAAACTTTCACAACAAGAAAACATACCACTCATATCTGTGACGTTTCCCGTGTCAAACCCGCTGACATCCAGACTCGTTAAACCGCTGTAGCCAAAAAACATAAAGCGCATATTCGCGACATTCCCCGTGTCAAATCCGCTGACATCCAAGCTTGTTAAGCCGCTACAACCGGCAAACATATAGCTCATATCCGTGACATGACTGGTATCAAAGCCGCTGACATCCAGACCTGTCAGACCTGCACAATCATAAAACATATTATGCATATCCGTAACATGACTGGTATCAAAGCTGCTGACATCCAATTCCGGCAAACTTTCACAATAAGAAAACATATCACTCATATCTGTGACATTTCCCGTGTCAAACCCGCTGACATCCAGACCTGTCAGACCTGCACAATCATAAAACATATTATGCATATCCGTAACATGACTGGTATCAAATCCACTGACATCCAGACTTGTCAAGTTATAACAATTACCAAACATACTATGCATATCCGTAACATGGCTGGTATCAAATTCGGACATGTCCACTGCTACAATATTACAGTCAAAAAACCAGTCAGCTGTGGACTCAACATTTTTAGCGGTGATGACTACCTTGGTAAAATCATCTTTCCAAGTAAGCCATTGTTCTCCCGTAGGATCCGGCTCGCCCGAAATCTTCTCCCCTGATATTGTCAGGACTCCTTGCGAATCAATCACCCAGATAATCCCGGACTCACTCCCGGAATGGACCACCACCGTGACCGCATCCTCCGGCTCCGCTTCCGTTCTATTATCATGTTGACGCAAAACAATCATTCCGACCACCAATGCAATCACCGCAATGCCTGCAAGACAAAGTCCTACGATCTTTTTCATCCCCATCCTCCTCAGATATATTTTAAAGTCAACCGATATGCCTCCAATCCGTCAGTTCTCCGCATACTCCGGGAACCGCATCACCGCCTTGAACAAATCCCCGTCCAGCCGGATGTCAAATTCTCCGTTCTGGGCCTGCACCAGATTCTTGGTGATATAGAGTCCGAGCCCGGATCCTTCCGTGGTTCTCGAAGAATCTCCCCGAATAAAGCGCTCCGTCAGATCCGCCGCCTTGATATTCATCTGACGCTCGGAAATATTTTTGAGAGAGACCTCCACCACATTGCCGCCCTCGCAGGGCTCCAGCATCAGATCAATATAGACTCTGGTATTCTCCATGGCGTACTTATACATATTGTTAAACAGATTCTCCATGACCCGCCACATTCTGCGGCTGTCCGCATAGATATAACAGGGCGCGACGCCTCCGTCAAAGAAGATCTGCAGTCCCTTCTCCTCCAGCCGCTCCGACACCTCTCCGATCACCTGATTTAAAAGCTCCGTCAGATTCAGCCGCTCCATGTTCAGCTCGATATTTCCGGAAGAAAGCTTGGACGCCTCCACCAGATCATCCGTCAACTGCTTCAGCCGCTGGGATTTGCTGTCCAGCACATCGATATAGCTCTTGGCAGGCTCCTCTGAGATATCCAGACGCTTCAACAGATCCACATAGCTGATGATGGAGGTCAGCGGCGTCTTGATGTCATGGGAGACATTGGTGATCAGATCGGTCTTCATCTGCTCGTCTTTCATGCTGGTGTTCACCGCCTTGCTGATGCCTTCGCCGATATTGTTCACCGCATCCGCCATCTCGCGGTTGCTCCCGTGAAAATTCTCCACATCCGTCTTAAAATCCACCTCTCCGTCACGGATCCGTTTAATGGCGTCCACAATATCAAGCCACTCCCCGTTGTGTTTAAACAGTAAGACGCCCACGAGCCCGTCCAGAACAATCAGAGCGGCTCCCAGTAAAACGGCCCATGTGCGTGTTCCCCATAACCGCACACAGCCCAAGATTCCGAACAGATTCACCAGCAAAAACGCATTGTAGGGAAGCAGGGTGCTCACCGCAGCATTCTGATGACTCAGCACAAACTGCAGCGCTTTCCGGAAGGATGTCAAAATCCAGTGTACCAGACTGTCCTCCCAGAAATTGCCGGACTTGATGCGCCTTATAAAGCTATACCATAAGATGCACACTCCCAGACTCAGCACGCCGCCGTATGCCGCGAAAGAACCGTACTCATAGGTCTGCGGCCCCATCACTCCCATCATCTTCAGCGTATGACTCTCGTACACCGTATTCGCAATCTTCAGCAGGTATTGCCAGCCGTAGACCGCGGCTTCCCATGCGAGCACACAGAATCCCACAAAGACTTCCGTCCAGATATGATCGAACTGATTGAGGTAACGGACTCTGTTGCCCTCGCCGTCATAGGCTGCTCCCGCCGTCATTGTGAGATACCCCGCAATGATGATCCACAATCCGGTCAAAAAAGCGATGGTCACCAGAATCCCCGTAATGTTGGGCACAATATTGTCAAACAAAACATGGGCGCTGTAAAAAGCGTCTCCCGGCACATCATAGGCGGTATCCACACCAACCCAGATATGTGTGGAATCAGGATACGCATAATCATATTCGCTCAGATACTGATGGATATCTCTCTCCGTCAGACTGGCATTGCCGGTGAACTCCAAGCTGTCCGGATAATAAATAAAATACCTCCGATATTCCGAGAAATAATCGGTGATCATCTCGTCCGGCATCTCGTCCATCTCTCTCTGATTGGTATAAGTTCTCGTGATACCGTCATCCGTGACCACCCGCACCACATATTTCAGATTGCTGTTGGATTGATAGAGGCTGTTACAATTCTGGTATAAGGTATAGCTGGTGGAAAGTCCCTCTATGGTATCTACCACATTGTGTTGAAGCTGCATGTACTCAATCCAGTTGCCCGCATAAGAAACAATCTGCTTCTCTTTGTCCGTACTCTCATACCGGCCGTTCAGCATGGAAAAATAGATGGTCACACTGCCGTCATCCTCTCTGGATACATCCAGCGCATCCCCCGGAAGGTTTCCCAGAATATAGGAGAATGCCATATCTTCCAACTGTTCTTTCGCGTAGAGTGTCATCGCGGCCTCCACCTCCGCAAGTTCCTCTTGGCTTCTCATGACACCCGCATTGTGTTCTCCGCCTGCACTCTTGCTGTAATATCGCTTGATCTTTGGCGCAAACGCCTCGTCATAGAATCCGATAAACACAAGATCTTTGTCCTCGTTCAACTCAAAATTGCCGGGGGAGAGCGCCGGCCCGAAATAATTGACAAAATCGGACATACTCATCGCGCGGTTGGTGTAATCCACACCGTATTTTCCCCATTTTATCAGATCTTCGAGCTCGTACACCACGGTGACCGGACAGTTGTTTCCCGTTCCCTTGCGGCTGGCATACTCCGTCACATCGACCAGCTTGGAAGAATCAAACTCTCCGTCCGTCTCCAACTGTCCCTTGATGACCACCAACCGAGTGATGTCCGCCACCGCCGTCTGAAAGATATCCCTGAACAGATCGCTGTCCTCAAATTCCGGCTCCGTATCTAACGGCGCCAAGGCATAGGTAGTGGGTCCGTCCATGGTCTGCACGGTCAGATAAGAATGAAAAAGTATCATGGCCAGTGCCAGCATGACGCACATGGCCAGCAAATGCTGCAACAGCCCCAAAACCAGTCTTTTTAATGTATGCTTTTCCGTATGCATCTCCGTATGTTTCTCCATGCCGGCTCCTATTGCTTGTCTATTTTATAACCAACTCCCCATACCACTTTCAAATATCTGGGCTCTTTGGGATTAATCTCGATCTTCTCGCGGATATGGCGGATATGTACCGCCACCGTGTTATCCGCTCCGATGGCATCCTCGTTCCAGATGCTCTCATAGATCTGATTGATGGAGAACACCTTCCCCTGATTCTTCATCAACAGAAGTAAAATATTGTACTCGATGGGCGTCATCTTCACGGGTTCATCATCCACAAACACCTGCTTGTTCTCATCGTTCACCACCAGTCCGCCCACCTGATACACTGCCTTGCCGCCCCCGTCAAGACTTCCGAGGGAAGTGTATCTGCGCAGATTAGATTTCACTCTGGCCACCAGTTCCAGCGGATTAAAAGGTTTGGTGATATAGTCGTCTGCACCGATATTCAGGCCCAGAATCTTGTCCGTGTCCTCCGACTTGGCCGACAGCATAATGATGGGAATACTGCTGGATTCCCGGATCTTCAATGTGGCTCGGATGCCGTCAAGCCGGGGCATCATGATATCCATGATCAACAGATGGATATCCTCTTTCTTCAAAATCTCCAAGGCCTGCTCCCCGTCGTAAGCTTTGTAGATCTGATAGCCGTCCTGACTCAGATAAATCTCGATGGCATCCACAATCTCTCTGTCATCATCACACACTAAAATATTGATCATATTCTCCTCCATCCGCATACGCCTATGCACCTGAACGTGCTTTGGCGTACGCGCCAACTTGTCTTTTTATCTCTGTATATCTTTCTTGCGAATATATAGTAACGCTGCCAGATTCCCCCGTCTTCCGTGACTCGCCCGGTGGGAAAACAGATAGCCGGGATTATGGCAGGTGCAGATATCCGTGACGGAAATATTCTCCTCAGGTATCCCCGCCCGCAGAAGAATCAGCTTGTTGGCCAGCCATAGATCAAGCTGATATTTCCCGGGCACCCTGCCCGGGGTGACCACCGGCGCAGTACTGAAATCTCTCTCAAATTCTGCCGCCACATCCCCGCCGACTTCATAACACTCCCGGCAGATCGACGGCCCGATGGCCGCGATCAGATCCGACGGTTTGCTGCCGAACGCTTCTTCCATCTTCCGAACCATGCACGCTCCCATGTGATCCGCCGTTCCTCTCCAGCCCGAATGCGCAAGTCCCACGGCCCTTCTGACGGGATCCACAAAATACAGCGGCACGCAATCCGCAAAAAAGCAGGCCAGAACCACTCCCGGTTCGTCGGTGATCAGACCGTCTATATTTTCAACGTCCTGCTCTCTCACCACACCTCTCCCCCTATCCTGCGCCGTCACACGGCGGATGTTGGTGGTATGGGTCTGTGCGGACGCCACCACATCCGCAGGCGTGACCACGTCCGCAGGTATGACCACATCCGTTGGTGTAACCACATCCGCAGGTGTGGGGAATGACGCCATGTCTGCGGATTCGGCAGAAAGCGCCCGGCAGATGCGCCTGTAATTTTCCAGAACGATCTCCCGCTCCTCCCCTCTGGAGAAACTTAAATTCATGGTCGCACAATCCCCGGTACTGATACCGCCGGTCCGTGTGGTAAATAAATGCCCTACCATATCAAGTCCGGAGAGTGCCGGGAAGGTCAGATATTCCAATTCTCCTTCCGCCTCTCCTTGGCAGGATGCCACATTCTGTCTGAGTGTCCTGTCCGTCCCATTTCGGATAATCTGATACATTCTCTACATCCTTCCCCTTGTATAAATATGGGGAAAGGCATTCTGTATCCAACGGATGTCCTCCCCCTGTATCGCCAGCACATCATAGCGCACCGCCGTATTTTCTCCCAGATGATGCAGGAAGCGATAAACATCCGCCGTTCTGCAGATGCGGCGCTGCTTGCGGGCATCCACCGCCTCCAGCGCGCTGCCCCGGCTTGCGCTCTTCCGGTATTTCACCTCCACAAACACAAGATATCCGTCGTGGCGGCCGATCAGATCGATCTCGCCCTGCCCGGAACGGAAATTATGTTCCAGAATCCGCATCCCCTGAGAGACGAGATATTGTGCGGCCTGCTCCTCCTTCTGCGCGCCTATTTTTCTGGTATTCAAAATCTTCTCCTTTACCTGTTCATCTTGCTCTTGAGCTTGTCCATAGAGTCCACGAAGATCAGAATCTCCGCCACCACCTCATAGAGCTCCGGCGGTATCATATCCCCGATCTCCAACCGGGACAGCGTATCCGCCAGCTTGTCATCCCGATGTACCGGCACATCGCTCTCCTTGGCCTTCTCTATGATCCTCTCCGCCAGCGCACCCCGTCCGCTGGCGATCACCTTCGGCGCGTCTTCCGCCGGATTATACTCCAGCGCAATCGCCTGTTTGATCTTCTCTTTCTTATTCTTATTATCCGCCATACTTCCACCTAACCCGCATTCTTCACTAATACCAACGGAAAAATCGCCAAAGCGATTTTTCGAGACAAAATATAGAAAATCTTAGCTTGTGTCCTCCACAAGCTTAGATTTTCTTTTCGTCTTAAGCACGGACGTCAAAAGCATACTGTGCGATAGCCTGCCCCGTATGCTCCTGTGTCGCCGTAAGCCCCCTGATCCCGCTCTTTTCCGGCTCCTTTTCATCCTTTACCTGCATGGCGAAGCTGCACTGATAGCCCCGTTTTTGCAGTCTCTGCGTGAGCAGATCCATATGTCCCTCGATAAAATCCAGAATCTCATCATCCTGCACATAGAATCTGGTATTGACACGTTCCATCTGCATTGCCACATACACGTCCACAGGTCCCAGATGCTCCATATCCAAATGCAAAAGCGCCGTGATCTCGCCGTCCTTTGCCGCCAGATTCCGCTTGTTGGTATACACATACAGATCGCCGTGGGCATCCCCCTGATGCAGACGCAGCGGAAGCTGTACATAGGTATATGCCTGATTGATCTGCTGCAAAAAATCCAGATTCTGCGTCATATTGCTCACGGCTTTAAAGGCCGTGGATTGTGTCTGACCGTTTTGCTCCAAATGCTGCGCAAGGCCTTTGAGCTGTCTGTCAAGCCGGGAATAGAGTTCCTCGACTTTCTCGGAATCCGCAACCTCCTGCGGCTTCAAAGTCCATATTTTCGACATTCCCTCCGAGAGTATATGCTGTATCGCCTTGCTTCCAAGCAACCCTTCTAAGAGCGGATAGTTTTTATCCTGAATCCCCTGCTCGATAAGCTGTTGCAGCGCCTTGACCTGACCGGCCTGATTCCCTTCCTGTAGGATTCCCGATAGCTGCTGCAACAGGTTTTGTGCGGATGTGTTCTCTCCTGCCGCGGCCAAAAGTTTGGCGCCGTCCGCCTTTCCAAAGAACTCAAAAATGGCGCTCCGGGCATCCGCCTCCATTTGTTTGAATGTATCGGTCAGTTTTTCCTGCGAAGTCTCCTGTTCCGAAACCGCCTCGGCTTTCCCCTGCACGGTCTGGCTCGCGGTTTCCGGCATCTGCAGATCCCGTATCACCACTGTTTTGCCTGTCGTCTGCATGCCCTCATCGGTTTTCTGCCCTTCGTTCTCTCCGGGCAGGGCTTCCGTATTCTCCTCAGCCTCTGCGTTTTCCCCCGTTTGGACAGCCTCCGCGTTCTCCTCCGGCGGAAGTTCCTGTATCATACGCAGAAGCTCCTGAAACATACGGGCCGCTCCCTCCGCATTGCCCTCCTTCATCATGGCTTCCATCGTCTCCGGCAGAGCGTCCAACACGGCATGCATCCCCTCCACCAACTGATGGTTCAGATTTTTGTAAGCGCTGATCTGCGTCAGATTCTCCTCGTTGACGGGAAGCCCCAGTTTGTGCAGATCCACCACGTCCGAAATGTCGGACTCCGGAAAGGCATTCACCTCCCGGAACATCTGCTGAAGGGAATTGCGATCAATGGGGAGTCCCGCTTTCATCATCAGTCCGGTCATGGACACGGTATCCTGATTGACGGGCAGAGAGGCCATCTCCAGCGCTTTCAGCGCATTGTCCTGACTTGCGGTGTTGGCAAAGAGCGGGCTAAGCGTAAGGGTCTGCCCATTGTTTCTCACCTCAAAGGTGACGTTTTTGCCAACCTCCAGATTGACGTTCGGATCCACTCTCGCCTCCAGCACCAGATCGTCCGAAACCTTGATCTGCACCTGACCGCCGTTTCGGGACACCACTTCCCCCTGCAGGGTCTGTCCCGGCGTCAATGCCTTGATCTGACGGCTCACAAGAGCGCTGTCGCCCCGGGATGCGACATTCTGCGTCCCCGAACTCCGTGTGTCTGTATTCTTCACTCTTGCGCCTGATAAGAAATCCGTCAGTATCATCTACGTTCAGCCTTCCTGCATAAAATTTTTGATAAAACTCTTCCGGTGGATGGGCGTGGCGCCATGCTTTTTTATCGCCTCGATATGCGCGGCGCTGCCGTATCCTTTATTGCCCGCAAAATCATATTCCGGAAAAATCTTGGCATATTCCGTCATGAGCCGGTCTCTCGTCACCTTGGCTACAATGCTCGCCGCGCCGATGGAAATACTCTTGGCGTCTCCCTTGATGATCGGAATCTGGCGGATTGCCACCTGCGGAATCGTCACCGCGTCATTCAACAGAAGATCCGGCGCGGGGGAGAGCTTATCTATCGCCTCCCGCATGGCCTCATAGGTTGCCTGCAGAATATTGATCTCGTCTATGCGCTCCGGCGAGGCATACCCCACCGCCCACGCCACCGCCTCGGCGGTGATAACGTCATAAAGCTCTTCTCTCTTTTTTTCGGAGAGCTGCTTGGAATCATTTATATATAAAATCTTACAATCTTTGGGCAAAATGACCGCCCCGGCCACCACCGGCCCCGCAAGAGGTCCTCTGCCCACCTCGTCGATTCCGCAGATATAAGAATACGCATGATATTTTTTCTCATATTCCTTTAAACGCTCGATGCGCGCCCGTTCTTTCTCAAGAGCTTCCACGCGCTTTCTTGCGGTTTCCACAAGCTTTTTTGCCCCGGCGCGCTCATCCTGCTCATATTCTCTTATAAAAGCAGGCAGCTCATCCTCGCAAGCTGCCTGTAACCGGCTTTTTATCTCTGTCAGACTGTCTGGCATCTTTACCTCATTCTGCCGCCTGAAAGCGGCGCTTTATTCAGATTGTATCTTTTATCTTTTTATCGTCTTACCCGTGCTTAAGCACACCGAACTTTTCAAGGGGCCAGATGCGGATCCACGCCCGCCCCAGAATGTCTTTCCTGTGTATATTACCCACGATCTCCGTGCGGCTGTCCTTGCTGTTGTTGCGATTGTCTCCCATGACAAAATACTCGTCCTCCCCCAGCGTGACAGGTTCGGCCGCCCGTCCGATATGAGCGGCACTGATCACCTCTCTGCCGTAGGACTCCTGTAGGATCTTGTCGTTGATATAGATATTGCCGTCCTCGTCAATCCTGACGGTCTCTCCCGGCATTCCGATGATGCGCTTGATATAATGGGTATCTTCCTCATGCTGGAACGGAAACACAATGATGTCAAAACGCTCCGGATCCCGAAAGCGGTAAGAGAGTTTATCCACGAACAGATTGTCTCCGTTGGACAAAGTAGCCTCCATAGAGGAACCCTCCACTTCCGTGCGCTGAATGACAAATGTGACCAGAAGCCATGCCACCAATAGTACAAACAACAGATATATTCCCGTATTTATGAGTTCCCTCATAATCTTCTTTTTCATCGCGTATTACCCTCCATATGGCTCTCACAATCTCTCCAATGTCATCCGGCCCAGTCTGCCGCTCCTAAAGTCATCGATAAACAGTGTGGATGCTCTGGTCAGATCCGGCTGCTCTCCCCTGCCATAACACTTTCTGCTCTCGGCAATCCGCCGCAGCAGCTCTGCGGCCTCCCGCTCCGTCAGCTCCGCGGGATCCTGTCCGTCCGGCATCATTTTTTCGCCGTCCGATCCGTACCTTTCGGAGACTGCCTCCGGATAATAACGGCAGATGACGCGGATCAGATCACAGGCCAGTTCCTCCTGTATCATAATCTCATCGTTCATGGAGCCGATAAAGGCCAGATGCATGCCCACTTCCTGATCCTCGAACTTGGGCCAGAGAATCCCCGGCGTGTCCAGAAGCTCCAGATTCTTATTCAGCCGAATCCACTGTTTTCCTTTTGTAACACCGGGTTTATTGCCTGTTTTGGTACATGCCTTTCCCGCAAAAGCGTTGATAAACGTGGACTTTCCCACATTGGGGATTCCCGCCACCATCGCGCGCACGGGACGATTTACGATGCCGCGCTTCCGATCTCTCTCGATCTTCTCCCGGCAGGCTTCCTGTACCAGCGCGTTCACGGCTTTGACGCCCGCGCCGGACTTGGCGTTACATTCCAGCGCATAGGCTCCCTGCTCTTTAAAATACTGCATCCACCGCTTATTTTGCGCCGGATCCGCCAGATCCGACTTATTCAACAATACAATCCGGGATTTATTTTTCCCCAGTTCGTTGATATCCGGATTGCGGCTGCTGACCGGAATCCGTGCGTCCAGAATCTCTATGATCAGATCAATTAATTTGATGTTCTCCTGCATCATACGAACCGCTTTGGTCATATGACCGGGATACCATTGATAATTCATTTTCACTCCGTTTCCCGCGGGGACGTCCCTTGGGGACGACTATCTGACAAATCCCATGCCGGCCGCTTCACAATCCCGGGCAAACCACACTCTCCCGATGATATCCGTCTCCTTCACCGGCCCGATGTTGGCCGAGCGGCTGTCCTCGCTGTTGTTGATATTGTCCCCCACGCAGAAATATTCTCCTTTCGCCATGGTGAGAAGATTCCCCGCAATGCCGCCATCCAGAATTTTTTCATCCGTCCACTCGCTCTTCTCTCCGTTTATATACAGGCCCCCGTTCTCAATCAGGACTTCGTCACCGGGAATCGCCACCACGCGCTTAATATAATAATGGGCGTTTTCATTGCCTTTCGGCAGAAAGATCACCACATCCCCCCTCTTCGGCGAGGAGAGCACATAACAGAAGCGGTCTGCAAAAATCCCCTGTCCATTGTAGAGCGTGGGTTCCATGGAAGCGCCTACCACCTGAATGGTCATGCCATAGAAATACACCAGCACGACGGCGATAAAAGCGGCAACAGCGATCCCAAAGATCCAGCCTGCTGTCTCGCGCAGCGCTGCGGAACTTATTTTCTTTTTCCTCTTATAAAAGCTCAGCCCCTTATGACGCGCCATCTTCCCCCATCCTTCCCGTCATGCCGACACAGCCGGTGCAAACAACAATGAGGAATGTCAGCCAATGTCGGCTTTCTACAGTATAACACAGATCTTCAAAATAGAAAAGGGCAATCGCACACTATGCAATCGCCCCTCTTCTCATACATTCTTGCTTCCGAATTACTTCACCAACTCTTTGACCTTTGCCTTCTTGCCCACACGGTCTCTGAGGTAATTGAGCTTCGCGCGTCTTACTTTACCGCGTCTCACCACCTCGATCTTCTCCACATTGGGAGAGTGTAACGGCCAGGTCTTCTCCACGCCGATACCGCCGGAAGTCTTTCTGACGGTGAAAGTCTCTCTGTTGCTGCCGCCCTGTCTCTTCAGGACAACGCCTTCAAACACCTGAATTCTCTCGCGGTTTCCCTCTTTGATCTTGCCGTATACCTTTACGGTATCACCCACATGAAAAGTATCCACGCTCTCCTTCAACTGTTCTGCTTCGATCTCTTTGATAATGTCACTCATAATGAGCCTCCTTCATAAAATGGATGTTCTTAATACATTGATTCTGTAACAGAGGACCATCTCGTTTTCACAACAAAGGATATTTTATCACAGCACGTTCCAAAATGCAAGCTTTTTTATCGTTTTACTTTCACTTTGATTGTTGTCTTCACATCCTTGCTGATGCCGTCCCGTCCTTGCAGCCGCACCGTGACGGGAATGCTGTAGGACTTGCCCGATGCGGACGCGCCCACGGCGTCAGGATCCGCAATGCGCACCGTCACCGTACTGCTCCCGCTCACCGTGATATCCGCCTTGCCGTCCTTATTGCAGTCGATACTGCCGGAGACAGAAGATATCGTATAATAACCGGGCACCGACAGTTGATAGCTTCTGGACAGAACACTGCCCGCACCCGCGTACAAGGTCTGGTTGTTGTTGCTCACCGTCACCTTCGGAGCCGTCTGTTTCGGCTTGATCTTAAAAGTATTGCTGGTCACCGTGAACTGCTCGCCGTTGTTTGTTCGAATCGTGTACTCGACGGCAAGCTTGTAGGTCTGTCCCGCCTTCAGTTTGCAGGAAGTCCTGTCTTTGATGCCAATATAGTAATGATTGCCATATTTGTTTGCATACATGATATTGCCATAATTTAGACTGAAATAGTCGCTGTATTCTCCTACCAGCTTGTAGCCGGAAATCGAATATCCGTCGGCCATATTACTGAATTTGGGATCCGCCAGCACCACATAATCCTTCTTGTCATAATAAGGCGCGAAAGACGCCCCATAGGTCAGATTCAAGGTTCCCTTCGGGCTCACTTTTGCACTGACAGGCTTATTGACCACCTTTATCTTTAAAGTCATCGTATTGAGTGCCATCCGATCACCTGTCTCCGGGTTCTTGCAGAAGGGCGTCACCTTGAAGCTGTAAGTGCCTGCCGGGATCTTCTCTCCCATCATTTCCGCCTCGCTCATACTCACCGTAACCGTACGCCCCGAAGTCGTGATGAGGAACAGGTCGTTCTCCATCAGTTTCTTGGATGCAGGATTCGCCCCCTCGACGACCAGATCGTCAAAGTTGATGAGATATCCCGTATTCTTCAGCTCTACGTTCACGGAGGCCGTACTCTTCACAGCCGTGTTAAAGACAAGCTGAGAATATCTGAGGTATGCCTTCGGCTTAATCACCTTTATGGTATGCACCGCTTTCAGAGGCTCTCTCCAGCACAGGGAATCCAACGTCATAGTAAGCTTTCTGGTCCCCGCCTTGCCGGAATACACATAATCCACATCACCATATGAGACATCCAATTCCACATCTTCGCTGTCCCATATGATTTCATCGTATTCGCTGCCCCTGACGGCTTCCTCTTCATAATAAAGATTCTTCTTGTTGGTCTTGTCATAGAACCAGAACCAGCCTTGATTCTGACCTACGGTCGGCACAACATTGCTGCTTGCGGACTTTGTCACGATAGTCGGTTTCTTGTACGCATATTTGATTTGGAAATCGTTAAACGTATAGAGCTTCCGATATCCCCAAATTTTCACGGTCAGGGTTCCTTTCCCCACTCCGGCGTCTGTCAGCTTTCCGTCCGTCACCCGAAGATTCGGCTGCTGGCTCACATTAATATAAGACACATATTTGTTCTTATTTATGTAATAGGACGATGCCAGCGCAAATCCGTTGTTCACGCCTTCGGACTGATCCTCCCATGTCACGCTCTGCACATATCGGTTGTCGCCTACGGTCAGATTAATCCTTCCCACACTGTCCGTGAAGAACAGATTGGGTGCAGTTCCCATTTTGGCGGAAACGGAGGGTGCCTTATCCACCACGGATACCTTCAGGTTATAGGAATATTCCACATCCGTGTTCGTGGTCACCATCAGTTTACAGTTGTAGGTTCCCGTGGGAATCTCCGCTTCCACAGGTGCGATAAGATACTTCTCACTGCCACTGCCATAGCTGTAGCGGTCTGCCTGTAGATCCGTTCTGGGCTGTCCGTTCTCATCACAGAGTTTGACACTCTTGATCGACTCTTCATACACCGGGACAATCTCTACCGCCCCGGCAGCGGCTGCGTAATTCCGGCCGCTATAGTTCTCATAGTCATAGGCAATATTTACGGTTGCCTTGGCAGTATCCACCCTCGGTCTATGATTCTGTACCTCCAGATTCAGGGTGACGGAATGCCCTGCCGCATCCTTTGCCGTAGCCGTGAGGATTGCATGGCCCTCGCCCTTCACGGTGACGCTGGCGGTATGGGTATCTTTCTTGTCCGCCGTCACGGTCGCCACCGACTTATCCGATGTCTTCCACTGAAGCACGGTATCCAGCTCCTTGTCGCCCCGGTCTCTCACGGACGCCTTCAGAGTAAAATTCTTTTTGTCATCTACTGCGGTAAAGATAATATTCCCCGCCGCATTCATGACCACACCGTCCGTCACGCTGCTCTCGTCCAGTTCGATCAGAATAGACTCCGCCTGTTTCTCCGCCACGGCTTTGATCTTGTATGTGGTCTTGGTCAACACCTTGTCGGCATCCTTGGCCTTGATCGTAATATTCAGCGTATAATTGCCAGCCTTCTGAGCGGTGATATCATAATATCCCGTTTGGGTATTCTTGGTTATGGTGAGCCCGTTTACCTCGGGCATCTCTACCACATAAGCGTTCGCCGATACCTTTCCCTGCCAGAAAGGACTAACGGCAAGGGACATCATATCTGCCGAACCTCCCGCAGCATTTGAGTCAGATACCTCCAGCACATGATTGTGCTCCTTAGATGCCGCAATCTCCCGCACGGACATTCCCGTGATCCTGCCGATATACACATTCAACGTCCTCTCGCAGGGGTAACGGCTCTCAGTACCGCTCTTATTGTCCTTGTATACCGCTTCAAACTGATACTGATTCTCCGAATAAACGCCGTTTGTCACCAGAGGAGTATTCGGGTATTTCCACGACCAGCCCTCCCCCCAGTTCTCCGGGAAGGACACATCGCCGATCTTGCCTGCCGTATTGGCAAGCACATAGATGCTCTCCGCATTGTTCCCCGGCAATTCTCGAATGTGCAGTGTGAGTTCCACCTTCTCCTGCACATAAGGCATTCCCTGCAATGTGCGGAAATTCTTCGGTGTCACGGTCAGCGTCACATCTCCCGCCTTCACAGGTGTGACAACACCGAAATCGTCCACCGAAGCCACGCTCTCGTTGGAGCTCTTCCATGTGAAATCTGAGGAATCAAAGTTCTGAACAGGGCTGATTTCCCCGATCGCCTGATAGCTGATTCCGGGGGTATAGGCCAGAATATAGCTGTCCGCCGTCTCGCCCGCAACGGCAGGATACTCCCACATATTTGTATCGAATCCGGTAATGCCAAAGCCTTTTCCGGCTGCTGTCACGGTGAGGGAGAACGATGCCTTTACACCGTCCTTTTCCATATATAATCTCACGGTTCCCACGGAAAGGGTCTGCAGCCTGCCCGCTTGGCTGTCCCATGAGACGATTCCTGATCTGTCCGTAGTCACCTCATAATCGGACAACGGGATAAGCGTTCCGGTGCTCCCATCGTTTCCCGAAACAGTGGCAGACTCACTCTGCTCATAGAGGCCGAGTCCGGCCACGTATCCGCCCTTATAGACACTTCCGGAACTGTGATAATAAAACAAATTCGGCTCGGTTCCTGCCTGCGCCACGGCGCCAATCACATAATTCTTCACCGTCACGTCACAGGATGCCGTCACGTTCTCGTCGTAGGCGGATCTCACCGTGATCTTCGCCTCACCGACACCCGTTGCAGATACCACACCGTTTCGTACGGCTGCAACCTCGGGATTGCTGCTCTCCCAGACAAAATCCGCCGCTGCCGTTCCCGGCTCCGTCTTTACCTTCAGTGTCTTCCGATTGTAGCCTTCATAGAAATATCCGTATGTATCCGCAGCGTTTAAACCGATCTTCTCCTCCGAGAGACTGATGGTCGTGGGAGCCACCGCCGCTTTCGTGGTAAATTTAAAGTCACAGGGAAGCTCGGCGATCGTCACTTTTCTGCCATTCTCCGTCACACTCAGCACAGCCTTCGTCACGGTATATTCCGTGCCGCCCAGCAGACCGGTGAATGTGATGTTCCGGGTATATCCCGAACTTCTCTTTAAGTTGGCAACAACACTTCCACCGTTGTTCAGCTCCAGCACCGCTTCCACCCTGTCATCTTCCGTGCTGTCCTTGGCGCTGACGGACACCACCGCTTTGTTGTAGGTAATTTTGCTCTCGTCGGCGGCAAAGCTCAGAGTATAAGCAGACTGCTTTGTGGTAAACGTCCCCGCCGCCTTCCTGCGCTCCTCGGTCACATCATCCGGGCTGGCACAGGCGGTATTGTTGGCGATCACGATCACATACTCATAGTCCGTGCCCGGCTTCAGGCCCTCCACCGTCCTTGTAATTTCGGCCGTTATCTGACTGGTCTGAAAATAAGACCCACCTGTCCATTCCTCGGCCCCTTTCTCTCTGTAAAAGAAATAAATATAGGAACTCACATTATAGTCATTGCCGCCAAACATAGCGCCGGCCTGCACGATCGTATAACCTGCAGACACACCGACACCGGAAAGCGTGCGCTGATCCTCCGCCGTGGTGAACTCTCCCGCGGCAATCTTATCCAGATCCGACAATGACGCATTATATTGAGAGGCAAAACCGATCTGATACTCGTAGGTGGTATTGTCCTTCAGTTCTTTCCCGTTGTATTGATCGACACCATAGCTGCCGGTATGCCCCGTTGTGCCGCTGTAGCCGCGATTATAGCCGGTTCTCTCCCATTCGCTGTCCTCGCTCTTCTCGCGGATAAAACAGGATATATACCCATATTCTGCGGCGGGAAGAATGCCGGAAAGAGCATAGTTCAATGTTGCGGAATGAAGCTTTGCATCGACCCTTGACACAGTGATCGATCTCTCATCCTTCGGCGTGGTAAACTTCCATGACAGATACTCCGCACTCGTTTTGTAATTGCTTCCACTGCGCAACGAGACCTCATATTCCGTCTCCGGATCCAGATTGCTGAAAGACAGAGTACCACTGAAACCGTCACCGCCGGACAGATAGATACTGCCTGACGAGCGGAAAGAACCGCTCCCCGCTTTGCCGATCCATCCATACAGGGACAACGAACGGCCACTCTCCGCCAGATTAACCGTATCCGCCTGCGCTATCGTCACCTTAAACCGTCTGGCGTCATAGGCGATATCGCCCTCATCCTCTATTTTGATATCCGCCTTGCCGGTATGTACGGTCTCATAAGCTGTGTATAATGCCACATCAGAAGAACCTGCCGCAGCATTTTTGCCGAGCACCCATTTCAACTGATAATCCGTATCGGGCATCAGACATTGGGAATCTATCGTCTTGAAATCCGCCTGATAGGCGTTCTCTTCGTTCAAAATAACATAATTTCCCATTCTCTGATAGCTGTTCCCCACCAGATAATACAGATTTAGATAATAATTCCCGGACAGGGCCTCAGCCCCTTCCGAACTCTCCGCCTTCCATGTGCGGACAATGTCAAAAGCGTTGACCTCTCCCTCACCCACGGCGGTCAGCTTCACTTCCGGTTCGCCGAATTTGCAGGTCAGTTCTTTCTTGACACCGCCGAACAGAAGGACATAGTGATAAGACGCACCGTACTCCTGTTGTGATAAGTAAATGGTGGCCGGCGAAGTAGAAGAAACGCTTTGGGACACTTTCTTGTAAGAGTCCTGATCGCCCTCCCGTCTGTAATACAAATACGCCGTCACATATGACGTCACGGAAGTGCTTCCTTCTTCAGAATTTTTGTTCGTCACTATGCACTCTATTGTTTTGGGGTGTTTCTCGCTCTCATTCACGGTAAATTCAATATCATCCGCAGTATAGAGCGCATGGGGCGTGGTGACTTCCTGAGTGGTTTTCCCATAGATGACATTGCCGATCTGAAGCCATACGGTGACCTCATACTTAGTATCCGCCAACAGTCCGTCCGCAACAATATACTCGGCAGAAAAACTCTTGGTACCGTCCTCGGCTACCGTCGCATCACTGCCGTAAAAGGAAATTCCTTGGGAGGAGTCCTTTTCTTCTCCCAACGCATTGGTGTAGACAAAATGCATTGTGGCATAGGTAGACGTTCCCGCATACTTTGACACATCCGCTTTCACCGACAGTCCAAACGTCTCCTCGGCATCGGTGATCTGCCAATCCACCTCCGTGGAAGTCTCCGCGGTGGACGCCTTGGTCTCAAGCCGAAACGATGAGCCGCTGACGAACAAAACACTGTATTCCGTCCCCGGCTGCAATCCTGTCAACTTCAGATCATTCCATCCCCGGTACACAGATGTCAACTGCGTTTCCCCAGAACCGTCCGTAGGTGCATAATAACAGTTCATCCATGAGTCGGATTCCAAATCGAACGTAATGTCAGTCTCCGTCTCGGTAACCCCGTGGACCACAACCCGTTTGTCCGTCCGTTCCGTCTGCAGCGTGATCGCCTCCGTGGTTCCCAGAATCGTATCGGAGGATGCATAGTCTTTCAGCGCAAAATACACGTCATACGCTTCCCCGCTTTCGATCTGCTCGAACTCCGTGGATATGTAGTTCTTAGCATATGACAGGCTGATCGGCTTTTCAGTCGGTGCGGCATCACTGCCGCTTTTCTTGTAATATGCTACAAAGGGAAAATTGTATGCCGTAGACGGCATCTGCTCTTTTGCTTCCAGCGAGACGGTGAAACGCAAAAACAGGCTTCCCGCCTCGGGCAGCACTTTCACTCGGTACTCTTCGGTCTCAAAGGTATAACTCCCGTCCTCATTCTTCGTCAGAGGAAGCCTTTCCTCCTCGTCGGCCGGCTTTTCGTCCGTCAAAGGAGGTTCCTCTGCCAGTTCAACATACCCCCCCGGCTCGTTCTCGCCGAAACCGTCTCCCGTACCGATGGAATCGCTCTCCTCCGATGCGGCAGACTCCGCCTGCCGTTCCAAAGCCGCCTCTTTGTCCAGCGCCTTCGTCAACTTCCCGCCATCCGGTTCTCCGGACGCCGCGGTCTCCGCGCTGGTCTCGATCACAGTCTTGGCCTGAGATCCTGCCGCATAACTCGTCACAGGAGCCGCGTCAAAGACCAGACAGCCCGCCAGCGTAAATGCCAATAGCCGCTTAAACATACATTTTCCTCCCTCTTTGCTTTACAGTAAATGAATATTTATAAAAAGTATTTTACATTACGTGCCCTATAATTATATAGGAGCGCAAGGTGTTTTGCAATGCTTTTCTTCTCAAACACGACAAACACCGGAAGCCTTTCAGACTTCCGGCTTGAAACCGGCTAAAACTTTTACTTTCATCAAGGGGTTTAATGACCTTTACCTTAATTTCACACTAATCTCATGCTACTCATGCGCCAAATTCATAACGCATGTAATATATTTTGGATACAGTCCTACACCAATGATAACTTTTGTTATTTTGTGTAGTCGCAACAGTTGTTATCTTTAACAAGCATATCAATTGTTATTTTTTCAAAAACATAACTGCCGCTATTTTGCATGATCGTATCAGATGTTATTTTTCTTAAATTATAGCGCTTGTTATCTTCACAAAATAATAACGATCGGTATTTTTGCAGTTTCATAACATTCGCTATTGCTATTTGATCTACTACCCTATCTCTCCAGCCACCAGATACTCTCCCTTGACAGATACAGCCCGAGACGTTCCTGCAGCCGAAGCGAAGTCTCATTGTCCGCACAGATGTGTCCGTAGGGCACATATCCCAGCTCCAGATGCCTGTTGATGCAAAAAGCCTCCAGCGAAGCCCCAATCCCCCATCCGCGGCAGGATTCCTCCACATAGAGGATTCCCAGACTGCCGTCCGTGTGACTGCCCGCAAAGCCGACCAGCCGATCTTCCAAGAAGGCTCCGTAGAGCGCTTTCGCCCCGATACGCTCCGCAAGATACTCCCCGCTTTCGTGTTCATAATGTGCGGTCAAATAAGCGAGATGCTCCGGCCCCAAGAGACGGATATCCTTGTGGCGCACCGGAAGCGGACTGCGCTCCGTATAACAGGCCTGTATGCACTCGCACAACACTTCAAATCCCAGATGTTCCCTCAGACAATCATTCAGAAATTCCTGAGAAGTCACGGCGGCCTCCGTCTCCCGGGGAATCGCCGCCAGAAGCAGCTCCGCCCCCGTCCGATCCGCCGCACTCAACATACAGATCCTACATCCTCTGTCATAGATCAGAAGATTTCCCTTCTCATTGACAAGAATCTCTCCTCTCCCTCTGGCGAGACTTTCCATCATATGAAGGTTATGTCTTTTATTCGAGGAGAGACGTTTGATCAGCTCCTCCTGCTCCCTGTATTTTGCATAGAGATCCGGCCTTCGCTCCCTTGTGAGACTCTTTGACTGTTCCAACCGCCAGCGGGCGATCTTCTTGTGGTCGCCGGACAAGAGCACCTCGGGAACACGTTTGTCATGCCACACCTCCGGTCTTGAATACTGGGGATATTCCAGAAGATCCCGGTGGAAACTCTCCGTCTGTGCCGATTCGTCATTGTGCAGCACGCCGGGCACCAGCCTCGCAATGGCGTCGATCATCACCATGGCAGGCAGCTCTCCTCCCGTGAGCACATAGTCACCGACGGAGATGTAATCCGTCACAATCTCCTCCAGCACTCTTGCGTCGATCCCCTCGTAATGCCCGCAGAGAAATACAAGTTCCTCCTCCCTTGCAAGCTCCGCCGCATAGCTCTGGGTAAAAGGCGTCCCCTGCGGCGTCACATAGACGGTGCGCAGCTTATGGCCCTGTCTCTCATGATCCGCGGTGTCCTCTGCCTCCCGGTTATCCAAAGAAGCGCTCTGCCCGGCCACGGACAGCCACGCGTCATACACCGGCTGGGCCTGAAGAAGCATCCCTGCCCCGCCTCCATAGGGATAGTCGTCTACTTTTCCGTGCCGATCCAGCGTGTAATCCCGGATGTTTACCGTGTGAATCGCGATCAGATTTTGATCCGCCGCCCGCCCTAATATACTGGCGGAAAGCCCCTGTTCCACCATCTCCGGAAACAGTGTCAACACATGAAATTTCATCATATTCATTTCCATTCCTGCCCGCCGCCTAGGGCATAGGCATATTTTACAGTAACCCGTCCAATATATGAATCCGCATCTTTCCGGCCTCCACGTCCACGTTCAGGACGCACTCCTTGATGGCCGGCAACAGCAGCTCTCTTCCGTCATTTAGATCAATCAGATAGACATCGTTGGCGCCTGTCTCCAGCACCTCTCGCAAGATGCCGATCTCGCTGTCGTCCTCGTCAAACACCCGAAGCCCCATCAGATCCGCGATAAAATACTCGTCTCTTCCCAGTCTCACGGCGTTCTCTCTGGTGACATAAAGACTCTTCTGCCGAAATTTCTCCACATCTTCCGGCCGGTCCAGCCCCTTGAATTTCAGGACCACTAATTTTTTGAGAAATTTTACGCCCTCTATCTCCAGAAGGCTCTCCCCTCTTCCGGTGTCGAGAATCACTTCCTTGAGACGTTTGAACCGCTTCGGGTCATCCGTGGTGGGAAAAACCTTTACCTCGCCCCGCACACCGTGAGGGGAGGTGATAACCCCTACCTGAAATCTTTCTTCCATATTCTCTCCTGCCGCGCAAGCTTTCGCAGGCGCTTTTCTAATGAATGGTAATGGCGGGACACGTTTTCCATATCCCGCCAAATCCGCATAGCAATATCCATGCCCTTCCTGTAACCTGTTGTCACTTCGTATTCGTCATATTAGACGATCTCCACATCCACTCTTGTATTTTCTTTGGATGATGCCGCCTTCACCACAGTGCGGATTGCCTTCGCAATTCTGCCCTGTTTTCCAATGACCTTACCCATATCGGAGGCAGCCACATGTAGTTCAATGACGATATTTCTCCCCTCCGTCTTCTCAGTCACAACAACCTCGTCCGGATGATCCACAAGTGCCTTTGCAACTACTTCCACCAAATCTTTCATAATCCACCTCCAGAAGATCAGATTACTATTTCTCGATACCTGCGGCCTTAAACAGCTTTCCTACCACTTCTGTGGGCTGAGCGCCGTTTGCCAGCCACTTCTTAGCCAGTTCCTCGTTGATCTTGAAGGTGCTGGGGTCGGTGCTGGGATCGTAGGTGCCGATCTCCTCGATGAATCTGCCGTCTCTGGGAGAATGGGAATCAGCTACAACGATTCTATAAAAAGGAGCCTTCTTCTGTCCCATTCTTCTCAATCTGATTTTTACTGCCATGTTCTTTCCTCCATATTCTGATTTAATATTTTATGTGCCTGTCCAAAAGAAAATCCGACTCAGATTCCGAACCGTTCTCTCCGGACAATATGATAAGAACTTCCGCGTCCTTGCGCATTCGTTCCTATTCAACCAATTCATATACCGTCTCCGATAGCCTTTCAAAAACGGTATCCAGACCAAATGGTGCAAAGGCCAAACGATATAAAGACAAAACTGCCTTAAAAAGGAAATCCGCCTTTCATCCCACCGCCGAGTCCGCCAAGTCCGCCGAACATACCGCCATGGCGTTTTCCCTTGCCGCCGCCCATCTGTTTCATGAGCTTCTGGCTTTGCTCAAACTGTTTGATAAATCGGTTCACCACGGCGATGTCCACACCGGCTCCTCTGGCGATTCGATGCTTCCTGCGGGGATTGAGCAGCTTGGGATTGCGCCGCTCCTCCTTTGTCATGGAGAGGACTATGGCCTCCATGTGCTTTAGCTGTTTCTCGTCGATCATGGACTCCAGCTCTCCGGCCTTCACGCCCATTCCGGGCAGCATGCTCAGGATACTGGACAAACCGCCCATATTGCGCATCTGTTTCATGCTCTCCAGATAATCCTCGAAATCGAACTTCCCCTTCTTCATGCGGCCGGCCATCTCCCGGCCCTTGTCCTCGTCGATGTCGATGCTCTCCTGCGCTTTCTCGATCAGGGAGAGCACATCCCCCATCCCCAAGATCCGGTTGGCCATGCGATCCGGATAAAACTGCTCCAGATCGGAAAGCTTCTCTCCCATACTCACAAAGAGAATGGGTTTGCCCGTCACGGCTTTTATGGAAAGTGCGGCACCGCCTCTGGTGTCGCCGTCCATCTTGGACAGCACCACTCCGTCAACACCCACTTTTTCGTCAAACTCTTTCGCCACGTTCACGGCGTCCTGACCGGTCATGGCGTCCACCACCAAAAGCGTCTGGTGTACCGCTACCTGCTCTTTGATCTCCTGCAGTTCGGCCATCATGTCTTCATCCACATGGAGACGTCCCGCCGTGTCAAGGAACACCACATTGTGACCGTTCTTCACGGCGTAATTCACAGCCTCTCTGGCAATCTGTGCCGGCTTGTGGTCCGTGCCCATATCGAACACTTCCACATCCACTTTTCTGCCGTTTACATGGAGCTGTTCCACGGCCGCAGGTCTGTAGATATCGCAGGCCACAAGCAGGGACTTTTTCCCTTTCTGCTTTAACTTCGCCGCAAGCTTGGCCGTGGCGGTGGTCTTACCGGCGCCCTGAAGACCTGCCATCATGATCACCGTGACGGACTTGCCGGGCTGCATGGCAATCTCCGTGGTCTCGCTCCCCATGAGGGCGATCATTTCCTCGTTTACGATCTTGATCACCATCTGGCCGGGATTCAGACCGTTCATGACGTCCTGACCGATGGCTCTCTCCTCCACGGCTTTCACGAACTGCTTTACCACTTTGAAGTTGACGTCCGCTTCCAGAAGCGCCATCTTGACTTCCTTCAAAGCCGTCTTGACATCCTCCTCCGTCAGCCGTCCCTTACTGCGCAGATTCTTGAACACATTCTGCAGTTTATCAGTTAAACTTTCAAATGCCATTCATATCTCCTTACAACTCCTGCCAAAGCTCCTTGGCAAGTTCCCTGATGCGCTCCATTCGCCGCATTAACTCAGCATCATCCGCCACCTGCCCTGATTGCCCAAGCTTCGTAAGCTCCACAATCTCCGACAGTTTTTCTTTCGCACCGGCAAAACGCTCCACCAGATGAAGTTTCGCCTCGTAATCCTGCAAAATCTTATCACAGCGCTTGATCATGTCATGGACACCCTGTCTGCTGATGCCCCGCATCTCGGCGATCTCGCCAAGGGACATATCGTTATAGACCGCGTCCTCATATATACTTCGCTGGTGCTCTGTAAGCAGCTCCCCATAAAAATCATATAATAGCGTCTGCTCGTATATCTTTTCCATGGCACTCCACCCGGAAGGTATAGATTCATCAGATCTTTTATACCGACTTTGCTATCTTACTATAAAAAGAACAGGGTGTCAAGTATTTTTTCTTGACACCCAAGCAATTTCCCATATGAACGGAATATGAACATCATTTTGCGGCAACTTTCACCAATCCATCGTCATGAATTTCTCAACAAAATACATAGTATCATCATCGCCCGGAAGCGTAACGATATTTGTAGCAGAATTCTGTTCTGCCTGCTCCAATATTTCTTCCTTTGACGACACCTCGCCACTGCTTGTAATTATGTGTTTGATCCAAAAAGGATAATCCATCTTTGTGGAGGTAGTATTTATATATTTGTAGCCTTTATCTGTCTTATATACATAAGTTTCATGAGTTTCATCCCCAACATCGTATGGCCCCATACCACTACGAAAAACAGCAATATAACCTTCCTCAATCAAGTCACCCTCGTTTCCGTCCTTGGGTATCTCCCAGCCATCAAATCGAGTGCTTTTAATATCATCTACGGGAACAGCAGCGTAAAAGCCAATACCTTTGCCACCGTTTGCCGTTTTATATTCTCTGTCTGAATTACGGTCATAATATACAAATTCTGCCATATCTTCATCAATTACAAGCCCGAGCAGCTGGATATCGCTATTTTCCTCAATATTGGAAATATACTGCACAAAATAAACATTTTCATATCCGATATTATGCTCAACAAGTTTCACAAAGCCGTTATCTTCTCCAAATCCATAATTCTGCCAAGCAATATACTCTTGTCTGCTGTTATCATCACCAAACAATGTATATTTTCCATTAAATCCAAGATCACCTATGGATTCCGCATAAAGCATGATCTCATTGGAAGTATATAGCTTTGCATTTTTGCCGTACTTGCTCATATCTACTTTTGGAGCTTTATCAGAAGTATTTGAATTTGCATCAGGTGACTTCCAATCTGGTGTAATTCCATTTGGTAAAAATCTCAGCGGTATTGTAGCATAAGCAAGACCGGTACGATTACCGTCTGATGCGTCAAACTCCATATTGACCGTATCATTTTCTATGCTGACCTTGCCGGCGGAATATGGATTCCACTCCTTATCACTTGAAAAAAATCTAAATAGAAGTGCTGCCTTGTTATAGTCCACAGTAAGACCAAAAGTAAATGCCGGTTCATTTGACTTATTTGTTACAGATTTTGCCATATCGACTAAAGCCTGCATTTCTTCATCATTCCGAACGATATATCCCACATCACCGTATATCTGATACAGTTCAGTTGTGTCAGATAGATTGTAATTCACCCTATAGCTGAAATCAATGTCCTGATACATATCATTTTTATCGGGATACGTCCAATTGTCATAGTGTGCGTTCATCAGCGTACCTTTTGGTACGGCAGCCATGTAACAAAATCCGCCCATAACATCAGGCTGCATCGATTCAGGATTAGGTGTCTTACTGTCTGTCGTTCTTACAAAGTGTAAGATGTCCTCATCAATAAGCAAAGCACCTACACGCAGATCATATCCACCTGTGCTGACTTCATCATACTCGATCACATAGCTATAATCGTTGATCGGATATTTTTCAGCCATTTCAGAAAAAGGCCCTGAAATACCTGTATGATAAGACCATAGCTCGTCCTCAGACAATCCCTCCGAAGACAAAACAAGACCATATCTTTCACCTGCATAATTGAGTTGATCTTGGTTTTCAACAATCATCCTAACAGGGTGGCGATTCCCTGAAAGATATCCACAATTAAAGCTTAATAAGTAAATATCATCGGCAGTAAGCAATTTTGCTTTAGCACTATAATTGGTCATATCTATATCAAGCTCAACACCATTTGCGGCATAATGTTTTTCGGCATCGCCCTTTGTAGTGTCCACAGTCGAAGATGATGTTGCCGTTTCTATGTTATTTGCCGTATCACTTGCTGTAATACCACACGATGTCAGGATAATACTCGCAGCTGTGAGCAAAATCAAAATTCTTTTCATAAAGACCGTCCTTGCAATTCGTTTTCTAATCTATTCTAGCATTATTTTCCTTTTATGAAAAGCTTCTTTAAGAGACTGTTTCGCAGGTCACAGTCTCTCGCTGTAAATATTTTTATATCCTTCCCCGTAAATCTCCGTGGCGCTGGTGACGATCATAAACGCCATAGGGTCTTCCTCCTTCACGATCTCCTCCGCCTTAAACGAAAGATTCTTGCGAACCACACACATAATGACATTCTTTTGCCTGCCGCTGTAAGCGCCGCTCCCGTTCACATATGTCACGCCAATATCCAGCTCCTCAAGGATACGCTTGGTGATGACCTCATAATGATCGCTGATAATATAAATCAACATTGCGCCATCCCGTCCGTACAATACCAGATCCAGCACAATCGAGGTGATAAAGATCGCCATACCCGAGTACAGAGCGCGCTCCACATTCCGAAACAGAAGCGCGGACGCAGTCACAATCGCCGCGTCCAACGTCAGGAACAGAGAACCCGTCTTAATATAAGGCATTTTCAAGCGAAGGAGCTTTACCACAATATCCATGCCGCCTGTTGTCGCCCCCGCCTTAAACACCAATCCCATGCCGATCGCGATCAATCCTCCGCCCACGGCTGCCGCCAAAAACAGGTCGCTTGTCAGCGCACCCATGGGCGCCAACAGATTGGTAAACAGAGAAGTCAAAATGGTGCAATAGATGGTGGATAAGATGAATCGAAAGCCGAATTTCCACATCCCCACCGCCAAAATCGGAATATTCAACAACAGAATCCATGTACCCGTCTCCAATCCCGTCACCCGATTCAAAATAATGGAAATACCCGTTACCCCGCCCGTCGCCATAGAATTGGGGTCCAGACAGAGACTGACCCCCGCCGAGTACACCCCTGCCGCCACCGTCATCAACAGATAATCCAACACCCGGCGCATGGGCGTTTTCTTGGAAATATACTTCAACTCTCTCTGCTTTATTTTATCCGCTTCGGTCATTTTCTGCCCCTCCTCGTATTATATAGTCATAGCCCACTCTTTACCTTTTCTATAGGTTAGG
>CAZSAJ010000005.1:0-110421 GCA_964604835.1 uncultured Acetatifactor sp.
CTCTGTCTGGCGACAACTATGATAGAATATCATGGATGTCCGGGTTTGTCAACAGTTTTTTGAAAAATTTTTGGAAATTTTAGCACCTTTTGGCGCGGCGGATTTCCCGCTTTCCAACTGTCGAATTTCTTCGACAGCAAAATCGAGTATATCACTGTCTCTGACACTTGTCAACACTTAAAACACATTTTTCGGATCCTATTTTTACCCCATTTTTACAGATCCATAGATCATCTTTTTTACAGATCTAAAAAAGCCGAATCGTATATGCTTCTGACCCATTTTTCAGATTTAATGCGAGAGAATCCACACCAGCTATTCTATTCGACTCGACCTCAGCCAGCAGAACAACCCCCTCCGTTCCCCCGTTGGATAATGTTCCACTATAAGTCGAAAGATCATTATCGAGCATTGTCATCTGCACATTTCTGACATAATCGTCATTTACCGTAACACGATAAGTATTCTGCGTGCCAAGCAAATCAATTTCCTGATCCGCCCCCGATGTGTTCCGCAAGGTAAAATGCAACACCAGAAGCTGATTCCCATCGGACGCCTCCACCGCCAGATGGGAGGCACCCGTCTGATAGCTCGCTTCAAGATCATATCCGTCATAGAGCAGACTCACTCCCTCCGGCAGATCCAGACAGCTCCCCAGACTCTCCGCCGTCAGCTCTTCCTTCACGGTCTTGTCAACTACGGGTGTCTCGGGTGTCTCTTTCTCCGCAGGCTGTTCCGGAACCGGTATCGTCTGGGCGACAGACGGCTCCTCCGCTTTCTCCTCAATCTGCGAGAGATCCACCAGTCGGCTTCTGCCGGCCGCATCATATTTCATCAGCGTGATGGCGGCATATTCACCGATAAGCTCCGCCTGCTCGTCCGTCATCTCGGGCATGGCGTCCCCGCACCCGGCCAATAACACGGCAGACAGACAGATCATTGCGATTTTCCTCTTTTTCATTTTCTGTTACTCCTTCCACTCTTTCCGTTTCTGATCACAGCTATCTGATCACAGCTTACTGATCACAACTTCCTGATCGTATCTTCCTAATTACAGCTTCTTGATTACAGCTTCCTAATCATAACTTCCTGAATCATTATGACTCTTGATTTCTCTTCTCCTGATTATGCTCTAACAACATATAGATCGTGGCAATCATCAATGCAAGCACTCCCACCACAAAAAACAGAATCGTCTTTTGCAGCACATTGGCTCCCATAAAATCATACAATACCAGTTTAGCACAAATCACCAGAGAAAGCACCAGTCCGTAAATTCTTACTCCTTTCCTTTGGATGGCAAATCCCATTCCCACACCGATCAACGCCACTGTCATCAGCAGAATGCTGTTGACAATCGGATAATCCGTCCTCACGATCAGTCCCATATAGGTCAGGAAAATCATGAGCAGCAGCTGCTTGTATTTCAGATCCAACTGATACTTTTTCTGAAAGCAGACCACAAAAGTAGCCACTCCGAAAATCAACATGCACAAATAGGTGAGATACGCATTTTGATACACCGGATTGACAAGAAACAGATAGGCCACTGCCTGCGCTCCCACGGCAAACACATTGAAGCCCAGAATTCCTTTCTCACAACCGCGCCATCTCCTCACATTGTTAAACAATAACATTCCCACAAACATAATGCCTACAAACACCGGCAGTCTCAGCACGGACAACATATGGTTTGCGGCGTAGAATGCAACGCTGAAGGTGATAAACGTCTGGAAGAAAACATGCCAATAATGAAGACAGAACACACTCAACAGCAATCCGATCACCAAGGGAATCACATAAGTCTCCTCCCAGCCAAACACCACATACAGGCAGACAAGGGCGGTAACCACCGCATCACTTCCCCATACCATGGGACGCTTGCTAAAGGAAAGCAATTTGGACACCACAAGTATTACTAACAGGTAGATTGCAGTCTCCCAATCGCTCCCATGCCCTACATGGATCGCAGCGGTCAGACAGAGAAGCAGATACCAGACAAACCACTTCTCCTGCCTGTTCCTGAGTGCGATCATGGGAATCAAACAGATCACAAACGCCACGGCGGAGCATACCAATCTGTTGAAAAGATACGCATCCTCAAACAATTCTACCCACGATACCGTGGAATAAAAATCCGTGGCCAGAAATGCCAGCAACATATAGATCTGAATGGAGAATCCGTACACCACGCAGATTCCCGTATTACTGCCCATGGGACAATTGGGTGTCTGTCTCTCCTGCCATCGCACCTGCACCATAAATATCAACTGCATCACCAGAACGGACACCGCCAGAAACAGCGGTCTCTGCCAGACCTGCTGCTGCCAGAGTGCATTCGACATTCCGATCAGCTTCCCGGGCCCCACTGCCCAAGCAAAATATGCGATAAATGTAAATGCCGTATTGAGCGCCATATGTGTCACATGGATACCCGTGTGCGCTCTTCTGACAGGCACCGCAAGACACATGATATTTACCAACAGAGCCATGACCGCCGCGGTGGCAAATTCCGTCAGGGACAGCCCGCTGCCGAAGACCTCGCTGCCCGGCACAAGCAAAATACACACATAGGTGGCAGTCATACCCAGAATCCGATATGCCGCGGCATCCCGTTTGCGTCCGAGCAACAACACCACAAGCGTAATCAAAAGTGTCAGTCCGAGCGCCACCCACTGATGAAAATTGTGAAGAACAAGATAATTGATCAGCGTCGATATATACAGTCCGCCCATACCGATGGCCGAAAAAGTCATTCCCAGTCCCGGCCACTTGCGATACAAAAACAGTTCCGCCAATAACATCACCGCAAGACACACCGCATAGAGCAACAGCCCCTTGGTGAGTCCTTCCATGAAGTACATGCCAAGCAGCACCATGGCCGTCAAAACAAACGCAGCTCCCACAATGCTCAGCACGGTGACACCGATGACATATTCCGCGTTATGCTTCTTTTTCTCACGCACTTTGGGCTCCTGCACATAGATCCGCTGCGGCGGCACCTGTACCTGCGGTTGAACCGTCTGCCCCGGGATCATCACCTGCGCTGCCGGTATCTGCGCAGTCTGCTCCGTCATCAATGCCTGAGGCTGCGCCTGTATCTGCGGCGCCTGCTCCGCTATCGTTTCCTGCTGCGTCTCTGCCTGTGTCTGCTCCGTCATCACCGCCTGCTGCGAGTCTGGTTGCATCTGCTCCGCCATTACCGCCTGCTGCGAGTCCGTCTGCGTCTGTTGCGATACCTGCATCTGTGCGGTCTGCTCCGTCACCACTGCCTGAGGCTGCGCCTGCCGCAAGTCCGGTTGTACCTGCTGCGCCATCGCTGCCTGCGGCGGCCGTACCTGCGCTGCCTGTGCCCGCTGCATCCGCATTCTCATATTGTTCTCATACAACTGAACATTCCTGTCGAGTTCTTGTGTCAGAAAGACGATCTGCTGCTCTTGATTGTCTAACCGGGCCTTTAACTGTTTCAGATACACCGTAAAATCCGCATCCTGAGATGACTGCATCAGCTCGGCCACACGCATATGGAGACTTTTCAACCGATCAGGTTCCTGTCCCTGCCGCCCTCTTTCCGCCTCTTCCAAATCATTAAAATACATTTAGATATCCTCCGTATTCTCCGAAAACGCTTTGTGCCACAGACGTCTTGATACCGATATGCTCATACCTGCGAGGAAGTCATGAAGCGTTCGTATTTGACCGCCTCCCGCACAGGACAGCGAACCCGCAGATATAAGCCGTCCTCCCGATATTCCTGTCGCAGAACCACCGCCCGTTCCATGAGTTCGGACGCGATCTGCCCCTGCGCATAAGGCAGGGCAAACGTACAATCGCGATACCCCTCGGACAGCTTGTTCTGAATCATCTGCGCAAGTTCCCGGATACCGATGCCTGCTCCCGCCGCCATATGAATGCTGTCCCGATTCACCCGGGGAAGCGGCTCCATCTGACATCTGTCAGCTTTATTATACACTATAATCTGCGGAATGTCTCCTATTTCCAATTCTTTTAATGTCTCTTTTGTGGTTTCCATCTGCTGCCTGTAATTCTCATCGGAGACATCCACCACCTGAATCAGCAAATCGGCATAGCGCACCTCCTCCAGTGTAGAGCGAAACGCCTTCACCAGACCGTGGGGCAGTTTATGAATGAATCCCACCGTATCCGCCAGAAAAAATGGCTTTCCGTCCTCCGGCTCGATATTTCGCACACTGGTCTCCAGCGTGGCGAAGAGCATATCCTCCTCCAGCACCTGCTTGTCCGGCGCTTTGCCGAACGCTGCAAGCATTCTGTTCAATATGGTGGATTTACCCGCATTGGTATACCCCACCAGCGCCACCTGCGGAATATGGGACGCACCTCGCTTTTTGCGCTGCGTCTCTCTGGAGCGCGCCACCGTGTCCAGTTCCTTCCTCAGTTCCGCGATGCGGTGTTCGATCTTTCGTCTGTCCAGTTCCAGCTTTTTCTCTCCGGCGCCCTTGTTGCTCATACTGCCGCCGGTGCCGCCCTGTCTGCCCAGAGACTCCCGCATTCCCACAAGCCTCGGCAGCATGTACTGAAGCCTTGCCATCTCCACCTGTATCTTGGCTTCCCCCGTGCGGGCCCGTATGGCAAAAATATCGAGAATCAGATTGGTTCTGTCCATGATCGGCAGATCCAGCGCCTCCGTCAGATTCCGGATCTGGGAAGGAGAAAGCGTATTGTCAAAAATAATCTCTTCCGCCTCACATTGCCCGGCATACTCCCGCACTTCCTCCACCTTCCCCGTCCCGATATAGAAGGCCTTGTTCACCTGATCCATACGCTGGGTGATGACGCCCGTCACCTGTCTGCCGCCGGCACCAGCCAGACTCTGCAGTTCTCTCATGGAGCGGTCAAAATCCGACTCCTCCCCGGTGTCCACTCCCACCAGCAATACTTTTATCTTCTTCTCCAATTTCGTCGCCTCAATCACTCCCGCACCATCTCCAGTGTAAACCAGAACCACACGCCGCCCTCCCGGTTCTCCACTCCATACTCCTGATGCATGGAATCCAGAGCGGCCTTCACAATGGAGAGCCCCACGCCGCTGCCGCCGTAGGATCTGGTGCGCGCCTTGTCCACCTTATAGAATTTCTCCCAGAGATGGGGAATCGCTTCCTCCGGTATGGGAGAACCGGTGTTGAACACACCGACTCTCACTCTGCAGCCTTCCTGTTCCAATCCGATCTCTATCACCTTTTCCCCCTCGCAGTGATTGACCGCATTGATAAAATAATTCATGAAGATCTCTTCTACCTTGAATTCGTCCGCCCAGACATACACAGACTCATAATCCTCCATCCGCACCTCGATCTCCTGCTGCTGTGTCAGGATCCGGGCGGACTGTATATAATTCCGAATCATCGTCACCAGATCAAAACGCTCCATACTGACCACATCGTTGCCAAATTCCAGTTGGTTTAAAGTCAGCAGGCGCTTTACCAGCGTGTTCATTCTGGCCGCCTCATCCACGATGACCTCGCAGTAATATTTTCTGCTCTCCTCATCATCGTTTACTCCCTCCGACAGCCCTTCCGCATATCCCTGAATCAGAGCGATAGGAGTCTTCAGTTCATGGGAGACATTGGCCAGAAATTCCTTTCTCATCTCATCAATCTGCTCTCGCTTCTCAATATCGCACTTCAGCTCGTTGTTCGCCGTCTTGAGTTCCGATATGGAGCGCTCCAGAGAAGCGGAAAGCTCGTTGATATTTTCCCCCAGCATATCGATCTCATCATAAAAATGGACCACCCTGTGCCGCTTGCTCCCATACTTTGCCTCAAAATCCAAATGCACCATGCGCCCGGAAATATAAGAGAGCTGCGCGATCGGTCTGGTGATGCGGCAGGATACCGCCCAGATGACGATACCGCCCAGCAAAGCTCCCCCCGCTCCCACATAAGCGAGAAAATGAACGGCCACACTCGCGCTCTCCCGGATGCTCTCAAGAGGAGTCTGCATGATAAAGGAGATTCCGGAGGTCAGTCTGCCATACATCTCCAGATACTCTCCCTCCCCCTGTCCGGTGATCTGTACCCGATAATCCTCTCCGTTCTCCAGAATCTTCAGAGGCTCATGTTCGTAGCCGAAGATATATCCGTACATTCTGGCCTCCAGCTGACGCCCGCCGTTCTGTGACACATATTTGATCTGAGAGTCCACATCCATGATGCAGACCGTAATATTATAATTTCTGCAGACCTCCTCCAATTCCCGCATAAAAGTGTCCGCTTCATAATTGTCCTGTTCCGCCGCCCTGCGGATGGTCTCATAGGCGTCCAGAATGATCCTTTGTTTTTTCTGGATATAGTAATCCTCCAGAAACAGCGTGTTTAACGCCCAGCAGAGCAAAATCACTCCCACCATCAAGGCGATGAAAATCAGCGCGAACTGAATGCGGATGGAAAACCTCTTTCTCTTTCCTGCCATCGTCATTCCTCTTCGCTGAATTTATAGCCGATGCCCCAGACCGTCTTGATGAAATCCCCTTTTGCTCCCAGTTTGCTCCGAAGCTTTTTCACATGGGTGTCAATGGTACGGGCATCTCCAAAATAGTCATAGTTCCACACATGATTCAGTATTTTCTCTCTCGAGAGCGCTAACCCCTTGTTCTCCATAAAATACGTCAGAAGCTCAAACTCCTTGTAGCTCAGCTCCACTTCCTGTCCGTCTATGGTCACACGGTGAGCTCCCTTATCCAGCATGATGCCTCCACAGGAGACGACCTCATCCTTCTCCTTCCGACCGCTGCGGCGCAGGATCGCCTCCACCCTCGCCACCAGAATCTTGGGGCTGAAGGGCTTGGCGATATACTCGTCCACACCCAGTCCGAATCCCTGAAGCTCGTCCCGTTCGTCTCCTCTGGCCGTGAGCATGATGATCGGCACTTTGGAACAGGTGCGGATCTCACGGCACACCTGAAATCCGTCCACTTTCGGCATCATCACATCCAGAATCAGAAGCGCGATATCTTTCTCCCGATAAAAGAGCTCCAGCGCCTGCTCTCCATCCTCGGCCTCGAGCACTTCATAGTTGCTCCGCACCAGAAAGTCGGAGACCAGCTTGCGCATCCTGCTCTCGTCATCCACCACCAAAATCTTCAATCTGTCCATTCCCGTAAGCTCCCATCTTGTCATCCCTGAATCGGCATGAACATAGTACTTCCCTGCCAAGTCTCCTCCGGCATCTATCGGAAGTACTTTTCATACTATCATGCATGTTTGTCCAAAATGTGAAAACTATCCGTCAATTTGTATTTAATTCCTGTTCCAGCAGACGTTCCTGCGCTCTGACCGCCTGCTCCCGCTCCGTGAGTTCCTGATCCCATGTGGCGTAGCGGTCCGTCAGTACCCGCTCATAATTCAGAATATTGGGCTGATTAGCGTTCAGTGCAATGACAAACATGGCGATCAGCGCCGCCACCAGTCCGATGTTGAGCACGACGGAGATCCAAAGCGCCGGGGATTTCTTCTCCGGCTGCGGCGGTGCGGGTTTCACCCGATTGCGGGCCGGGCTGCTCTTCTCCCGAAACTCATTCTCAAACGTGATATACAGCGGAATGGGTTTCACTTCATCCGAGTCGATACCCGGCTGATTGATCAGATAACGCTGCAAACCCTTCAGAAAAAACAATCCCACCGGCGACTTGAATATCCGCTCGTCGATGGCCTTTTTGTAAATGCGCAGAATATTTTCCGGATCATTGTAGTCAAGACGCGCATTCAGATATTCCACCTTGCGATGCTCGTTCTCCGCAAGCGCCGCATCCTCCTCCGTTTGAAAAGAATATCCTTCCGCAATATATCTTCCGGCATCGCGTGTATCTTCCACTCCGCACCCCTCCTGTCCCATGATTTCACTATATTTTAGCACAGATACGGGCAGAACACAACAGAACACAAATAGAAATAAAATGGAAAAAACGTCCTTACCCTCTTAAGATCCGGATGATTTCATCATAATTCTCGGGTCGATGGGGAAACGTGCAGTCGGTACAGATCTTGATCGTTCCGCCATCTTTTTCCATATACGCAGGATTCCCCGGACAATACTCTCTCAGATAAAGCGGACAGTAACAAAACAGGCAGTTAAAATCTTCCAATCCATTATGACAGGGAAAATATGCGCACTCCCTGTTTTCAAAAAAGCGATACGAATTTTCCATCCTTCATACTCCTTGCTCCTGCGTAAAATGATCCTCGATTCTGTTGGGACAACGCATCTGATCGCATCCGACACAGACGCTTTTGCACTGCACCGTTTCATCCAGGGTCAGCTCCGAGATAAATGCCACACTCTTTTTGGGCAGCATACAAAAAGCCGCATTACAGGTGATTCGCGAAGTGATCTCCTCAAGCAGATCCGGCAGCAGTTCCAAAGGGAGCGCTTCCTCGCTGCCAAGAAAATGATATCTTGCCACATGCCGCTCCGTATTGCTTCTGATATAGCGATTATAGGCGTCATAACCTTGTAGCAGAAGTTCACTCGCCAGAGCCTCGATCATATAGCTCTCCGACAGCAGACCTTTCGCGACATACTCATCCTGCAGACGGTCCACCCCGCTTCCCAGCGACATGACAACACTCTCATACGTCGCATCGGAATCTTCCGTCCGGCACCGGTCCTGCACGGAGGATTCCCTCCTCTCCCAGAAGGCTTCCTCCCGCAGCAGGGGCAGCATCTTGTCAGCCACTGCCCGCAATTCCACCGCCTGTCCTTCTTCGTAATGAAATTTGCCGCGCACCCTCTCCAAAAAAGAGGGAGTGATGAATGCGTCCAACACATCAGGGAAAAAAAACGCCATTTTGTGTTTCTCCTCATTTTCACTGTATATAAAAAAGAATGCCAAAAACATCACATTTTCAAGCATTCCTTCGAGTGGAGTAGACGGGAGCCTGAACCCAACGGGTTCGACTCGCCATCGTTTTCCGCGAGTGGAGTAGACGGGAGTCGAACCCGTGTCCAAAAGCCCATTCCCTGTCCTTCTACTATCATAGTCCGTTATTGCGGAGATACTTGCGCAAGCAAGTTTCTCCTCTTCCCTCCTCCACCCGGAAACGAACAGCCGGCCAAAGTCAGTAGCTTCATAATACGCCCATGTGCGCAAAGCTTAACACATGTCGTTTCTCACATAGTCGATGCCCGGATTCTAAAGTGTGAGTGCCCTAGAGCGGACAGCAGCTTACGCTGCGTATGCTAAATTATCTTCAGCGTTTAGTTTAATTTTGCCATTTAACGCATTGCATGCGGATAGCTTCTCCAGCTGCAAGACCCCTGTCGAAACCATTACTACCCCATATTTATTAAGTTGTAAACCTGCGATTACCACTTGGTAACGCAATTATATCAACTGCATTCGCTTTCGTCAACACCTTCCTGCCAATTCTTCGGATTCCAAACCGCTCTCGGTGCGGTATCACAGATTCCGCACCTTGAACTCCCTCTCGGCCTCTCTTCTGGCGTCCTTCTTGGCGATGCTCTCCCGCTTGTCATAGAGCTTCTTTCCTCTGGCCAGCCCGACCTCGACCTTGACCTTTCCCTGCTTGAAATAGACCTTCAGCGGCACCAGCGTATAGCCTTTTTCTTTGATTCGGCCCTCCAGCTTGTCAATCTCCCTGCGGTGCATCAGCAGTTTCTTGACACGCAGAGGATCCTTGTTAAACAGATTGCCCTTTTCATAAGGGCTCACATGCATACCGTAGACGAACACTTCTCCGTTCTCAATGCGGATAAAGCTCTCCTTGATGCTGCATTTTCCCATGCGCATGGATTTGACTTCCGTGCCGTGCAGGGCGACCCCCGCCTCATAGCTCTCATCAATAAAATAATCATGATACGCCTTTTTATTGTTGGCGATCAATTTCTCCGTCTCAGTCTTTGCCATCTTTCCTTCCCTTCCGCCGCATCACCGGCTCAAAATCTATGGTGCGGTTAAAACGGTCGCACTCTGCCACCCGGACGCGCAGCGGCATACCGAGCTTATACACCTGTCCCGTGGCCTCTCCCACCATCTCATACTCTCTCTCGTGAAAGACAAAATAATCCCCCTGCAGTCTGGAGACATGCACCAATCCCTCCACGGTGTTGGGAAGCTCCACATAGATTCCCCAGGACGTGACGCCGGAAATGACACCGTCAAACTCCTCGCCGATCCGCTCTTCCATATACTCCACTTTCTTCAGCTTATCGGTCTCCCGCTCCGCCTCGTCCGCCCGTCTCTCAAGCTTTGATGTGGCCTCCGCCACACCGGGCAGGACATCCCTGTAATGGGCAATGCGTTCCTCGCTCATCCGTCCTTTTAGCTGCTCCTTGATGATCCGATGGATCTGCAGGTCGGGATAACGCCTGATCGGGGAAGTGAAGTGACAGTAATACTTGCAGGCCAGTCCGAAATGCCCGCTGTTTTCCACACTGTATTTTGCCTGTTTCATGCTCCTTAGGGCAAGTCTGGCGATCATGGGTTCTTCCGGCGTGCCCGCGATCTTCTCCAGAAGCTTCTGAATCTCCTTGGGATGCACCTCCTCGCTGCCCACCTTGCTGCCCCGTTTGTCCATGGACTTCATATAATACCCGAAATTGTTGATAAACAGCGAAAGTCCTCTGATTTTCTCCGGATCCGGCACATCGTGTACCCGGTAGAGAAAAGGCAGCTCCATCCAGTAAAAATGCTGCGCCACCGTCTCGTTGGCCGCCAGCATAAAATCTTCGATCAAATCCGTGGCCACATTGCGCTCGTAGGGCCTGATGTCTAACGGATGCCCCTCCCGATCCAGCAGGATCTTGCATTCGGGGAAGTCAAAATCGATGGAACCTCTCTTTTGCCGCTTTGCGCGGAGCAGTCCCGCCAGATGGGCCATCTGCCTGAACATGGGGAGCAGCGCACCGTATTCCGCGGCAAGGCTCCGCCACTCCTCGCTCCCCTCGTCCTCCAAAAGCGCGCGCACCGCCGTATAAGTCATGCGTCTGTCCACCCGGATGACGGATTCACAGATCTCGTAATCCACGATCTCCCCCGTCTCGTCGATGGTCATCAGACAGCTCAAAGCCAGCCTGTCCTCCCCCGCATTCAGGGAACAGATACCGTTGGAAAGCACATGGGGCAGCATGGGAATCACGCGATCCGTCAGATAGACGCTGGTGCCGCGCTTTAGAGCCTCCCTGTCAAGGGCGGAGTATTCCTGCACATAGTTGGTCACATCGGCAATGTGTACCCCCAGATGATACCTGCTTCCGTCGTAATCCACGCTCACCGCGTCGTCCAGATCCTTGGCATCCTCGCCGTCTATGGTCACCATGGTCACATCCCGCAGATCCCTGCGACCCGCACAATCTGCCATGGTCACAGCTCCCGCCGCGTTTTCCGCCTGACGCAGAACATTCTCGGGAAATTCCACAGGCAATTCATAGGCCTTCACGATGGATAAGATATCCACGCCGGGATCATTGATATGTCCCAGAATCTCCACGACCTTGCCCTGCGGATTGCGGATACCTCCCCCAAAACGGCCGTCTCCCGTTCCGCCGGATGTCGCTGTGGCATAGTCCGTGATCTCCACCACAACCTTATGCCCTGTCACCGCGCCTTTGGAGCACTCCTCCGGCACGAAAACGTCACAAGGAAATTTCCCGTTATCCGGAATGACAAAACCGTACCGGGCCTTGGCCTGCTCGTAGGTTCCCACAAGTGTCGTGATGCCCCGCTGCAGGACGCGCAGCACCCGGGCCTCCTGCCGTCTCCCATGCCCTCCGTGGGCGGACCACTGCTCGGAGGAATGTTCGTCGGATATCATCTGTACCTGAACCACATCCCCGTGGAAAGCGCCTCCCGTCCGGTTCTCCGGGATAAACAGATCCTCCTCGCGCCCCTCGACCTCCACAAAACCAAACCCTTTGGCATTGCCGATGAAAGTCCCCGTGAGAATACTGCCGTCCCCCTTCACATACTTTCCTTTCGGGGTCAGCATCAGACGTCCCTGCAGCAAAAGCTCCTGCAGAAGATTTGACAGTTCTTCCCGCTCCGCTCTGTCCACCTGCATGAAGGCGGCAATTTCCTTCTCCTTCATGGGCCTGTAGAACTCTGCCTCCACCAGCTCGCAGATTTTATTTTTACGCTCTTCTCTCTTTGCTATATCCACCTAAAGTCCAAACCTTTCTAAAATAGATCCACACCAAGCCTATCAAGTCTATAGTCTAAACAACGCAAATTTGAGCAAAAGAAAACACTCTTTTACAAGAGTGTTTGTCTTACGTGTTGTCAGTATACTTAATAAATATTCAAATTCAGCAGCACCGCAAGCAGAATAAACGATATCGCCAGCACCTTGGTCAGCTTCACCAGAAGCCCTTCCATGGATCGTCCCTTATTCTTGCCCCAGTAGGTCTCCGCAGCGCCACTGATGGTTCCAAGCCCTGCCGACTTCCCTTCCTGCATCAATACCAACACAACAAGTGCAACACACACTACTATAAATATAATGGTCAATACGATCTTTAATACTCCCATTTCACACCTCCTAATGTCAAGCAGATTTAATACTACCATAAAATGTGAATAATTTCAACATAAATTTGAAAGAAAATGGGACAAACTACAAATGAACGGCACATTCTCCGGACAAACTGCCCGAAAAATGTGCCGTTTCCAACAGAACACGTCTCCCGCGCCCTGTCAATTCCTATTATTTACTCGGTGAAATCCGCGTACATGAAGTACCAGTAACCGTATGCGGAATGCCAAGAACCGGTGAGCTTGTCGCTCTGCATCCAGAAGTCATTGTAGTATGCAAGAGGAATACAGCCTGCCTCTTCCATCAAAATGTCCTCCGCCTTGTGAAGCGCAGCAGAACGCTCCGCTGCATCCAGCGTGGTTCTGGAGATATCCATAGCGGCATCATACTCCGCGTTGGAGAACTTACCGTCGTTGTTACCGTTTGTGGAATACAGCAGATCCAGCATATTGGAGGGATCGCTGTAGTCGCCTACCCAGCCGTTACGAGCCACATCATAGTCCTGTGCTCGACGCATCGGGGTGAAGCTGGACCACTCCACGATATTTACCTGCAAGTCGATACCAAGCTCCGCCCATGCCTGCTGCAGATACTCTGCAACCACTTTGTGGTAACCGGCCTCATTGGTGGTGTAGGTGATGGCGGGGAAACCTGCTCCGTCGGGATAACCTGCCTCCGCAAGCAGCTCCTTTGCCTTTGCAAGATTGCCCTCATAATCGGAATTGTCGATATAGGGCTTGCCGCCGTTTGAGTTGTCCATGAACTCTTTGCCGTCTGTGTCAATCCAGCCGGGTCCCATGAAATTGCCTGCGGGGCTGTAGGTACCCTGCATCAGCGTATTGGCAACATACTCACGGTCGATTGCCAGATTCAGCGCCTGACGCACCTTTTTATTCTGGAAGATCTCCTCCGTGATATTTAAGTTGATATAATAGGTACCGATAATGGGATCCACATAGAACTCACTGTTTCCGGCAAGGCTGGGAATCTCCTCGGTGGGAACATCCTTGATCATCAGAACCTCTCCGGTCTGATATGCGCTGTATGCGGCATTGGAATCCTCAATCAGGTTGAAACGGATACCGTCCAGCTTGATCGCATCGGCATTCCAGTAGTAAGGGTTCTTGCTCATCAGGATATAGGAGCTGGGAACCCACTCGGTCACATAGAACGGACCGTTGGAAACATAAGTGTCAGGATTTACCGCCCAGCTGTCTCCGTTTGCCTCCACAGTCGCCTGCTGAACGGGGCTCAGTGTAGCGAATGCGGCGAGGCTGCCGAAATAAGAACAAGGAGCGTTCAGGGTAACCACCAGCGTGTTGTCATCGGTCGCAACAACCTGCAGTGCGTCCAGATTACCCGTGATGGCCTCCTCGTACCCTTCCACCATGCTCAGAACCGTCTCGGCATAGGGAGCGGCAACTTCGGGGTCACACACACGCTTCCAGCTGTACACGAAATCATTAGCGGTCAAATCGGAACCGTCGGACCACTTTAAGCCGTCACGCAGATGGAATGTCCAGATGAGACCATCCTCCGCATCAACCTCCCAGCTCTCCGCCTGACCGGGCTGCAGTGTGCCGTCCTGACCTACGGTCAGCAGACACTCAAAATTGTGGAGCAGCATATTGCCGCCGTCCACCGCACTGTTCAGCGCGGGGTCAATGGTCTCGGGATTCGGTCCAATCTGCACGGACAGAATCTTGCTGCCGGAACTCTGGCTCGGATTCACATTTGCCGCGGAACCGGAACTACTTTCTGCCCCCCCGTTGCCGCTGGGCTGGTTGTCATTGCCGCCGCATGCGGCAAGTCCCATCACCATAACGGCGGAAAGAAGCAGAGCAATGATTTTCTTTTTCATACTTTTTCCTCCTCTTTGCTTTCTATAAACAGCTATCTATAAACAATGCATACATACCATGACATATGCAAATGCTTATCCAATGAAAATACACATGATCTATCATACAACAACTAATTGCATTTGTCCAGATGGTGACAGGCCGCAAAATGATTTTTTTCAACCTCTCTCCACTCCGGCACCTCGCAGGCGCACTTCTCATCCGCATAGGGACAGCGGGTGCGGAACCGGCATCCCGACGGGGGATTCAAAGGGCTGGGCACATCTCCCTCCAGCACGATGCGCTTACTGGCTCTGGCCACCTTGGGATCGGCAATGGGAATGGCCGAAATCAGACTCTTGGTGTAGGGATGCAGGCTGTGCTCCGTCAGCTCATAGCTGTCCGCAAGCTCCACCATATTGCCCAGATACATCACGCCGATGCGATTGGAAATATGTTTTACCACGGACAAATCATGGGCGATAAACAGATAGGTCAGCCCGAGCTGTTCCTGCAGATCCTCAAACATATTGATCACCTGTGCCTGAATCGATACATCCAGCGCTGAGATCGGCTCGTCACAGACGATAAACTCCGGATCCACCGCCAGCGCTCTGGCGATGCCCACACGCTGTCTCTGTCCGCCTGAAAATTCGTGGGGATAGCGGTTTGCGTGTTCGGAATTGAGTCCCACACGTCTGAGCAGTTCGATGATACGGTCATAGCGCTCCTGTTTGCTGCCTGCAATTTTGTGGATATCGATGGGTTCTCCCACGATATCCCCCACGGTCATGCGGGGATCCAGACTGGCATAGGGATCCTGAAAGACGATCTGCATCTTCTTTCGGTAAGGCATCATATCCGCCGCAATCCGCTTCTGTCCTTCAAATTTTTCAAATATGACATCTCCGTCATAAATGATTCTGCCCTCGGTAGGCTCATACAGACGAAGCAGTGTTCTGCCCGTCGTGGTCTTACCACAGCCGCTCTCTCCCACCAGTCCCAGCGTCTCTCCCTTGTCGATATGAAAAGAGACATTGTCCACGGCCTTCACATATTTTCTGTTCTTTCCGAAACCTCCGGCCGGAAAGTATTGCTTTAAATGTTCCACCTGTAACAGTTTTTCACTCATGAGCCGCCTCTCCTTCCATCATCTGTTTCTGGTTCAGCCAGCACTGGGTGTAGTGATCCTCCCCGAATTCCATAACCGGAGGCATCTCCCGCAGACAGATCTTCATGCATTGTCCACAGCGCGGCGCGAAAGGACATCCCTTGGGGGGATTGAGCAGATCGATAGGCGTTCCCTCGATGGGAATCAGTCTCTCATGCTTGGTGGCATCCAGTCTGGGAATGCTTCTCAGAAGTCCTCTGGTATATTCATGCTTCGGATCATAGAAAATCTCGTCCGTCGTGCCATACTCCACGATGCGGCCCGCATACATGACGGCAATCTTCTCACAGATATTCGCCACGATACCCAGATCATGGGTGATCATGATGATTGCCATCCCCAGCCTGTCTTTCAATTCCATCATCAGCTCCAGAATCTGTGCCTGAATGGTCACATCCAGCGCCGTGGTGGGTTCATCCGCGATCAAAAGCTTGGGTTCGCAGGCCAATGCGATGGCGATCATCACACGCTGACGCATACCGCCTGACAGCTCGTGGGGATACTGCTTTAAGCGCTTCTCCGGCTCATTGATGCCCACCAGTTCCAAGAGCTCTTTTGCTCTGGCATGCGCCTCTTTCCGATTCTTGTCCGTGTGGAGAAGGATCACCTCCTCAATCTGATTGCCGATGGAATAAACCGGATTCAGACTGGTCATGGGATCCTGAAAGATAATGGCAACCTCGTTGCCGCGCATTTTGCGCATCTCTTTCTCGGACATATCGTTGATGCGGTGTCCGTTAAAGTCTAACGTACCTCCGATCAGTTTTCCGGGATATGCGGTCAGTCCCATCAGACTGTAGGCGGTGACAGACTTGCCGCTTCCGCTCTCGCCGACAATGCCCAGCACCTCTCCCTCTTTCAGATTAATACTTACATCGTTTAAGGCCTTCACTTCTCCCGCCGGTGTAAAGAAGGAAAGGCGCTCATTTTTAATTTCAACCAAATACTCGCTCATGGCGTTTCCTCCTTAATTTTTCAACTTCGGGTCAAAGGCGTCTCTCAGCCCGTCCCCCAGAAGATTAAAGCTTAAGATGATCAGACTGATCACAATGGCCGGAATAAACAACAGATACGGGTAGGTCTCCATGCCGTTGATGGCATCGCCGCACAGACTTCCCAGAGAGGGAAGCGGCGCCGCCACGCCCAGTCCCAAGAAACTCAAAAAACTCTCCGTGAAAATGGAGGAGGGAATCTGCAGCGTCGTCGTCACGATCAATGTGCCGATACAGTTGGTGAGCAGATGCTTCTTGATAATCCGTCCGCCCTTCGCACCCAGCGCCCTCGCCGCGGTCACATACTCGCTCTCCTTGAGGGTGAGGATCTGACTGCGCACCATGCGCGCCATGCCCACCCAATACAGCAGGGCGAACACCACAAAAATGCTGATCATATTAGATCCGATGATTCTGATCCAGCCAAAACCCGGAACCATTGAAAGCGAATCCAACGGCGCTTGCAGCGTAATGGACAACAGCACGATCAGCAGAATGTCCGGAACCGTATAGATCATATCCACAATTCTCATCATCACCATATCGACCCATCCGCCCGCAAATGCGGCAATGGAACCGTAAGCGGAACCGATCAGCAGAATAATCGCCGTGGCGACCAGTCCCACCAGCAGGGAGATCCGGCTCCCCACCATGATGCGGATGGCATAGTCACGTCCCATGCGATCCGTTCCGAAGAAGTGGGGAAACACTTTCTCTCCCGCCGCGATCGCCTCCTGCTCCTTCTCGGAATACTGCATGGGCCGCAAGTTATTCGCACCCTTAAACTGCGTGCTGTATTTGTAGGGATAAAACAGTGGGACGATAAAAGAAAATATCATAATCACAATAATGACAACCAGACTTACCACGGCCACCTTGTTCTTCATCAGACGGCGAAATCCGTCCTTCCAGAAGCTCACGCTCTCCCGCATGACCACAAGGCTTTCCTTTTCCTCCTCGGACGCCGGGAGAAAATCCTCGGGATTTATATTTAACTGTAAACTCAAAGGGTTCTTGTTCATCTCTCCACGCTCCTCACTTCAACTGAATTCTGGGGTCGATCAGTTTATAGACAATATCCACAACCACATTCATAATCACCATGAAGGTCGCGAGAAAAATAGTGGTTCCCATGATCATGGTATAATCGCGGTTGGTGATCGCACTGATGAACTCTCTGCCCAGTCCCGGGATCGTGAAAATTTTCTCGACGATGAAGCTTCCGGTCAGCGTGTAGGCAATCATGGGGCCCAGATAGGTGACCACGGGCAGAATCGCGTTGCGCAGCGCGTGTTTGAAGATGCTCACCTGCTGGGAGAGACCCTTGGCCTTGGCCGTGCGCATGTAATCCTGTCCCAGCACGTCCAGCATGGAGGAACGCATCAGCCGCATAATGTACGCCGTGGGATAAAAAGCCAGCGAGGCGACGGGCATGATATAGCTTTTCCAGCCCTTGAGTCCCAGCGTGGGAAGCAGCCTTGCCCGCACGCCCAGAAAATACATTAACACGGTACAGACCACAAAACCGGGCACCGCAATGCCGCAGGTGGAAACCACACTGATGATGCTGTCCACTGCCTTGCCCCGCTTATAAGCGGCGATACAGCCAAGCGGAACGCCCAGACACAGAGCCACCAGCACCGCCAGACCGCCCACCCTCGCGGACACGGGGAATTTGCTGAAAATGATGCCGCTGACGGTACGGCCGCGCTGTTTTAAGCTGTCGCCGAAATCACCGTGCAAAGCGCCCGTTATGTATGTGACATATTGCTGTCCCAGAGGTTTGTCAAGACCGTACTTCGCCTCCAGCGCAGCCTGCGCCGCGGGACTGATGGCCTTCTCCGACATGAAAGGTCCTCCCGGAACCAGATTCATCAGAAAGAAAGTCAGCGTTGCCACCGTCCAGATCGTGATAATCGCCAATATAATTCGTTTTGTGATGTATTTCGCCACTCTAACACCTCTCTCGTCCGCCCTTTGGAATTTGCTTTAGCGGATTACCTTGTCAAATTCTCTTGGGCCATATACTTAAATATTATAATCATGGAGGCAATTTTGTCAATAAAAAAGCCCTAAAACCATCCCAAGCGGAAGATTTTAGCGCTTTTTCGTATTTCTGCCAATTCTTTTTAATTCATTCTTCGGAGTGCGAAATCACACCCTTTATTTCTTCATCAACAGGGACTTTCCGGTCATCTCTGCGGGCTGTTCCTTCCCCATGATCTCAATCAAGGTGGGCACGATATCCGCCAGACAGCCGTTCTCCCTAAGCGTATAGGCCTCGTCATAGTTGACCAGCAGGAAGGGTACCTGATTGGTGGTGTGGGCGGTAAACGGCTCGCCCGTCTCATCGTCCACAAGCATCTCCGCATTGCCGTGATCCGCGCAGATAAACAGCACGCCGTCCACTTCTCTCACAGCCTCCACGGCTCTGCCCACACATTCGTCCACCGCCTCGACCGCCTTAACCGCAGCGTCCAACACGCCGGTGTGGCCCACCATATCGGGATTGGCGAAATTGATGATGATCACGTCATATTTGCCGGAGCGGATCGCGGTGGTGAGCTTATCGCAGACCTCGTAGGCGCTCATCTCGGGCTTCAGATCATAAGTTGCCACATCCTTGGGGGAATTCACCAGCACTCTGTCCTCCCCGGGATTGGGCTCCTCCACGCCGCCGTTAAAGAAGAAGGTGACATGCGCATACTTCTCCGTCTCGGCGATGCGCGCCTGCGTCATTTGATTGGCCGCCAGCCACTCGCCGAAAGTATTGGTCACCGCAACCTTGTGGAACGCCACCTCTTTATTGGGAATCGTGGGGTCATAATCGGAGAAGCACACATAGGTGATATCCTTTCTCGCACCACGCTCAAATCCCTTGAAATCGTCATCGCAGAAAGCTCTGGTGATCTCTCTCGCCCGGTCGGGACGGAAGTTGAAGAAAATAACGGAATCTCCGTCTTTCACCACGGCGCTCTCCTCCGTGACGGTAGGCTTTACAAACTCGTCGGTCTCGCCTCTGTCATAGGACTCCTGAATGCCACAGATCCCGCATTTGGCCTTCAGGCCCTCTCCCTTGGTCAGGGCATCGTAGGCGAGCTTTACTCTGTCCCAGTTGTTATCTCTGTCCATGGCATAATAGCGCCCCATCACCGTAGCGATGGCACCCACGCCGATCTCCTCCATCTTATCCCGCAGAGCCTCCGCAAACTCTTTCCCGCTGGCAGGTGGTGTGTCACGACCGTCCAAAAAACAGTGAACATAAACCTTTTCCAGCCCGTGGCGCTTTGCCAGCTCCAACAGCCCATAGAGATGGGTATTGTGGCTGTGTACGCCGCCGTCTGACAACAGTCCCATGAGATGCAGCGCGCTGCCATTCTTTTTGCAGTTCTCCACCGCGTGGAGCAGCGCGGGATTCTCAAAGAATGTCCCGTCCTGAATCTCTTTGGTGATGCGGGTGAGCTCCTGATATACGATGCGCCCGGCGCCCATGTTCAGATGTCCCACTTCGGAGTTGCCCATCTGTCCGTCGGGAAGTCCCACCGCCATACCGCTGGCATTTCCTCTCACAAAGGGACAGGTGCGCATCAGTTCGTCCATCACGGGCGTCTTGGCCAGAGCCACCGCATTCCCCTCCGACTTCTCATTGAGACCGTATCCGTCCAAAATCATTAACACTACAGGTTTCTTGCTCATTTGACTTCCTCCAGATTTTTAATCTTATTTCCTATTATTTTGTACCGTCCGTCTTATGCTATCCATGCTATCCGTGCCGCGGGACGGCTTTTTCGATCCGTCTTTGCACCAACAGCATTATACACTGATTCGCCCGGAATCGCAACAATTTTATCTTTATCCGGATAGAACCGGGACAATATTTTTAGACTGTATATTTGTCTGTTGCTTTTTCCAACCGAATGATTTACAATGTTCTGACAACCATAAAAAGGAGTCACGATATGATCACACTGCTAGCAAGAATTTTTATTCCGAACCACACACAGACCGACACCCCCAAAGTACGCCAATCCTACGGCATGCTCTGCGGTGCGGTGGGCATCCTGCTGAATCTGATACTCTTTGCGGGCAAGATTCTGGCCGGACTCTTGAGCGGTTCCATCGCCATCACGGCGGACGCTTTCAACAATCTCTCCGACGCGGGATCTTCCATCGTGACCCTTCTGGGATTTAAGCTCGCCGGACAAAAACCCGACTCCGACCATCCTTTCGGCCACGGACGGCTGGAATACATATCGGGACTGGTGGTGGCGTTCTTGATCCTGCTCATGGCTCTGGAGCTGTTCAAAAGCTCTGCAAGCAAGATTCTGCACCCCGAAAAGCCGGAATTTTCCGTTTTGATCGCCGTGATCCTTCTTGTGTCGGTGGCCGTCAAATGTTATATGGCATTCTACAACCACCGAATCGGCAGACTCATTGATTCCGTGGCCATGGCAGCCACCGCCACGGACAGTCTGAGCGATGTAGGCGCCACCTCCATCGTCCTGCTCTCTCTGCTGGTCTCTCATTTCACGGGCTTTGTGGCGGACGGTTACTGCGGTATCGCCGTGGCGGTATTCATCTTGATCGCCGGCATCAACGCGGCCAAAGACACCATCAATCCCCTGCTTGGTCAGGCTCCCGACCCCGCTTTCGTAAAACAGGTAAACGATATCGTCCTCTCCTATGAGGGCATCATCGGCATCCATGACCTGATGGTACATAACTATGGTCCCGGGCGCATCCATCTCTCTCTCCATGCGGAAGTTCCCGCGGACGGCAACATTCTGGAAATGCATGATCTGATCGACCTGATTGAACACAGACTGCGGGACGAGTTGAACTGCAGCGCTGTTCTTCACATGGATCCCATATGTGTCAATGACCCGGAGACGGATCACCTGCACACTATGGTCCGAAATCTCCTCGCCGATATCGACCCCTGCATCTCCATGCATGATTTCCGCATAGTAAAAGGCCCCACGCACACCAATTTGATCTTTGATGTGGTGGTGCCTTATTCCTATCAACTCTCCGACAATGCGCTGGTCGAAATCATCACTTATAAAATTAAGTCCGAAGCCCCCAACTGCTTTGCCGTGATCGATGTAGACAAAAAATAGTCTTCTCGAAATATATTTCGTGTCAACGGTTCTCGTTCACATAGATCTTCGCGCGGCTTTGAATAATGCCGGCCACATCTCTCGCGCTTTTCTGTCCCTGATAGAACGCTCCCATCTCCTCCGTGATAATGTTCTGGACATCCGTGTTGTAGTAGGATCTCTTATTCACGGAGTAAACAAACTCTTTGAGCTTGTTTAGCTGCTCCATGGTGAGAGGATCCAATATGATCTCCTCGTCGTTCATCCAAGTGGTATAATTGCTCTCCACCTCTTTGCCGTCCTCGTCCTTATAGGTGGGATTCTTGGTGGCCTTCAGCGCGAGCTCTTCAAAACGCTTTTTGCTGACGGGAAGCTGCCATTGCATTGAATCCTGATACTCATCCGTGAGATAGTATCTCATGAAATCCCACGCAGCATCCAGATTGGCAGATCTGGCCGCCAGCACATAGGTACTCGACGGACAGATGACCGATCCGGCTCCGCTTGTGGTAGGGAATCCCACATAGCTGACATCCTCTCCAAAGGAGCCGTTGATCACACGAACCATATCTGACGGGTCATTGAGATAGCAGTTTGACAGAAGCGTGCGGTTCTCCCTGTACTGGGTCTGATAAGAGGTATACCAGTCGTCAGTATAATAGTCCTCGGGTGTCTGTTCGGGCAGAGTCTTGGCAAACTCCATCAGAGAGATAAAGCCGTCAGAGTCAAACTTGCAGACTCCGGTGGACACATCGATGAAATCATTGCCGCAGTAGAACATCACATTGCCAAAAAACTCGCCCTGCGTCATATCTCCGTTAAAAAGCTTCGCTCCCTCGGGCATGGTGGCAAGAACCTTCTGCGCCTCCTCCATGCTCCAATTGGCACCGTCTCCCACAAGAGAAGTCTTGCCGATATAGGTCTGCACATAGAACGAGGGAACGATCTCATAAAGCTTCCCATCCACCTCACATGCTTCAAAGACATTCTCCATGAACTCCGTCTTGGACAACTCCTCATCCTTTCCGATCAAGGCTCCGATATCCGCCAGCAGTCCCTTGGAAATGTAACTGTCCAGAGCCATGTTATAATTGTCCACAACGAGAATATCCGGCATATTTCCGGAGATAATGTCATTGTTAAGCTGCTTATAGCCGGCCTTCCGATCATCGTAATTGCTGTATTGACTGTAGTCTCTCAGCACAATGCGGTGGGTATTGCTTGTTTTATTGAACTCTACCACCCGCTTCCTCAGCTCCTGCTCGATGTAATTGCCTCCCAGCACCAGCACATCCTTGTCGGGAATATCCTCCGGATTCACCTTGGTAAACAATCCGCTCCTGACGGTGCTGTTATAATATTCGTCGTCATAATCACTGTAGAATCCCACAAAATGCTCATTATCTATCGGAACAATGGATCCCAGATTGTACACACTCAGGTCAGAGTTCACATAGCTCATCATCTGGGTCGATTCCTCGTCCCCGAGATGATATTTGAAAATCCCCTGATTACTGCTGTAGATCAGATCTCCGTTGGCATCCAGAGTATAGCTTCCCATATTGTAGGCCAGAGAAGATGGAAGCTGAATCGGCTCTTCTGCGGTTCCGGACTCCAGATCATAGGTTACCGCATACATCTTGGTCCAGTCATCCTCTTGATAATATGTCAGAAAGAGTTTGCCGTCCTGCATCGCCGTGCACTGATTGTTGTTCATCAGAAATTCTTCCAGTCCCTTATCCGCCTTAAAGTCGGATACATTACCCTCTTCGTCCACAACGATCCTGCCGCACTCGTCTCCCGAGAGAATCAGAGTCGTACTGCCGTCCTGCATTCCCACAACGGCAGCCACATAGATCCACTTATCCTCGTTGGAGAGAATATCCAGCGGAGTCTCCCAGAGCATTTTGCCCTCCAGATTCCAACTGCACAGATAATTCTCGCGGATACTCACAAAATTCTCGGGATCGGAATAGTCCTCAAACGTATAGCTCTTAGTACCGACCACGCGGTCGCTCCCCAGAATCTGCATCCGATTGAACGAAGTATACTCCCATGTCTGGCTATAGTTCCCCTCCGGATTCTCCCCTGCCTCGGATGACTCCGTGGAGGGCTGTGCGGCGGATTCCGCCGGACGTGTCGGCTCCTTTAAGGAGGTCTGTAGATCATATACCTTCAAGTTGTCGCCGTTTTGGTCCGCAGTGACCAGACGCCACATATCATTTCTGTCATTCTTCTGATAATTATAGCCCCGCAGGATCATATAAACTTTCCCGTCGGACTCCAGAACACTCGACACATAAGTATCGTCGCCCGGAAGCTGCACAGTGCTCAGATCATACTCCTGCAGACGATAGACATACTGCTTTGCCAGCTCGGAATTGACGCCGCCTTTCTTGCCGCCGGATGATCCTTGGCCCTCTTCGTCTCCGGTCTTTCCCTTACATGCGCACAATCCCGCGCACAACGTGAGTGCAAGCGCAATGCATAGAACTCTCTTCCACCTCTTCATAATACTTCTCCCTTCCTGAACCTCCATAATAATGTATTTTAACTGTTTGTGCTTATGACAGTTTTATGCCTGTTCCTTATGCCTGTTTTGCTTTTGATAATAGCGTTTCTCCCCGATGCGTTCCAGCTTATCCTTGATCTTATGCCATACGTCTTTCAGGGTCCACCCCTTGTGACGCCACCAGATAATAAAAAATACCATCGCTAAGACGAGCGGATACAGCAGAAAGAGAAACATAAACAATGTGAGCAGCCCGATGATATCCTCATATCCTCTGGCCATGTTCTCCCAGTAGGGATAAATGATCGCGCGGCCGTTCATGGAACGGGTTCCAAACGCCCCGATGATCTTGATCCGGTTAAGCAGACTGAACCGGGACGAATTCTCGATCACTTCCGTCTCCATCTCATTACTGCCCAGCTGTTCCTTCACATGTTTGAATGCAAATTCCTTCACCGGATTGGGCATGGCGATCTCATAATGGTTGATGCCCTGACTGCTCCCATAGGTTTCCAGTGTGTGCAGGGACACATACACTCTTGTGGAGTCCAGCCCCGCTTTCTTCACCAGTCTCCCCGACGGACGCTCGATCACTCCCGTCACAATATGCGGCACACCTAAGATCTCCACGGTCATTCCCGCCACATCATTGGATCCGAAAAGCTGCCATGCGGCGTCCTCATCTATGACACAATAGTCGCTGTTCAAATCATTTCCGGAGAAATACGCCCCGTAGAGAAGCTTCTGGGGATGAAAGAGGAAAAAATCCCCGCCGATCCCCATCGCGTCGGCCTCCACTCTGCCGGTCTCCCCGACGAGTGCGATCTTCCCCTCCGCGCTGTAGGCGTCCACCCAGAGTCTCGCCCCGGCATTCTCGGATTCCTGCACGATGGATGCCTCCTGCAGAAATGCCTCCAGCGAGTGTTCAAACTCCTGCAGGGTGTCTTCCGTAACACGGGCATTCACCGAGAAAAAGCAACTGATCTGCGCCACGCCGCCCTTCTCGCTCCACCGCCCTGCCATCTGCTGATCCGTCAGACCGGATATCATATGTCCTGTCACGACAGCCAGAATCAGAAACACCAGAAAGGATATCCCGCCGGTAATACCCAGTATCAGTTTTTTCATATACCGATTACTCCTTTACCGATAAATCCTTAATTGTTGGCCAGTCTCACCTGCTTGCCCGCCTCCACGGGAGCCGTGGAAGTGGTGATGACATATTCATACCCGTAGAGCGGTGCGCTGATGGCGGAGCGGTTGTCGTCGCTGCCCAGCACCTCCACATCCACGCGGGTTGCAATATAGCGGTTGCTCAGGGGTGTGCTCTTCGTCTCCACCGTGAGGATGAATTTGCCGTTGTTATCCTCCCGAATGGCGCTGTTGGGCACCGTCAGGTCATAGTTGGCGCTGCGCTGTCCCACGGAGACATTCAGGGACTGCCCCGCAGTGACATTGCCCGTGATATCGAAAGTCAGCTGTTTATTCTGACTGGGATTCTGGGGGTCGGGTTTGATGCTCGAGAGGGTCACTTCCACATCGTCATAGCGCCATGCGTTCATCAGCTCCGCCGGATCCCCCACGGACAGACGTCTCGCCTGCTCGTTGGTGACCGAAAACTGCATGGTGTAGCCCTTGCCCTCCGGCTGTATGGTAAAGAGGATCCCGTTGCCGGGGGTGTCCTCGCCGGACTTCACATTCACATCGATAATGCTTCCGGAGATCGGAGCGGTCACGATCCCGTCCACCGACTCGCCCCGCAGATCCGCCATCTGCTCTTGCAGTTGTGCAAACTCCTGCTCTTTCTTCAGATCATCTATCATCCGCGCCTTGGCTTCCTTGGCTTCGCTCAATCTCTTTTCGCGTGCATTTACTTCTTTCTCCCAATTCGAAATCTGGTCGTCCACATCCTCACCGTTGCTATTGATTTTATTGTCATATGCCTTCTGCGCCTTGTCAAGCGCCTTCTTCAGATCGGGAAGTTTCGCCTCGTCCGCAGCAATTTCCGCTTTTTTGTTTTTGATTCTGTTCTCCAGAATGGTATTGTTCTGAATGGCCGCATTATATTCCTCCAGCGTCACCGCAGGCGTTCCGTCCGCGTTGAGCTTGTGATCTTCATAGTCCCTTTTTTTCCGATCGTTTGCGGCAATCTCTTTCTCCCAGTCATCGATCTCCGCCTTGGCCAGATCCACCACGTCGGCCACCTCATCATAAGCGGCCTGCGCCTGATCAAGTTTCTTCTTCTCCTTTGTGGCGTTTGGCGTACCGCTCTGATTTTTCTGTTCCCTCCATGACGTCAGCGTATCCTCCGCCTCCTCCAGTTCATTCTCCAGTATCTCGATCTCCGCATCTTTAACCTGAACCTGATTCTGATAAGCGGATATGGATGCCAGATTTCCGTTTTTAATATGATCCAGAACAGAGCTTGACAATTTGCCCTCCAAAATGCTGAGTTCCACATCCTTTACTTTCTCATCCCACTGTTTTCTGAGTGCTCTCAGTTCCGTATTCTCACCGGATGCCAGATAGCAGAGCGGATCGCCCTTCTGGACGTTGTCTCCCTTTCTCACCTCGACGGACTGTACCTCATAGACTCCCGTGGCATTGGTGGCGCCGGTGGTCTTGAGCTTCACGCTGTAGGGATCCCCGCTCTCCACGACCCCGGTTCCCCGGATCTTGGCCGTGATGGTTCCCGACTCCACATACTGGGTCGCCACTTCCGGCAGAGAGTAATTCATAATCGTGTTGGAGAAAAAAGTGAGCACCAATAGCACACTCAGAAAAACGATTGCCGCCGTCTTGACCCATTCTCTTTTCTTGTTACTCTTCTCGTTCATTGTTCCTCCCTGGCCTTTCCTTCCTGTTTCCTATCTGTTCAAATCCGGTATTTTTTACTATTATAAATTTTATCTAGATTTTACTATTATAGACGATTTCCGCTCAAAAATGTTCTACCCCTTGATGCCGCCCTGATATGTGATGCCGTCCACCAGATATTCCTCCCCGTAGAGGAACACCAGAAGGCTTGGCACCATGTAGATCGTCGCCACAGCGAACGCCAGACCGACCTCCCCCGCATTGATCTTGCTGAGGAACACGGACAGCGGGTGCTTCTCCGCATCGGACAACAGAATGAGCGGCTGTTCCACCATATTCCAATAGTCGATAAAGACCAGTATGGCCGCGGAACACAACGCTCCCTTGCACAGCGGCAGACAGATTCTTCTGAAAATCTGCCACTCTCCCGCCCCGTCAATCTGTGCCGCCTCAATGACCGAATAGGGAATGCGCTTCATAAATTTGGTCAAAAGGTACACCGCAAACGGCGAGAAGATTCCGGGCAGCCAGATGGACCAATAGCTGTCCAGCAGTTTCAGCCACTCCGCCACCAGATAGTTGGGCACCAGCGTCACCTGATAAGGCATCAGCATCAAAATCACATAGGAAAAGAAGATGATACTCCGAAGCTTTCCCGAATATCTGGCAAACCCATAGGCGGCCAGCGCCGCCACCGTGAGCTGAAACACCACGATGGGCCCCACCAGTATCACGGAATTCCAAAATTTCAAAAGATAGTCCGGGCTCTTGAACAACACCGTGATATACTGGGAAAAGGATACCATATCCGGTATGAATTTTAAATTGACCTTCTCGGCGATATAGACCTTTCCTCCGTTCTGGTTGACCGCGAACACGGAGCCGTAATTGGAGGAAATCTCCGAGGAAGACATAAAGGAGTTGGTGATGGTCAGCACAATGGGCATCAGAAACAATACCGCAAAGCCTGCCGCAATCGTCGTTGCTATGGCAATCTTTATGACGGCCCACATCTTTCTGACCTTTTTGCTCTGCCCCACTCTGCGGGCAGAAACCGAATTCTTTTCCTTCCGCATGTCTCTACCCTTCCACATCCTTTCCAAAATAGTTCTCCACGATAAACAGAGCGCCGATGATGACGATCATCACAAGAGACATGAGGATCGCCGCCGCGGACAAAGTCTGATAGTCCAGATTTCGGAACTTATTGTTCATATAGTGCTGCAGCATGTAGATGGTGTCATAGGGATAATCCGTGGTCAACAGATAGATCTCACGGAAAATCTTGAACGAACTAATTAATGACATGATTGTCACAAACAGTATCGTGGAAGACAGATACCGGATTTTAATGTAGAAAAAGGTCTGCAGCGGCGTTGCGCTCTCCAGTCTGGCCACCTCCAGAATATCCTTGGGAACGCTGGCTAGAGCCGCCATAAACAGAATCATATTGTATCCGAGATTCTTCCACAAAAACAGTATGACAACCACAATGGTGGAATAGGCCGATTTAAACCAGTCGATCTTATCGATCCCAAATACCCCCAGCACATCGTTCACCGCACCGTTGTAATGAAAAAGCACCTGCCAGATGAGCACCACGGACGCCACAGGCACCATCATGGGACTTAAGAAGAAGGTACGAAACTGACTCCGAAACGGAAGTTTTGCCTCCAGCACGATCGCAAGCATCAGAGACAACACCACGGACAAGGGCACCGCGATCAAGGAAAAGCGAACCGTATTGCCCACCGCCGTCCGAAACGCCATATTTTTCACAACCTGAGAGAAATTCTGTAATCCCACAAAATTGTTGCTGATAGGATTGTCCACCATAGAGTAAAACACAACCACCATAAAGGGGATCAGAAAAAACACCAGTACGCCAAGAAAGCTTGGGGCTATAAATAGCCCCGAGCTGAACTTGCGCTTTCTGATGATTCTGTTTGTCCTGATTCGCTTTTTCAATACAAGTACCTCTAAACTCACATATTCTCGTTTACATAGAGCTGGGCACGGTTCTGGATATTGCGGGCCACATCCTCCGCGGAACGCTGCCCCTTGAAGAACGCTTCCGTCTCCTCGGTGATGATTTTCATGATCTCCGAGTCGGTGCCCGTATAAGTCCTGGCAATCTTGATCAGCGCCTCCAGCCTGTCGGCCTCGTCGTCCGTGGTAACGTGGTAATTATACATCCAGTCATTGCCGTATCCGATACCGCCGCCGGCGCCTTCCATCATGGGTTCACCGTTCTCATCCAGAACTTTCTCGCCGTTTTCATCCAGAATATACTTGATCTCGGTGGCCTTCGCTCTCGCCTCGGCAAACGCCTTCTTGTTGCTGGGGAAGCCCGAGCTATAGCGTTCCTGCTCGCTGGAGAGATAATACTCCATAAAGGTCCATGCGCCCTCTTTGTCCGAACACTTTGTGGTGATCGCCAATCCGGATCCCGTCTCCAGATAAGTGCCGCTGTCCCCGTTGCTGTTAGGATAACCGATATAGGCCACCTCTCCGCCAAAGATGGCGTCCTCCACCTGAATACTGTTAAAATCATAGATATAACAGGGCTCCAACAGAACCTCTCCGTTTGCGATACGCACCGGATAGGAGGGAGCATCTTCATCATACTCAAAACTCTCCGGAAACCGTGCCGCAAACTCCAAAATGTTCACAAACTCTTCCTGATCAAAGGTACATTTCCCGCTCTCCCAGTCCACAAAGTTTTCCAGATTATACTGCAGCATAATGGACAGTGCGTTGCTCTTGGTACAGTTGGCAAAAAGATCCGCTCCGGGATGCTTGTCGGCAAAGGCCAGCAGCTCAGCCATGGTCCAGCCGGGCTCCGTGCCCAGATCCGATGTCTTTCCGGCAATCGTGTTGATCGTGAACGTCTTGGGAATGGCTACCAGCACTCCGTCATAGGTACTGCCCTCCAGCACATTCTCAAAGAAATCGCTCCGGTTGAGCTTCGTACTGTTGTCCAGATAAACTCCCAGATCTTCAAACACGCCTTTCTTTGCGTATCTGGACGTATCTAAAGAACTGTTTAACAGCAAGAGATCCGGACAGTTGTCCGAGGTAATATCATTGTTCATGCGGGTGAGAGCCTCGTCCCTGACCTCCTCATAATTGGACGTGTCCCCGCTGTAGGTCACATTATTATTGTCAAAATAACTCCGCATACTGATGTGATATCTGTCATTGCTTTTATTGAAGTTCACAATGGCATTACGCATACGGTAATCCGCATTATAAGATCCCAGAACCAGCGTGATTTTCTCCGGAACCTCGGCGGCCGGCTTCTTTGTGAGCAATGTAAAATCAGCGCTTTCACTGCCCCAATCATAGCCTGCCACAAAAATCCGCCCGTCATCCATGGAATGCACAAGATTCACATAACTGCCGTTGATGTCACAGTCCAGCCAGTCCAGAAGCATCTCGGAGGTCTGGGTCTCCAGATCATACTCATAGAGCCCGTTGGAGTCATAGAGCAGAAAACTCTTCTCCACACCCAGCGCAAGCGTATTACTGTTTACAGAGAGATTCATTTCATAACTCTGACCCAGACTCTTTTTGTCAAAATCGATCTCCTGCAGAACCGTTTTGTTGCTGCTCCAGTTGTCCATCAGAAGAAACATCCTGCCGTCTCTTGCCGGGCCCAGAGCGCGTGTATAAGTGTCGCCGCCGTCCATGTCCACCGTCCCCTGATAATTGCATTCCGCATCAAAAAGATAAACGGTGGAGTCACCGGTCAGGTAAATTCTGCCCTCACCGTCCATGGCGCTCCTTTCAAGATAATCGTCCTCTTTCAACCGTCCGGAGAAATCCTGCTCGAACAGCCGCTCGCCCTGCGGATTGTATTTGCACAGCAAATACTCTCTGGAGGAGCTTGTCTCAGTCCAGTGATAGACGGTCTCCACGGTGATCACATTCCCCTGCTCGTCAATCATAAATCTGGAGACATTCCGGCTGCTTCCGCTCCGTTTGTCGTTTGCAGGCTTCTCTTCCTCGCTTTCCTCCTCGGGCTGCGAGAAATTGATTCTTGAACTCTCGGAACCGTCCTCAATGAGAATGGCAACCAGCGAGTAGCTGCTCGTCTCTGTCGCGGCATCCCATTGATAATCCATATAATACAGCTTGTCTCCCTTCGCCACTGCATCATAGAACCGGTCTCCCACCGTAGCGTTTATAAACTCGGGAACCCAGAGGAATTCTTTGGTCTCTTTTTCCGGCTGCTTGGACTCTTTCTCATCCTGCTTATTGCCGCAGGCCGCCAGCGAAAAAATCATGGCTACCGTCAACAACAGTCCGAGCCCTCTCTTTGCATATTTCTTCATAAATATCCTCCCTTTTGGACAGTCGGCCTGTCTGGAAGCCGAATATCCGAAATTGCATATAAATCTTGTTATCAATCACAAAACTAGTATACAACATATAGTGGTAAATTGCACCTTAAGATTTTATGAAATATTCTCTCTATTTTCTTTCGATTTTGTAACATTTTTTTAACATTCTGTGAGTTGGTATATTGTTTTGACTGTTTGCGCCCGATCGGAAGCACATTTGTATAAGACACGCTTTCGCTCCGCCAAAAACGCCGGTATTAAGGCTATCAAGTACACAACCTTAGTACCGGCGTTTTTGAAGGGTCACTGAATCTACCGACAGAATCATACAAAATGATATAGAATGACCTGTTTGGCATGAAAATCATTTCCGTCATAATAGCCCGTCATATTAATGCTTGCTCCCTGCTCCAAATCAGAAAAAGCGCCCTGCCGTTTTTCAATATCGGCATCTCCATTCACTCCGCCATTTTTGACCGTCCATACCTCAAATTCCGTTTCCTCGGAAAAATATACATTCACCAACTCTTTCCCGGAAGCTGCATAAACAACAGCCGTATCTTCCGACGGGTAAAATGTTTTATTGATTACCACGCTGTTTTCATCAATCCTCTCAATGCTGCCGTCCAGTTCACAATCCGCCTGCACTTGGGCATTATCTGCCTGCGACTGGCTACTGTCCGATTGTAACTGATCCGATTGCGGCTGAATATAATCCTCTTGTGATTGGATACTATTACTTTCCGCTTCATTCATATCAATTAGATCCTTAAAAATAATAGTGTCTCCTGTTGGCACGTCCGAATCTGTATTCGAATTACCACAACCCGCTGTCGCCAATAATAGACCCATACAAAGGTATACAGCTATTTTTTTGTTTCTCATTATTCTGTTCCTTCTTTCTCATATTTTTATTACTAAAAGCATAACGCATTAATCTTTTAACAATCTCTAAATAAGTTTTAAATCTCCTCTATTGACACATTTATCCAACAGTGCTATATTAACAATATTAAGTGTATTATATGAATTAATACACTCGCACAACAATTAGCGATCCAAAAACATTGGGCAATTACGAAACTTCAATTTGCGTAATCCGAATTGTGCAGATTGTATACTCCATAAGCAGACCCTTGAACAACGCCGGCGCTTAGCGAGGTAACGAGCTGCACGACAGCTCGTCGAGCTTAGCACCGCTGCGTTGTTCACGGAGCGAGAGCGCGTCTGCGTTGGAGTATACAATCTACACAATGACACTTTTGTGCAATACCCTTTTGCGCAACACTCTTTTGCAAACTGGCGATTTTCGCAATCACCCAGTAAATAACAATAGAAAGGATGAGTATATGATGATTGTCATCGATTACCGGGACAAACGTCCGCTCTACGAGCAGGTGGCGGAAAAACTGGCGCATCTGATTATCTGCGGCGCGCTGGAATCCAATGCAAAACTCCCCTCCGTCCGCTCTCTCGCCATGGATCTGTCCGTCAATCCCAACACGGTCCAGCGGGCCTATGCCCAACTGGAACAGGAGGGATTCCTCTACACGGTGGTGGGACGGGGCAACTACGTCACCGACTCCACGGAGTGGCGAAGCGGCATGCTGCGCTCGTTGGAACACGAGTTGAAGGAGAATCTCACCAAAGCCGCGGAGAGCGGAATGCCAAAGGACAGGGTGCTGTTCCTGACGGAACAAGTCTATCGGGAAACGGCATCCGGAAAGGAGAATGCAGTCTATGATTGAGATCTGTAATATTACCAAAAAATTTGACAAGATTACCGCGTTAGACTCGGTGTCCGCCAAGATGGAAGAAGGTCATGTCTTTGGACTGATCGGCACCAACGGCGCCGGAAAGAGCACGCTGCTTCGCACAATCTGCGGCATCTATGCGCCCGATCAGGGCCAGATTCTCATCGACGGCATGCCCGCCTACGAGAATCCCGAGGCCAAGTCCAAAGTTTTTCTGATCTCGGATGACCAGTATTTCTTCCCGGGAGGCACTCCTCTGGACATGGTCCGCCACTGCCGGACCTTTTACCCGAACTTTAATACGGAACGCTTTGAGAAGCTCATGCAGGCTCTGAAGCTGGATATCCGCCGGAAGACCAACACATTCTCCAAAGGTATGAGGAAGCAGCTCTCCGTGATGCTGGGCATCTGCTCCGGCACCAAGTATCTGCTCTGCGACGAGACCTTTGACGGTCTGGACCCGGTGGTCCGGCAGGCCATCAAGCGCCTCTTTATTCAGGAAATGGAAGAAAACGGGCTGACCCCCGTCATCGCCTCCCACAATCTGCGTGAACTGGAGGATATCTGTGAGCATGTGGGACTGCTCCACAAGGGCGGCATCCTCTTTTCCAGAGATCTGGACGAGATGAAACTCGGTATTTTTAAGCTCCAGTGCGTGCTTCGGGACAGCGAACAGCTCTCCGACATCAAAAAGCACTTCCCGATCCTGCAAAACGAACGCAGAGGCTCTCTTCTGACGCTGACTCTGCGCGGCGGCAATCAGGAGATCAGCAGTCTCATGGAACGTCTGCAGCCTGTGTTCTGGGAGCTGCTGCCCCTGACTCTGGAAGAAATCTTTATCAGCGAAACGGAGGTACAAGGTTATGACTTCGAAGATCTCTACACCTAATATTCCCTTGAGGAAACTGATGCGGGAGGATATGCGCCATCGAAGCTGGATGCTCACCCTCTCCTGTCTGGGCAGCTTTATCGCTTCCCCGGTCCTCTTTTTATTTGTATACACCATTTCATTCGGCAGCGAATATGCAACGGCGCGTCTGGACACCGCCGCGGCTATAGACCCTGCCATGGCGGCGAGGGAACTGTCGGAGCGCTTCCTTTCCTACTTCGCCACGGAGCATCTGATCTTCCAGATGATCGTGCTGTTTATCGGAGCGCTGATCCTTGCGGTCCGGGGCTTCCAGTATCTGTACTCCCGCAGGATGATCGACCTTTATCACAGCACTCCCGCCACCAGAGAGAGAATTTTTCTGTCAATCTGGCTGGACGGATTTCTCATCTGGTTTCTGCCCTTTTTGCTGGGGCATCTCTCGGTGTACATACTGGCTCTGTACCAGATCCGCATGCCGGCCTTCTGGGGAGACCTGACCGTTTTGATGCTCAAGGAGCTGGGGCTTTTCGTCCTGTGCTTTCTGATCCTGTACAATGCCTGTCTGGTGCCGGTCATGATCAGCGGAAATGCCAAGAACGCTTTCGTAAATATGCTGATCTACGGTCTGACCGTCCTGCTGGCCTACGGCACCTACTTCGGCTATATGGCCCGTTATCTGGACACGTTCTACTTTCGTGACGACAGTTTTTTGACCTCACCGTTTATCGCGCTCTCACCGCTTGCGTCGCCGTTTTTTCTATGCGGCTACTTTTCGAATCGGGTGCTGAACGATCCCTCCTCGACCGATTTTATGATCGAAACTCCCCAGTGGATCGTCCTGTTGGCCGTCTCTGTATTACTGATGCTTGTGAATCTGTTCGTTGCCATGGTGCTGCACAAAAGACGCCCCAGCGAGCTGGCGGAACGCGGTGTGGAGAACCCTTGGTTCCGCATTCCGTTAAACGCGATAGCAAGCGTGCTAGCGGGACTTCTGCTGTCCCTGTTTTTCAGTGCGATCGAGTTGGAAAAGAATCTGGGCTGGACGCTGTTCGGCGCGGTCTTTGGATGCGTGCTGACCTTCGCCTGCATGAATATCCTACACCACGCTTCCTTCAAGGCCCTCTTTCGACACAAATTGCAGCTTGCTCTCACGCTGGCCTTCACACTGGGCGTGATGTTTGTCTTTTTCTATGATGTCTTCGGCTATGACCGGTATCTGCCCAGAGAGAAAGACATCACGGGAATCACCCTGTACAGCTCCTCCTTCTGCGGATCGGGATTCGGTATCGTCAAGGATGAAGACGGACTTTATACACGTTCCTACACTGCGTTTGACGCGCCAGACAATATCACATTTACCGACAAGGAGCAGAATTACCGATTGTTGAAGGCACTGGTGGATAAATGCAACAATCGTCCTGAGCTGATCTCAAAAGACAGCCGTTCCCTCTCTGTCTCCGTGCGGGTAAACACTACCCACGGTTCCTACGCCCGCACCTATTTTGTGTATTATAAGACGGAATTCGATCTGGAGGCGCTAAAACCCTTTCTGGAATCCGCCGAGTTCAGAGAATTCAATCATCCCGCCGCCAGCGGCATTATGGACCCGCCGGTTCAGATCGATGTGAATTCGTTGGACAAAAAGGCGTTCTCCGTCACGGAGCCGCAGCGCATTGAGCAGCTCTACCAAGCTTATGCCCAAGACTTCACGGAACACTTCGACATCGCCTGTGCCCTCAAAAACAGCGATCGGACGCTCCAGATGGAATACAGATATCTCTCTTCATCCACCAAAAGCGCCTCCACGCGCTATCACCGCTTCGATATGAATGTGCCCGCGTGGTACGAAAGAACTACCGCCCTGTTGAGGGAATGGTTCCCCGAGGCGGTCTGGACAAAGGAGGATCTGGATCTGACGACTCTGTCCATAGACATTGGCAGTTCTGCCGCAGGCGACAGCCTCGCCTCTCTGCAGGCATACTTAGGGCTCCCGAAGGATTCCAAACAGTCTGCACAAGATCAATCTGGAGCGTCTTCTGAAAGTTCCGAACGCGCCGGGAATAAATACAGTTGGAGCCGTGTGATCACGGATCCCGTGGAACTAAAAGCTCTGCAGCCCTATCTCTATTTGGGCTCCTATAGTAGCAACACCTTCGTCGCCGTCGGCAATCTGACGATCCTGCGCGACAATGACCCGAATCACCTCATCTCCCTGCAATGCTATATGAAACGGGGAGAGATTCCCCCGGGCTTTGCGGAGAGCCTGCGCTTCAGGGAGAAGAGCACATCAGAGGCGCGCTAAACTCCAAAAAGAGCTTCCGGCTGTTTCCACAACCGGAAGCTCTTTTATTAAGCATTTTCTCTGATTAGCCAAGCTGCGCGGCAACCTCTGCTGCGAAATCCTCGCTCTTCTTTTCCATGCCCTCGCCTACCTCAAAGCGGATCATCTTAACGATCTTAAGCTCTTTATTGACGGAAGCAAGATACTGTCCTACCGACTGCTTGCCGTCCTCTGCCTTGACATAAACCTGATCAAGCAGACTGATCTCCTTGATCTGTTTGGAGATGCGTCCTTCTACCAGACCGACAAAAATCTTGTCTCCCACAATCTGCTCTTTGTCAGCAAAAGCCAGTTCAACCAATGCCGCTTTAGCAGCCTCGGACAGGAAATTAAAGAGGAAATTCATATTGCTCTTCTTTTCTTCATAAACAGCAATATCCTCATCGCTCCACTTCTTGTCTCCCACTGCCTTTTCAATCAGCTTATTCAAAATCGGCTTGGGCAGAGATGCCGGATCGTTCAAAGCGCTGTCTACCGTAATCTCCTTAAGTTTTGCCAACTCATCCTCTGAAATATCACTTCTCTGGATATACTGGGGGTTCATAGCCGCCACCTGCATAGCCACATTCTTGAGTGCATCTTTTACCGCATCATCCGAGCCGCCCTCGCCGGCCACCAGTACCCCGATTCTTCCGCCGCCGTGAATGTAAGAACCAACGGCATCGCCGGATACTTTCTGAAATCTTCTAATCGAGAGTTTCTCGCCGATGGTAAGCGTTTTCTCTTCAAGCTCAGCCTTCATATCGAGAATGCCGCATACGTCTTCTCCATCCCCTGCCGCATCCTTCGAGGAAAGCAACGCCTTATCAGCTACATCCTGCGCAAAAGCTTGGAATGTCTCATTCTTTGCAACGAAATCTGTCTCGGAATTCACCTCTGCGACAACCGCAGTTTTGCAATCATCAGATACCGCAATCTTGGCAATACCCTCCGCGGCAATTCTGCTTGCCTTCTTCTCAACCTTAGCCGCGCCGCTCTTTCTCAAAAATTCCACAGCCTCGTCCATATTGCCATTGGTCTCATTCAATGCCTTCTTACAATCCATCATGCCTGCGCCGGTCATCTCGCGCAGTTCTTTCACCATAGCTGCAGTAATCTCTGCCATGTGTTCCATCCTCCTATATTGTTATTCCGGCAAATCAGTTCTTACGCCTCCTGCTCTGCCACTTCCTCGATATCCTCGGCGTTCTCCACTGCCGTGTCAGCCTCCGTGTAAACGGCTTCGCCCTGATTTGCCTCGATCACGGCGTCTGCCATCTTGGACACGATCAGCTTTACGGCTCTGATGGCGTCATCGTTGCCGGGAATGATATAGTCAAGCTCCTCGGGATCACAGTTGGTATCGCCGATACCGATCAGGGTGATGCCCAGAGAATGAGCCTCCTGCACGCAGATTCTCTCCTTCTTGGGATCCACTACGAAAATTGCGTCGGGAATTCTGGTCATGTTCTTGATACCGCCCAGATTCTTCTCCAGCTTATCCCACTCTTTCTTGAGCTCGATTACTTCCTTCTTGGGAAGCACATCGAAAGTGCCGTCCTGAGACATGGTCTCGATGGCATGAAGTCTGTCGATACGGGACTGAATGGTTCTGAAGTTGGTGAGCATACCGCCCAGCCATCTCTCGTTTACATAGTACATACCGCAGCGCTCCGCCTCGGTCTTAACCGCATCCTGCGCCTGCTTCTTGGTGCCCACGAAAAGGATGGTACCGCCCTGTGCCGCGATCTCGGAAACGGCGCGATAAGCCTCGTCCACTTTGCCCACCGACTTCTGCAGATCGATGATGTGGATACCGTTTCTCTCGGTGAAGATATAGGGAGCCATCTTGGGGTTCCATCTTCTGGTCTGATGTCCGAAATGAACACCTGCTTCAAGTAACTGCTTCATAGAAATAACGCTCATGTCTTTCCCTCCGTTTGGTTAGAATCTTCCGCATGTTCTTTTCCGCCGGATCTGCGTTGTGATCCGGTTCTCTCTGACAGAGATTTCTCCGGAGCCGGTAATCCGTCCCCTTCAAAACACCACCGCCAAATCGAAGATGCGTGTTTTATAGTCACAACTATTGGATTATAACATAAGTGCGCCCCCTTGACAAGCATTTTTGTCAAAACCGGCACGAATCGGCGCGGCTGCCCCGGCCCTAGGACACATCGGCATGGGCTTTCACCCATTCAAAAGCTTTCCGCACCGTCACATCAGCCTCCGCATGTTTCGGCAGGCAGGCTGCCCGAACACTGTCCACATCCATCTTATGCAGCTCGGCAAGCTCTTGATAGTATGCGTGAATCTCCGCCACCGTCACCGTGATACCCTCAAGTTTTGCGATTTCTTCCAGAGCAAGCCGAAACTTCACCTGTATCTCCGCGGGCTTTCGGAAGCTCTCCCGAAAAGCTGCCTCCGTCTGATTGGTATATGCACAATAGTCGCGCAAGGTGATCCCCGCCTCCCTATTTCTGAACGTCCACTCGCGGAGCATATCGGCCACACGGCGCTCATACACAATCTCCGGGATTTCCGCCTTGACCATTCCGGCCAGCTTTGCCGCAATGATATCATCCAAGTCCCAGCCCTTTTGCTCCGCACTTTCGGAGGCCGCCTCGGCGCTATCCACTTTCAGTCCCTTATAACCGGAAATCTCTACCTTCGGTCTCAAAATATATTGAATCCGAAAAATGACGGCTTTTTTGCCGAATCTTCCACAAAACTTGATGCCGGGTCTTCCGATCGTCCTGATTCCCAGAATATCCGTGGCCGCATCAGCTGCTCTCCTGCCTGCCACCTGCACCGCCTCTTTTATAAAAATATTCCTGCCGTACCGTTCCTCGATGATTCTGCGGGGCGCCCTGCCCTTCCTGAATCCGAATATCTTATAGTTCTCTCTCTTCCGCAAGTACACCTCGTCCGCTACCGCGTAAAGTTCCTTCACGCTTACCGCAACTTCCGCCACCACAATATTTTCCCGTTTTCTGATCTCGGAAATAACCTCCATAGGAACCTCTCCTTTCGCCCGCCGCTGTCTGCCGTTCTACCTTCCCTGCGTGATGATCCTTGCGATCTCCTCCTCGCTGCTTCCGGGGACGATCTCATAAGTTCCCGCACGCAGTCTCTTGGAATAGCCGTTGTCGCACAGGAACGTGTCAAACGCCGCCGCATCTTCCACAAGTCCTGCCGCCGCCAGATCTCTGCTGACGCCGGAAGACCCTGCCCCGTTCTGAATCCTAAACGTCACGGTCTCCGCTCTTTCCCCCTGTTCGGAGGACTCAGGCTCTCCGGCAATATCGGTGCCGGAACCCGGTGCAGAGTTGCTCTCCGCTTCCGTCATGCCGCTTCCGCTCTCAGGGATGCTGCCGTCACTCCCGGTCGCCGCTTCGCTGCCCGCCGAAGCACTGCCCGGCAGGTCACTGCCGCCACTTCCGCCCGTCGCTCCAGGCGTTTTGCTCTCCCCGGTGACATTACCGTCATTTCCGCTCACTGCTCCCGGCGCGGTACTCTCTCCGCCGACGTGCCCGTCACTCTGTGCTCCCGATTCTCCCTGCAGGGAGGAAAGCCTCACGGAATCGCTCTCTATCATGCCAAGGGCAAGCGCCCGCTGGCGGATCTGTACATCCGTCATCGGTTTCCTATCCGAATGAACGATTGAAAAAATAATGGTGGTGAGCACAATACCCACCGCCAATCCACGAAAATAGTATCTGAGTCTCATCGTCAAATCTCACAATCTCCTCAATGTACCAGTCTTTACAGACTCTTGTATAAATCAATGACAAGCTTTACTTCCCCCACACCGAGACCTAGCTCTTTGGCAATGGCAACCTTGGATTTCCCCTGTTGATAAAGCTTCAAGATCTGTTCTTTATTGTTATTGCTCCCCGTCTCCTCGCCTGTCATGAATTGCAGATCCATGACCGTTCCTGCCAAAACGGGACTCTTCGGTCCTTTGCCGATCTGCTCAGGCTGTTTGGAGGTTCCTGTTGCCTTGGGCGGCACACCTTTTGGTATGGAAGCGACATTCTGTATGGACGGCACTCCCTGCGCCACCGGTACGCTCTGCACGGGCTGCACAATCGTCTCCATCGGTATGCTCTGGACGGGCTGTACGATCGTCTCCACCGGTACGCTCCGCACGGACTGTACGATCGTCTCCAGCGGCGCGCTCGGCACGGGCGGCACAACCGTCTCCACCGACACGCTCTGAACGGGCTGTACGATTGTCTCCAACGGTATGCTCCGCACAGCCTGCGCAATTGTCTCCACCGGTGCGCTCGGCACGGGCTGCACAATCGTCTCCAACGGTACACTCGGCACGGGCTGCACAATTGTCTCCATCGGTATGCTCTGGACGGGCTGCACAATCGTCTCCATCGGTATGCTCTGGACGGGCTGCACAATCGTCTCCATTCCTATGGGCAGCCTGCCCACATCGGCCAGACTCTGGAACAAAGCACCGTTTACACTTTCGCTGTTCCGGCTCTTCTGCGCTTCCATCTGCTCCAGCGAACTTACCACAGCTTCTGCTTCCCGTTTCACTTCCTTCGCTTCCTGTATCGTCTTGTTCAGCTCGGTCACAGTATTTTTCAGATTATTATGCTTGCTGTTAAGCATATCATACAGAAATACGGTCTCCTCATGATTCTTGTGGATCTCCCCCAACACCGTGTCAGAGTACTCGTTGACCGCCATGATCTTCTCATTACTCAGACGCTCCAGTGAACGCTCGGTCTTCTCCACCGCATAAGTCACGGCCTCTCCCACCACGTCATCCACATGCTGCCTGATATCATTCATCTGCCGCTCGACCAGGGTCTTAATCTCTTCCTGCGCCAGCTTTTTGGTATCCTCCTGCACCGCTTCTTTCTCCACCGGGAGCACAAAGCTTAACACTGCAAGGACACCACCCGCCAACAGCAGTACTATCTCCAAAACGCCCATGTCACTCTCCTCAGATCTTCATGTCAAAACTGCCGCGCCCTTTCACTACCACACGGCTGTCCTGCTCTTTCTTTTTCCGGTTCCTTCCCCCGTCACCGGCGTACTCATTACTGCCTTTCTCTCCGGCATTCTGCCTTTTATTCTGCCACATCGTCTGATCACTGCTGTTGACACTGTTCGCCCGCTGTTCTTCGGTCCGCTGTGCCTGATGTCCCAGATTGGTCTGCTCCACCATGCCCTTATTGTCCTCATTGTGCTTGATGGTGGTATAATCCTGCGCTCTGCTGATGGTCGTCAGTTCGATTGATCCAAATGCCATATATATCCCTCCTACAGCGGCGCCATCTTGACTTCGCCCTGAATCCGCTCAAATCTGCAATACTTGTAACTGCTCTGCACGGTCATGGAAACATCACTGATCGTTATGGTCGTGCCGGGGTATACTTCACCGGTGACTTCCACCACCGCTCTCTTCTTGACGTCCACCAGACGCTGTAGTTCCAACATCTCCTGATTCTTCTTCGCCAGAATCTTTTTGTCTGATTCGATCTGCTTTGCAGCCTCCTTGATGTAAAGGAGCTGATCCGGCTTAAACTGCACTCCTCTGGCGTGCTTTTCCGCAAAATTGGTGAGAATCGGCTGTGCGTTCCGAATGGATTTTACCAGTTCGCTCACTTCCTTCTGGAGCTCCAGATATTGTTCTTTCAGCTTGAAATTGGTCCCGACTTCCACGATCGTGGTAGCTCCCATGCCGGCCCCGAGAGTCTTGGCGGAGATCTTATTTCCCGCCTTAACATGCCCTCCGGCTACGAAGCCCCTCTTGCCGTTCACCACGATCTCGTCGCCGGCCGTCACCCTGCTGTGAAGAATCGATCCGGTGTTGACATAACCGTTCTCCGCCACAATTTCCGCACTTTCAATGAACTTTGCTACAATATTTCCTCCTGCATGTAGTGTGCCCTTAGACATACCATTCATTCCCCGGGCGATGATAATATTTCCGGTGGCAAAAATATAGGCCGCCTCCACCACACCGTTGATAATGACATTGCCGTTTGCCCGCACCGTAAAATTGGAAGCCACATTGCCGTTAATCTGCACACTGCCGTTAAACTCAATATTTCCGGTGGAAGTGTCCACATTTTCCACCGTGTAGACGTCCGAAACAAAGACCTCTCCGTCCACAAGCATCACATGACCATCCACCTGCGAACTGATGGAGAGATGATCCTCCGACAGATCAATATGCTTTCCGAACTTCAGCGCCGCCCGCTTCACTTCCTTGGGTTTGATTCTGCCGCCCATGATATTCATTCCATACTCGCCCTCATCCTCGGGGATGATTCTGGCAAGCATTTCGCCTTTATGGCAATGATTGATGACATTGAGATTGAAGAAATCCACGCTGCCATCCTCCAGCAGTGTGGGATGCGCGCGCAGATCGGTATTAAAGAAATACTCAATCTCCGCATCCTTCCCCTGTCTGGGCTCCTTTCCGCGGGCTACCAGCAGATCTTTACACCAGACTCCGCCGGACATAAAATGATCCTGCAGCTCACTGGTCTGAATACCCGAGATAATATTACGGACGCGCAGATCCGCCAGAAAATCATTGAAAGAAATGCGTTTTCCATTCTCCGAAGGGGGATAAAAACGCACCGTGGCAAGCATCCCCTCCTCCTTGATCTCCAGATGATAGGTCTCGTCAACGGCAGGACAGATTCCCTGCCCCAGAGAATATGTGATTTCTTTCCCTGAATCCAGAAACTGTTTCAATGCTTTCAACTCATAAGGAAGGCCCCTTTTGTCAAGCCATGTTGTCACTTCACCGATCGGAACCGATTCACCCTCCTCTTTCGGAGGGAAGAATTTTACTCCGAATCCTCCGCCCGGAGTATTCACCAGTTGAAAATATCCGTTCTGCATAAACGTCCTCCTCTTCCATTCCGCTTCCGCCGTCCATGGCGTCAGCCGGTGAGAATCCCCATATAATTGCCCATCTTCGTCTTCATCTTCTGCAGAGCCCGGGTGTGAAGCTGCGAGATCCTTGACTCGGAAACCTCCAGAATATTGCTGATCTCCTTCAAGGTCAGCTCCTCGTAGTAGTAGAGCGTAATGACCTTTTGCTCCTTCTCCGTGAGAAGCTCCAATGCCTCTCCCAGCACTTTGGTCAGCTCCTCCTTTTCCACCTTCTCCTCAGGATTCTCAAAATGCGCCGTCGTGTGTCTGCTGTAATCCTGCGAGACGTCGCTTCCCTGTTCCATATATTCATTCAAAGAGACAAGCCCCGTAACCTTCATCTGGGACTGCCAGTCGAGATACTCGTCATCCGATATCCCGAGTGCTATGGCAATCTCCTCGTCACTGGCCACATGTCCGGTCTCCTGCTCAATCTCCCGGATAACCGAATCAATCTTTTTCTGCTTCTGCCTGATTGTACGGGGAATCCAGTCCATTTTGCGAATCTGATCCAGAATGGACCCGCGGATTCGCAGACTGGCGTATGTCTCAAACTTTACTTCCTTCATGCAGTCAAATTTATCAATGGCATCAATCAGGCCGAAAATTCCATAACTCACCAAATCTTCATATTCCACATTATAGCCCAGATACATGCTCAGGCGTCCGGCCACGACCTTTACCAAAGGCGCGTATTCCAATATGATTTTTTCCCGCAAATCCACATTCTTTGATTTGGCATATTCTTCCAACAGCTTCTTTCTGCCCGCCTCGTCCACTGGAACCGCCACCTCCTTCGCCATCTTTTAAAAACTGTACTTCCTATTCGTTCCGATCTTCTCCGGCATTCTCATGGGCATTTTGCCCTGCATTTTGCAGTGTGTTCTCCCCGACACTCTGTTCCGTGTCCTTCTCAATCACTTCCCCTTCTTCGGAAAACCGCTCCTCATTCTGTTTGTCAAACAGATCCAGCGTCCACACCAGCACACAGCCCAGAAGGTAAAACACCAATAATACGATAAATAATATGATCAGTTGCTCCAGCATGGGATACTGCCGAATCAAATTTATGACACAAGTCACGGTTCCCGCCGCAAGCATCAATAATAAAGGCAAATTCTTTCTGTTCATCTATGCTCCCGTCTGCCCGCCAAAACAGGCGTCTCCTTACGATTTTGTCCGCAGACTCAGATCACTTTCTCCGGCTTGCCCACCGCACGGATGACATAATCTCCGCTCTCCGGATAGAAAATAACCGTACGCCCGTAGTCTCCGCCCGTATCCTGCGCCAGAATAGGAATGTTCAGCTCCCGCAGCTTTTTCACGGAAGCTTCCGCATTGCGAACTCCCACCTGCACCAAGTCGGATGACTTGCCTTGAAAAGCAAACATCGTGGCTCCTCCGGCCAGTTTGGCCGTCATACATCCTCTGCGTGCTCCCATTCTCTCCATCTGACGGACCAACTCCACAATACCCGTATCCGCAAATTTTGCAATATTGAGCCCTGCATTGCGGATAGCCGTACTGTCCGGAAGCATAATATGAGCCAGACCACCGACCTTGGCCATGGGATCTCTGATGGCGATACCGATACAGGAACCAAGCCCCAGCGTCGTCAGTCCGTCGGGGCATCTACATGTCTTCAAATCCGCCATTCCTACTTTGATAATCTCACTCATTTCAAATCACCTTCTACCGTTTATTCTATGGGCATTCCCAGCGAACCAAGAATTTTGGAATAAGAATTCAGGTCCGGTATTAGGATGAAATATCCGTCAATTTCAATCTCATCAAAAAACTGTGACTGTATCAGGAGGATGTTATCTCCCATGATACCAAATTCAATCGCAGGAACACTTAAAATCGCACCTGCCATATCCACCGCCAGTTCGGGCGGCGTGGGATAAATGCTTAAGTTTGTGATGACCGAGAGCGAATTCAGATAAGCTCCCGTGATGATATTACCCACTTCCATCAAAGCGGAGAGCTCCATCTCCGTGAAATCTCCCTCCTCGGGCGCCATACCCATCATCAATTTGTTGATCAGATGTCTTGCACTGTTCTTTTCGATCAGGAACATCATACTGCCGGTGATATCGCCCTCAACTCCCAAGAGAACGCCGGCCATAATCTGCTCCTCGCCTCCCATCATGGCTCCCACCTCATGAAATTCCAAAAGCTTGATCTGTGGAACTCTCATGTCCACTTTACAGCCCAACATCTGGGACAACGCCGTCATCGCATTGCCCGCACCGATATTGCCAAGTTCCTTCAACACATCCATGTATGTTTCAGATACTTTCTCAAGACTGATTTCGCTCATTTACAATCTCCTTCTTAGATAACTATGCATTTTCCTCCAGCGTAATAGCATTCAGATCCAGCAGAGAAATCAGTTCTTCCCCGTTTTTGCCGATCCCGTTGATAAAACTGGATTTGCCCTCTTTGGTGTCATGGGCCATTTTCTCGATGTTGGTATCGCTCAGCGTGACTACCTCCTTGACCTCATCCACCACAATGCCCAGACATCCTGACACTTCGCTCTTCAAAATGATGATTCTGGTGGCGCGGCCGTACTCATCTGCGGGCAGCCCCATCTTCAAACGGATACTGACAACGGGAATCACCTCGCCGCGCAGATTGATAACCCCCTTGAGGTAGGCAGGCACCTTGGGCACCCGGGTGATACTCTGCATTCTCACGATATTGTCTATATAACGGATGTCGATACCATACTGCTCCTCTCCGAGCCGTATGACGATGTACTGAAAGTGTTCCGCCGTACGCGCACCCTCTTTGTTTGTCTTCGCTACTTCATTTTTGACGCTCAACTGATCCATATGTACCGGCCTCCTTCTCTACAGTAATGCATTGGCATCGAGAATCAGCGCCACTTCGCCATCTCCCAGAATTGTGGCTCCGCTGATGAACTTGCACTGTCTGATATATGCACCCAAGGACTTGATGACGATTTCCTGCTGACCGAGCAGCTCATCCACCACCAGTCCCGCCTGTTTGTCGCCTTTCTTTACAATGACCACAATCAGACTCTCCTCCGCCGATCTGTCGCACTCAATATCCAGAAGCTTATTCATGCGGATCAGCGGAATGACCGCACCGCGCAGATTGATCACTTCCTTGTTCTCCACCAGCTTGATGTCCGTGGGAAGGATGTCCTCAATGGCCTGAATGGAACCGAGGGAAATCGCATATTTCTCACCGCCCACAACCACCATCAGCGCCTGAATGATCGCCAGCGTAAGCGGCAGTCTGATGGTCCATGTGCTGCCCTCGCCCAGCTTAGATTTCACTTCCACTTCTCCGGAGAGAGACTCGATCTTGGATTTAACCACATCCAGCCCCACGCCTCTGCCGGACACATCCGTAACCTGCTTGGCCGTGGAAAAACTCGGCAGGAACAAAAGATCAATGACTTCCTTCTCGGTCATGTTGGCGGCCTGCTCCGGTGTGATGCTGCCCCGGTCGATGGCCTTGTTTCTCACGGCTTCCACATCGATGCCGTTACCGTCATCCCGCACCTCGATCACAACGTTGTTGCCGTCCTGATAGGCGTCGAGGAAAATGGATCCCACAGGGGGCTTCCCTCTCTGTGCGCGCAGTTCCGCATCCTCCAGACCGTGATCCGCGGAATTTCGCAGCAGATGCATCAGCGGATCGCCGATCTCATCCACCACCGTACGGTCAAGCTCTGTCTCCTCACCCGACATATACAGTTCCATCTTCTTGTTCAAGGTCTTGGACAAATCACGGATCATGCGGGGGAATTTACTCACAACACTCTCTATAGGCACCATTCTGACCTTCATCACAGACTCGTGAAGGTTGGTGGTGACGCTCTCCAGATATTCTATCTGCTCGTTAAAGCCGGAATTGCTGTTCTGCTCCTGTCCTGATGCGGAGACAAGCGAGTTCTTGGCGATAATCAGCTCGCTCACCAGATTCATCAGTACATCCAGCTTCTCGATATCCACTCGCACCGTACGGTTGACCACGGGCTTTCCAGCTGCGGGTTTCTTCTCCCCGCCCTTTGCCGCCGCTGCGGCAGGCTGTGCCTTCTTCTCCTCCGTCACCGCGGGTGCCGCCTTGACCGGAGCGCTCTCCTTGACCGCCGGCTCTTCCTTCTCCTCAATGGGACGATAATTCTTGGTCTCCTCAAGCACCAGCGGAGCGCCCACCACATTGTCGATCTCGGACACATTGCTGCAGGCTTTGAGCAGATCGTCCAATTCCGATCCTGACACTACGATCAGTGTGAAATCCCTCTCAAATTTCTCGTCTTCCACATCCTGTGCGCTGGGATTTGAGCCAATGATCTCTCCCTGTTCCTCGATAGCCTTAAACACCAAAAATGCTCTGGCCGCCTTCAGGATACAGTTCTCCTGCACGCTTACCGTAATGCCATAAGCTCTTTTGCCCTCCTTCTGTGCCTCCATGATCACATGGATCTGGGAGTCGTCCAGAATGATTTCATTCCACTTCTTATCCCCTTCCGCCGCAGCATCAGCGGAGGCCGGAGCGGCCTTGGGCTCCTCTTTGGCGCCGCTGCCGTCCTTTAAGATATCGCCGAGCATCTTGATCAACGGTTCATTGTCATTGGTGCCCTCGTCTGCGGTCTCCTGAATATTGTTCGTATACTCCTCCAATGCGTCCAGACACTGAAAGAGCACGTCGATCATCTCGGGCTGGACTTTGATATTGCCGTTTCTCACCTCGGAGAAGACATTCTCCATATCGTGGGTGAGAGTCTGCATCCTCTTATATCCCATGGTTCCGGCCATACCTTTCAGGGAATGCGCAGCACGGAATATTTCATTGATGGTGTCCATATTCTCCGAATCTGCCTCCAGTTCCAGAATCTGCGTATTCAGATTCTGCAAATGCTCCTTGGCCTCATCCAGGAAAATCTCAAGATATTGACTTACGTCCATATTTCCCTCCATTCTGCCGCAAACGGCTTCCTTTGTCTCACAACTTCGTAATTTTTACAATCTCATGCGTTCTATACACCGATCTGCCGGACAATCTCCTGTGCAATCTGGTCAAGCCCGACTTCTATGTCGGACAATCCCGCGGCCGTCACATGCATGGGCATTCCATACACCGTGCTGGTCTCCTTGTTCTGGGCGATCACATATGTATTCTTTGCCGCTCTGAGAGCGCGGATACCCTCTGTTCCGTCGGCTCCCATCCCCGTCATCACCGCACAGACAATCCGGTCAAATCCACTGTCGATAAGAGATTCATACATGTAATTTGCACTGGGTTTCACGCCTTCTCTGGGCGGTTCGTCCGTGTAATGGATCACATATCTGTCGCCGCCCATCCGCTTTGCCGTCATATGCATTCCGCCCATGGCAAGATAAACCACGCCTTTTCGGAGTTCCTCGCCCTCCTCCGCCTCCTTCACGCACAGGTTGCTCAACTGATCCAGACGCTCCGCGAGAGAACGCGTAAATCCTTTGGGCATATGCTGTACCAGAAGCACCGGGGCATCCAGCTCCTTCGGTAGCAACGGAATCACGGACTGCAATGCTCTTGGGCCTCCCGTGGAACTGGCCAGCGCCACGATCTTGGAACCCGCCGCCATTGTGGAACGCATCTTTGCGACACTTTGTGTCCCGGCACAGGGTGCACCCTGTGCCGGTGTGCCTCCCCCTGCAGACATTGCCTTGGCGGAGACAGCAAAATCGGGATAGGCTCCGTTTGACACAACATCCAGCGTCCGTATAAATTTCTCGCGAAACTGTACTTTGTTCCAGTCCGCGCTGGTTCCGGGCTTTTGCAGGAAATCCAGCGCTCCCAGCGTCAGCGCGTCCATGGTAGTCTTGGCGCCCTCATAGGTATGGCTGCTCACCACCATCACTCTGGCATGTATTCCGGATTTGCGCAGCTCCCTGAGCAGTTGAATGCCGTCCATCTTCGGCATACTGATGTCCAGAACAACCGCGTCATAGGAATTGTGCCCGAGGAGTTCCAGAGCCTCCACGCCGTTCATGGCAATATCGGCCACTTCAAACCTCTTATCACCACTTATTATATCACAGATGACTCTTCTCATAAGTGCAGAGTCATCTACAACAAGAATTTTTTTTGGTCCTTTCTTTTGATTCACCATGCCACGCCTCTTTTTCGTTGAAAATCTATTATGCTTCCTGCGAAGCAACGGATCACTCCATCAATCTCTCCTTCTTACGGTTCTTGCGCTCCTCCTCAAATATGAATTTGATGATCTGTTCTCTGGTCTCCACATCCATATTATAGTATTGTACTCTGTGCTCATAAGTGCCCGGGCGCTGTTCCAATTCTTTCGCGGCCAGCACCTTGCCGATCACCTCATAGAATTTGGTCTCGCCCTCCGTCACCAGATGATAGCTGCAATAGATCAGACTGCCGGGCTCATAGCACTGGGAGGACATAAAGCGCAGACCGCCGCCGCTGATATCCACCACGACACTGCGGCGCAGGGGAAGTCCCGGCTGCAACACATAAGGCGTCTGATCCTCCAACGCCTGCATCTCTTCCTCCTCCAGATTCCGGGAACACATCTCCAGCACACAACTGAAACGATAATATTCTCTTCTCTGATATTTTCTCAGATTGCTCGTCAGTTCAAGACGAAGAAGGTAGATATTGTTGCTTTTATATCTGTCAACGATCCGGGCAAAACATTGATACAGACCGGTTGCGCCGTAAAAGACCAGATCATATTCGCCGTCAACCGGCAGAAGGATCAGCTTGGTCTGTTCCATTGGCATGGTGATCTCCAGAGTATCCTCCGTCAAAATCTCATGCACTCTGCTATTGTATACTTTTTTACCTTCCGTCTCCGAGAATCTGCCGTGTTCCAATGCCTGCAACTCGATTTTGTCACCCAAAGAAATAATTTTTGAAAGCATATAGTTTTCCTTTCCGAATCTGTGTTCCTGCTTCTATGTTTTTATGTTCTGGATATGATATGTGAGAAGAATGCCGCCATCCCCCGTCTGGGCTGCCGCTCTTCCTCTTCCCTGCCCAACAGCCTCTTCGCAATACGCTCATAGGCCAATGAGGACCTCGCCCCCGGATTCTGCAGAGATACCGGTACCTGCTGCATCACCGACTGCGCCAGCTGCGCATCCTGAGGAATGGCGCCCAGATAGGTCATGGGCACCTTTAAGTATCTTGTGACCACCGTGTTCAGCTTGTTAAAGAGAACATGCCCTTCCGCCTCTTTTGTGACCCGGTTGGCCAGCATCTTGACTTTGGTACTCGTCTCATCGAAGCGGGGATGCCGATACAGCGCCTTCAAGAGCGAGTAGGAATCCGTGATGGAGGTAGGCTCCGGCGTGGTCACCAGCAAAATTTCTCCGCTGGCCACCAGAAATTCCAGCACCGCGTCCGAGATTCCCGCCCCGGTATCCACCACAATGATATCCGCGATCGCATCCAGTTCCGTGAGATTCTGAATGATATAATTCAGATAATCCCGGCTCAGATTGGACATGCCGGCGATTCCGGAACCTCCCGAGATAAATCCCACTTCCATAGGCCCCCATGTGATGATCTCCCGAATATTTTTGCCCTGATAAATCAGGTCAAAGAGATTGTGCTTGGGCACCGCCCCAAACATGATTTCTATATTTGCAAGTCCGAAGTCCGCATCCAGAATAATCACTTTCTTCCCCATCCTGCGAAACTGGATGGCGAGATTGATCGCGGTGTTGGACTTTCCCACACCGCCCTTTCCACTGGTAACCGTGATCACTCTGGACAACGGGCGGGACTGCTTATTCGCTTTTATAATTCGTAATTGTTCTGCCTGATCCATATAAGCGGCCTCCTTAACAGGTTCGCATGAGCCTTAAGCCTTGCCTCCTAAGAGCTGTTTTACCGTTTTTTGTGGATTGAATTTCTCAATGTCATTCGGCACATTCTGTCCGCAGGTGATATATGCGATGGGCGTGTCGGCATGTAGTTTCAGATTCAGAAGATTGCCAAGCGAGGTGGTCTCGTCCAGCTTGGTGAAGATCAACTGATAGTCCGCAATCTCCTTGTAATTGTCCGCGATTTTTAACAGATCTTTGTACTTTGTAGTGGCGCTGAGAACCAGAAAAACCTGTATCTGCACCTTATCCTCCATGGGCTTTAGATATTCCTTCATCTTCTCAAGCTGTTCCGTGTTCTGATGGGAGTGCCCTGCGGTATCCACGAATATATAGTCAAAATCCTGAAAATCGCGCACCGCATCCTGCACTTCCTCCTCGCTGTAGATCACCCTGAACGGTACTTCCAGAATCTGAGCGTAGGTGCGAAGCTGCTCCGCCGCCGCAATGCGGTAGGTGTCCGCGGTGAGAAGCGCCGTCTTTTTCTTCTCCTCCACCACAAAATTGCTGGCAAGCTTGGCGATCGTGGTCGTCTTGCCCACGCCGGTGGGACCGATAAAGAATACGACTTTAGGGCCTTTCTTTGCGGGGACAATACCGTCGGACTTGCCGAATTTCAGAATGATCTTCTGGTAAATATTGGCGAGAATATAATCAAAGGGCATATTGGGTTTGCGGTTCTTGTCCACATCCTCCAGAATCTGATTGGCGTATTTCTCCGCCACCTCGTTCTCAATCATGGTATTATACAGAAGGCGAAGGAATTTGTCCTGTTCGCTGTCCTCCTCCGCATCCTTTTCTGTGCCGGAAGTCTTCTCGGCCCCCGCCTCTTCCGCACCGCCTTGCTCATCGGCCCCGCGTTCGTCTCGGTCCGCCTCTTCACTCTGTTTGAGCCTGCTCTCCAAAAGAGTCTGCAGACTGTCCAGCCGCTTCTCAATGCTGGCCTGATTGGAGATACCCTCATCCTCTTTGGGCTCTCTCTGAGCGGCCCCGGCCAAATTCGCATTTTGGATCTGTGCGGCGACATATTCCGCCTCCCGTCTCACGGGCTTTGCGGGTTCCCGCTCCTCCTCCAGCGCCACGGTCACTTCCGTCTGTTTTGCCCGAAACGCCGCAAACATTCCCTTGGGTTTGACTTGTCGCACATTCATAATGACGATTCCTTCGCCCAATTCCTTTTTTGCGGCTTCCACAGCCTCTTCTTCCGTTTTGCCAAAGAATTTCTTGATAATCATTATGTCGTCACCATCCCAACTGATTGTAATTCAACGTTCGATTCCACTTCATTATAGGACACAACCACCAGATCCCTGTAATATTCCTCCGTGAGACGCTTAAAATAAATGCGCACGATAGGAGAAGTGATGATGATGGGAGCCTTGCCCAGATTCTCCAGCTTCTTGACCTCCGCTCCCACGGAGTCAATGATGCTGCGCGCTCTTGCCGGATCGAGATTTAAGAAAGCTCCCGTCTCCGTCTGTTTCACGCTTCCCATGATCTCCTGCTCCACCTTCGGGTCTAAGGTCACCACACTGGTAGACTCATTGGGAAGGAAAAATTTGGTGGAAATAGCCCGCTTTAAGCTCTGGCGCACATATTCCGTCAAAATATCCGTATCCCTCGTAGTGGGTGCATAATCCGCAAGGGTCTCCATGATGGTGAGCAAATCCCGTATGGAGATACTCTCCCGCAAAAGATTCTGCAGCACCTTCTGCACCTCGCCCAGCCCCAAAAGCTTGGGAACCAGCTCTTCCACCAGAGACGGATTGGTCTCTTTCATATTGTTGACCAGATTCTGTACATCCTGACGGGTCAAAAGCTCGGCAATATACTGGCGGATGGTCTCCGTCAGATGCGTGGCAATGATGGAAGGCGGATCCACTACCGTGTAGCCAAGACTCTCCGCACGCTCTCTCTGCCCCTCCGTGATCCATGTGGCAGGCAGATGAAAGGAGGGCTCAAAGGTGGGAATACCCGTAATTTCCTCCTCCACATACCCCGGGTTCATGGCCATATAATGGTCAAAGAGAATCTCTCCCTCACTGACTTGTATGCCTTTTATCTTGATAATATACTGATTGGGATTCAACTGGATATTGTCCCGCAGACGAATGATGGGCACCACGGTACCAAGTTCCAGCGCAATCTGTCTTCGTATCATCACCACGCGGTCCAGCAGATCTCCGCCCTGATTGACATCAGCCAGCGGAATGATACCGTAGCCAAACTCCAATTCGATGGGATCCACCTGCAGCAAACTGTTGACATTCTCCGGCTGCCGGATCTCCTCCGCCGCCATCTCCTCGCTGTCCACCTCCTGCTCGATCTGGGCCATCTCCAGAGATCCAGCAATCATCCTGCCGCCCACCACAAAGAGCATACCCATTCCCACAAAGAGAATGGTGTTCAATTCCGTGGCGACACCAAGAAACGCCAGCGTCGCACCCACCAGATACATTACCTTGGGTACGCCGAACAACTGTTTTAACAGCGCGGGGCCAAAATCTGACTCTTTCCCGCCCTTGGTCACCAGAATACCGGTGGAGAGTGAGATCAACAGGGAGGGAATCTGGCTCACCAGACCATCACCAATGGTCAGGATGCCATAGGTATCCAGCGCCGTTCCCATCTCCGCACCGTTTCTGAGCACACCCATGGCGATACCGCCCACCAGATTGATCACCGTAAGCAGAAGACCCGCTATGGCATCTCCCTTAACATACTTCACGGCACCGTCCATGGAGCCGAAGAAACTGGACTCCTGCTGGATCTTATCACGCCGTATTTTGGCTTCTCTGTCATCGATGGCGCCGGTGTTTAAGTCCGCGTCAATCGCCATCTGCTTACCGGGCATCGCATCCAGCGTAAACCGGGCCGTCACCTCTGCCACACGCTCGGAACCCTTGTTAATGACAAGGAACTGAATCAGAATCAAAATGATAAACACGATGGCTCCCACAATCAGATCGCCGCCGCCCACAAATTGACCAAATGTCTTTACCACATTACCGGAATCTCCGGTGGTAAGGATCAGTCTTGTGGAAGACACATTCATGGCGATCCTGAAAATGGTAGTGAAGAGCAAGATCGTGGGGAAGTAGGACAGATCCAGCACTTCCTTGGTAAACATACACACAAACAGGATCGTAAACCCGATGGCGATGTTAAACGCCATAAAAATATCCAGCAGCCACGCAGGAAGGGGGACGATCAGCATCATGAAAGCCACCAGCATATAAATCGCCACGATGGCATCCGTCTTCTGTAATCTGCTATGCATAACCATTCCTCCTCTCCCACTTATTTATTCTTTTATGAAGGAACGATGCAATCGTTCCTTGAGACGAGATCTAGATTTCCTTAGGCGGCGTCTTTTGACGCCTTAGAAAATCTTCTCGTCTTTTATACTTTGCCCTGAAGATGATATACGAACGCCAGCACCTCCGCCACTGCCTGATAGAGCTCCGGCGGCACCATCTGCCCCACGTCCACATTGGCATAAAGCATCCGGGCAAGCGGCTTGTTCTCCACGATCTCCACATGGTTTTCCTTGGCGATCTCCTTGATCTTGGCGGCCAGATAATCCTCTCCCTTGGCAATCACTAACGGAGCGTCCGCCACATCCGGATCATATTTGATAGCCACGGCATAATGCGTAGGGTTGGTGATGACCACATCCGCTCTGGGCAGATCCTGCATCATACGGCGCTGGGATGCCTCCCTCATGCGCTGCCTGATCTTGCCCTTGATCTGCGGGTCTCCCTCGGACTGCTTGTACTCGTCCTTGATCTCCTGCTTGGTCATGCGCATATCTCTGGCAAACTTCACCTTCTGATACACAAAATCCGCAGCCGCGATAATCATATAGACCGCCGCGATCCGAATCCCCAGATCCGTCACCGTCGTGGCAAGCAGCTGCAATGCCTGCAATAACGGCATATCATACAGCAAAAACACAAGCATCCACTTGTCCTTCAGATAATTATAGCATATATAAACGATTAAGCCAATCTTTAGAAGAGCTTTTACAAGTTCTACCAAAGAATTGACGGAAATAATCTTCTTAAATCCGGACAGCGGATTCAGTTTGCTGAATTTGGGCTGCATAGGTTTGGCTGTGGGTTTCCACCCGACCTGCGCCACGTCGCTGACAAAAGCGATCAAATACCCGATCAGCAGAATCGGTGCCAGAATAATGATGATCTGAAGCAGCATCTCCCGAAACACCATGTTCGTGTCATTCTCCGGCATATATCCTCTCCAGAAGACAACACTGTCGCTGATCTGACCATAAATATCGGAAAACAACGCCAAAAACTGATTGCCCATCACTCCCACCCAGAAGCGCAGGACCAGAAACAATGCCAGAATTCCCAGTCCGTTCGCAATCTCCCGGCTCTTGGCGACCTGCCCTTCCTTGCGGGCATCGCTTAACTTTTTCTCGGTGGCCGGCTCCGTCTTCTCGCCGCCCGGCCCTTCCTTTGCGAAAAACTGCAGATTATATTCCAACAGCATAATTTATCTCCTAGGGCCGTATCGCCTCCACAAAGGACACCACCACCGTCTGCATCTCCTGAAAAATGAAATCCGCGGCTCCGGGCATCAACTGCACGGTTAAAAACAACACGCTGAGCCCTGTCAGGATCTTGAGTTGAATACCCACCGCAAACATATTCATCTGCGGCGAAACCTTCGCCAGAATTCCCAGCGTTGCATTGAGCAGCAAAATCACACAGAATATGGGAAGCACGATCCGAAATCCGATGATGATATAATCGCTCATAAACTTGACGATCGCGTCCAGCATCATTTCTCCCCGGAACACGATTCCACCCACGGGAATCAACACAAACGTGTCCGCCAGAGCGCCCAGAAGATAGCGGTACATCCCCGATGCGATCAGCATCATGGTGAAGGCATACTGGTATAAAATACCGGTGATACTGGTCTGCTCCCTGCTGTTGGGATCCATCAGAGTTACCATGGACAATCCTGTCTCCATGTCAGCGACAGCGCCCGCAAAATTCAGAATGGCCATACAGATATTGGAGCCGAACCCAATCAACAGTCCGGCCACGGCCTCCTTCATCACGATGATGGCATAATCCATCACAGTCTCATAGACAAGAGCCTCCACCGGCGTAACCGCCTGATACAGAAGTGCGGACACAAAGACGCTCAAAGCCACCCGAACTCTGGCAGGCGTATTGTTCATACTGAAAAAGGGAGCGATAAAAACAAAACAGGACACTCTCACCAGTATCAGCAGAAAATATTCTAAATCGTACATGGAAAAGGATACATCTATCATGGACCAAGCTTCCTTCTCGTCCGTCTACCGATGAATATAAAGACTGAAATCACTCCAAAGCTGCGTGGTAAACTCCACCATCTTGGTCATCATCCAGCCGCCCATAAGGGCAAGCGCCAGAAACACACAGACAATCTTCGGCACAAAAGTCAATGTCTGCTCCTGAATGGAGGTCACCGTCTGGAAGATACTGACGATCAGTCCCACACTCAAGGATACCAGAAGAACCGGCAGGGACACCTGAATGATCAGAAATAACGCATTGTTGGTCATCTCCGTAACCGCGTCTATCGTCATCTTCTATCCTCCCGTCAGTAAAACGTCATGACAAGCTGTCCGATAATCAGTGCCCAGCCGTCGGCCATGACAAACAACAGTATCTTAAAAGGCATGGAAATCGTAGTGGGAGGCAGCATCATCATACCCATACTCATCAGCGTAGACGCCACCACCATATCGATCACAATAAACGGAATATAGATCATAAAACCAATCCAAAACGCCGTGCGCAGCTCACTGATCATAAAACTGGGAATCAGCACGGAATTGGGTATGGTCTCGATATCTCCGTCCCACTCCTGCCTTGAAATATCCATAAAAAGCTCCACATCCTTAAGCTGTGTCTGAGGATACATAAACTCCCGGAGCGGTTGCATGGCCAGTTCTATCGCCTCCTCCTGCTCAATCTCGCCCTCGTTAAAAGGTTTAATCGCCTGATCGTTGATCTGGGTGAACGTGGGCTCCATGATAAAAAACGTGAGGATCAGCGCCATCCCGACCAGAATCTGGTTGGGCGGAGCAGTCTGCGTATTCAGCGCCGCTCTGGTAAAATGCAGTACAATGATGATTCTCGTAAAAGAGGTCATCATGATGATCAGAATCGGCGCGATGGAAATCAGCGTCAGCGTCAGCAGAATGCGCAAGATACCGTTTAGCTGTCCGTTATCCTCATTGACGGTCAGCGTCACCGTATTCACCGTATTGAGCTGATTGAGCTCTTCGGGCGTCTGGGCCGTCCCCGCAGGATTGATGATCGTAGACTCCGTAGTCTCTCCCGTAAGTCTGTGTTCCTCCGCCGCATAGACCTTCATTCCGCCCCACAGGCCCTCATGAATGCACAATATGCCCACCGTAACCAGCAGGCACACCAAAAGGAAAAAGCCTTTGACGGCTTTTTCCTTTGTTAGTATTTTTTTCCCAGCTCGTTTGAATCTCTTCATTCGTCACTGTCCTTTGATTTGCTTTGGCCACCGGAATCCATCTTTATGGTCTTCTCCAACAATTCCCGAAAGCTTGTCCTGTTCGAGGCGGTGTCCCGGAAGCGGATCTGCTCCGCGGACACTTCTCCCAGCATTGTCACCGTATCCTTACATACAGCGATGGCCATATAGATCTCTCCTACCCGCACCAACTGTATGTATTTATTATTGGCAATGCGGGTGGTTTCAATCACCTCAATATTGCAATTGCAATTCTGCAGTTTTTGATAATTTGCCATCCACTTCGTGACCCACGCAGTGATGCCCAGCACCAGAACGAAAATCACCAACACGGACAGAAACTGCGCATAACTTCCCGCCGTCAGGAGTATGCCCATTATCCAACTACCTTCTTTACCGCCTCAATCACTCGATCCGGCTGGAACGGCTTCACGATGAAATCCTTCGCCCCTGCCTGAATCGCCTCGATAACCATCGCCTGCTGGCCCATTGCGGAACACATGATAACCATTGCGCCCGAATCCAGCTTCTTGATCTCCTTCAACGCCTGAATACCGTCCATCTCGGGCATGGTGATATCCATCAGCACCAGATCCGGATTCAGCTCCTTGTACTTCTCCACCGCTTTCTGGCCATTCTCCGCTTCCCCTGCCACATTGTAGCCGTTCTTGGTAAGAATGTCCTTGATCATCATCCTCATAAATGCTGCATCGTCACAGATTAAAATATTTTTTGCCATCTCTTTTCCTCCATTGGTTATGACGCTATATTAAGTATATCATAAATCCGACAGTTTTGTCAGCCACTATTTAATAATTTCCGTGACTCGAATACCGAAACTCTCTTCAATCACAACAACTTCACCCTTGGCCACCAGCTTGCCGTTGACCAATACATCAATCGGCTCTCCCGCAATACGTTCAAGTTCAATGATGGTTCCCGGTGAAAATTCGAGTATTTCCGAGATGGACTTGCTGGTGCGCCCAAGCTCTACCGTCACTTCCAGCGGCACATCCATAATCAGTCCGATATTTTCCTGTCCGGCAAAGCCTGCCATATCCCCGGAGAAACTCTGGAACTGCGCCGGCTGCACATTTACGTTTTGCTGCATGGGCATCCCCATTCCCGGCATCATTCCCATGCCCTGCATCGGCATTCCTTGCATCGGCATTCCCATTCCCGGCATCATTCCCATGCCCTGCATCGGCATTCCCTGCATAGGCATTCCCATTCCCGGCATCATTCCCATACCGCCCTGAGGCATCATACCTCCTTGAGCTGCCATGCCGCTCATATCCGGTGCAGGCGCTGCAGCAGGAATCGGTGCAGGTTCCGGCGCCGCAGGCTCCGGAGTGGGGATTGCCGCCATCTGATTGTTCATGAAAGTGTCCACCACTTTCTGGGCAAAATCAATGGGGTACAACTGCATGATGGTGCTGTCCACCAGCGTATCAATCTGCATGCGGAACGATATCTTTACAAAGGTTCCGCCCAGAAAAGGAGAAATCTCCGCTCCCGACTTGATCTTGGTCAGGTCAAGCAAGGATGCATCCGGCGGGCTGATATCGATCATCGTATTCAGCATGGTTGAAAGGGAAGTCGCCGCCGATCCCATCATCTGGTTCATGGCCTCGGAGATCGCACTCAGATGAAGCTCACCCAGCTCACCATCCGTGTTGGTTCCGTCTCCTCCCATCATCAGATCCGTGATGACTTTCACGTCATGTTCTTTCAGCACCAGAATATTCGTGCCGTCCAGTCCCTGAGTATACTTGATCTGGATAAACACGCAGGGTTTCTCGTACATATCCAGCAGACTGTTCCACTGTGCCAGTTCCACTACCGGCGTCGTGATGTTCACCTTGCGGTTTACCAGAGAATACAGGGTTGTCGCCGAAGAACCCATACTGATATTGGCGACCTCGCCGATGGCGTCTTTCGACACATCATCCAATAAGCCGCTATCATCTATAGCACTGCCGCCGGGATCCGCTTCGGCCGAACTGCCTGCCTGTCCCTCCCCCGATGTATCTCCCGACAGATCCATACCATTCAGCAGGGCACTGATCTCGTCCTGAGAAAGCATTCCATCCATCTTCTTAGTCCTCCTCTCTGATTACCGATGTAATCCGGACAGCATAAGCATCTTTGTTGGATCCGGGCAAAGCGGTAAACTTTCTGATATTTCCTACATAAATGTCCATGTCATTTTCCACCTTGGAATCCAGACGGATACAGTCGCCTACCTGCAGATTCATGAAATCACCTACAGAAATCTTGCTTCTTCCAAGCACGGCCTTGATAGGCACATCCACCTTCCGGATCATCGCTTCGATATAGTCCTCATAATTCTCATCGTGCTTCTCCTGCATGGAAGCAAACCAGAACTTCGTGTTCAGTCTGTCCATCACATCCTCCAAGGTAAAGAACGGAAGACAGATATTGACAAACCCTTCCACATCTCCTATCTTCAAGCTCAAGGTAACGATGGCAATCATGTCGTTGGGCGCAATAATCTGGGCAAACTGCGGATTGGTCTCCACCCTGTTTAAGACCGGCGAAACCTCCACCACATTCTTCCACGGCTCCCTGAAAAGCTGAGTCAGCATTACCAGAATTTTCTGTATGATGGAAAGTTCGATCTCGGAGAACTCTCTGCTCTTCTCCAGCGGAACACCCATGCCTCCCAGCATTCGATCCAGCATTGCATATGCCAGATTGGTGGCCATATCTATAATAATCGTACCGTTTAGCGGGGCAAAATTGATGATCCCCAATATAACGGGATTGGATAAAGCATTGGTAAACTCACTAAAGGTTAATGTCTCAGAGCTGACCACTGACACCTGCACATTGTTCCTAAGATACACCGGAAGATTGGTGGACACAAGACGTCCGTAATGCTCGAAAATGATCTCAAGCGTCCTCAGATGTTCCTTGGAGAACTTGGTCGGGCGACTGAAGTCATAATTTTTCACCTGCTTCTCATCGCCGCCCTGCATCTGGTTCTCATCCAGCTCGCCATTTGCCATCAGCGCAAGCAGATTGTCTATCTCACTCTGTGAAAGGACTTCACCCACAAGCCCTCACCTCCTTTATACGGTCTCGGCTGTTGTCTCTCATCAGCCATATTTCACTTCGCTGATGGAAACTTTATAGATGAAGTCGCTCTTATACAACTCCTGTACGGCAGCCAGAATCTCAGCCTTCAACCCCTCCAAACCGCTGTCCGCCTGCAGCTCCGATGCGGTATGTCTGCTGACAACGGTAAAGATTGCGTCCTTAATCAATTCTTCCCGCTCTGCCATGGCTTCATCCGTGCCGTTTTTCTTAAAATCTTTGTGCTTCTTATTCATGGACAATGAAATATTGCACATAAGATATCCCCGTTTGCTCTCCTGTCTGCCGTTTGCGTCCGTGACGGTCTCAGGCATAAGAGAGATGGTCATGGCGTTTGGAATCACATAAACCTGCGTATCCGCCAGAGAAACCGCCTCCTGCGCTCCCTCCTGTCCCGGAGGCGTGAGCTCCAGATTCATCACCAAAGCGATATTCCCCACCAGATCCGCCACCTTTTTGTTGGTGCTGGTAACGCTGAACATCATCACCGAAGTCAGAATGATATTCACTAACAACAGAGCCAAAATAATGATAGACAACATGTTCTTTTTCATCTTAAACCTCTTTCCATATTCTCATGATTTCCACGGTTTAATCAGGGATTGTAGATTCTGATTTCCACTCTTCTGTTCTTGCTCCTGCCCTCCGTGGTGGAGTTATCCGCAATCGGTATGCGCTCTCCCATTCCCGCATGTCTGAGGCGGGAGATATCGAGCAGCGTATTGTCCGACAGATAATAAAATACGGACAGTGCTCTCGCACTGGAAAGCTCCTCGTTGCTGGCGTAGCGGGCACTGTTTATAGGCACATTGTCGGTGTGTCCCTCAATCTCTATGGTTCCTTGCGCATAATGCTCCAGAATCTTCCCTACCTTATCCAATACATCGAGGGACTCTTTCCTGAGTTCGCTGCTGCCGGAGTCAAACAACAGCGCGCCCTTCATGGTGAGCTGCACATATTGTGCGGTAAAATTCACATCGATCTGATCGTCCAATCGGCCCTCGCTGATCGATTCCTCCACAAGCTCCGCCAGTTCCTCATTAGCCTGAAGCTGCTTCTGTTCCAGCGCTTCCTGCAGGATCTCCACATCTCCGGAATTGATATAATCCTGTAGTTTGTCTACCTCCGAATCCGAGTCGGAGAGCTTTCCCGTGCTGTTGATATACTGATCCAGCTCGTTCAACTGGCTCACGCCGTTGCTGACCAGAATTCCGTCGCCGATTGCCGTGGCACCGCCGTTGAACACACTGAACGTGTTGTTCATGGAAGCCACAAGTTCCGCCCACTTTGATTCCTCGAGGGTAGACATGGAAAAAAGGAGCACGAAGAAACAAAGCAAAAGATTCATCAAATCACTGAAAGTGGCCATCCACGCCGGCGATCCGGCGGGGGGCGCATCTTCCTTTCTCTTTGCCACTTACTCCTCACCTCCCGCTTCCTCGCCGCTCTCTCTGTCCTTGGGTGCAAGGAAGGATTTCAGCTTCTCTTCGATTACGCGGGGATTCTCGCCGGCCTGAATGGACAAAAGGCCTTCGATCATAACCTCTTTCATCATCATCTCCGTGGCGTTGTGCGCCTTCAATTTATTGGAGACAGGTATACAAATCCAGTTTGCAAGCAGGGAACCGTACAGTGTGGTGATCAGTGCGACCGCCATGGAAGGTCCGATTGCGCTGGCGTCCGCCATGTTATTCAACATGTTTACCAGTCCAACCAAGGTACCGATCATACCCCAGGCAGGACCCATAGATGCCAGAACATCCCAGAAATTGATCAAATTCTTATGTCTGCCCTCTATGCTGACAAGCTCTGTCTCCATGATGGCACGCACCAGATCCGGATCGGTACCGTCCACGATCAGAAGAATTCCTTTCTTAAGGAAAGCCTCGTCCAGATCGGCCGCGGCCTCCTCCAACGAAAGAAGCCCTTCCTTACGGGCCACATTGGACAGCTCGATAATTTTCTTGATCACCTCGGGGGTGTCCAGCGTCGGCATTCTGAAAATCAGCAGGAAACTCTTAAGACCCGCAATGAAGTCCGGCATGGTAAACGAACACAGCGTCGCTCCCAGAGCGCCGCCAAAGGTAATCAGTGCAGACGGATAATCCAGATAGCTGGGCACACCGCCTATACCCGCATTCGAGATAATACCGTATACCAACATGGAAAAACCAAAAATCATTCCGATTAACGATGCAATATCCACAACATATCACCTAACCATTCCGCAATTTTTCAAAATTATTCTGCAAGAATACCCTTTCGATACAATTCTACTAAATTTTTTATCTCTTGTCTACTTTCTTTTACAATTATTTTTTTTCCCGTGGTCAAAGTCAGCACAGTATCGGGGGTTTCCTCCACTACTTCCAATAAATGGGGGTTCACCAGAATCCTCGTGCCGTTTAATTTCGTCACCTCAATCATAGATTTGTCCTCGCCTACATGGATTTAAGGGACGGAAAACAGTTCTTTTCCCGCCCCTTTTATTGAATTCTTCCGTCTTCCAAAAACGTTTTTCCGAATTTTTATTCTATTTAATATATTATTTTAAAAATTCAGACATTTTCGTTTTATCTCTTCAGGTTGGTCAGCTCCTCAAGCAGCGTGTCGGACACGGTGATGATACGGCTGTTGGCCTGAAATCCTCTCTGCGTGGTGATCATCTCCGTGAACTCCGAGGACAGATCCACATTACTCATCTCCAGCTGACCGGTGGACATATAGCCGCCGTTTGCCGTGATATCCACGCCGATACCGTCAAACTCGCCGGAGTTCAAGGTTGCGGAGTAGAGATTGTCTCCCTTCTTCTCCAGACCGGAAGCATTGGCAAAGCTTGCGGTGGCGATCTGGCCGAGCAGTCTGGTCATACCGTTGTCATAGCTTGCGTAGATCATACCGTCTCTCTGGATGGACACACCGATCATATCGCCCAGACGGCGACCTGTTCCCAGACCGTCCAGATTTCCCTTGTCGGCTCCCACGGTGGAAGTTCCCTTATTGTCAACCATGGATATGGTGGACAGATCAATCTGTATGTTGGAGAAATTGCTGAATCCCTCGCCCGCATCGGCCAAATTGAAGTAAGCCATGAAAGAAGTCATACTGCCGTCCACGCTCTGCATATCACCGTTGTCCGGATTAAACACCAATTTATAACCGTAAAATACGCGTTCAGGGGAATCCTTCCCCTCTCCCAGTGCCGCCTCCTCGTGCAGTGCCGGAAGATTACCACCCTTGTTTTCTATAATGTCTTTGATGGAATAATTTTCTTCCGCCGTGGTATCGCTGCCACCAGCATTCAGCGTCACGGGAATCTTCATGTTCAAGAACTCGTTCACCGAGCCCTCATAACCGTACGCCTTGGCAATCTGGGCAAGTGCTTTCTGGTAGTCGGCCGCTTTCTCCTCAGCAGACAAGCTGGTATAGTCAGCCGATTTAGGATCCATGGTGCTGTAGGGATTCGTGGCATCGCCTGTGGCATAAACCAGCGTCTCGTTGTTAGCGGTGAGATCCGTTCCCGACCACTTGTAACTGTCATTTAATTTGATCGTTGCGTTCTTCTTCTGGGTCTGTTCCACACCGCCGCCGAGGATTTTCTGCTTCTGCTCATCCGTCAGTTCCACTTCTTTGCCCGTGGAATCCAGCAGCTTGGAAAACTCCAGACTGTATTCATTCTTGGCGGCAGACTGTTTGAACACAAACTTTGCCGTGTACTCATAGCCCAGATTGTCATAGAAGTTCAGATTGACCACCTTGCCGTTGGTGCTGGTCACATCCGTGTCGTTCTTATCCAGAATACCGGTGATATGGGCCTGCGTGGTGTACTCAGGGGGATATGTCATATTGACCTGACTCATGATGCGAAGCGCCGCCACCGTGTCCTGCTTGATGTTGCCGGTCTCCTCGTCCACACCCCAGCCCATCACATTATAACCCGTGCTGGTCATGGCCAGATTGCCGGCGCCGTCCACATAGAAAGAACCGTCTCTGGTGAAGAAATTCTCTCTGCCGTTGGATACCACGAAGAAATTCTCTCCGGTGATCATCACGTCAAAGGGATTGCCGGTGGACTGGCTGGAACCCTGCCCCGTGATGTTGATGTTGATGGCTCCGGATTTTACACCCAGACCGATCTGTCTGGCGTTGGTGCCGCCGATGCCGCTGGTCGCATTAGGACCGCTGGCTCTCTGGGTCGTCTGGCTCATCAACTCGCTGAATACGATGGAACTTGCCTTGTACGAAGTCGTGTTTACGTTTGCAATATTATTACCTATTACATCCATCTTTACCTGATGTGTCTTCAGTCCTGCCACACCAGAATACAATGATCTCATCATAATGCTCATTCCTCCTGTTTTGGGGAGCCGCATTTCCTCTGTCATTCGGAAATGCCTTTTCTGTAAACTTCCTTGTGAGGTCCGGCTTACATGATTACTGCTCCGTTGATATTGGTAAATACATTGTCGTCGGCCGCCGCGCTGTCTATGGCCGTTACCACTGTGCTGTTTGGCACGTTTACGATAAACGCCAGCTCATCCACAATGACCAACGAATCCTTAATTCCTTTCTGTCCCGCCTTGCGCACCCCGTCAGACAATCGCTCCATCTGACTTTCGCTCAGCTCGATGCCTCTGTCATTCAATCTCCCGGCTGCGTGTTTGGAAAACCGAAGGTTTCCGATCTGTCCCTGTTCGTGCAGGGTCTTCTGCTTTAACACATCCTGAAAAGAAATATCCGGCTGCTTTTCTTTGTTGTCCGTCTGCTTGGGCTGATTTAAGTACCGGTCTGTCAGTTGCTCGATGGAAAGGAAATTCTGTTTCTGAATATCCATATTCCTTCCTCCTGCTAACGCCACATCCTGTGCCGCCTATTCCTCATCGCCTTCGCCCACGTCGCCTTCAACTTCGTCCGCTTTGTCCTCTTCGTCCTTCTTGTTCAGGTTTTCCTCGGCGGCTCTGACTTCCTTGGCCTTCTCAATGTACTTTTTGAGTGCGTCCACCTTCTCCTTGGCGATGAAGCTCTTCTCATACTCGTTCATATTGTTGTAGGTCTCTTCCAGCTCGTCGATGGTGGCCAGATCCGAATGATCCACACCGTTTACATTGGGCAGCTTATTGAGGGCAGTCACGAACTTCTCGGCCTTGTCATAAGCTTCAATGTATTCTCTGTCTACCACGGTATCCAGATCCTCGATGGAATAAAGGGACTCGTTGATGGACAGAAAAGCCTTGCCGTTCTCGTACACCACATAATCCACCTTGCCGCGCACATACTGCGTCTCTCCCGAAGAACTTGTGGTCTTGATATATACCTCTTTGCCCACCAGCTCGCTTGCGCGCTGCAAGTCCATGCTGGCCGACATGTTCTGCATCTGCTCTACCTGTGAGAACTGTGCATACTGAGAAATATACTCCGTGTTGGAAGTGGGCTCCAAGGGATCCTGATACTTCATCTGTGCAACGAGAAGCTGAAGGAACGCGTCCTTATCCATTCCGTTGCTGGTTGAATTGGCCTTGTTCAGGGAGCTCTGTGAGGCCGACTCCACAAACTGACCGTCTTTTACCGGCGCCATCAATGCCATATTGCTCTCTCCTTTCTAAATCTTTCTGCGCTTAGACCGCAGAAATTGTCATGCGGTGAAATCCACCGTTGTGCCGTTTGCGGCCATCATCTGAGCCGTAATACGGTCCTCCGGCTCCATCTCGTCGGGAAGCTCTGACTCCTCCAAACCGCCCAACGTGATTCTTCTGGTTCTGGGGCGTTTTCCCTCCGCGGTCTCCTGCGGCTGTCTTCCTCTGCCCTGCTCCAGATTCTGCTCGAATTCATGGGTCTGCACGGTGACCTCAATGGCCTCCACCTTGACTCCCTGTTCCTCGAAGCTCTCCTTGAGCTGAACCATCTGACTCTCCAACGCCGCTTTCACGGATTCGTTCTGTGCGATGAAATTCGCCGTGAGCACGCCGCCCTTCGCCGCCAGATGAATCTGCAGGGTTCCGAGACTTTCGGGATGAAGCTGCATCTCCAGACTGGACATATCGGGTTTTACCTGAACCCTCATGTAATCCATAATCTGCTGCATCACATCCTGCACATCCGTCTCCTGCGCGCCGGAAGCTTCTTTCACACTTTCGTTCTGTATGCCAAAGAGCTGGTCTTTGATGCTCTGCAGCACCAGATTGGCGTCTGCTCCGCCCGATTGCGCATTCCCTTCGTGCTTGGTCTCTCCGCCGTCACGGTCATCCGCATGTTCCTTCACATTCTGAACGATCTGTGTCTGTTGGGTCTCTTCCCCGTCCGCTGCCTGCAAAAGCACATTGTCCGCATCGTTCGCCGGAATCATCTCCTCATCCGCCGTCTCGACCGTCTCCGACATCTCCTGCGTCTGAACCGCCGTCTCGATCTGTACGGATTGCTCCGGCAGCAACTCAGCCGTCACATCACTGTCTGTCAGCATGCCGGCCTGCTCGGAAACGGCTTCGCCTTCCTCCATAAGCATCCGGTAATCCGCACACAACTGTTCGTCGGTGAGAAGCGAAAGGGAATCCTGCGCCCCTCCTGCCGCCAAGAGCAGACTGCTCAGATTCTCCGGCTGCAACAGATCCATGGGCTGCAGATCCATGTCCGCCATAGTTTCCTGCAGTGATTCCACGGTGATTCCGAAGGTATCGGCGATCTTCTGCATCAGTTCCATAACCGCCGCGCTCACAGCCTCCACGGCCGCTTCCGAAACTTCCTCATCCGCTCCGCCGGTGACTTTCGTAATCCGATCGGCATCCTCTTCCCGGACATTGTTTCTGGATCGATCCTTTGCGCGCAGCTCGTCTCCGGGTTTCGCTTTCTGTGTCTGCGCTCCCGAGAGCTGTTCCTTCTGCGGCGCTTCCTTGCTGCCCCCGGTCTGGCTGTTCCACACCGTGCGGAAACCGTCTCCGGCTCTGCCTGCGGCGCGTCCGGCCTGCACGCCGAGATTCATCACGCTTCCCACATCTTTTACTGTGGTAGTCTTCATGGGCATCCTCCTTTCTCCATAGATTTTGTATTCTTAACTTATTAGGAATACCATATGTTATATCGGTCGCCCGGAGACTGTTCTTAAGACTCCGGATCCATAATTTTGGTAAGTTTAGCCGCAAACTCAGGGGTCATGTTGTTCATGATAGCCGCCCTGCTCTCGGCGTTCATGGCATTCAGAATCTTTGCCACCAGCTTCATATCATTTTCCATCTTCTCAAATGCCGCGGCCGCCGCCTTGGGTTTCATCTGGGCATAGGTGCTGGCATAATCCTGCATCTTCTGGTCTTCCTCGGTCTGGGCCACCACCTGCTTATAGAGATACTCCGCCGTGGAGGGATCCATCTCCTCGTAATATTTGCGGTATTCCTCCGCACCGGGGCCTTTCTCCTCATAGATGACTTCCTCATAGAACTCCGTGCGGATGCGCTGGAACTCCACCTGTTTCTCCTCAAAAGGCTGAAGGCGCAGCACCTCCGCCTTCAGCGTATTCAGTTCCGTGTCCTTTTCTTTGGACTCGTTCTGAACCTGCTCAAGCTGTTTCTCCAGACTTGCGATCTGATCCACGGCGTCTCTGAGGCTGGTGTAACCCCCGTAGCTCTCCCCGTTGGTCGTCTCCATTATGGATGTCCCGGGCAGGATCTTATTGACCACCGGCACGTCCTTTAACACCGGCGCAAGTACCGAGCTGCCGAAACCGCCCACATCCATCTTGACGATCACACACACCACGGTCAGCCAGAGCAGCACGATAAACACGGTGATTAAAAAGGTGCTGAAACCGCCGCCCTCCTCGTCCTCCGAAAGTTCGTCCTCTCTCTTTGCAATCTCTTTCGCTCTGCGCTTGGCCTCCTTCTTCTGGGCCTTCTGCTCGCTTTTTAACTTCTTTTTCTCCGCCTGAAGCTTGCTTTTCTCCGATGCGGCGGCAAGCTCCTGTGGGCTCATTTCTTTTGCCATATTGTCCTACACCTCTTGTTTCTGACCATAGGTGTAACTGGTCAGCTCATCGATTACCTTGCTCTCCGCACGGTTCTCCTCGCGCAGAAATTCGTCAAACGCCTTCTCCCGCAGAGTCTCCTGCGTCTTTCTCTCCTGCATGGCCACTGTCATCTTCTCTCTGGCCTGTTCCACTCTGCGTCCGGCCCGCTCCACTTCCAGACGCTGATCCGCGATATATCCGTCCATGATCAGAATCGCATTCCTGCCGTCCTCGATCTCACGAACATTCAAAACGCCGCTTAAGAGTTCTCTGACCTGCGCCTCATACTCCCGCTTTCTCTTCTCAAGGGCGGAGAGTTTTTCCTCCTCCTCGAGAAGCCGCATTCTGGCCGTGGAAAATTCCTGTTTCGCCAGATCTTCCATCTTCAGTTTGATATTCAGCACATTCTGCAGTCTGTATCGAAACCTAGCCATCTGTCACTCCAAAATATCCCGCCCAGACCTATTCAAACAAAGCCTGCATCCGACGGGAGCTTTCCTCGAAGTCCACTTTCTCCTCCGTCTCCTGACACAAAAACTCATTCACTTCATCGATCTTGCTGATGGCATAATCGATGGCCGGATTGCTGCCGCTCTTGTAGGCTCCGATATTGATCAAATCTTCCGCCTCGCTGTAGGTCGCCAGCACACTTCTGAGCTTTCCCGCCGCTTTCTTGTGATCCCTGTCGGCGATCTGGCTCATGCATCGGGAGATGCTCTGCAGCACATCCACGGCCGGATAATGATTTTTGTGGGCAAGCTTTCTGTCAAGCACGATATGACCGTCCAGAATACTTCTGGCCGTGTCCGTGATCGGCTCGTTGAAATCATCGCCGTCCACCAACACCGTATAGAGTCCGGTGATGGAGCCCTTCGCGTCTCTCCCCGCCCGCTCCAAAAGCTTGGGCATCTCGGAGTACACGCTGGGAGGATACCCTCTGGTCACAGGGGGCTCTCCGCTGGCCAGACCGATCTCGCGCTGCGCCATGGAAAAACGGGTCAGGGAATCCATCATAAGCAGCACGTCTTTACCCTGATCCCGGAAATATTCTGCAATGGCAGTGGCGGTTCTGGCCGCCATCTTGCGCTCGAGCGCCGGACGATCCGAAGTAGCCACCACCACCACGGAACGTTTCATGCCCTCCTCGCCCAAGTCTCTCTCTATAAATTCGCGAACCTCCCTGCCCCGCTCTCCGATCAGAGCGATGACATTGATGTCCGCCTTGGTATTTCTCGCAAACATTCCCATCAGCGTGGATTTTCCCACACCGGATCCGGCAAAGATCCCGATACGCTGTCCCTTGCCCACGGTGATCAGACCGTCCACCGCGCGCACGCCCAGCGAAAGAATCTCGTCGATGATCTGTCGGTTCATGGGATCCGGCGGGTTGGCGTCCACAGGGTACTCCACGCCCTTCACCGCCTTCCCGGCCACAGGCTTCCCCAGACCGTTCAAAAGCTTTCCCAACAATGCGTCACTCACCGTCACAGTCAAGGGATATCCGGTATTTTCCACCATACACCCAAGACCGACGCCCTCCACATTGTCATAGGGCATCAACAGGGTCTTCTTGTCTCTGAATCCCACCACTTCCGCCAAAATGGCTTTCGCTCCCGCACTCTGCTCCGGCAGGATCCTGCACAGATCCCCCAGTTTGGCATCCGGTCCCGCAGACTCAATCGTGAGTCCGACCACGTTTACCACCTTTCCCATCCTGCGAAAATAGCTGTGATCCGACATCTTCCTATATTTTTCAAAATTAATATTCGGCGCCTCCAACGAAAAACCTCCTACCTTTTCTCATAGGACAAAAGCTTTAATCGCTGTGTAAGCTCTAAGAGCTGCGTTCCCAGACCACAGTCATAGATGCCGCCCTCGGTCTCGATCATACACTCGTTATGCTTCAGGGTAATATCCTCCACCAGCTCCAGCGTGGCGCCGGGCGATGTGAGCGCCTCCGAAAGCTGCTTCTTCTCCATACTCACATAGGGATAGTCTTCCTTCGACACATGAACCAGAAAATCCCGGCCGCCTTCGACCCTGCGTACACAGGACTCGATCAAATGCAGCAGAATATCGCGGTAAGAGGAGAGTTCCACCCGAAACAAATGTTCGTAGACTCCCGTGATGGCGTCCACAAACCGGGGTTCCAACTGTTCTATCAGCTTCTCATACTCCGCCTCCAGCTCCGTTCGCCGCCTTGCAAGTTCCTGTTCCTTCTCTGCAAATTCGCTTCCTGCCTGCTCGAAGCCCTCGGCATATCCCTGCTCTCTGGCCTGTGCAAACGCCTGCTCCTTCTCGCTCTCGATCTGAGCCCGCGCCTGCGCAATCAGCGACTCCGCTTCCTCTCTGGCCTGCGCCACGATCTCGTCCGCCGCTTCCTGCGCCTCGGATAAAAGGCTGTCTCTGGCAGCCTCCGCATTTGCTTTGATCACATTGCTTTGCGCGCCGTCCGTCTGCTCTCCGTCCGCCGTCAGGCCTTCTATCTGCTCTGCGGAAAGTCCTGCCAAAAACCCGTCCGCCTGCTCGTCCGCCGTCCACTCTCCGGTTTCCTCACCGCGGGATCTGGCCATCTCCTCCGCCCACTGCTCCATGCGCAGTTCCATCATGGCATTGACGTCTATCACACGCTTCTCGTCCGCCTGCAGCGTGGTAAATCCACCCTTTAACAGATTACTAGACCACAATCTCGTCACCTCCACCTCTGGAAATAACGATCTCGCCTGCATCCTCCAGCTTGCGGATAATATTTACAATCTTCTGTTGTGCTTCCTCCACATCCTTCATGCGGACAGGCCCCATAAACTCCATATCCTCCTTGATCATGGTAGCCAGACGCTTGGACAAATTGTTGAAGATAGCCGTCTGCACCTGCTCGTTGGCACCCTTGAGTGCAATCTCCAGATCGTTGTTGTCCACGTCGCGCAGCACACGCTGAATGGCACGGTCGTCCAGAAGCAGCACATCCTCGAACACGAACATCTTCTTTCTGATCTCGTCCGCAAGTTCCGGCTCCTCGATCTCCAAAGTCTCCATGATATGTTTTTCCGTACCTCTGTCTACGGTATTCAAAATCTCTACCACGGCGTCCACACCGCCGATCACTGTGTAATCCTGATTTACCAGACTTGCCAGCTTGGACTCCAGCACCTTCTCCACCTCCTTGATAACGTCGGGGCTGGTGCGATCCATCATGGCGATACGCTTCGCCACGTCCGCCTGTCTGTCGGGCGGCAGGGCCGACACGATGAGGGCAGCCTGCCCCGGAGCCAGATAGGACAAAATCAGCGCAATGGTCTGAGGATGTTCGTCCTGAATAAAGTTGATCAACTGAGCCGCATCGGTCTTTCGCACGAACTCGAAAGGTTTTACCTGCAAAGAAGCCGTCAGCTTTCCGATCACTTCCATAGCCTTATCGGTGCCCAGAGCCTTATCCAGCAATTCTTTGGCATAGCCGATACCGCCCTCCGCAATATACTGCTGGGCGAGACAGACCTCATAGAATTCGTTGATGACTTCCTCCTTCACCTGCGGCGTGACGCTTCGGGTGTTGGCAATCTCAAGGGTCAGCTCCTCTATCTCATCTTCCTTTAAATGCTTAAACAGTCCGGCGGAACGCTCCGGTCCCAGAGAGATCAACAAAATCGCCGCTTTCTGCAGACCGCTTATCCCATTCTCACTCTTCTTCGCCATCGGTATTCTCCTTCAAATGAACTTACCACTCCTCGCTGAGCCAGTTGCGAAGGAGCGTTGCTGCGGCCTCCGGATTCTCGTCCACAAATTTCTCTACCACTCTGCGGGTCTCGGACTTGGCCTCCAGATCGATGTCCTCCACCACCGTCTCGGCCGAGGACTGCAGAAGGCTCTCCACGGAGAGTTCCTCATCCTGCTGCGCACTCCTTCTGCCTCCCATGCTGCGAAGCACCACAAAGGCTAACAGCGCCACGATCACGATCAGCATGACAACACTCATGATGCTGGTCGCATTCACCGTCATACGCGCTCTGTCCACAAACCGCGGCGACTCATAGGAGAGAATGGTGATCTTCTCCCTAGGGATTCCGGTGGCATTGGCCGCCGCATTATAGTACTCTTCATCCACATCAAGTTTGATGTCGGCCGAATTGTTTAACTTATATTCCTCCCAGGTGATGCCGCCGTCCAACAGTCCCTGTCGGCGTACATCCTCCTCCCGGTACTCGCGATAGCGGATCAATGCGATGGCCATGCTGGAATCTGCATACTGGATGATCCCGGGCAGCACTTCTTTGTACTGGATCTTTTCATTGGGCAGGAAATTCTCGATCTTCTCATTCTGCGTGGCAGAGGAATCATTGGAATCGGGGGACACATAACCCTGCTCATTGTTTGAGTCCGTTCCGGGAATGGCGGAACCGCTGTTGGTGCTCTCCGACTCAAAGGTGGAACGGTTGGCAAGCATTCCTTCATCCCGTCCGTCAGGCGCACTGTATTCCTTTATCGTCTCCTCATAGGAAGCGTAATCCATGCTCAGATTGCAGGTCACTTCCACCTGACTGAACTGTTGGGTTCCAAGCAGCACGTTCTTGACCTGATTGGCTACCAGAACCTGTCCCTGATTCTTCAGCTCCTGCATGGAACCTGCGACGCCCGTCATCGAATAGTCATTTCCACCCGCAAACAGCAGATTGGCCTCCGTGTCCAGAATCGTAATGTTCGCCGTGGTGGAATTGCCCAGCCATGTGGCAACCGCACGAGCCACATTGGCCGCGTTGGCGGAGGTGAACGTGCCGTCCAGCTCCAACCGTATGTATGCGCTGGCTTCCTGTTTCTCCCGGATCAGCGTCCCGTTCTGCTCCGGCAGATTCAACAGCACATCGGCGCTCTTAATATTGGAAAAATAGGTGAGATTCTTTTCCACCTTGCTCTCATACGCTTCCTTCGACAGCTTCTCCTTGTCCGAGGCCGTCGTGGAAATGCTGCCGTTCAACGCCTGCTGAATCGTGTATTCGTCGGCACCGTAGCCCGCGGCACCCAATGCCCAGACCGCCGTCGTATACTGGCTCGACTCCACGCTGAACTTCAATCCGTCCGCGGAGGGTTTGTACTTGATATTGGCACCGTCCAAGAGGGCCTGCACCTCCGATGCTTTGACAGCGTTTTCACAGGTGATTAACGCCGTATACTGCGGCTGTGAGGTCGCATATAGAATTAACGCGAAAGCAAAGATAACCGTTGCCGCCAGTCCGATAATGATCGTCTTCTGGCGGGAAGTGAATTTATTCCACCAATCTATTACCTTTTGCAGGATTTCTTTCAATTTCTCCGGCATGGTATTTCTCCCGTCTCATGTATTGGTCATTTCGTACTGCCACTAGATCTGCATCTGCATCAATTCCTTGTAGGCGTCGAGCAGTTTGTCGCGGATGGCAACCGTGTACTGCAGAGCCGTGGAAGCTTTCTGCAGCGCAATCGTCAGGTCATGGGTGTTTTCCGTCTCACCCAGCATAAAACGCACTTCTTCATTCTCCATATCGGACAGATAACTGTTCGTGGTCTTGATATTGCCGATCGCAGTATTTAAGAGCGCCTCAAACATGTTGCCGTCCACAGAATCCTTCTTGTCCGTCAGGCTCCCCGTCAAAGAGGACATTCTCTCTATGGTGTTCAATCCCGAAGTCCCGCCCAGCGCGCCGAGCGGAGCAATTGATGATAAGTCCATACCGATTCTCCTTCCGCGGATACATCCGGCGTTCCCGCGCCGACACATCCGTTTTGTTCTATATTAATACTTTTATCTGTATAAGCGATTCCTGATCCGCCCGTTACCGCCCCGGATTACTGCCCCGCAAGCTGCAATCCCTGTAACGCCATAGACTTGCTGGCTCCAAAAGCCGTGGAGTTGGCCTCATAGGCACGGCTTGCATCAATCAGGTTGGTCATCTCCGTCACGATGCTGACATTCGGATAGGTCACATAGCCGTTCTCGTCCGCATCGGGATGAGAGGGATCATAGACCATCTTCCCTTCCGTCTTCGTATCCTCGTAGATGCCGTTCACTTTCACGCCCTGCCCGATATAGGCGGCGGAAGCCCCCTGCAGCACCTTATGGAAAGGTCTCGCGGTATCCTTTCCCTTCGCGGCGAATGTCACGACCTTGCGCACATAGGGCGTCCCATCTGCCGTGCGGGTAGTCTGGGCATTGGCCACATTCTCCGAAATGATATCCATGCGCAGCCGCTGTGCGGTCATGCCGGAAGCGTTTACATTGAAAGCCGAAAACATACTCATTATGTAGATCCTCCTGTATTCTTATCTTACTTCATAACCGTCTCAAGGTTCTGAAACTCCTGTCTGATGCTTGCGATCAGTCCCTGATATTTCAACTGATTCTCCACCAACATGACATTCTCGTTCTCGATGTCCACATTATTGCCGTCCAGCCGATAAGAGAACTCCGCATAATCCGTATATACCTGCGGCCGCAGCATATGTGTCTTCACATTATGTACTCTCTCGTCCATGGACACATACCGGTTACTGCCCAACGCTTTCTTAAGCTCCGACTCAAAAGCCACATCCTGCCGTTTGTAGCCGGGAGTATCCACATTGGAAATATTATTGGAAAGCGCCTCATTGCGCAGCCAGCTCGCGTCCGCCGCCTTATCCAATACATTGATGTAGTCAAAGACATTGGTATTAATCATAATGACTCCTTTCTGTGCACAAAAAAGCAGGGCATAACACGCCTACTTTATTTATTATAAATTATTTTTCCAAAAACACAATATCTTTTTTCGAATTTCAAAAAATTGTATATTTTTAAGAAAATAATGCAATATCATCTTAAAACAAAAAAGGATTTATCGTATACACAATAAATCCTTTTATTATCAGCCAAGCCTTCACAATCCGTTCGTTATGTACTTTTATCCGTCAGGAATTATCCCCGCTTATTTTGGCGTTTGAGTTCCTCAATCTCGTCAAATACCACATCGTTGAGCACCTTGATATAAGTGCCCTTCATGCCGGAGGAGCGGGACTCAATCACTCCCGCGCTCTCGAATTTGCGCAGGGCGTTGACGATCACGGAGCGAGTGATACCCACCCTGTCCGCAATCTTGCTGGCCACCAGAATGCCTTCCATACCGTTTAGCTCGTCAAAAATATGTGTGATGGCCTCCATCTCCGAAAAAGAGAGAGTACTGATGGCAGATTTTACCACCGCAATCTTGCGGCTCTCCTCCGCACTCTCCTCGTTTACCGCCCGGAGCATCTCCAACCCTACCACCGTAGCGCCGTACTCACAGAGAATAATATCATCAATATCATATTGCTCTTTGCATTTGTAGATAAAGAGTGTGCCCAGACGTTCCCCCGCGATCTCTATGGGAGCGATGGTCGCCTGAAACTTCCGGATATCCGCGCTCTCGAAACCCAGCGTCTCCAGATTGACGTTCTCCTTGGTGGAGAGTACCCCCAGCAGACGCTCATTCAGCATGGGATCGATAAATCCGCCCACACTCTCGTCGATGAGTTCCGTGATGGCGTCCACGCCGTCCGCCTTGCCGACTCCCAGTACCTTCCCCTTGCGGCTGATGACCAGTACATTGGAACCGAGAATCTCGCGCATCACTTTGCAGATATCGTTGAAAACCACTTTGCTGGAATTGTTATTATGCAATAATTTGCCGATCTTTCTCGTCTTATCCAATAATTGTACGCTGCTCATAAAATATCCTCCGCCTAAGATACGCCTGTCAAAAGCGTCCTTTTCACCTAATACAGAGTTATTTTAGCACAAATGGAAAGGAATTACAATGTAAAATAGTCAATTATATTTATTTTTTTTAATTTTTAGACAATTCAGCGTTCTATCATTTTATACTGTAAAGTTCTGTGCGGTCCACTTTGAACTTCCAAAGCTTTTCAGACGGTCTCGGCTTCCTTGACCTGATCCTGAATATGGCCGCAGTCCGCATCCATACAGACATATTTGTTGCCCTTTTGAAGCATCAGCCCGCCGCATTTCGGACAGCGCTCCTTCGCCGGCTTATCCCAGACCATGAAATCGCACTCCGGATTGTCCACACAGCCAAAATACCTCCTGCCCTTCCGGGTCTTCTTCAACACCACATCCTTGCCGCATTTGGGACACGCCACGCCGATCTTCTCAAAATAAGGTTTGGTATTGCGGCATTCCGGGAACCCCGGACAGGCCAGAAAGCGGCCGTGGGGTCCATATTTGATCACCATATTCCGCCCGCAGTTCTCGCAGATCTCCTCGGACTCCTCATCGGCGATGGTAACCTCCGGCAGTTCCTTCTCCGCCTGCTTCACCGCCTCGTCCAGATCCGGATAGAAATTGGAGACTATGGTCTTCCACTTCACGTCCCCCTCTTCCACACTGTCCAAAAGCGCCTCCATATTGGCTGTAAAGTTCACGTCCACAATGGTGGGGAACGCCTGCTTCATCATATTGTTCACCACCTCGCCAAGCTCCGTGACATAGAGATTCTTATTCTCCTTGGCCACATACCTTCTGGCGAGTATCGTGGTGATGGTGGGCGCATAGGTGCTGGGCCGCCCGATGCCCAGTTCCTCGAGGGCATGTACCAGTCCTGCCTCCGTATAGTGGGCCGGGGGCTGGGTAAAGTGCTGCGCGGGATCGAATTTCACAAACTCCAGCCGGCTGTCCTTCCCGAGGCTGCTGTTCAAAGCATTGTCCGCCTCCTTGTCGTCCTCCTGTATATACACGCTCATAAAACCGTCAAATACCAGTTTGGAAGCCGCCAGTGTAAACACATGCTCATCGGCCTGAATCCTCACGGATGTGGTCTCATATTTGGCCGGACTCATGCGGCTGGCCACAAACCGCTTCCACACAAGCTGATAGAGCCGGAACAGATCTCTGGGCAGCTCGTCCTTGACCGCCACGGGCATTCTGGCCGGATCCGTGGGGCGGATCGCCTCATGGGCGTCCTGTATCTTCTGCCCTTTTTTGCCAGATACCGTGTTTTCCGCCTGATAGTCCTCCCCGTACTGCTTTGCAATGAAATCGCGGGCCATCTCCTCCGCCTCCTCGGACACGCGGGTGGAATCCGTACGCAGATAGGTGATGAGACCTACGGTGCCCTCTCCTTTGATGTCCACACCCTCATAGAGCTGCTGGGCCAGACGCATGGTCTTCTGGGTGGAGAAATTCAACACCTTGCTGGCTTCCTGCTGCAGGGTGGATGTGGTAAAGGGCAGGGGCGCTTTCTTGATCCGCTCCCCGCGTTTCACCTCCGTCACATGATACTCCGCACCTTTCAGAGCGGCCATGACGGCGTCCGCCTCGGCCTTGCTGCGGATCGTCCGTTTCTTCCCGTCACCGTAATACTTGGCCACAATGGGCTTCTTCTCCCCCTTCACGGACAGATGGACGTCAAGAGACCAATATTCCTCCGGGATAAAGGCATTGATCTCCTCCTCTCTGTCGCAGATAATGCGCAGGGCCACTGACTGCACCCGCCCCGCACTTAAGCCTCTCTTGATCTTGGCCCACAGAAGCGGCGAGATCCGATAGCCCACCATGCGATCCAGCACACGGCGTGCCTGCTGAGCGTCCACCAGATTCATGTTGATCTCTCTGGCATTCTTCAGGGACTCTTTCACCGCTTTCTTGGTGATCTCGTTAAACGTAATGCGGTAGACCTTCTTGTCCTGCAGCTTTAACGCGTGATAGAGATGCCAGGAGATGGCCTCCCCCTCTCGGTCAGGGTCGGTGGCCAGATAGATCTTCTCCGCCTTCTTCACCTCTTTGCGCAGGGAGGCCAGTATGTCCCCCTTGCCCCGTATGGTGATATACTTCGGCTCATAGTCATGCTCTACGTCGATGCCCAGCTGGCTCTTGGGCATGTCGCGCACATGCCCGTTGCTGGCGGCAACCTCGTAATTCGGACCTAAGAATTTCTTAATGGTTTTCACCTTCGCCGGTGACTCCACAATTACCAAATATTTTGCCATATCTCTTCTCCCATATTGATTTAACCAATCGTGAAACACTATACACCATATTTTTCCGGAGTGCAAGTTTTTTTATAGAAACATTTCTTATAGAAACTTTATTAGAAGTTTTAGCAGAAGCTTTATCAAAAAATTCATTACACCCCCTATCAGAATCCTTATAGGATTCTTTATATGGAGTTTGAGAAAAAATATGCCAAAAAAGAGTCATCTCCCGCAGGAAATGACTCTTTTTCCTATTTATTCTGCTTTTAATCTACTACTTCAAAGTAGATGTATCCTTTTCCGGTGGTAGCATCCGCATAGGGAATGTAGGTTCCCCACTTTTGGGTAAACCAAGACTCTTTCCATACCAGCTCCAGTCGATAAATACCTTTCGTACCGGGCGTTTTCAGCTTCATCTGAGCATGATCATTATCCTGATACATGAGTCCCCACTCCGTATTCGTCTTCACCCAGCCGCCGCCTTCTTTTCTCTCCAACTTATAATCCATATTATTTCCTTCGACTAAGAATTTTGCTATATGACTGGCTACAGCAGTCACTTGGAAATAATACATATTATCTTTCTTGAGCTTCAAGCGGTTGCTATCATCAATTCCGTCCGTTCCGACAGGTAACGTCACAGTCTTCTCTGTCCACTGCCAACCCTTGTCGGGGTCAAAGTAACTGTAACCATACGAGTAACTGTTAAACACCACCGTGGCTGCCGGCACCGTAAACCGGAACATATACTCGCTCTCCGGAGTATCCGCCTTAGGCCACTTGATCTCTCCCGAATCGGTTCCGTAGCGAAGCCTTACCTCGATTGCATAAGCCAACGCCGGATTTAAGTTCAAATCACCCGGACGAATCGCGGCGAATCCGGGCGTATCACCCGAGGTGAAATTCTGCCAATCAGACCATGTACCAATCAGCGCAACCACATCTCCCTTTGAATTCAGCTTTGCGGGGCAGACACGAATATCTCTCCAGACACGGTTTCCGCCGTACTTGTTCTTGATATCGCCCCAGTCGATCTTCTCGCTCAGATTTACATAGTCATCACCTCTCAAGAATTCTCCCGCCAGATAAAAGTTCGGAGTTGAAAGTGTCTGCTTCCCTTCGACAACCTTGTAGAAGGTACCGGTTCTGTTATACTGGACTCCGCTCACGGTTCCCCGTGAGTGTTTGGAGCTTGCAACAATCGTGAGACTGTCTCCCGTAGTAATATCCTTCTTCAGCCGGAACTGGATATAAGGCGAATGATCCTCATCAGAGGCCTTGACATCCACATAATCCGCCCAAGTCTCTCCCGGCGTACTGCTGTTCATCTCAAAGGACCATGTTGCCGTATAAGGAAATACATAAGCACTGACAGTTTCTCCGTCATACTTATATTCCTCTTCATAGTCCACTCCGTAGACTTTGTCCAGATTCGTTCCCGTGGGCGTTGCGTATACACGATAAACGGCATCTTCTTTCATCGCCGTGCCGCTGACCAGCGTAGGCGCCGGCATATCGAAATCGGTCACGCGTCTGATCTTGATCTCAGTTGTGCTGGTAGCAGGAGCCCCTGTGGAGGGATTGGTTGCCTTGGTTTGCACCGTCAAAAACAATCTGCCGCCATATGTGCTGCCCTCCTCATTGACACCAATCTTTACATTCACAAAATCGCCGTCCTTCACGGCGGTAGTATTGGAATCATCATTTCCTGACAGTGCAAAATCAAATCCGCCGATTGCGCCGCCGGTAGTATTCACTGTGATCTTCAGCGCATATCCCTGACCGGGCTCCAAAACCACGGATGCCGGAGAGGAAATCGTGGCCACCTGCGTAAAAGCGACCGCACTACTGGACTTGGGATTATTCCGGGACGTAATATTGTAGACCGTGGTGAGATCCTTCTCCCCGTTCTTCATCTTGAGTTTCACCTGTGCATTGCGCGACGTCGCAAAATCCGAGGTATCCACATCAAAATCCTGCACATCCTCGGCGAGCACGCTGCCCGGATCAACCGCACCCGTAATCGTATTCTTGCGGGAATACTGCAGCTGGTCACCGGCCAGCACAATGGTATGCGTGTAATCCGTATTCTGAATCACCAGCGTCTTCGTGGATGCATCAAAATTCACGGAATTTGTGGCATCTACAATCAGTTCTTCGATCAGATTCGCCGTAAATTGGGCGCTCTTCTGCAGATTGACCTCCTCGGTCCCCTGCTTGTATGTGGTGGACGACACCACCATGGCGCCCCCGATCGCAGTGGTGATCGTGGCGAGAATTCCTATGGTACATAGAAGCTCCACCAGAGAGAATCCTCGTTTGTCCGTTCTCAGTTTCCTCCAGAACCGTTTTGTTTTCATAGCCTACTCCTTTATACTCACTTTGCCGGTTAATGGTACCAATTCTATGATGTAGTCCTTATTTGCCTTGGACACTTTGATCTCCGTACAATAATTTCCACCTGCCTGCGGCTGAAACCCTCCGCTGCCACGCTTAAACTTCAAAGTCAGCGGATCACTGGCAAGATCTTTGGTCACACCTCCACAGACATAGGTAACCGCGACGGTCTTCTCTCCGACTGGAACGGAATTAATGCGATCCGGAGTGCTGCCGCTGTGCTCCCATATTTTCTCATCTACCCAGATAGCGCCGTCAGCGCCCACATACAACTTATACTCCGTATCGACTTTTCCCATGGCCGTAGTACGGTGGCGCTCCAGCGAATACACAATCTTCTGGGAACATTTCTGCGCCGGCCTGCCGCTGATCATGCCGATTCCGATGAGCATCGCCCCTCCCGCCAATGTCATGATCGCCAGCACGATCACGATCTCAACCAGAGAAATACCGCTGTTGTCTAAGAAAACATTCTTGTTCTTCTGCTGCATTCCATCACCCCGCCACAAGCTTATTGTTTCGTCCAGTTTACATACTCCACATAATCCGCAGCCTTCACCTTGGTCTGAACCATCGCCTTCTTTTTGTCATTATCATCTGCGATCGCGGTCATCTCCGAAGCGTTCACATCCCAGTTCAGCGTTGGCGCCTGCACATAAAAATCCGTTGTGATCACGGAAGTATACCCCGCACTGTTGGTGTAGGTCACTTTCACTCCCTGAATCACCACATAACCCTCGTCATCATGGACATCCAACACCTCCGCGGTGCTGAGGACGGTGTCGCTATTCGTGTCGGGAACGGTCAGCTCCAATGTAGCTCCCCCAGCCATATAGGTTCCCAGCCACACCTTCCAATCACCGCGGCCATTCCACTCATCCTGAAGCGCATCAATAAATCTGTGATTATACTCCCATTTGCGGGAATCCCCCGTATCGAGGGTCACATACTCGGAACAGACACTCTGATACGCCGTGGCTGCGGCATTGGAGACGTCCACCAGAAGCTGTGCCCGGATGTTCTCCAACGAAGTCTCCCCCGAATAAAAACTCTTCTGATTCCGGTAATCCGTCTGCTTAATCTGAAAATTCATGCCGGAAACATAGAGCAGCGTGGTCGCAAGAATCGTGATAAACAATACGACTACGATCATGGTGACCATGGCGGCTCCTCTTTGATCCGCCCAAAGCCTTCTCAGTGCGCCGGCTCTTGCAGCCCTCTGTGCGGCTCTGTTCTCTCTATGCTGCTTTCCGCAATCCCATTTCTTCGCTTTTCCGCTCATGCTCTTCTCCGTCAATCATTCATCGTGCCGACAAAAGACGCCAGTTCCTTCGTGTCGTCACCTGCATTATACACCAATACTTCCACATTGTAAAGCACACCTTTCTCCTCCAGAATGCCCTCTCCCAATTCTTTCGCCGTTCCCGTACCGCCGCTTATCCCAGGGGCTGGTATGCTGGATCCCCCGCCAAGCTTCTCATCAAGATTGTGAACCAGAACTGCGTTGCCTTTCAGATTTGCCTTCACATGATACCCCGCTTCATAGGTCTGCAGCAGGGCATTCGAGTAGAGCGTAGCCTTCTGCTTGGAGATATGCACATTCACACCATTGGCGAGCCCGCTGCAGTCTACATTGATATTATCCTGCGCGCTTACCACACCGCTCATTGCGTTCCGGTACATGGGATAATAATACAGATAAATGTTCTTAAGATCCCCTCCCACCGATGCGACAGTTTCCGTGTTATCATAGACGAGCATCTTCTCCGCACCGGTAGTCTCGTCGAAGATCTTCTTCACGGTTCCATCGATATTCTCATCGACCGTCTTGGTACTCGACGTGGTGGACGGATAGGTATAGGTATAGGAGCCGCTATATTTATACGAAACTTCCATCTCTACCTTGTCTGCACCCGTTGTGCTGTCATGCTTAGCCGTCAATACAATATTGCGCTCCAGAGAGTTCAGCGTCAGACTCGAAAACGTCAGCTTGCCGCCCGCAAGCAGATCATCCGGTGCGGGAAGTGCGGCAATCTTCGCCTTTGCCTCATCCGCGATCTTCGCTATCCCGTCCAACGCATCGTTCTCCTTAAGCTGGCAGACCGCATCCCGGTGGGGATTGACGTCATCCATCTTCAGCACCTTTTCCGACTTTGCCTTATGCACCAAGATCTTGACATCGTAATATCTGTTCTCCTCCACAGCATTTTTGATCCAGAACTCATAGTCCGTAGCCGAAGTGTCCAGCTCATTCTCTCCGTCAAGGGGCGAAGAGAGCGATGTAGCCCCATTCTTTGCCGTGACAGACCGTGTGGTGAGAGAATCGGAACTCACGCCCTTGAAGGGTGCTCCGCCGGTTCCCGCCCCGAACTGAAGGCACAGATCCTTCAGATGATAAGCCTTGAAACTCTCCATGGCGCTCTCCGCCACGGTGATTGCCCGCTGGGCGTCCCTCGACTTCACATTATAGCCCACGGAGGAGACAAACAAGCGCATGGTGGCGGTCACGACAACCGACAGAATCACAACCGCGATGATTACCTCCACAAGAGACAGACCCTTATGATTGAATTGTCTTCTCGTTTTATGTGTCCTCATAGCCTTCCCGACACCATCCCTTCCATTTCTACCACTCTTCATAATCATTGTAGTTCTTACGTCTACATCCTTCTTATGTCTATATCTTCCATACTATCTATACTTCTGTATCGTATTCCGCTTAGAACACTATGCATAACCCCGTCCTTTTGTTATTCCTGTACGGGTTCCGGCTCCGGCGCAGCCGCCTTGCCCAAATGTGCAAGTTTAAAAGGATTGTCTGTACCGTCTTCATACTCCGCAATATCAGGCGCCACATACGCCTTATTCGTCCCCGTCACGCTGTAGAAAGACACATCAATGTTGCCCTCCAGATGACTGGAAACTTCGTCATCCGTCGTGGTTTCCTGCTTGACAATCGCCACATTGTAGATGCCGATCCGATTGGGATTGCTGTAAATCTGCTGGATACATTTCTTCAGATCACTATAGTCAAGCTTGCCGGAATAGGTCACCTTCCGCTCCACGAACTCGATCGTATTCGTCAGCTCCTCCACTCCTGCAGTTACCACTTCCTCCTCCGGAATGGTATAGAGTACCTCGGACTCCGCAATATTAATCTCCTTGTACTGGAATTCCTCGCCGCACACTGCTTCCATATCAACGCCCATCATGATGGCATCCTCTTCTCTGGCATCCGCGGGATACTCATCCAGCATCTCATTCAAATAACTTCTAATCTCGTCTATCCGTCTCTGATTCATCTCCATCTCGTCATAATATTTCTTGGCGATCTGCACCTCTCCTCTAAGAGTCGAACTTTCCGCCTTCAGTGACTCTGTCTTGTCATTGTATTTCTGAAAAACCATAAAATACACCAATAACAGCACCACCACACCAAGGCCAAGTACTCCCAAAAAAGTCTTCTGATTAATTCTCTTCATCTTTCCTGTCCTCCTGTCCTATTGTGCCGTGGCCGTCTGCGGTGTCTCCACTACGTTCGCATCCACACTGGGCTCCACATACTCCTCCGGCTCAATGATAAGAGGAAGGAAGATACAGTACAGCGTGAAATCCACCTCCGTATCCAATGCATCATCCGGTCTCTGGACACCCTCCGCATACGTGATTTCCTTTTCCGTCAAGGTCGTCACGGACACCGCCAGCACGCTGTCAAAATTTCGGATAGTCTCAGTGACCTTCGCCGCCTTCTCCTTGTCCGTAACCACCATCCGAATACCGCAGCTTTTATCATCGGAGACAAACTCCAAAATTTCCACATCCTCGGGAAGATTTGTCTCCAGCTCGCCGAGGAACATCAGCAGCCCGTCATTGAGATGCTTGGAAAGGGAATACCCATGGAGGAATTTCTGATTGACATTCCGAATCCCCACCAGTTCCTCGTGGACCTCCACACCCACCTGATACTTTTCATTCTCGGCCTTGAGCTGTTCTAACTCTTTCTTAGCCGCATTGTAAGGCATGACTGCCATGATCGTCAGCGCCGCCGCTCCAACGAGCACCACCACCACAGCCAAGACCGTCAGCAGCGTATAATCCGTCTGCTTCTTGGCTTTATCTTTAGAGACATCATGCAGGAAGCCCTCACCGGAGAAGCCGGCTCCGATACAGGAAAAATACGCATCGCTCTTCTGTCTGACATCCGAATCCACCGCATCCAGATCTTGGAACATGCCCGCTTTCTTGCAGACAATGCCCAGACTCTCCCCCAGAATCTCGGCCACGCCGATAAACTGGGCACCCAGACCGATGATGGAGACATTTTCAATCTCTTCCCCGTTAAAGTGGGAGGCAAAATAATCGAACACGCGCATCACGCCGCTCAAAAGCGGATTCAGCGCCTCCGTAACCGCCGCTCTCGCCTCGGGACGTCCCGCCTCTTTGACATTGCTCACCGCCTCGGTGGTACAATTCTGTCTGGTGATCAGACGCCATACCCCCAAGGTGTCGCCTGCGGCGAAACTGGGCTGGGTCGCCACCACATTCATGGCATCGCCCACACCGTAATTAATACTTCTCTGCAGGAGCAGCACACCGTCCTTCATCACACTGATGATGGAATATTTCTCCTCCATCTTGATGATCGCCTGACAGCCCGCCGCCCTGTTGTTGCGCGCGGATTCGATGATACTGGCGCCGCTGCAGCATACATTCAGAATATCCAGACCACACTCCGCCGCCAGCCTCTTATACTGGTCGAGCATGCTCTTCTCCGCCGCAAACACCAGAACCCTGTGCTTGCCGGCATCGGCTCCCTCGCTAAGGGTCTGCACCAGAGACTGGGTGATCTCATAATCCGCAAGACTCACCGGAAAATACTCCGACAGATTGGCCTGAATCACCGATGCAATCTGTGCTTCTTTCACATTGGGAACCATAACCTCACGGTTGATAATCTTGCCGGACGCAACGGTAAAGATGACTTTCTTAGTCTTGATACCGTTACGGGCGATGGTCTCTTTAATGGAATAAGCCAGATCCCGCATCTTGTTCTCATCGATATAGCCGTCCTGTACCGCACCAGCGGGCGTAATCGCCTCCTGACACTGATAAATCTTCGGCTTTTTCACCTTATAGTCCATCTCGCACAGCTTAATCACGGAATGTCCAAGTTCTATACTGAGTACTTTTGCCATTTGTTGTGTGCCCCCTGTATTTTTAATCCTATTCTGAATAACCGCAGCCGGCCGTAACTTACAGAACCCGGTCAGGCTCTCGCCTCCGTCTATTCGGTTATGAATATTCTAAAGAAAAACAGCTCTTTCACAAAACCGTCTGTCACCTGAAAACCATACATCTTTCTCAATGAACATAACTATCTGTAAAACCATATTCAGCTACCCGATGTAGCATAACATAAACAACAAAAAATCAATCCAACTTCGAATTCTCTACAATCCAAGCATCCCCACATACCAGGCCGCCATCTCCTGCCCCCAAAGCGCGGAGAGCGCTATTCCCAGTGCCAGATACGGCCCGAACGCCAGCATATGTCCCACCTCGCTGACCGCCATGCGGGTCAGATGAATCACCGAGCCAAACACACAGCCCAGCACAAACGCCAATAAAATGCACTTCCATCCCAATAACAGCCCTGCGGCCGCCATCAGCTTCATATCCCCTCCACCAATCCACTGGCCCTTGGAGACACAATATAACACCAAAATAATCATACTGACGGCAAAGAGCCCGATCACATATTCAAGCCAGTTTCCCCAATCCGTAAGCACTCGGATCAGGCCCAGCGCCAGTATGAAATAGTTAAAACCCATCGGTATTTCATAGGTTCTAAAATCAATCACACTCAAAGCAAGGAGTGCGCTGAATAATAAGCTATAGATCAGGGAATCTACGCTCAATCCGTATCTGGCGAACACTACCAGATACAGCAGCCCGTTCAGTCCCTCAATCAGAGGGTACTGAACGGAAAGCTTTGCCTTGCATTTGCGGCATCTCCCCCCTAAGGCCAGATAGCTGAAAATGGGAAATAAATCATACCATTTCAACTGGTAACCGCAACTCATACAATGAGATCTTGTGGTTACGATATTCTCTTTCTGCGGCACTCTGTAAATTACTACATTCACAAAACTACCGATCAGTATCCCATAGAGGAACACAACAATATAGAGAAAAACCTCAGGAAGCATATCGGATGTATCCTTTCAAATACAATTACTACTTATTCTTTGACTCGTAAGCGCTGGCAGTCGGCCAAATCTGATCTCCACCCAGCGTAATATTTGTCACACCGTTCGTACCGTCCCAAGTGATTCCCCACGAATAACTAGAATTCACTTTGCTGGTAGGTGCATCTACTTTTCTGGAACCATCGGTAACCAGATTAGTTCCTCCAGTTACCGTAGCAGTGCCAGATGCAATCTTAACTTGAGTAACATCATCCGAAATTGCAACATTGATAGCTGTTGCAATGGATTCCGCATTGGTGATGTCGGTAGAGACCTTGGAGCTCTTCACATACTTCAGGTACTGGGGAGCCAGCACGCCGATCAGCACTGCCATAATGGCAATAACGATAATCAGCTCGACAAGTGAGAAACCTTTGTTGTTCATTTCCTTTTTCATAATCATCATTCTCCTTTTTGAGTTTTTATAGTGCATCTATCTTATAAGCCTTGTCCCTGCACAACGCTTATAATTCATAATAAGTTCATGGTGCGGTATCCTCCCGTCCCGTCCGGATCCGGCCAAATCTCATAGCCACCCAGCGTGACTTTGTTGATTCCCCCATCATCGACAGTCACCTTCCAATCATACGAAGCATCTACTTTTGATATCGGAAATGCTGTCACATTGGGAATATCCGAGGCGGTCACCTCCCGTGTGGAACCCGCTCCCGCCAGCGGAATGCTTCCGTCCGCAATGGCGGCGCTCACCGCATTGACAATCGCCTCCGCATTATTGATATCGACGGAAACCTTTGACTTCTTTACATATTGTAAGTACTGCGGCGCCAGAATTGCCGTAATCGCCGCCATGATGGTGATCACCACCACCAGTTCGATCAACGAGAAACCGGCTTCCTGCTTCCGTCTCACGTCCGCCTCACCCATAAGACCTCACCTCATTCACTTCAACTGTCCTACAGCACTTGCTAATAATGCCATTTATCAGATATTTTCCAAAGCCTGATACATGGTCAGCATAGGAGCCATACATGCGGCCACCATACTTCCTACCACCACGGCCAGCACTACGATGATCATGGGCTCCATGGCCGCCATCAAAGACGCCACCGCCATCTCCACTTCTTCGTCATAGTAATCTGCCAGTTTATCCAACATCTCCTCGGTATTACCGGCTTCCTCACCGATGCGGATCATGTGATACACCATAGGAGGGAACAGTCCGCTTTCCTCTAAAGGGCGGGACAGAGGCATACCAATTACAATCTCATCCTTTGCATTCTTCAACGCTTCCTTAAAATAGACATTTCCCACCACACCGGACACGATATCCACCGCCTCCACCAGAGGTACACCGGATCCCAGAAGGGTACTGAGCGTACGCGCTGTCAGAGAAGATGCGGATTTCACCGTCAGATTCTTGAGAATCGGAATCTTCAGTGCAAACTGTCCAAAAACATGCTGTCCTGCATCCGTTCTGCTGAAGGAAGCAATTGCGAACCCTATGACAATCAATACCGGAACGATAATAAACCAATAACTGCGCAGCCCTTTACTCAAAGCCACGAACATTTTCGTGATCATGGGCAATTCCGTACCCAGATCGGCGAACATACTCTCATAGGTAGGAATAACCTTCACCAGCATCACTACCGCCACCACAATGGCCACAATGATAACCGCTATGGGATAGATCATGGCCTTCTTCACCATGGCCTGTGTCTTATTGCTGCGCTCCAGCTGAGTCGCCACACGCTCCAGCGCAGTATCCAGATTACCGGAGGCCTCACCCGCGGACACCATGTTGATCATCAGTCCGGGAAAGATCTTCGGATGCGCGCGCATGGCTGTGGTCAGGCTCTCGCCTCGTTCCACACTATGACGGACTTCCACCAAGGTTTCCTGCAGCTTCTTATTCTCCGTCTGTTCACTCAGCATCTTCAAGCATTCCAGAATGGTAACGCCCGCCCGGGACATACTCACGAACTGTCTGCACATAACACCCAAATCTCTGATGGTAGGTTTTTTGCCCCCGCCTCCCAGCTTGAGATCTTTGTTGAACAGGGTCTGCTCCTTGAGCTCCATCAGGGTCATGCCCTTGCCCCGCAGTTCCTGTCTGGCCTGCTCAATATTATCCGCATCAATGCTTCCTTTTACTTCCTTGCCGTCCTTGTCAACGGCAACGTAGTTAAATGCAGCCATCTCTCGTCCTCCCGGTATGTAGTGTTCGGTGCTTATTCGTCAAAGGATACCCGCAGCATCTCGCTGAACTCGGTGGTGCCGTCGACCACATATTCCGCGGCGCTCATGCGCAGTGTACGCATACCCTCTTTCATCGCCTGCTCCTTCAATTTCTCGGCGCCCTCCCGTTTGCTGATGACACGCTTCAGATCCGGTGACATCTTCATGATCTCATAGACACCGATTCGTCCCTTAAATCCCGTATCCGCGCACTGAGGACAACCGCGGTGTTCATAGATAGTCAGCTCCTGACTGACAGGAACCCCCATCATTTGTTTCTGTTCCGCCGTAGCCTGTACCGCCGCCTTACAGGCGGGACAAAGTCTTCTCACCAGACGCTGTGCGATGATGCCGATGACAGAGTCCGCAATCAGATAGGACTCCAACCCCATATCCTCCAGACGGGTGATGGTACTGGCCGTGGAGTTGGTATGCAGGGTACTCACCACCAAGTGTCCCGTGATGGAAGCCTGCACCGCAATGGAAGCCGTCTCCTGATCTCGAATCTCACCGATCATGATGATATCCGGATCCTGACGCAGGATAGAACGCAGTGCGGACGCGAATGTCAAATCCGCTTTATTGTTGGTCTGTACCTGATTGATCCCGTCGATATTCGCCTCCACAGGGTCCTCAACCGTGATAATATTTACATCCTCTTTATTCAGTTCGCTGAGCGCCGTATACAGGGTCGTGGATTTACCGGATCCGGTGGGTCCGGTTACCAGCATAATTCCGTGGGGATTCTTCAATATGTAATCGAACTGTTCCATCTCGTAGGGTTTTAATCCCAGCTGGCTCTTCTCGCGGTTCAGATTCATCTTGGCCGCGAGACGCATAACCACTTTCTCGCCGTAAACCGTGGGCAGAATGGATACACGAATATCATATTCCACCCGATCCACCATCTGCGTGATACGGCCGTCCTGTGGCTTTCTCTTCTCGGAGATATCCATTCCGCCGATAATCTTGATACGGGCAATGACAGAGGACAGGATGCTAATGCTGTATTTCATGCGCTCATAGAGCGCGCCGTCGATACGGTAACGCAACCGGATATAGGTCTCCATGGGTTCCAGATGAATATCGGAAGCCCTCTGTCTGGCCGCCTTTTCGATCATTTCCTTTACCAATGTCACGATCGGGGAATTGGTGACGCTCTCGTCCTCGCCCTCCTCCCCGGAACTGTCCAGATTTTTCTCCTTGGCATAGGCCTCCAGTGCGGAGGTCATCTCCTGCTGGCCGTAAAACTTGTCTATGGCCATCTGGATGCTCCGGCTGGTAGCCACCACAGGCTCCACCTGATAGTTGGTGATCAGATTGATGTCATCCTGTGCGTTATAGTCCAGCGGATCCGCCATGGCCAGTTTCAATACATTGAGGTTATCCTCTCTGAACGCATAGGGAAACACCACATTTTTCTTCAATACATCGATGGACACCATCTCCAGAATGGCTTTCTCCACCACCACATTCTGCAGATCCACCATTTCCAGTCCGAGCTGCTGGCTCAGCGCCATGGCCAGATTGTCCTCCGACACAATGCTGTTCTCGACCAGATATTCTCCCAGTTTCTTGCCCGCCTTGCGGTGTTCGCCCAAGGCGACCGCAAGCTGCTCTTCGGTGAGCAATCGGCTGTTTACCAGAAGTTCTCCCAAACGAACTTTATTTCGTCTAAAATCCATCTCTACAACCTTCCAATCAATCGCCCCTCGGCATAAGTGCGATTTACTTGTTTATTCTATTCTTCTTTAAGGTCATTGTACTCCGTTAATCCGCTCTTGTCAAGAAAGGCTGTAGCAAAAAGACCAAAAATCCAATAAAATATCTTGAAAAATAGTGCAAAATCATATATGATGGAAACCGATTTGGTCATATCTTATCATACTAAGTAAAATCAAGCATCTGGAGGTTTACCATGAAAACACATTCCACCATTACCTACACACGGCTTCTGCTCTTTCTGCTGATTTTTTTGCAGATTCTCTACACCGCCTATATGTTTGCCTTTCATAAGGACGGACTACACTCCGATGAGGTATTCAGTTATGGGCTGGCCAACAGCTATTATCAACCCTATCTCGGATCTCCCGGCGATGCCGATTTCATTGGAACGATCTCTTTCGACGTGGACCCTGAGACCGGCGCTTACGTCTTGGATCATTCCAAATTGAATCTCATCAACTGCTATACTTGGACAGAAGGCTCCGTGTTCACCGACTATCTCACGGTGCAGCCCACCGAGCGATTTTCCTACGGCTCCGTGATTTACAACCAGAGTCTGGATCTGCATCCTCCTCTTTACTATATTCTGCTCCATACCGTCTGTTCACTGTTCCCAAATCACTTTTCCCGCTGGTACGCGTTTAGTCTGAACCTCCTGTTTCTGATCGGCACACAGCTCTTCCTTTTTCTGACTGCCCGCAAGATTTCCAGATCGGAAGGCACGGCCTTGCTCGCCTGTCTGCTGTACGGCGCAGGGAACGGGGCGCTGAGTACCTTTTTATTCCTGCGCCAATACAGTCTGCAGACCATGCTCTGCATGGTGTTTACATACTTTTCCGTCATCGTCTATTACACATGGCAGGATTCCCGCAAAGTCTGCACGCCCTCTTGGTTCTGTGCGGTGGGCGCCGCTTTGCTTGCCTTTTTCACCCACTACTATTCCATTGTCTATATCGGTGCTTTCACGGCACTTTACTGTCTGTACCTGCTGTGTCATAAGCGCATCCGGCAGATGTTCGCCTTTGGTGGAAGTCTCTTGGCTGCCCTGCTTGTCTTCTGCGGCCTCTGGCCCTTTATCCTTCAGCAGACAGCCACCTATGACACCGGATACCGTGCCTTGTTTTCCCCATGGATTCAGACGAAGATGCTCTTCCGTTATTTCTGCCAATACTGTCTGGGGTTCTCTATTCCTGTGCTGCAGACAGCTTTTTGGAAAATCACTCTTCCTCTCGTTGTCTTCCTGCTTCTCGCCTTCGGCGCGCTGCTGATCCCCTTCCGAGACGAGCTATGGTGTCAAAAGATCATCGCAGGACTGAAACAGATGCCTCGCCGTCTTGTAAATAAGATAAAGACGGCAGATTATTCTGTCCTGCTGGTACTGGGCGCCGCCCTGACTCTTTATCCCGTCATCGCATTTATTACTAATGTGCCGCGGATGGGCGACTTTGTCATTCGGTATCTCTTTCTGACCTTCCCACTGCTGTGCATGTCCTCCGTTTTGATCGTGGGCCAAATTTTGAAATGCCTGCCCCGCATCAAAAACGCTGCGACCGCCCTGCTTGCAGTCTGTGTTGTCATAGCCCTGTTTTCGGTTAACCGCACCACCGAATCTCCTGTGCTGATGCCGCATTTCGGAGATCCCGCGAACGTCACTGAGCTTACGGCGGACAAAAATGTGGTTGTTATTGTGGACGAGCTTTCAAATGTCTTTAATTTCCTTCACTGTGTCACGCCTTATGTGGCCCGGACAAACCATACTTTTCTCACCTCAAGAGAAGTCTTGACATTTGGAGCGGATGATGTCAGAAGTTTAAATGAACGCATTGATTATGTGCTGATTCTCTCCTCCTGTCTGGAACCCGATGAAGAGAATGCCGCAACAGCCGCGGCTTTGCTGGCCGAAGCCAGAAATTCCTCCGACTCACTGGAACATACACTAAATTTTCTAGGGATCTCGCAGGATCTCTCTAAAGAGGAACAGGAGATACTTACTTCCATCCTGCAGGAAGAAGAATCTTCCTCCATGCCGGAAGCCGCTTCCTTTTCCGCAGAAGACGGACAGTCCGGAGAAATCATTGAGCATGCTGCAGACTGCTCCGCCGTTATTCAAACCTTCAATGGCGGATGCCGTTACAAAATTCTATATGGGCTGAATATACAGGGCGCTTTATGTTACGTTCTGGAACTGGAGTAATTATAATTACAAAGCTTCCTCCTTCCGGAACACCACGGTGGCTATGGCTCCGTCCTCGGCCTTGCGCAGCCTGCTTCGCAGGCCGCCCGAGAACAGGGCCACCACCGCCTCCTGTATCATTTCTGCCAGCGCATTCTCATCTTTCTTCCCACGGCGGATCCGCCGTGCTCTCACAGGAATTCCCACATCGATCTCCGTATCATAGTCCACCAGCTTATACGGATAGTTTTCCATCAACTTCAAAAGACTTGCTTTCGTATGGAGATACAGATGCCGGGGCGGATCCAAGGTATACAATGCGGTCTTATACTTGCGCCAATAATACTTCGACATCACGGGAAGCTGAAACACCAGATATCCGCCGGGCTCCACATGGGCATCCAGTGCGGCAATCGTACCATCCTGCTGAAATATATGCTCCAGCGAATGGATACATGTTATCATCTTATATATATTCCGCTCTTCTATTTGATCCACATCCTTCTTGTGCACCAGCGTTCTGCCCTCCCAAATCACATCCCGATCAATATAGGGATCGATTCCGCACACATTCCGAAAACCCAGACGCTTCAGCCAGCGGAGCAGTTCTCCGTCGCCACACCCCACATCCAGTACGCGGTCTTCTTTATCAAGATACTTTACAAACCTGTAATTTACCGGGTAGAATTTCCCAACCAGCCAGCCCAGCGGATCTCTCCCCTTTAACTGATGCTTCATCTGTCTGAACAGTAATTCGTTTTTCACCTTTCTTCTGTCCATATTAAAAGAATAATAGCTCCCTGTATCGTAATAGTGCGCTATATCATCCACCTTGTCTCTTATTTGCAGGCATCCGCACTCACCGCACCAAAAATACGGAAATTTCCCTTCCGTGTGATACATATTACCCCGCAGGATAACCCCTTTGTTCCCTTCCGCATTGCCACAGATTCTACATACCATTTTGCTCATACTATTTATCTCCTCACTCCTTTAACTTCTTATAATTGCAATATGCCAGTTTATAAAAATGCATTATGCATTTTACAATCGGACGAGGCCACATCTTACCAAACATCATCTCGTCCTCTCTCTCCCGCACATGATTTCTGATGCAAAGCATGCTGGTCGCCAGCTCATGGATCCTGAAATACGTCAAGACCTTCTTATCATAATAAAAGCGTCCCTTTAAATCCGCAATTCCCCAGAAGGTATCCCAATCCAGACAATATCGCAGCTCCGACTTAAAAACGTCAAAATTCCCCAGCACCGCCTTGTTATAGGTCACACTGGAACAGCATATGGAATTTCCAAAACGAAGCACCGCCTTTTTCCAACTCTTCCGCGTCTGCAGTGCAGGAAACCTCATGGGAAAACACAACAGGTTCCGCAGACAGCAGTTGATGTCATTGCGTGCTTCCTCCGAGTCTTCTCTTGTGATCAGTGCCCTGTAATTACTGTAAAAAATCGCAATATCATCATATTTTTCGACGGCCCGGGACAGATGCTCCGAATAGACCCTGCTGTATCGGTCATCCTGATGCACCAGCGTGACATACTGCGAATCACAGGCATTGTATGCGAAATTCCAGTCGATCTGAATGTCACCCGGCTCCGGATTGACGATCAGGGGAATGTCATACTTTTCCGCCAACGCTTTCACATACGCATTGGGCGTCGATGTACTCATTAGGATCTTCGACGGATCCTTCTGCCTTTTGAGAGACAAGATGCATTGCTCCAGATAAGGGGATTCTTTGTATGTGCAGATAACAAAACTATGATTCTTCATTGGTATTGTATCCTTTTCATTTTTCCTTGCGCTTTATTTTTATTATACAGAAAATGCGGTGAATGACCATGCCGTCCACCACACTTTCCTGTTTTACACCATTATATTACCAAAGGCGTCTTGCCTTCCTCTGCCTGACTGAAGAATAAATCAATATTTTTCTTAATATCCTGCGGTTTCATGGTCTTGAGCATATAACCGGACACCCGCAGAGACTTGACTCTCTCCACGCTGTCCTTATCTCCCCTGCCCGTCAGAAAAATCACCGGGATATCCGCCGTATCCTGCTCGGCCCGAATCATCTCCAGAGTCTTTCTGCCGTCACAGATGGGCATTTCATAATCCAACAGAATCAGATCCGGCTTACTCATGCCGATCTTCTTGAGAGCCGAAGCGCCGGAATTGGCCAGCGCCACCCGATAATCCGCCCCGAGAAGCCTCTTCATGCCGTGACATACGATGTCGGAATCATCCACCACAAGAATCTTCTTGAGAGGCCCGGAAGTTTTGTGCAGATATCGTTTGATCTCCTCCACCGCATTCTCCGCGTCGATGGCATGACCGATCTCTCCATGTACAGACTCCGGCACATTGGCACAGAAAGCAAAATATCCGACGCCCGTGTCAAAGAGGATGCTGCTGTGGGGCTTCTCCTTTTCCGATATCTTGAGAAACTGCTCTCTGGTGAGGAGAGACTCTTTCTGCAGGATATGCAGATCTACGGTAGGCAGACACTCCCGAATGCGCTGCAAAAACTGTCTGGACATATACCGTGTGGCATTCAGCACCACATCGTCCATTCTGGAAAACTGGCAACACAGCATCGCGCCGACTTTGTCTAACAACAGCTTTTCCTCAAAAACCAGTGTGATATCCCACCGCTCTCCCTTCTGAGAGAGATAACTCATGCGATAATAAACGCTCTTTCCAAAGTCTTCTCCGCCATAATGCTCGCTGATCACTCTGGCGTCCAGATGGAACATCTCCCTGAGCTGGTAGCACACCGTGTCCTTCACGACGCTCAGTTCCTCCTCAGGAGGAACATAATCCCACTTGCTCTCCGCTTTGCCGGCCATGGCCCGGTCTTCCGTCAGTGTATGCGCGGTCATCCAGCCGATGCAGACTCCCAGAAAATGCCGCATGGCTTCCACGGAATATCCCGTCTGTTCCATTTCAAGCTCCAGCGCCGGTAACGTATTAGTCCTGAAATTGTTATGCAGCCGTTTGTGAACTTCATACCCCTCATAGCCGACGGAACGCATATACTCCTCCTCGTCGGCAAAATGTCCTATCACATGATTCTTAAGATATTTGATTCCCTCCTTGCAAACCCATGTACTCGTCTTTTCGTTCTGGCTCAGATTCAGAAGCTTATCCATGGTCGCAAAAAGTTTCTTGTGTTCTTTATCCAGATGGGGCACTCCGATATTGAAACGCTCTTCCCATACCAATTGGCTCATCCTGTTTTCCTCCTTCTATCAGCACGCCACTCTCCGCTTTCGGCTGTCCTCCGTTATATCGGACTTCACCATAAGGTTCATCCGCGAAGATGGAAAGATATTACTATTATCATAGCACAAATTATGGGGAAATTGCAAGGCAATGAGAAAACTTGAAAACAAAAAAGTATTGGGAACACTCCGTTCACAATACTTCCTTGGGGTTGGGCTATTCTAAAAGAATAACAGCTGATAGGGGAATCGAACCCCTGTTTCCGCCGTGAGAGGGCGGCGTCTTAACCGCTTGACCAATCAGCCATTTCAAGTCCACGATTGCGGTTCAACCGCGGTACTTGTCTACTATACTACATCCAAATACAAAATGCAAGCACTTTTTTTAATTTTATGCCAATTTTTTGCTTTTTTATAAAACCGGCCGGATCAGGTGAAATCAAACAGACTGATCTGGTTTGACTCCGGCAGATTCCCCAATAGTCCAAGGGTCGCCATCAGGTCTACGATAGTCTTGGAGACCTTCGTCCGCTCTCTGAAATCCTGTCTCGACAGAAACGCCCCGTTCTTTGCGGCCTCCACGATGGCGTCAGCCGCTTTCTCCCCCAATCCCTCGATGCTGTTTAAGGAGGGCATCAGTTTGCCGTCCACAATCTGAAAATCCCGGGATTTGGCACGGAAAATGTCGATAGGCTCAAACTCAAAGCCTCTCGCATACATCTCCTGCACGATCCGCATGTCGGAATAGGCGTCTTTCTCACGGTTGCTCAGGCTCTCTTTGCGCTTCCTGTAATCCTCCATAATATTCTCCAGATGCTTCTGCCCCTGACACATGATCTCGTAGGAGAAGGATTTTGCGCGGATACTAAAATACGCCCCGTAATACGCCAGCGGATAATGAATCTTGCAGTAGGCGATGCGCCATGCCATCATGACATACGCCGCCGCATGGGCTTTGGGGAACATGTACATGATTTTCTCACAGGATCCCACATACCATTCCGGCACATCGTGATCCAGCATATCCTGTTTCCACTCTTCCCACTGGGCGCATTTTTTCTTGGCCACCGTTCCTTTTCGCACGGCCTCCATGATTTTAAAAGATTTCTCCGGTGCGACTCCCTTGCCGATGAGATAGGTCATGATATCGTCACGGGTGCAGATGGCGGTGGAGATGGTAGCCGTTCCGCTGCTGATAAGATCCTGTGCATTGCCCAGCCACACATCCGTACCGTGGGCCAGCCCCGCAATGCGCACCAGATCCGAGAAGGACGTGGGCGCCGCCTCGATCACCATCTGCATGGCGAAATCCGTCCCGAATTCGGGAATGCCCAGAGCGCCCAGAGGCGTCCCGCCGATCTGCTCCGGCGTGATCCCCAGCGCATCGGTATTCTGGAACAGGCTCATGACATCTTTGCCGTCCAGCGGAATGGTGGTGGGATCCACTCCCGTCATATCCTGAAGCATGCGGATCATGGTGGGATCATCGTGTCCCAGAATATCCAGCTTCAGCAGATTGTGGTCGATAGAGTGGTAGTCAAAATGGGTGGTGACCGTGCTGGTGGTCATATCGTTGGCGGGGTGCTGCACGGGCGTGAACGAATTGATATCCTGCCCGATGGGCAGCACCACAATGCCGCCCGGGTGTTGTCCCGTGCTTCTGCGCACGCCGGTGCAGCCCGCCGTGAGACGATTGATCTCGCTGGCGCGCTTATGCTGTCCCCTCTCCTCGAAATAATTTTTCACATATCCGAAGGCGGTTTTCTCCGCCATGGTGGAGATGGTGCCCGCCCGATAAGTCTGCCCTGCCCCGAAGATTACTTCCGTGTATTTGTGCGCTTTGGACTGATACTCTCCCGAGAAATTCAGATCAATATCCGGCTCCTTATCGCCGTTGAATCCCAGAAAGGTCTCGAAGGGGATGTCAAATCCTTCCTTGTGCAAAGGTTCGCCGCACACGGGGCAGTTCTTGTCCGGCATGTCGATTCCCGCCTTGCCGGCATAGGCCTTTACGTCCTCCTCGTCAAAGTCCACATAGTGACATTTGCTGCAATAGTAATGAGGACTTAAGGGATTCACTTCCGTGATTCCCGCCATGGTGGCCACAAAGGAACTTCCCACGGATCCTCTCGATCCCACCAAATATCCGTCCTCCACCGACTTCCACACCAGCTTCTGGGCAATGATGTACATCACCGCAAACCCGTTTCCGATGATGGAATTCAACTCCCGCTCCAGTCTGGCCTCCACGATCTCGGGAAGTTTGGGACCGTAGATCTCATGCGCCTTGTCATAACAGATTTCCCGCAGCTTTACATCGCTGTCGGGAATCACCGGCGGACACTTGTCCGGGCGCACAGGGGATATGGTCTCTATCATATCTGCGATCCTATTGGTGTTGGTGACCACCACCTCTTTCGCCTTATCGCTCCCCAGATAAGAGAACTCTTCCAGCATCTCCTCCGTGGTGTGCAGAAAGAGCGGCGCCTGATTCTCCGCATCCCCGAATCCCCATCCGGCCATGATGATCCTGCGGTACACCTCGTCCTCGGGATTTAAGAAATGCACGTCACAGGTGGCAACCACCGGTTTGTGAAACTGCTCTCCCAACGCCACAATGCGCCGGTTGATATCACGAATATCCTCCTCCGAATGAATCTCCCGGAAGCGCTCCGATTCGATCATAAAGGCATTGTTGCCCACCGGCTGAATCTCCAGATAGTCATAAAACTGCACCAGTCTCGCAATCTGAATGTCGGACTGTCCGTCCGTCAACGCATGGTACAACTCCCCCGCCTCACAGGCGCTGCCCAGAATCAGACCGTCCCGGTATTTCTCCACCAGACTCTTTGGAATGCGGGGATGGCGGTTGTAATAAGTCAGATGGGACTCGCTGATCAGACGATAGAGATTGATGCGGCCCAAATCGTTCTTCGCCAGAATAATGGCGTGATAAGTGGGCAGCCTGCGCACCAGATTCTCATTGTCCTCCCCCATGCGGTTGAGCTGCGTCAGCGTGGTGACCCTGTGTTCCTCCTCAAGCATTTTGATAAACCGCACAAAGATGTGGGCGGTACATTCCGCGTCGTCCACCGCCCTGTGATGATTCTCCAGAGAGATCCCCAAAGTCTTCGCCACGGCATCCAGCGTGTGCTTGGCCTGACCGGGCAGAAGAACCCTTGCGGTATTCATGGTGTCCACATAGGTGAAATCCGCATCAAATCCCAGCCTCCGGCAATTCTCCATCAAAAAGCTCATGTCAAAATTGGCATTGTGCGCCACCAGAATACAGCCCTCGCAGAACGCCAGAAACTGCGGCAGAATCTCCTCGATCCGGGGATAGTCGATGACCATCTCATCCCGGATCCCGGTGAGCTTCTCGATTTCATACGGAATGGGCACATCCGGGTTGACAAAGGTGGAATACCGATCCGTGATCTCGCCGCCTTTTACCTTCACCGCCCCAATCTCGATCATCCGGTTGTTCACGGGAGAAAATCCCGTGGTCTCAATATCAAACACCACAAAATCATCCTGCAGCGTCTGTCCTTTGTCCCCGGTGACAATCTCCTTTAAATCGTCCACCAGATAAGCCTCCACGCCGTAGAGAATTTTGAAGAAATCCTGTTTGTCGGGGCATTCCTCCCCTGCGTCCTTGCGTTTCTTTTTCTCCTCTTTCCAGAGATCCTCCCACACATGATTGGCATCGGTAAAGGCCTGCACAACGCCGTGATCCGTGATGGCAATGGCGCGATGTCCCCATTTGTAAGCCTGCTTTACCAGATCCTTCGCCTCGGACACACCGTCCATATCACTCATCTTGGTATGGCAGTGCAGCTCCACCCGCTTGTGCGCCGCGGTGTCCACGCGGCGTACCGTAAAGTCTGGAATCTTCTTGATTCCCGTGATGGAACCGATGGTGAGCTCATGGTCGAATTTGTCAACCATGCTGATGCCCTTGACTTTGATGAAACTCCCGGGCTTAAGGCATTCCATCACTTCCTCCGCCTGATCATCCCGCACAAACATCTTCACGGTCATTGTGTCCGTAAAATCGGTCATGTCAAAGATCAGAATGCTCTTCTCATTCTTGATTCTGCGTCTGTCCAGATTCAAGATCTTTCCCCGGATGACCACTTCGCCCATCTCGCCCACAAGCTCCTCGATGCGCATGGCCTCCTCCTCAAAATCCCGGCCATAGAGCACGTCCGGGTTGTCGCTTCGACGGATGCCGCGCTGAGTTTCTCCTCTTTGAGCCTCCCCTTTCGTGAATCCGCCCTTTCGTGAATCCGTCCGCGCCTTCCCGACGGCACCTCTCTGCGCAAAGGCGGATGTCTTTCCGCCCGTCAGAGCGGCGCCGTCTTGACCCGATCCATTTGCTCCCTGCGCTCTGCCCAAAGCATCCCCCGCACCTTCGCCGTCGGCCTCCACAAAACGTTCGCCTTCGTTGTCCGCATCGACTCTGCCAAGGCGGTTTTCGATCTCCTGCACCCTGAGCCGCAGCTTCGTTTCATCTTCTTCCTCATATCTGCCGGATGCCGTTTCCCTGTAATCCGCCCGGACGGATACGGCAAATCCGCAGCGTTCCACCAGTACTTTCTCAAGAACGCGCAGAAGCTCCTCCTCCTTGCCCCGCACAAGCACCGTGTCATCCAATGTCAGCAGCACCGTCTGCTCGTCCGGATAGGAAATTTCCGCATTTTTAAAGGCATTATGCATGACATGGTTATAGCCCAGCAGCTCCAGCAGAATGCTGTCCCGGTATAGATCCATAAACTTCTCCGGATTATACTGGGAGGACAGCTCAAAATGTTCATAAATCTTCACCGTAAGACCTGCCCCCGGAAAAAGCTGCCGCAGAATCTCCTGCTCCACGGTCTGAATATCCTGCTTAAAGATCAGGCGGGTACTGAACAGATAGATGCGCAGATACTCCCTGCTGCGCGTGGCCGCGATCTTCTCCACCTGCGTCTGCTCCATGATATCACGGAGCGGCTTATTCAGTTGCAGTGAGGGAAACACCTCAAAAAACGCTTTGTTCATGCCCAGTTATCCAACTCTTCCTTCAATGCGTCAAGAAGGCCGTCCTCCGGCACCTTGCGCACGATTTCTCCGTGTTTGATCAAAAGCCCTTCGCCGATTCCCCCGGCGATCCCCAGATCCGCTTCTCTGGCCTCTCCGGGGCCGTTCACCACACAGCCCATGACCGCCACCTTGATATCCAAGGGATAATCGGCCACAAGCTTCTCCACACGGCCCGCAAGTGAAATCAAATCAATCTGCGTTCTGCCGCAGGTGGGACAGGACACCACCTCGATCCCGCCCTTTCTCAGCTTCAGTGTGCGCAAAATCAATTTTGCGGACTTGATCTCTTCCACCGGATCACCTGTCAGGGACACACGGACGGTATCACCGATCCCCTGCCCCAGTATCATGCCAAGTCCCACTGCGGACTTGATATTGCCGCTCCAGACCGTTCCGGATTCCGTGATACCCACATGGAGCGGGTATATCGTCTTCTCCCGCAAAAGCGCCTCGGCCAGACGCTCATGAGCCGCCACGCACATCAGCACGTCCGAGGATTTGATACTGATGACAAGGTTGTCATAGTTCATGTCCTCGATAAGATGCACTTTATCCAGCGCGCTCTCCACAATTCCCTCCGCAGTGACGCCGCCGTACTTCTCTATCAAATGTTTCTCAAGGGAACCGCTGTTGACCCCCACGCGAATGGGAATATTGCGCTCTCTGGCCACATCCACCACGGCTCTGACCTTATCCGTACCGCCGATATTGCCGGGATTGATGCGAATTTTGTCCGCGCCGTTCTCCATGGCCGCAATGGCCATGCGATAATCAAAATGAATATCCGCCACCAGCGGAATATGGATCTGCTTCTTGATCTCACCAAGGGCGGCAGCGGCTTCCGCCGTAGGAACGGTACAGCGGATGATCTCGCACCCCGCACGCTCCAGCCTGAGAATCTGGGCCACCGTATCCGCCACATTCTCCGTTCTGGTATTCGTCATGGACTGTATGAGTACGGGATTCCCGCCGCCGATGCACCTCTCCCCGATCCGCACCGCTTTTGTAAGGCTGCGAAACGGCACATCGCCCGCTCCTGCCATCATCTGATTTTGCATAATTTTCTCCTTTTCCGTTCTCCCGTTCCGGTTGTCACAAATGATATTTTTGAACCATCTTCTTTAGGAAAGCTGCAAGGATCTCTCTTTGAATACACTCATCCACGGCTTTCCATTAAAAATCATCCGAAACACAATATCCTCGTAATTGCGTTGTCCTTTCATTCTTTATCCTCCCTATTCGCAGGAGGTATCCGGAAAATCTCCTGCCTGTATTATAATTGATTGAAATAAGAGCATCGATTTTCCAAACTATAAAACGAATCAGAAAGTTAACGGCTCACGCCCAGAATAACAGAATTGTGTATAAATACTATAGCATTTGAGGGCAGGGATTGCAAGCAAAAACGACGCTAAATGACATTCCTTCCCCATCCCTTTATACCCCGCGCAGCGCAAAATATCCCGGACTCACCTGCACGGCCAGCTGTTCCACACACAGCCCTACGAGAATGCCCATAAGCTTCTGCTCACTGTACGGTCTGGAAAGTCCCGACTGGATCTGTTCCAGATTCAGAGGCATAAAATCCAACGCCGCATACACTTCTCCATACTCCGGCGAGATCCTGTCGGCCTTTGCCCTTCTCTCCTCTCCTTTGCGGGATCCACCTTCATCGCCCTCCGCTTTCCGCACGTTGCCCTTCCCTTCACACCGTCTGCTCTCCCGCAGTTCCTGTATGAAGTCCTCCGGCGACAGAAACACCCCGGCGCCCTGTTTAATCAGCCGGTTACAGCCGTCACTTAAGCGATCCGTCACACGCCCGGGAACCACATACACATCCCGGCCCTGTTCCAACGCCATATCCACCGTGATCAGCGTACCGCTCTTTGCCCTCGCCTCCACAACGATCAGCGCATCCGCAAGCCCGCTGACAATCCGGTTTCTGGGCGGAAAATGCTGCGGTTTGGCCTCGGTGCCCGGAGCGTAGGCGGACAGAACACCTCCCTGCACACACAGTTTCTCATAAAGTCCCCGGTTGGAGCGCGGATAACAGACATCCACACCGCAGCCGAGCACGCCAAAAGACCTTCCTCCCGCCTCAACCGCCGCATTCTGGCAAATCCCGTCGATTCCTCTGGCCATACCGCTGATTACCTGTATTCCGTTTTCCCCCAGAGCCCTGCCGATGCCTGCTGCCACGAACGCCCCATATTCCGACCCCTCCCGCGCCCCTACCACCGCCACGGAAGGAAGCTCCGGATCCGGCATTCTCCCCTTGACAAAAAGACCGTAAGGCGGATCCGGGATCTCCCGCAGTCTCTGTGGATACTCCGCCTCCGAGACCGTCACGAAACGGATTCCCTTTTCCGCCAGTCCCTTATAAAGCGTCTGCGGGTCGGTGTTTTTCGCATAGATTCTCAACTGTTCCATCTGCCTGTCATTCAGCGCCTGCCGCCATAATTTCTCTCCCCCGAGAAAGATGCCCTCCATATCCGGGCACAGCTCGTACAGTTTCTCTATTGTACGGCTGCCGATACCCGGAGCACAGCAGAGCCAGCAGGCATATATTTGCTGCTTATTCACATTTTCTCTGTTTTCCATGCCTTCTGCGTCCCCCTTTCCCTCTTTATTCCGTCTCCCCGGGGCGATAACCGGCCGCCTCCAGAAGATGCTCCTCCCGGATACGCTCCTCCCCCGTCAGATCCGCGATGGTGCGCGACACCTTTATGATCCGGTGATAGGTTCTGGCCCCCAGCCTCAGACTCTCATAGATCCGCTTCATCATCTTTCTCTCCGCCTCTCCCAGCGGACAAAACCGCTCCATATCCGCCGCACGTATATCCGCGTTAAAACGATATTCTGTTTTCTCAAACCGTTCTTTCTGACGGCTTCTCGCACGTTCCACCCGCTGCCGGATCTGCCCTGTGGATTCGCTTTCCGTCTGCCCCTGCAGGCCGGACAATTCCACAGCCTGTAACTGCGTCCACAGATCGATGCGGTCCATCATGGGGCCGGAGACCCTGCTCCTGTAGCGCATGATTTGGGTCTCGCTGCATTTGCAGCGGTTTCTGTCGGGAAAATACCCGCAGGGACAGGGGTTCATGGCACAGACCAACATAAAATCCGCAGGATAGTTGATATTGCCGCCCACTCTCGCAATCTGCACCCGATGTTCCTCCAGAGGCTGGCGCATGCTGTCGATCAATTCCCGGCCAAATTCCGGCAGCTCGTCCATAAACAAAATGCCGCGGTGACAGAGGGAGACTAACCCCGGTCTGGGGTGAAAGCTGCCTCCGATCAAAGCCGCCCGTGAGACGGTATGGTGAGGCTTCTGAAAAGGCCTGTCCGCCATCAATGCCTGTCCCTCCTCCAGAAGTCCCGCCACACTGTAGATGCTTGTCACCTCCAGACTTTCCTCCAATGTAAGAGGCGGCATGATCCCCGGAATGCGTTTGGCGATCATGGACTTTCCCGCCCCCGGCGGCCCCGTCATCAGCAGATTGTGAAAACCGGCTGCCGCAATCTCCGCCGCCCGTCTTGCCGTCTTCTGCCCGCAGACGTCCGCAAAGTCCTCCCCGCATTTTTCGGATGTCCGCAGCAGATCCTGCACATCCACCTCCACCCTCCTCAGGATCCGTTCCCGTGTCTCCGCATTGTCCTCCCGCAAAAATGCGGAAATCTGGACAATATTTTCCGCCCCGCGCACAACGATTCCCGGAATTACGGCGCCTTCCCCCGCATTGGCCATCGGTACAATGCATTGGGAGATACCCGCCTCGGCCGCCGCCCGCACGATGGGCAGTACCCCTCGGACTTTCTTGATCTCCCCATTCAGCCCTAACTCCCCCAGAAAGAGAATATCCTCCGCGGCTTCTCTCGGAAAATAGGACATGGCCTGCAGGATTCCCACCGCTATGGGAAGGTCAAATGCGGTTCCTTCTTTTCTCACATCCGCCGGGGCAAGATTGACGGTAATCCGGGCGGCGGGTATGGCGAATCCTGCGTTTTTCAGCGCCACTCCCACCCGTTCTCGGGACTCCCGCACTTCGCTCCCTAAAGATCCCACCATGGAGAATGCGGGCAGACCGCTGTCCATATCCACCTCCACACGAACCAGACAGGCCGAAACACCTGTCAGACTCCCTGTCAAAATTGTACAAAACATAAAACAACCTCCTTTTCATTTTTTCTATCAGCGCAGATCCCTTGACAATAGTGATAAACCGGCCGAACGGGCCATTGAACAAATGAATAAATGAACGAATCGGGGAAATCCCGGAAACAAGATATGTCCGTCATACGCGCCGGAACGCGGAAAATCCGCCGTCCCGGCCGCATATAACCATACATAGAAAATAGAACTCACAAAACTTAATATACAAACTATCCGCACAATTCCAATCAGAGCTTCTTCATCATGCCATCGGGATCATGCGCAAAATGAATCGCCTGTTCGCGGTCGATTTTACCGGCCAGATACAACTGACCGATCGCCTCATCCATGGTCATCATACCCATCTTGCGGTTGGTCTGCATTACGCTGTCCAACTGATGAGACTTGGATTCACGAATCAGATTTCTCACGGCGTGATTGGCGTGCATTACCTCGAATGCAGCCACACGTCCCGCGCCGTTCGCAGTGGGAATCAACTGCTGGGAGATTACCGCCTCCAACACGTTCGCAAACTGGATGCGGATCTGCTGCTGCTGATGGGGCGGGAATACGTCAATGACACGGTCCACCGTGCTTGCCGCCGAATTGGTATGTAACGTGGAGAGCACCAGATGTCCGGTCTCCGCCGCGGTAATTGCGACGCTGATCGTCTCAAAGTCACGCATCTCTCCCACCAGAATCACGTCCGGATCCTCACGGAGTGCCGCACGGAGCGCGCTGGCATAACTCTCCGAGTCAATGCCGATCTCTCGCTGATTCACCATGGAAAGCTTATGCGGATGCAAATACTCTATAGGATCCTCCAGTGTGATGATATGTGCATCGCGGCTGCTGTTGATCTTGTCGATAATTGCCGCAAGGGTCGTGGACTTACCGCTTCCGGTAGGTCCCGTCACCAGAATCAGTCCCCTCTTTCTCTGATACAGGTCGATTACGGATTCCGGCACACCCAGAACCTCCGGCGAAGGTACATCCGTTCCCACCACACGGAAAGCCATGGCTATGGAGCCTCTCTGTTTGAAGGCATTAACACGATAACGGCCAAGTCCCGGAACGGAAAAGGACATATCAAACTCGCCCCGCTCCTCGAAAACCGCCCTCTGGCGCTCATTCATCACAGTGACAAGAATATCCAGTGTGTCCGCCGGCATCAAAGCCGGAAATTCCGAAGTCAGCAGATTGCCGTTCACGCGCATCTTGGGCGGCAGGCCCACCGTCAAATGCACATCGCTGGCCCCCAGCTCGTTTCCCTTTGTCAAAATCTGTTCAATATAAGACATTTTCGCACCCCTTTCTTTATAAACACTCCTTAAAATCCAGCTTTTTGCAACGCCTCCGTGTCCATGACATAACGGTTGTCCAAAGTTTTCATAATATCGACAACCTCAAACTCCCGATTGACAGGCAGAGACAGATCAATGATGGTATTGTCCTGAAAGCTAAGAACCGTGGGACGAAGAATATCCTTCGGATTCTCCGCCAGCACAAGCGCTTTCTCTCCGGTATTTAACTCCACACTGACCCCCGGAAACAGAATATTGACGGAATTCACCAACGCCTCCACCACTTTCGGATCAAAGAGCTCCGGATTGTCATACAACTCCTTGACCGCCTTCACCTCCGACATGGCGGAGCCGGTCAGCGACATACCGGTCAGTTCATCATAGCGGTTGGCCACCACCAGAACCTTGGCCCCCTGTACCATTTTCATATTGGTGTGGGTAGGCTCGTCCTTATATGCGTCCATCTGCGCCACCACCGCCTGATTACAGATCCGTTTAATAGCGCTGCCGTCTTTGAGGGCCTCCTCCACAATATCACCGGAAGACATCTGTGCGCTGTAGATGCGCATCCGCTCTTCCTCGTTGGGCTCATTGCTGTACACAAAATCTCCCTTCAGGGACAGTTTGCCGATATCGTGTGTCACAGCCGCATAGATGATCTGCTGCTGTTCCTCCCGCCGCATATTCAGGACATGTGTGATCATCGCACACAGAATCGCCACATTCAGAGCATGTCGATGAATAAAATCATCTCTGCTGCGAAGATTCTGATAAAAATTCACTTTGCCGTTTAAGCGTCCGTAATTTTTGATAATCATATCCGCAATGCTCTGTATTTTGCTCTGTTTTTTGGTGAGAAGAATCTGGGACAACTCCTCCTGAATGGCGAAAACCGCCATCGTCTGAAACCGCTCGAACTCCCGGTCCTCCTCCGACATGGGCGGCAAAGGCTCCGCCGGCTCCAAGATATAAATGCCCAACAGTCCAAAATTCTTTACACTGTCTATCGCCTGCGCAGACAGTTTGGAATCCCGCTCAAACAAGAGAACACCTTCCTTGCTGTATATCGGACGTGCAAGCCGCATACCGGTCTTCAAGTTTTCCATCTCAACAAACTTCATCGTTCTGTTCTCTCGTTTCTCGGAATTTCGATTTTTTCTAAATAATTATACTATAATAGCACTTTTTTGTCTAGGTATATTTCAGATTCAAAGCTCCTGCCGCCTAAAACGGCAGCTCCTGCAATTCCACAAAACGCTGTCTGAGTTTCTGTAACGCCCGCTTCTCAATTCGGGACACATAGCTTCTGGAAATTCCCAAGGCTGCGCCGATCTCGCTCTGCGTCACCGCCTTTCGTCCGCAGAGTCCATAGCGCATCAGAATGATCTCCCGCTCTCTGTCCGTCAGACATTCCTCCAAAAAAACAAAAAGTCTGCGGATATTGCTCTGCAGCTCCATGCATTCCACAGTATCCACCTGCTGTTCTTCAATGACATCCACAAGGCGGATCTCGTTTCCCTCCTTATCCTGACCGATGGGCTCAAAGAGCGACACCTCTCTGGAAGTTTTCTTCTTGGCGCGAAGCAGCATCAATAGTTCGTTATCTATACAACGGCAGGCGTAGGTGGCCAGTCTGCCCTTCCCCGCATCAAAAGTGTCCACCGCCTTAATCAGTCCGATACAACCGATGGAGATCAGATCCTCCATGTCCTCATCCACATTCTGATACTTCTTGACCACATGGGCCACCAGCCGGAGGTTGCGCTCGATCAGAATCTTCTTTGCCTGTCTGGCCTCCTCTTTGCTGCCCTCTCTGAGCAGTCTTACATAATGGGCTTCCTCGGCCGGAGTCAAGGGTTTTTGAAAGGTTTGCAAGGGCGTGCCTCCGTGGATATTCCTTCACAATAGTCTATGTGAATGGGACACCGACAGTGCATGGCACAAAAAATTAAACCCTATGTGAATAAAAACCCGGCCATCACATAATTACTCACATCCACTCCCCGCGCAGTCAAGACCAATTTGTCTCCCCGCCGCTCCAACAGCCCTTCCTTTATGCTCTTTGTGATCTGTTCTCCGTAGACCTCCTCGATATCCCTGTTGAATAGTTCGCGAAACTCCCGCACACTGACGCCCTCTGCCATGCGAAGCCCCAGAAACATGGTCTCCTCCATCCGCTCTTTTTCGCTGAGTCTGTGTACCTCTTCCCGACAGTCGCCGGGCGTCTCCAGATACCGCTTCAGAGCGTCCCCATTCCGAAATCTGACCTCGTCCATCAGAGAAGCCGCCCCGATGCCGAATCCCAGATACTCCCTGCGCTTCCAATAGCCACAGTTATGACGGCACCGATATCCCGGTCTGGCATAATTTGAAATCTCATAATGCTCATATCCCGCCTCCCCGAGAATCTTCGCTGTCCGCCAATACATCTCCCGCTCCACATCCTCGTCCGGCAGGTCCAGACCGCCATTTTGCCACATCTGATAAAAAGGAGTCCCCTCCTCGATCAGGAGACTGTAGGCGGAGATATGTTCCGGCGCAGGATCTAACGACAGGATCTTGTGCAGGGTCCGCTCCCAGTCCTCCGGCGTCTGTCCGGGAAGCGCACTCATCAGATCCACATTGACATTGGAAAATCCCGCCTCCCTCGCCCATACATAAGTATCCTGAAACTGCCCAAATGTGTGGATTCTTCCGATACGCTTCAACTCATCGTCATCGGCGGACTGACATCCGATACTCAGACGATTGATACCGGCCGCACGATAGAAGGCCAGACGCTCCCTTGTCACCGTTCCCGGATTGACCTCCATGCTGATCTCCGCATCTTCCGCCATCGAATAAAACTTCCGCAGCGTTTCCGTCAGCCGGCCGATCCATGCCTCGTCCACCACCGACGGCGTACCGCCCCCGATAAAGACGCTGACCACCCGACAGTCCGCCGCCGTCTCGCCGTTTGCTTGAAGTTCCAGAAGCAAAGCCTCCATATATGCGTTCTGCACCCGCTTCTCGGCAGGTGCAGACAAAAAATCACAATATTTACATTTTTGAACACAGAAAGGAATGTGGAGATACAGCTCCAATTCCCGCTTTTTCTTATTTTCTGTCATCCAGCTTTAAAACGCTCATAAACGCCTTCTGCGGAATCTCCACATTTCCGATCTGGCGCATGCGCTTCTTCCATCCTCAGTTAATTGCTCCACGGAGCATGTATGATATAGTGGTGACGAAGTGGT